>SOET01000003.1 GCA_021646465.1 Candidatus Kuenenia hertensis | reverse complement strand
AAAAAACAGAGGGTTATATTTGATGCTTTTGGAATCCAGGAAGATGCCTTACATAATTATTAACTTTTTCTCCAATTTAGGTTGCTACCCGGTCATTGCTTTCCACATAGACATAAAACTCCGATTCTTGCTGAAGAATTTTCACACGGACGCTTTCCCTCGCCTGCGTCCAAGTCTGTTCGAGCAACTGTTTTTCAACACGGGTCAAATGCCCCTTGGGAGTGCCAACCAAATAATCAATCCCTCTCAAGCGCATCTTTTCCAGCATATCCTCCGTTGGGATACCCCGATCCATGAGCCATGTGCGCCGAAATTTCCCATGATGCTTTTCAATCCGATCCAGAAACTCTCCTAATGTCGCGGTATCTCTTGTATTACCGGGATACACTTCATAGGCTATGGGAAATCCTTCCGGCGTCAACACCACTGCCACTACCACCTGCACACAGTCCGAACGCTTGTCACGGCTGTATCCAAAACGTTTTTTACTCCAAGACCCCGCAGGCGGTGGGTCGCTTTCAAAATATGTACTTGTCAGATCATACAGCAGCACATCGTATTTCGCACCAAATAGTTTGCTCCATTGTCCTTTTAAAAATACAAATAATTCATCACGATGTTTAAGCAACAAATCCAGGCAACGATACGGCTTATCCTTCTGCGCCAGTGAATAATCCTCTCCCAGCAAATCTCCCATCGCACTGCGTATGTACCACTCACGGTGAAAACGAAATTCACTTCCCGGATCGATCAGACGGTAACAGACGAGCGCCTTGAGCATATTCAGCCAGCTTGTCCCCTTGCGGCTTGGTGACAATCGTTGCCTCCAAAATGTGTCCAGTTCCAGCATATCCCACACATACAACCCTAACCAGCATGCACCCCACTCCCGTGGACGGCGTAATTCTATTTTGTCCAACTGTACCCGTATAGTCTCACAGGCCATTGCTGGCAATTCTTTGCGGTCATCAGGAAACAATGCCAGTTGTCTTGTCTTCTTCTTTTTTCCCCAAAACGTCTCTATCGTCCGAATCCACCCCGCACGTTGGTTGTCATTGAGTTCGCCCAAATAGAGTATTTGTCGCTGTACCACCCGTCCTCCGTTGACCCGGTGGTTCTCCACAACACTCCAATACCGGTGTGTTTTTCCGTCTTTCGTCCGTGTTTTCGCTCGTAAAAACATGTACCCATTTTCTCAATTCCACTTGCCTGCGTCAATAGGGTAGGTCGGCACTACAAGCCATTTTTAAAATCTACCCCTTGATTATCAAGGGTTCCCAGTCAATTTATACCCAAAAATAACCGTTTTTCGGTGCGAATTGCGAAAGTCGGGTTAGATATTTACTTCCATGATTTCTGTGATTTAAGTTTGTGCGGGGCATTGCAAGGACGACAATAGTTCAGGAAATTCTTGCCTGTTTGCTCCAGGAATTTCACGGACATCAATTTACATAAGCTCCATGAACTGTCTTGATGTAAAAAATTCTTCAAACGTCTGCATCGCTGGATAGTCCTGCCGTTGAATACACAATCGCACCATTGCCCCTCCATTTGCCTGCTCTACCCTAATCCCGTAAAACCATTCCATACACTCATCTCTTTCCTTACATTTCCCGCACAGGGTTTCCAGCATATTTTTTCTAATGCACTTTACTTTAAACTTAAAACCATCTTTAGCCACCATATTGAGAAAGCCGCCTGAAGACTTATTGATAATATTAATATTTTCAACATTTGCATTCATTGATTTCAATATCACGTCAATTTGTTGAATGGAGGATGCCCCTTGTCCCAAATCGTTTAATATTCGAAAACCAATCCCTGTATTTTTACAATAATCGCTTATTCTGAGTACGTCATAAATATCCGCATCTTTTTGAACTACGGTATTGATCTTTACCTCCATACCAGATTCTTGTGCCATGTGCACATTTTCCAACTGCTGCCTAAGCGCTTGTAAACCCCATTCAATATTTTTCTCCCGTCTTTGAAGGCTGCAAAGTTTTTGTGCGTCAAACGTATGTATACTGAAATTCATTCCATCTAAGCCAGCATCTTTCAGCCTTCTGATTAAATCCGGCTCAAACTGCCCGTTGGTGGTCATCTTAACACGGTAGCCAATTGATTTTAATTCGCCTATAAGTTCTCTGCAATGAGGATAGGATGTTGGTTCTCCGCCGGTTAAGTGTGCCTGCGTTAATTTTAATTCTTTATGCAATCTTGTAAAACCATAAATTGATGCTGTATTCAGCGCCAGATTTCCGCTTTTAATACTTCCTTCACGGTGGCAAAACTTACAGGAAAAAGAACACTCGTTGGTAACTTTTACTCTGAGGGTATCATTTTCCAGTACCCTTATCCCATCAAGCTGACAAAGGACGTCTTCAAAGAGCGACCTGTTTTGGCAATGATTCTGCATGCTTCCGGCTGTCGTTGAACTGATATTGGAATTTCTGTCAGTACACTTCAATGCTGCTGTCGTATTGTACATAATGTTTATGTTCTCCGGTTCATTGTTGCGGGAAACTTTACATTAATTCTTCAATAGTAATTGTCCGGCGCACAGGAAAGTTTACTTCTATTTTTTCACCTGCTTCTTTCCCTATCAATGCCCTGCCAAGCGGCGTTTCCGGCGATAGTGTTGTTATTACCGTACCGTTTTCACACAACTCACAACCGCTCATGACAGGAAGGATAAAAAAGTATTCATGATCAGGTGAATCACTTGATGTTGTTTTTACAATACTCCCGACCCTTGCATATGTTGCTGGCTCTGTACAATGAAAGGTTTCAAGGTATCTCAAATTCGATTCTTTCTCGTGAAGCGCCCTCGCCAACCCATCGGCAACCCATGCCGATTCTATCCCCATCGTATCGTACCTGCTCTGCATCCGTCCCGCAGAATCAATAGACGCCTGCCTGGCTGATTCAAACGATTTTTTCTGCTCTTCGATACTTGCCTTCAACATCGTAATCAACTTTTCTATAAAATGTATTTTGTTCATTTGAAAATCCCTTTCTGTGGTTGATGGTGATACGATACGTTTTTTCAAATCTTCTGCTTAAGTAGTCGTATTATATTTGCAGGTCGTGACGCAAATTTCATAAATTTATTTCACGAATCTCTGTGGCTGCCTACGCCGATACCCATACCAAACAATACACCAACGGCAAAGACAGGTACGCCAATTAAAACACCAAGGATAACGCCGCCGAATTCATCCACTATTTCGTCAATAACACCCTGAGACGGCGAGGGGATATTCACAGTTAAGTTGCCGTAAGTCACAAAAATCCTGTTATTATCTTCTTTTGTCTTTAAATCACGGTTTTTAAGGTCGCAAGAACGTACGCCTCTTTTACGAAATTCCTTTATTATTTTCCTCTGATGACTCTTCCTGAATTCTGATAATTTTGCCATATTAAAATCCTCCTTATTCTGAATAAAAAGTTTGAAACTGCAGATTCCGCGGATTACACAATTTTTAGTAGATGAATAAATGGGTGATGGTTGGCGCGAAAATACATCCTGTACTTCATTCCTTCTCCCTTATCATTCTGAGCAAAGCGAAGAATCTATTTTGGTGAGACTCTTTTGCGGGTCCAATAAGTTCAATGGTTCAGGATTTCACACCAATGTCATTAAGTTAAGCTGCCTGCCGTAAAAGTCCCCCTTAGAAAAGGGGAATTCAGGGGGTTGTTTTAATCAAATAATCCTTAACTTAATGACATTGGATTTCACACTAAACAAGACGCCGGTAGTTAATACTTAATTAGTCGTACAGTTTACAAGAAAAATGACAACGAAAAAATAATTTGTAAGTGATTTACAATCTTAGAACAGGAGCTTAATTTCTTATCTTCTAACAATTACGCTTTACTTTATCCGCCAAAAGCCTATACTTATTCATGTGCCGTGACATCAATTTCTTCTCTTATCTTCTGACTTTTGGTTGTTTTTTAAAACAAAACACTTCAACATAGGGGGCTGAAAATCTTTAGCCCTTATAAAATTCAGGGTACTTTGAAACTAACTTTAAGGAGAAAACTAATGGAAAAAGTAATTAAAAAATATCGATTGGAAGACGCCGAAAAGCAGGAAAAAGATTCATTGGAATATTGGGCAACAAAGTCAATAAAAGAAAAAATAGATGCTATGGAACAAATAATAAGAAATTATTACCATTTGAAAGGGCCAAATCTCTATGACCAAAGACTTCAAAGAGTTTTTAGAATTACTAAATTATCACAAAGTTAAATATGTTATAGTTGGTGCTCATGCAGTAACTGCACATTCAAGACCAAGGTCAACAGGAGACCTTGATGTTTTAATTGAAGCTTCTGAAGAAAATGCAAAAAACATTGTTGCGGCATTAATAGATTTCGGATTTGGTTCGTTAGAATTAAAAGCTGAAGATTTTTGCAAGACAGGGTTTGTAATACAACTTGGTTACGAACCAAACAGAATTGATATACTAACCTCTGTTACGGGAGTTGATTGGGAAGAAATATGGGAAAATAAAATCAGTAATGTTTTCGGGAGTTCAGACATTCCTGTATTTTTTATAGGAAAAGAGCAGCTAATTAAAAACAAAATAGCCACTGGAAGAGAATTGGATATAAAAGACGCAGAAAGACTAATGAAATTTAAACCAAAAGGAGGGGGAATAACATGAAAAAAATATCTATTCCAAAAAACCAAAGCGTTATCTCAGTCTTCACCACCGGCAGAGAAACGGCCGGTATTGAGCCGTGTTGAGGAGGTGTTTTTTGATGTTATGCGCCTGTTCCTGGATAGCCTCGCAAATGGCAATCTCTTTTCCCCGGAACCAGACATCGCTTGAAAGATGGGAAATAATGCATTTTGCAATCTTTTTCCTTGACTCCGGTGTAAGGAGATATTCCTTATCCATCTCAAGTTTCTCTCCCCTGTTAAACAGGGCAAATATTCCTCTGTCCACAGTAAACGGCCTAAACTCCTCGATAAGGTCATAAATAAGCGTTGGTTTTCCCTGCTGATAACTGTGGAGAAACCCGGCCATAGGGTTTAATCCTGCCTTGAGTGTCGCATTAAGACATTCTCCATAAAGGATACCATAACCGTAATTCAAGGCGGCGTTCACAACGTCTTTTGCCCCATACCTTATTCTCCCTGAGAATACCACTCCATTTCGGAAAAGGTGTCCAATCAATGACCAGTATGTCGCACCAAACGAACCTTCAAGTCCCATAAGCCGAGTCCGAAAAGTTGCCGGTTCTGAGGAAAACGCGGCCTCTTTCACTTTTTTAATAAGCGTTTCGAGATATTGTCTCTCCCCGATGAATTTTTTCCCAAACCCGTTCTCCCGATTCAACGGGTATTTATAGTAGTATTTGAGCAGGGCAAACTGGTTTTTAATTTTTCCGAGGACAAACATCTTTGCAAGCATTAGGCCCCGTTCTTTATCCCTTTCTGTTATTTGCCGCAAGGATACATCTCCGGAAGCCCCCTCTGGCGGTCTTATTATCGCAATGATTTTTCCTTTGCTATCAACGAAATGTACATAGATTTCATTTTTCATGCAAAGCTCTATCGCGTCCCCTGAAATAGACGTACCCCTGTCAATCAGAGTTAATCCCTTCAGCCGGATAACAGGCATTTCACTGACGATCTTCTGTTTATTCCTAACGATAACCATTTCCCCCCTTTTTCCTATAAAATATCCTGGCGTTGTTACCACCAGATTACCGCTCATCCCGCTTTCTCTTTTGTAGCGCCGTCTTTTTCTTGATACCTTTGTTTCCGCACTACGTTTTATAGAAGCAACGTCGCCTTCCTTTTGAACTTCAGTTGCTTTTTTCCAGAGGTATTTTGTTTTTCTCATACCATCTGACTCAATATCTGTAATTAAAGAGGGGAAAGGGACACTGGGTGGCTTACTGCTCCAATGCAGCCCTTTAATCTGTGCACTGGTAAGCTTTACAAACTCATTCTCCAAAAATTCATTTATTTGGGTAAATTGTTTTGAGGGATGGATGAAATCATAATGGCGCCGCCACCCTTGCGCCATTTCTCTCAACTTCAGGATAATTTCTTCAGGCGGTTCTGTATGTTTCTTTGACAGCATCCATCGTATCTTTCTCTTTATCTTCTCTATCTTCTCCGGGTCAATAGTCCTGTCCTTGTTGCAAAAGCGGATTCCAAGGAATGAAAACCCTTCATTAATATGGCAGGGTAGTGATGTCTCGTTTTTCAATTTCAGGTGAAGTGATTCTTTTAAAAACTGTTTGACCCTGACATCCGCATCAACTACCTCCTGCGCGGTATTGCCAAGCAATAAATAATCATCTGCATACCGTATCCAGTCCGTAGTGAGACTGGTTGCAAATTTATCCAATGGATGGAGATAAATATTGGAAAGGATGGGTGAAATGACGTTGCCCTGCCGTGTGCCTGTTTCAACGTTTCTCCACCTTCCGTCTCTCTCAACAAGCCCCATCCTGCACCACAAGACTACCAGTTCGGTTAAAACAGGTTCTCCGCCGACGAGTTCTGAAAATTGACCGATGAGAATATCCTGATCCAGGGTATCAAAAAAGTGATAGATATCCCTCTGCATTACCCACGTTTTCTTTCTGTGGTTCAGGCAGTGTTCCACGCGCCGTATTGCCTTATAGTACCCTTTATGCGGGCGGTATGCATAACTGCAGTCGAGGAACATCCTTTCCGCCAGTGGTTCTACAACCTGTAGCAGGGCAGCCTGTACAACCTTATCTGCTACGGAAGGCAGGCCCAGTTCTCTCCACTCACGTTTCTCATTATATTTAGGTATGTAGGTTACTGCGGCGGGTTGGGGAATGTAGCGCCGTTCGCTGATTTCCTTGAGGAGTTTATCGATATTCCGGTCAAGGCGCCGGCCAAACGCTTCTACAGAAGCGCCATCGATACCGCCAACGGCGTTCCTGGAGGCAATACGCCGATATGCAGAAATGAAATTTGATTTGTTTAAAAATCTTTTAAGAATATTTTTCGTTGTCATTTCATAAGATTAGTCGCTCATTTTACAAAAAAGTGACAACGAAAATACGTTACAACATTAATTTCTTCTCTTATCTTCTAACAAACTTCAAGGACGCGCTGGAGTATATAATTGGATTAGACGTGGTACCGTGACATTAATTTCTTCTCTTATCTTCTAACATTTCCATACTCCGGAAGTTATACGTATGGCGAGAAGATGGCCATTTGCAACGCATTATAATCATATTACTTAAAAAACCATGAAAATGTTCGAAAACCCCCTTCCGTTTATCTTTAAAAGTCACCATTTTTACCTATCCCAAAAATGTAAATCGTAGTTAATCAATAGGTTAACTTCCCGCAAAGAGTTCGAAAACCTCTATTGCCCCTGATGGAAAACCCACGTTTTCGAAAATCTATCGTTTCTCATGTCATAAGTACTTGTTGCGAGGAAACCATTTTTTGTCTAATTTACATTTTTTTCGAAAACCCCAGGATATGTTATCATAGAGCCATGTCTTTCGAAGTATTCTTTTCCCTGTGGCAGGAGATGTTTTTTCAATAACCCAATATGTTTAAAGGCATTAGGATGCATTTCAACCTCATTGCAAATGTTCGAAAACATAGGAAGATGCATACTTCGTTATAAGCCAAATAAACCCATGGATAGGTACAAATCTGCTCCGCCGATAGGATTCCGGAATTTTTTTATTTTAATTTTTCTCTTACAAGCTCAAGCGCTTCTTCTATCCATTTCAGGTCGCATCTTAAACCGGCATTTATCAATAATTCTATGAGAGGAGCTGCTTTTGAAATATGGTTTCTCTTTTTCGCCAGAAGAATAATACCTACAGTTCCACGGATAAGAACATTATGGCTACGTGCACACCTTCTGGCGTCCAAATCGTCCAATATTGCCTCATATCCAGAATTATTTACTGCCCATGAAAGAACTTCTGATTCACCTCTTCCCAAATCCCAGCCGGCGATAGATTCCTTTATCGTAATGGTGTTTTTTAAAACTTTTACTTTCTCTGAAGAAAAAAATCTATCCCAGGTTATTATATCTTCCTTATTATAAAGGACCTCGTCCAATACACCTTTTGGAATTACAAGCTTCTCGCATAAGTCAGTCAGGAGGCCGATCTGTCCTATTTTATGGAGAAGTATAAGGGGGGGACGTGTTGCAGACCCACAAATTACCCACGGGCAAGTTCCTCTTTGATTTCCTCTACAGAATATTGAAATGGTGATACACCAAATTTTGCTAAAGAAAATATAAATTCCGCCCTGGATAAACCAGCTATTTCAGATGCCCTTTCCTGCGACACAATTCCCATTTCATACCATTTTGCTGCCGCTGCAAGACGCAGTTCCTTAGCAAATTCATCCGGGTCTTTGCGAAGCGCTGAAAATGCGCCTTCCGGCATATCAAGTTTCAATAATACCGACATAAACACCTCCTCTCCTGCTCTAAAAGTCGCTTTAAGTATAACCTGAATTCTGCAATCTGCCATGAATGAATACGGATATATAGTCAAACAAATCGTATCAATTTGTAACTCTATTCAGCGAAAATACACATTTGTCCGTGCCGTTTATGACTTACAGTGGTACTGAAATGGCAGCGGATGTGGCGCACAACTCCACCCCCTTAATCCCCCGCCAGCGGGGGGCAGTTGTGTGCCATATCTTTAGCGGCTTCAGTACCACCGTTGTCCACTAACGGTAGGAGCAAAGGTAATACCTTAGCTGAATAGTTATAAAAAAGATTGCTTCGGAAAAAACCCTCGCAATGACAAAAGCCGGAAAAGCCCCACGCAATTACAAAAGCATGTCATTGCGAGGGCTTTTCCGAAACAACCTCAGCAACCTCGCAATTACAAAAGCGTGTCATTGCGAGGGTTTTTTCCGAAGCAATCTCGTAATGCACTTTCTGCGGGTTCAAGTTTATAACCTGATACCCAAACGGGCAAATGCTTCGCCCCTACTTTTTCAAAAAACTAAAGTGTTACATAATTTCAATATCCCGCGCTAAAGGAATAAGTCCTTCAGCAATGGTATATCGAATCTTTTTCCCATTCTCAAGTTTATCGGGATGATTTACGTCTTTTATTTTGCCTTTTATAGTATCACGCCCATCATCTTTTACAATATTAATAATCCCCCCCCCTTACGGTCAATAGATTTTACAATCCCTGTGTGTTTTCTGACGGCGTCTTTCTTGTCCTTCCGATAACCCTTTTTGTCATCTTCTTTGACTGTAGTTACATCTGCGGGAAACGGATGCCATGGAAAACCCGGTTCGATAAAAAACCGTTTTTTTATGTCAGGAGAAGTCCCTGCCAGCATTTCTCTCAGTTCTATATATCCATATCCCGGCAGTCCCTTCGTGTCGCTTTTATTTTCCTTTTCCTCTTTTTTTAACTTCGGATACTGATGTTTCCAGGTTTGCTCGTTTTCCTCTGGAAAACGAAGAATGGTTCTCAGGTTTTTAATGTGTTCCACATCATACCAGTTTGTAGCGTTAAACCACTCTTTATCTTCCAACATTTTGAAGCCGGTCTCCAGCCAATCGTTCTTCTTTTGATTGCTGTTTGTCCAATTCCCCTCTTTATCCATTTCCCATATGTTCTCCACCGTTATTCTCACGCTTCCAAAGCCAAATGCCTTTGCCTTGCCCATTTTATGCGCCAGATTATTTTTTTGTTCCAGTTCAAGGCTGTAGAGCAATACGCCAAGCTCCCATGGATGAAGGTTTTCGAAGTAGATTTCAAAAGAAAACCGGTTGCCTTTATCAAGCGCCTTTACCGAGCAATTGTTTTTTGTCTTCTTCTCCCCCTTCACGTCCTTCCAGCCGTGGTGATGATAGTAGAATTTCCTTCCGGGTATTTCTGATTTATTATCGGGCAATGGCCACGTTGCCCTCGGTTGTTCGAGGAGGGGGAGCGTTAAATATCCGTCACCGCCGTTATTTTCCGAATACCATGCTGCATTGTTTTCAAGTTTGGCAAAGCCAAACCTCACCCTGCCTTTGTAAAAGGTAGTTCCGAGGAGCCTGCATGCAGGGCACACGCCCTCATTGTGTAATTGCAATACCTTTGAATCCAGATATTTAGCCGCCTCCGCAGGAATATCCACAGCCTTTTCTTTTACACAGGGAAAGAGGGAAGAATGGGGAAGTCGTCCACCCAGTGTTTTCCCATCGGCCTTCCTTGATAGCGGCACGGGAAATACCGCTGCGGCGCATGTATCATTTGCGTCAGGAATAAAGTACACCAGGTCGCCATCGCTGAGTTTTTCGTTTTGTGTTATCGTTCTAAACTTCTCTTCAACATGATCAAAATTCTTTTTGTAGTCCTCCAGGATGCTATTGTATTGGCTGCGTACCTTTGGGGGTATTTCATATTTATTTGTAGTCTTATTTCTATTTGTGGACGCAAGAAATACACGTTCGCAACGCTTCGGGATATTATACTGCACGCTGTCTTTTATAAACCAGAGACGGGGCCTGGGGTACTTCTCTTTCAGGCTCGACCTCCATTCATATGTGTTATGCCTGGAGTTAAGCGAATAAATATCTCCCGTTACTATATCATTAAAAACCGTTTCCAGCGCCTTTAGCTTTTCTTCTTCAATACCGCACAGATCGACGGACACATCATTTCCTTCTTCTGTTACTGTTATTTTCGCCTCATCAAAATATTTTTTCAGGAATCTATCATATTCATCCTTTTTAAATTTGAGAGTGGAACTCTTATCTATCTGCACCGTGTTCAATCCCGTAAATTTGACATACCCTTCACATACATCACGACTATCAGATTTTTCATCTGTAAGATACGCCAGATAATCGCTCGGGTTTTTCCCTTTCTCCAGCCGGAAACATACCTCCTGTTTGCCCTGAAGGATGTCCTCCTTTTCTGCCACCCTGCAAGGGTCGTTCAGAAATGTGCAGTTTTTTTTCGCGATTTTTGCAATTTCCTCATTCCATTCCATCGCATCCTCAATCTCTTGCCTTCTTTCTTCGTACTTCTCTTTTGATTTATCAAAAGGGATAGCATTGGTGACATCTTTATCATCATAAAGGGGTAATCGATAAAGATATAATTCTTTATTTTTTTTCTTTCCCCTAATCGTTTTCCATGTTGTTATGATCGTAAATTTCCCGTTTTTTTCCTCCACAATGCCGCATTTAATTTGCGGTTCATCTTTCTTTTCTTTTTCCTTCTTTTTTGGGGGAGTAATTCTGCGGGATATATAACGTTCTTCTTCAAATATGCGGAAGCAGGAATTCGTCAGTGATTCGTATATGGCGCTTATTACACCGCATATCTCCGAGCCGGGTATCATGGTCTCTTCGTTTATGGAAAAGAAGTCGTATTTTTCGTGCTCATTTTCAACTTTCACGTTTTCAGGGCCGGTATCGGGTATTATTAACGGTGTAAGCGTTTCAAGGGTACAAACTATCTTGCCGGAAATAAAATTATCATGAAACTTTTCATGGCCGACCACCTTCTTTTCCCTTTTGACGGTACTATGGGGATGCAAAAAGATATAAGGGAAATAGTAGAGATCAGGTTTCCACGCAGGCACATTTACCTTGGGGAATTCATAACTGGCCGGAGGTGTGCTTTCGGTCGTATATGGAGTACTATCGCGCATAGCGTTTTTAATCTCTTCCGGCACGTTTTCAAGGCAGAGCTTAGTTACCCATCCGTAACCGGCGCCCCCTCTGCCCCCAAGGGGATACAAGCCGTCACGGATGTCGGAAAGAGCGGCGGCAATCCTCTTTTTATCATCGTCCGAAATCTCTTTTTTTATCCAGAATCTTCCTTTTAACTTCAACGGTTTACCGGGACTTCCGGCAAGAGGGAAGGCGTCGAATTTTTTCTTATCAACGGCCCCGCCGTTAAACCGGTCTATCGCCACATGGTCTATATGCTTTTCCACTATATCCTCATTATCCACTACCAGGTCTTCGAAGCGGATGTTGCCTGCTTCATGTTCATTTCCGAATATGCCGCACAAGACGCCGGCGCAATCCTCATGGCTGTCCTTTACAAGGTCATCATCGTTTGCCCGCCTGCCAATGGCAGTTCTGAAGATGCCGCGATGTGTCTCCGCCTTGACAGCAAATTGTATCCTGGGAGGATTCTTTTCCCCATCCGAATAAACGCGTTTCCGGTAAGCAATTGCATCCTTGTTGCCGGGTTCTATAAGCGCGGAGATAACGTCTGCTGTAAGGAGGGGAGAACCTACGTCTATGGCATAAGAAACCTCTGTCCACAATGGAATGAGGTTGTCTTTACAAGGAGTAAGATGTTCCGTTTGTTTAAGGGAATTCAAAGGTGTTAACCCTGAAAAACTCTTCTTTGTTAAATCGTCTTCATTTCCCCGTAATCCTCTTTCTTTAATAAATGAGGCAAGGCCGTCATTGTTTGACAGATCCCACACAAATACCTTTAAACCATCAAGAGAGAAACGTCCCTTGCCTGTAGAGCTAAATCCGCCAAGCCAGGCCATTTTATTTTCCCAATACCGGAATACGCTTATGAGTTCGTCAGGCAAGGCATATCCCCGATACCTGAGAACGAAACGGAAAGGTATACCTTCATGTCCGACCTCCAAATCAAACAGAGACCCTTCTTCCACGGTGGAAGTATAAGGGTTTCTTTCGATCCTGTACCGGATTTCAGGCGGTTCGGAAAAGTTGCTGGTAGAGTCCATTACCGTTATCTTTCTCATCTCGGTGCATACCTTGCAATTACAGGGGACTTGCCTGCCCAGTTCGACAGCGCATCCCGCGCCGAAGGCAATTCTGAGATCGCGCCTGAGGGCGCCCCTTATAACTGACCTGGGAACACGGTATTTATTGTTTTTATCCAGCAATATTCTGAAACTGGTATGCTCAACGATTTCCAGACCTTCCTGCATTCTCCCCTCCCGGGCAATACCGGTATTTGGCTGCACGCCAAAATAAAAAGGTGTAACTGACCTCAGATTTCCCGTAACGACCTATTCCTTTATTGCCTTTGTTCCTCCTTGGGGGATTAGGGGGATGAAAAGGTCGGCGCCTTTTTCCCGCTCTGCATTGTGGGTTTTTGAATATTCGGTTTCACCCAGAGGCCGGTAGCGCAAAGAGATCCCCCCGGTATCTTTTTTATAGAAGAAATACAAATAACTTCCCAGTGTTTCAGCAAAATGTCTCCATGCCTTTTTTCTTAATTCCTCTTTTTTCAACTCCTCAATTTCTCCGGAGGCAACGCCAGGTGCAAAGCTCTCCCAGAGTTCTTTCAATATTATCCGGACGGGTTTTTTATCAACCTCTCTATCCCATAGATGATGCTTATTGTCTCTGCCTTTCCTGCCTTCTGGCAGCTTGTCTAGAATATCCGGTTTCTGAAGGCGCATCGAACGTATTGCATCGGCAAGAGTCCTTACCTTTTCTAAACAATCAGCATCCTTAAAGGCTTTTGTAATTTCTACTGCACAACTTTTTAGCAAATCATCCTTTTGTTTATCAGGTAATTTCGGACCGGTTTGAGGCTTTCCAGGCGAAGGTGTTTGTTTTTCATAAGAAATGGAAGATGGCTCTGTTCTCTGAATTACCTCTATTTTACAAAGGGCGCCGCAGAGTTTATCAATGAAGCCGAGTGAATGAAGGAGGAGGCACTCTGCCTCTTCGCCATGTTTATTTATGGTTATCTTACCCTCATATTCAGGCATGGCTTCGAAATCCGCTTCCCACGTCCTGAAATAATCCTTTGCCTTGCCGGTATCGAAATCCACACGGTTGAGAATACGCCCTAAGGCGACGTCTTCTATGTGCATGCCATTTTTTTTATACTTTTTACCGAGATAAAAATTGCCGAAATGGATATGGTAATCTTCTTTTTTGTATTTGTACTTTTTATGGTCTTTGCCTGACGTATCGAACCTTCCCAGCAGGATACAATAGGGACACATGTTATTATTATCTGTACATTCATTATTAGCATTCCATTGGAGTGTATGCCGTTTTCGGAGGAAGGCGGGAGCTTCGTCTTGTTTAGCAGTTTGAAATGCACCGTTACAGCAGTTAATGTTTTCCCATGTACCGTTATTCAGGCTGAGGATTTCTTCCGCTGCCTTTAAGGTTGCGGAGCGTATTATGGAACCCGTTATGATAGGCAGGCCGCCTGTGCCCTCATCCTTCCACTGGACAAAAGTTTGCCCTCTCATGGCGCGGACATCATTTTCTCTATCATCCCAGTCAATCCATTTAGCCATGCGGTAGGGTTCGAGGAAGGTAAGTTTTACTGAAACTGTTTTAACCTGCATTTTCGAATCTCCATTGTATTTTGAGATATGTATACTTTACGAGTTCATAGATTACGAAATATAGAGCGAAGTACAACTTCTCCAATACCAATATAGAGTGGGCGAGGAGACCCTTCGCTCTACAACTAAAAATCACATTTTGTGAACTCGTAAGGTATAGTGATACTTCCCTCGACTCCGCTCGGGATTTTCACGTTGTCAGGAGTTTTCTCCTGGCAGCAACCTATGCCGTTTCAAGCAGACGGCAGAAGGTTACTCCCCACGGCTGGTTCAATCGTCCACGATTGAACCAAAAACATTTGATATTTCTCATATTCGCAAGAAAAAGGCAAAGCCGACTTGGTCAAAACTTCCGGTTCAATCTACAAGATTGAAACAGCAAAAAGATTGAATCAACATGAGACCTATAATGGACTGACTTTTTCCGAGATAATGACCGCTGTTTCCCACAAGATATACATCTATTTTGTCGCCCTGATGGAATGAAATTTTAGAAATTCATCGAAGATAGTGAATGATTTGAAGGCATTTTCTATAGTTATTATAGTTGTTTTTCCATGTCTCATTTTTCTTGTATATCCACAAACAAACACACTATATTGCTTATTTCCACTTTCGATTCATTATTTACGGCATTTAAAAGTTTCTCCGTTTGCCCAATTAGATTATTCTCATCTTTTGACAAGCATACTATAAAAAAGTTGGTATCCTGCTGATCTATTCTGAATGGTAAATACTCATCTGTTCCAGAATTTATTTCTTTTATTTTTTCCTTCGTACCTTCCATATAAAAAATAAATACCTTATAATAAAATTTACCCCGTTCAAATGCCTTGCATAAGTTTAATTTATCTTCAGGTAACTCTTCTGTGCCGGGATTGGGCAAAAGTGTAATCTTGTTTTCATTATCTACATGAACTTTTAAATGATGCATGGTATCAATATCAACTATTTTACTGCTGCTACCGGACATTGGCTGTGAAAACACAATGCCCATTTGGGGAGCAATACCTATATATTCTGGCAGCAAATCGGATAACTTGGGAAATTGTGCAAAGCCCTTTACCTTGGTAAGGAACTTCCTCATCTTATATCGAGCCTTTGCAGCAAGCGGAATCTCTGCAAATTTTATTTCTCTCGGTGTTGCCGCTGCTGCTCTTAAACTAACTACGTCATCCAGACAGTAGATGCAGGTAGAAACATGTTCGTTTATGGAATTTACCATTGGAGTAGTTAATGCAGATTTGTCTAAGGCATACGCGCTCAAATCTTCCGGCTTGGGGCAATTCTCGTCTGACACTGGTTGCGCATAGAGCGATGCTATTTTTCCGGTCATTTCGTAGGATTTTTCAATCTTCTTCAATTCTTTATCACATTCAGCACATCCGGCTAAATGTTGTTCCATCGCTTGTCTTTTTTCAGGCACAAGATCACCTTCAATGTAGGCAAATAAATGTTTTCTATAACAATCGGGTTTTGTCAGATACCACCATTCTTTATCACAGGGCCGCAAAGTCTCTTTTTGATATGAAAAAAAATCTGTCACAGGCTCAAAACAATAAAACCTTTTTTTAAAATCAGCTTCAATGTTCGTTAATTCAGAACAGAACGATTCTGCAGATACCTTTATATCATGAACGGTTTCTTTGACATGGTATAGTCTTGTGAAAGAACAGATAAAATCCATTTCCAGATCATATAATTCTTCCTCTAATGGGTCTTCTTCGCAAATAAGAGATTCATTGTAAAGTCGTGTAATTTCTCCAAGTGTGGACTTTAAATAATTCAATATCTCCGGGATTGAATTTTCGACGATATCTTCTATTCTATCAGTTTGCAGTAAGAACTTTTTATATCCGGTTTCTCCTTTTTCCATCATGTGTTCAAGTTTTTTAATATATTCGTCTTTATCTCGTTTGACTCTGTTCAATCCTGAAATTAGTTTTTTTGCGCTGGAACGTCTTTCAATTATTTCCAAAAAGAGGTATGTATCGGAATGGTCTTTCGTTGGTTCAAACCATTCAGATAATGCCCATAAATAATGGGAAACATCCTCTGTTAACTGACGAAGGCATTCTTCTTGATTATTTTCATTTTTTTTATTCATGATAGTTTTTAAAATTTATCATCGTAAAAATTATAAAACGCATCTATCCATTCTTTTGCCGTTTTTTCAGTTCTTGTAATCTTCTTTTCTACTTTGTTTTCTTTACTTGAATGCACAGCTATCCGCCACGTATCTTCTTCATACCATTCTATGTGATTTCTGCGGGCTTTTTCTTTGATATTAATTCTTTCATCATTAATGATATCTGCAAACTTTACTTTTATACCAAAACTAAGAGGAACAAATGATGTCATTACATTGTAAACAGGTTTCTGCTCTGACAGTAAAGAGGTTCTAATTATTACCGGACCTTCTCTTACACCGATTAATATATCTTGCCCGCAATAAAAATCGACAAATTCTGCGTAGCGAGGAACTTGAAGCACCTTCTCAATACTATGTCGAATAAGCTCTACATAAAGTGACTGTAATTTTTCTATTCCTGTAAGATAACATTTTTTTCTAAATAAGTTGCATACACGGCAAGAATCATTAACTTCCATCTCACTTGCTATTATATAAGGACAATTCATTTCCTTTAAACTATCACTTACCTTAGTGCGTAACTCATTTATTTCATTAAGATTATATTTGTCCAGCAATGATGCCTCGCGGTAGATTTTTATCCAGCCGGTTTCCCATTCATACGTGTGAAGGAAGTGTTTTGCCGCGTGAGATCTTAATTTATATTCTTTGTGAAATATAACAAATTCTATCTCATTTCCATTGTGCGTAACCATTTTTTGATAACGTGGATGTTCTTGTATCATTTCATAACCCTGCCTGTCTATTCAATAAATCGTTAATAACAGATATATGGTGTCTTAATTTAATAGATTTTTTTCTTTTTCTATAATCATAAAAAATCTATGCATTCGCTGTTTTAGAAAATCTGTCGCTCTTTTTATCATTTCTTTCTCTGATAGCCTAAAAGATATTTTTCCATCTGGAAAAGTTACTTTTTTTAAATTTGTTCCGTATTTTTCAAGGATTCCTGTATAGTCAATTTCAATTTCTTCTTTTTCGGGGCAATTTTCTTCCTGTGATTTTTCAATATTCTTTTTCTGCACTTCAATTGCCTTTTCGATCATTTCTTCATTTGTAAGTACAAAGGTTATTTTGTTGTCAGGTAAAACTAATTTTTCTAAGCCTTCTCCATGATTTTCCAGAATATTGGTATAATGAAATTGGCCTTCTTCTTTGACAATTTCAATATAAGCCCCCTTTTTAATGTAAAATTTTTTTATACTTTTTTCCCCCATGTTGTATTCATTATATAATTCGCTAGGGTCTTTTATGTAGACTAAATCTTTTTTAGATAGTTCTAAAAGTAATTTCACTTCAAGAGGATATTTCTCTGATAATTCATCAAGTTTTTTTTGATATTCTGTTATTTCTTCTTCATCTTCAGAATCTTTCCTATTTTTGGGGGTTTCATGCCAATCATCTATAAAAGAGTATGTGGATTTTTCTTTGCCTTTTTTAGTGCCTAAAACATCAATATTAAATTCTTCTGATAATTGAACAGGTTTTTTTTGATATTCTTCTTTTAATTCTTCTTCAAGTTCTATATCTCCTTCGTTTTTGCCTTCTTCACTATTAGTTATGTACAGATTATCCTGAAGGGTATCTTCCTTTTTCCGTAGGTCGCTCTGTTTTGGCCTATGTGTATAAGCATCAATAAAATAATTTTTTAATACTGTGTATAAAAATGCTATTATGTGATTATACACACGATTTAAATAATCAGAAAGAGCATCTTTCTCATATAATTTCTTTATTATGAAATCATGAACGACATCTTCGGGTTTAATTTGAGATTGAGATACCTTTTTTTTATAAGTTGCATCTTTTGGATAAACCTGTGGCTTTAAGCGATCTTTGTATTTGTATATTAATTGCTGGGCCTTTTTACATAAATCACTGTAATACGTCCCGATGATAGCTCTAATAGCATCTTCTTTATAACATTCTCTTGCATCTTCCGTATTGTATCGATTATAGGCCTGTCTTATAAAACAGTCGATATCATTTTCCTTGTTTTCGTATTCTTTCATATTATCAATCCACTTTTGTTGTTATATCTGCAAATGTCCTGAAAGGAATAGTGTCGTAGAAAATTGTTGTATTGCCGGTTTTTTTTGCCCATATTTTAAATTTTTCTTTTTGCCACGTATGAATAAAATTACGTAAGAAAGGTATTTTTTCTTTATTTAAAAATTCCTCTATCATACCTTCCACAACAATAGGATCTACCTCCCACATCGTTCCCAATATCCCCCTTGCTTTCTTTATCAGGAATGCTGTAGCAACGGACGTATGTTCGTCCATCACATCGGAAAGGGGCGGGACAAGGTCTGTCTCGCATGCGCCGAGGATGATCTGTGTGTCTTTTACCCCATTTACATATTTGAGAATTTCAAGATGGGTTATGCCGCCGTTCACCAATTTGAGTTTTGACCGGAAAGGATTCACCATATCCGCCTCTCCATGACAGAGGATGGTGAGGAGTTCCGGTGAATTTACTTTTTTAAGGTCTTCGTGAGATGCAGCTATTCTCTTTAAATCCCAGTCCATTGTCACAACGTCTTTAAAATACCTCTGATCATGTTCCTCGAAATTTTTCAGAAGGACATGCTTGTGTACAGCGGACTCCTCCATGCTTCGGCGGAGTTTATACTGAGCGGAGGGAATGTGCTCAGCATTACTCTGTTCATCAAGACTCTGCCCGGCGCAACTCTGGTCAGCATTCTCCTGCTCAGCACGACTCCCTTCGGCAAATGACCATGCCGGAAGGTAACAACACGCACATTTTTGGAGGAATACCTCATTTGTCTCTTCTTTAATCGCCCCGTGCAATGGCAGGCGGTGCAAAAAGTCGTGGGGGATAAAGAGCACATCTTTTTCAGGCGGAATAAAGTCGTTCTCAAAAAGGAAGGGCATGGCACTGCCGATCGTTCTGCAAAGCTCCACAAGATACCTGGCCGCCCCTTCTTTGTACAGAGAATAATTTGTCTGCCAGGTAATGAATGCATTAAAGAGTTCTTTATAAGGGAAATCCTTGTACTGCCAGGTATCTGCTTCCTTGTCATACAAAATAGCATATCCCATTCCTTCCAGTTGATTCAGGTAAAAGTGAATGACCACCCAGCCCTTCGGCACGTTTGTATAATCAATTTTTTCCGGAGGCTTTTTCCCAATTTCTTCAGAGAGTTCTGCCTCATCGGTCGAACCTTTTACATAACTATTCGTATAATTTTTTTCAATGTTGTCATAGAATTCTTTGATTCTATTATCTTCCCCCTTTATTTTCTGCAATGCAGACAGACGCAGCGAAGTGCGGCTCTTGAGCGAATCGCTTATCTCCGCCATTCTCATCTTATCACCATTTTTTTTTGCTGCTAAAAAGGCCATATCATACAGATCCCCTCGTCGTGACCAATACCACCGAAGGCGTAATATACCCGTCTTTGATTCCTGCTTCCTGCATGCCTCATACGCCCCTAACGCAAAATTCTTCCATAGTGAACTTTTATCCAGCATTAACCTTTCGATAAAACCCACTGTCTCGTCCCAGAGGCGATGTGAGAGATATCTGTATTTCAGTAAATTTATGCATTTATTCATATATTTCAGCGTATTGTCATTGTCTTTATTAAGAAAATAGTAAAGCTTTGTCCTTTGGAGGTAGTTTGCCTTTATGTCATTCAACTTAATTGGAGACGCATGGCAATGCGTCTCTACCGCCACATTTTCCCCTAATTCACAAAGACGGACGGCAATGAGGACGTCCTCTTTCTTTTCGTTATATTTACAACATCCATTTGCAACTGCTTCTTTCAGTATATTTTTAAGTGTATCATCGTCACAATTATGCCTATCAATGCGATTCTTTTCTATAGAGAGCAGGCTCTTGATTCTGAAGGCTTCTTCCCTCGACTCCGCTCGGGATGACGAATTTATTTCTGCTCGGGATGACGAATTTGTCTTCGCTGGGGGCGACGGTGTGAGATGCTCCGCTCCGGTAGACGAATTCGACCTTGCCTGGGATGACGCCTCTTCAGTTGATACCGTCGCTGGCGAAGAATTCTTTAATAGATCAATCGCGCGAATCGCACGGTTGATGAATTCGATGCCTTTACTTAACGCCTCCTTTTTCTTTTCGGGTATGGTTATTCCCTTGGGGAGGATAGCAACGCTGGCAAGATAATACGCCTCTGCAATAAGGATCAAGGTTTCCGGAGATACATTGCCCCGTTTTTCTTTGTAAAAGGCAAAAAGGATTTTCAGGGCATCATCCGTCTTTTTCTTCATCCCGGCAAGGGGCATTTTCTCTTGCCGGGCATCACGGAGGAGTTGAACTGCAAATTTTGTTATTGCCTCTTCTCTGGAGGTAGGTGTGCAATTAGCCAACAATTGTTTTGGATTCTGTAGCCCAAACTGGAGGAGGGAATTTTTTCTGTTTTGTCCTTGCGTGTATTTTGCAAGGAAAATTTCATTGAGGATTTCTTTATCATTCTCCTTTTCAGGTGCGGTATTGACGTTGGTCACAATCTGTTCCTTCATAACAGAGGTTCTCCTTTTGTATAGGGGGAAACAGGAAAGATATTACACTTTGTTTTTTTCGTGTCAATAATAATTTTTTTGTCAGACGTCATTTTTCTTTCTGCTTAACAGACTATTAGGATTGAAGGCGCAAACATTAATACGCCTTTTTTATGGTCCAAGGTTTATGGGAAACATCCCGATTTTTTGTAAATTTCTGCATACTGTACCACAAGCATCTTGCTTATAGTGTAACACGTTAGTTTTTTGAAAACATCAGTAGCTTAAAATATTTTAGAGATCGGATGTAGATGCAATTCATGAATTGCATCTACACGCTTATGAATGCGGTAATTACCAAGGTTTTTCAAAAAAGTAAAAGGAATCTGTTCCGTGGAAACGCTTACACTATTCACTATAATCAATCGTAAAAATCCTGATAAAAGTGACAGGATTAATGAAATATATATATATAAAATATTACTCATGCGCTTTATTTTTGTAATCGCGCTGTTAGGGTGCATCAAACAGTTTTTTAAAAAAAATTAGTAAATAATGTCATCATTTCTCCTCGTTGACGGATTAATAAAATAAACACATTTAAATAAACAGGGTTATTATCCGAAGACAAATATCAAAGAAACATCTGGTTTTTAATGGGCTATTAGGCTTAACGCGCGAAAACCCCTCTCCTGTTTTTATTGCCACTTAGAACTATTCACAATGGCGATTTAAAACAAAACACCCAGGCGGCGGGTGGGTGTCTATAAGTGGAGATCAGACCACACGCTTTTGGCAAAAAGTGCATAACAGCCGCCTTTTTCATTTTTATTTTCTGCTTTTGACCCGGCAGTTAAAAATTTGACAGAATCGGAGTATCCCCGTCTGCCGGGTTGTGCACAATCTCTCAAACATAGAGGGTTCAAAATAAAATCATGTGTTAAGCATTGCCTGTACGTTTTTTGATTGGAATCAGGCATAGGAAATAAGCAATACATTTTGGTGGGAGTATTCCTTATTTTTTGTAACTTCCGCGGGGTTTTAATGAAACGTTACAGCAGCGCTAACCCTGACAGGGTTCTGAACCCTGTCAGGGTTGTTTTGTCCAGATCCCATTAACAGTTACAAAGGGAGCATTTCCGATTTTTTGTAAAACTATCGTTTATTATGCTTCGACGGAGTTTATCCTTAGCGGTAAAGATGCTTCGACTCCGCTCAGCATGACATAAGCGAAGGGATCAGCATGACGATCACCGTCACCCTGAGCGGAGTCGAAGGGTTTTCATCTTTTGATGAAATTAAGGATGCTTTTTTACAAAAAACCGGGAATGCTCCCTTTAAAAGTATCATCATATAGAATGAGGAAAAAATAAAATGGAAAATGTCATGCAAAGATTGACACTGGCAAAGCAGCACACTTCCCTGTGTAAATTTGACACCTTCTCGTTCCTGTTCAGAATACTTTCCGCACCATTCGAAAAGTTAAAAAGGTACTTTTTGTTAGTAAAAGAATTCATTGAGTGTCCTGCCTTCTATCAGGGTGAGATAACGAATACTGCTCCCTATGAAGCACGGATTACCTTAATAAAAAACCTTAATAACAAGTAATTTCTGATATGTCATTTGCATATTGTAACACAAGCATCCTGCTTGTGTTATTAACGCTCAAGCTGGAAGCCTGAGTTACTTTGGATTTATTATGGAGTTAACTCAATAACCATTTTTTAAAAAAAGTACTGTCACCTTTTCTTATCTTAGAACGATTATATTAGCAGACACATTTACACAGACAGGTTCGTTAGACATATAATTGGGAGAAACCATGTAATGAAAAAAATCATAAGTTTAGAAGGTGGATGGGCTGGAGGAAAGACGTCCATTCTTAAAGAATTGCAGGCAAATAATGAAAAGGTATTCTGTAGCATAGTGCCCCTCATTTATGAAATGAAAGGCAGGGAAACATATTCTCCCCGGGATAATCCTGAAGAGTTTACAAACCTGTTTTTGCAGCTCAAGGATCAGCAGTTTAACGACGCGTTGCTATCAAATGCTAACACTATGTACTTCGATAGAGTCTTTTTTGCTCCAATAGTGTTACGAAAATTCTTTCATCTCGAAGTGCCTGGCGTTTTTTATGACCTGGCGAAGAGAGTAAACATACATGAGCAAGTTTTCCTGGTCGAACCAATACCTTTCGAGAACCATAAAAATGGGTGGCCGCGTAAGTTTTTTTCATATGAAGAATCTCTGAAATATCATTCTATAACGCGGGATGTAATTACTGAGTTAGGTTATTCTATTTGCGTGGTTCCGTATTCTTCTTCTATTAAAGAGCGAGCGGAGTTTATTCAAAATATATTAAAGGTAAAGGAGGGGAGATCATGACTGATTTTTTAACGCCATTGGTTATAAGACTGGAAACAACATATGTTTGCAACCACCATTGTCCATACTGCTACAAAGAGGAATTTATTAAGAAGAAGGGACTCTATTATAAAGAGAAGGGGGAAAAATTAAAGAGGATTATCGATATTCTGTCTAAGTGGAATGTTTTTGACATAACTTTTACCGGCGGTGAACCATTAGCTGAGAAAAAAGTGTTGAAAAATGTAATCATTTATCTAAGAAATACTACCAACATAGATTTCAGTATTAATTCAAACTTATCATTGATGGATAATGATACGGCTGCCTTTTTGAAAGCAAATACTATTGCCGGTATGTTTGTCTCATTTATGAGTCATCATGAAGAAAAATTTAACACAATTGCTGGCGGAAATAATAATTACGCCAGGACATTGAAAGGGTTCGAGTATTTAACCAAACACAATATAAAGACAACGGCAAATATGGTTGTTATGAAATCGCCAATAAACAATATAGATGATGTATATGATACTGCAAAGTTTTTGTGTGAGCGATTCCAGATACATAAATTTAGCATGTCACCGCTCAGCCCTTCCGGTACACAGCATAATGATTATATTGTAAGCAATAATGAGGCTCTTCATTTATTGGACCAAATTATTGCCATCGAAAAAGATTTTAATATCGAAATTTCGCTGAGCAGACCGATTCCTCTTTGTTTTACCTCCGATCTTGACGAGAAATATCGAAAATATGATTTCTATAAAGGCTGCACAATAGGGCTTGCAAACAGCATGACTTTGAATGCTGACGGAGACGTTAAACCATGTCCGGTATGGGAAAACGTAGTAGGGAATGTTTTTACTGATTCTCTTGAACAAATTAAGTCCCGTCTCAGTGAATACGATGGAACAAATGCTGGTAACCTCAAAAAGATACTTCCAAGTGATTGCGTCAATTGCAATATAGCAGTGTCATGTAAAGGCGGATGCAAAACGGAAGCTATAGCACTAACTGGTAAAGTTGATGGAAAATGCAGATATTACAAGCCTCATAACAACAACTTAACACAAAATATTTTTATTCAGTATGACTTGTTGGATCAGGAGCTTGAGTTTAAGGACAGAGTTAGGGTGAGAAATGATGGCGATAATCTATATGTAATTCGAGGTGAAAGGTTTGCATTACTAAATAAAGCTGAATATTCGTTGTTCTCATTTTTATTTAATAAAAGAAAATTTATCTTAAGCAAGGAGCTCGATTTGAACGGATATGACACGGGTCGTCTTAATTTATTCATGAATAAATTAATGAGTGCATTAGTTTTTAAAAATACCAAGGAGGTGAGGAAAATGAAAAATTCACTTTTTTCGTAACGTATTAATCAATTAATTAATCAATCTTTACGGAGGTCAACATGAACCAGGTAATAACAAAAAAGTACGATGATAAAGAAGCTATTCAGATCAATGATGATGTAAACACCTTTTTTAGAAAAGGTATATCTAACAATAGCATCAAATCTGAAGAACTTGAATACCAAGAACTTTGTCTGACATCGTTAACCGTGTGCTGTACATGTGATTAAAATGCCTGACAATGCAAATTTACTCGGACTACCCAAGCTGCATCTCATCGCTATGCAGCTTTGGGTAGCCGGTGATTTACGTGTTATCCTGAAAGAGATATTGAAAGGCAGAATGGTTTGTATGAATGGGTCGAAATGATAATTGCAGGTGAATTACAGGTGAAATTTACACGACATCATGGTGCAACAAATATTTTTTTAAAAAATATTATCTGATGTAACTATTATCCCTCTCTAAACGATTTAATATGTAGATACATTTAAACAGGCAGGTTTCTTCATATCTTTGCGTTTTCCGCATCCTCGGCAGTGAATTGTTACGAAAGAAAAATCTGTTTTCAAGGGCTATTAGGCATATTGCGCGAAAACCCTCTCTCCTTTCATTCACCTTTTATTTGGAGATAATATCATGCATATAGATACACCAACATTTCAAACTGCACAACGTGTATTTGAATCACGCTATGGCAGTCTTGCACATCTGGGTTTATCAAAAAATGGCATGAAAAAGCTTTTTTTGTACGGGAAAAAACCTAAGACAGAAGATGTAGCGTCCATCGTTTTGCAGTTTAAAGAAATTCTCGTAGAAGTTATGAAACCACATGCAAAGAAAAGTAAACACTCGCAGAATCCAAGGAAGGGCACGGTTGTATCTTGATTTAGAAAATCTTATTTTTATTAACGATGTTTTTTGCAGAAAGGAAAAAAATTATGGGCAATAGCAAGACATTCGACCATTATCACAGCAAAGGCCAGAAAGATTATGGAAAGCGAGAGTACAATCCACCATATGGTTCACTGATAAACGACATTTTTGGACGCAGTGACTTCGATATTGACTGCGATAAGGCATATGATGCTGGTTATCATAATGCCAAGAATCAAAGTAAAAAATGACAATTTGGTTTTCTGAAAAATTCGAAACAATATCACTGTGAGCGAACAGTGTAGGGGGGGAAATTAACCCTGTCAGGGTTTTAAACCCTGACAGGGTTATTGTGGTATAAATGAGTTTCTTCATGTTTCTTCAAAAAGCTGAAGTATTACAAGTAAAAAGTTAATTTTACTTTGATGTATTTTGTTTTCTGTATGTGAAAAGAAAGAGACCTTCCAAATTTCTTTTTGGAAGGTCTTTTTTCTAAACTATCCTTGAAGAAAAGTATTTGTTGCATATAAATGTCAGATTGTTCTAAAGGTCGATGGGTATTGAAATATACCCCATCGGCCTTTTTTATTCCACCCTCAGGCGGGTTCAGGCTTACAACCCAATGAAATTAAGCTAAGGATGCATTCCTGATTTTTTCTGATTTCTGCCATATACAGTGTGTTAACCCTGACAGGGTTCAGAACCCTGTCAGGGTTGTTTCATCATGACCTTATTAGCAGTTACGAAAGACAGAGGCTTAACTTAATGACATTGGTTTATAACCTGAACCCATGAGTTTATGTGGGTAGTAGAGACAGGTTTGAAACCTGTCTCTACGAGAATCAATGTAGAAAGGAACAACGAATGATTTATTTACTCATCTTTTTTATAGCGCTTTATTTTATACCGGACGGTGGAAATGGAGGGTAATATGCGGAAAAATATTTTTTACGGACATTTCATTAACAGTAAGAAGTCATATCAATCGTTCAGGAAAAAAATATTACAGTCTCTACTCTTTATTTTCCTGGCAACGGCTTTTGCCGCATGGCTGCTATTTTCTAAAAATAAAAACATTCGCCTTGATCTTTCCCCTTTACTCTATTTGTTACCAATGTACGGGGTGTCCGGATACATAAGCATCCTGTTTCTAAGGAAATTTGAGGAGTTGCACTATCAAAAGCACCATAAAGACAGGCGCACGCTTGCAGCGTTCATCGATGCCTGCGATTTTTTAAACGCGCAAACTCTGATTCGCAGGAGCAATGATAAACTGATACAAAAATACGCTAACGCGCTTGTGGGAGCCATTGACAAAGTACGAAGGGGTATAAAACCAGCGAAGATATCGCGCAGGGAAATAAGCCTTGACCTGCCGGTATGGCAAAGCTGCAAGGCCATTCCCACCATTGTCGGGTTTGCGTTTTCCATTATAGGAGTGGTGACCACAATGCTTACCCTGGGAAATGCAAACGGCGCACAGCACCCTTCGGTACAGGACATCCTTTCCGGTGTAGGGGTAAGCCTGATGTCCAGCATAGCCGGAACCTATTTTTCCTTTCTTATAATCATATACTTTTTGATTCTGACCATTATGAAGCATCGAATGGCGGAAACAGAAAAGAATTTCTTCCATGAAATCGGAATGGAGGCAGACAATGCATGATGATACTACCTCTACGATACAAAGCGATATGGTGTTTCTTATTATAGCCATATTTGCCATAGTGATTGCCATTATGCCTGCATTTGGTTTTATCAATATACCGGAGATCAGGCAGGAAAATGGAAGTCAGACATCCACCGGCACTGATAACGTGCTGGAAGTAAGGTACGATTATGACGAAGATAAATTATATGTAATGGGTATGTTGCTCGAAGACGGGGAGGCGCTTGCCACAAAGCTTGGTGAATATTCAACAGGATACTCACAGATCCGGTTCCTTGCAAGCAAAACCACCCCCTGGAATAAAATACTGCCTTTGCTGCGCGATCTTAAAATAGCCAATCTGCCCATAAAATGTGTTCATATAATTGGAAAGGAGATTACCGAAAAATGAGAAAATTGCCATTGAGAACTATTTTTGTGCCAATAATTATAGTAGTGCATTTTATCCCATTCTATTACCTGACAATGAAATACAATGAGTCCCCGCAGTTACAGGAGGAAGAAGTAAAGAAGGAAGAAGCCAAAGAGGAATCGGTTGAATTTGAAGAAGAAAAGATTGAAGAAATACCGGAAGATGAATACACCTCTCCACAAGAATTAGCGGCGGTGAATGAACTAATTAATAGCAAACCGAAAACAAAAGAAATACAACAGTTTCGTGAAAAGAATGTGCAGGAGCGTGTACAGAGTCCTCTGGCAAGTTCGGAAAAGAAGCACAAAACCCATGAAAAACAGCAGGAATCTTATCACGTAAATACTCCATCATCCGTGTCTGACACGAAAGAAGAACAATCGGCTGAAAAGACATTTGAAAATAGTGAACATGCCTTATACGACAATATCACGTCTGATGAATATCAACAGTATTACGAAAGTTATATAAACGCATACTCGATGAATGGAGATGAAAACGGTATGCCAAAGCCTCGATGTACCGGATCCTGCACGGCACAAGGGAATCCTCCTCAGAATGGGATTCAGGTTAATCATCCGTCCTCGTTCTACCGATACCTTCGAACCCGATCCCATACGGCATACCTTTCATATTGCCGTCACCGGTTTTGGAATGGAAAAGAGGAATAGTCTGCCAACCGGTTTTGCTTTGAGTGCCTTAAGTTCGGACAGGGAATACTATCTAAAAAGAATAAAAGGTTATCCCTGGTATAGTGAGATTTCGGATATTCCGCTGGAGATCGTATATTACCCTGAAAAGACCGTATATACCAAATATCTTATGGGAAAGATGATACAAGTAGTCAGGGATATCGGATTGCGACAGCAGGATGTGCTTGAACTCTTTGGAGCCATTAAGCGGACAGTATCCGGCCGATTCGTTTTGATTATCAGGGAAATTACTATTCGGGACGGTAAAAGGGATTATATAAAGCTGAAATATCTTGACAAAGACGAATCCAGATTCCGGTTTGTCAGCTAACCCGACCAATAAAACAGGGAGCATTCCCAAATTGTAGCTTGTGTAGCATAAGGTGCCTCATGCTTCGACTCCGCTCAGCATGACCATTTTGTCACCCTGAGCGGAGTCGAAGGGTTGCGTCCATACATGGTATTTTTTCAACAATTTGGAAATGCTCCCAATAAAACATTTCATTCGGAGATGAAAAATGACCGTATTTTTAGTCCTTTTGATCATACATTGTATGCAGTCCAACGATCATTCATATAAGGAAATGATTCGTGATGCATATATATCGGAAACTCTGGATAACCATGAAGGAGAGGTAGTTGCGTATACGAATGAAATACTAAAAAAGGATGGCAATAGTCATGATGCATACCGCTTAAAAATTAAGGCGTTATTTCGTTTGGATCGTAATAAAGAAGCATTGAAGGTGTTGGAACAGTTTGAAACTGAATGTAATACCGCATCTTTGGCGTGCGCAAACCCGTTAGCACATATTGAGATCTGCACAATAGCATACATTATCACCGGAAAACATGCCTATTTGAAAAAAGCCCATGAGCTGTGGAAAAACATCTACGACCGTTTGAAAGCGGAACAAATACGGGCAATGATAAGGCATCAGGAGACGCTCCGGGGCAATCCGGAGGAGCTTTGTACATTGTACCAGGATTTAGACGATACTAATGCCGAATTAAACCAGGAAGAGTTAATAAGATTTTATACATGCGCCTGGACGATTTACCACCCAAAGGCCGGTGAAATGTATCAACGCCTGCCGGAAAAGATACAAAAGATGTTTGTAAAAAGGAATATGAGGGTTGATATCCATCGATGACCTAAACTTTTTTTAAAAAACACTTCGAAGTCGTCACCGGAAACAAATTAATTCAGACTATATAAGAAAAGAGGCATAGCTCTTTGAACAAAATAAAGGGGGAATTGAAGGAAAATGAGTGCAACTATTCAGTGTGTAATACACATCCCTGGCTCGTTCCCAAACTCCTGTTTGGAAACGCACTGGCGTCGGAAACTCTGTTTCCCGAGAGGCTTTGATGTAACAAATTATCAAGTCTGCAAACTTACTGTCTGAATCGGATGATTTTATTTCCTGACTACCTTGACTGCCCTTACTACCGTCAGGTAGATGTCAGACAAGTGAGAAACCGGAGTTTCTCAAACAAATGCATTCCCAAACAGGAGTTTGGGAATGCATTTGCGCTACGGTAGTTTGCTGAATTACGTTGAGTAGCACAAATAAGTAAGATTATTTCCAAAAAAGAAAGGAGGATAAAACGCCATGAGAAAATTTGTATTCGTCATCATTGGTTTCGTTGGTTTTTGCAGCATATTCGCAATGTTCTATTTTTTTGATTTGTTTCATACAAAACAGATTGCCATTGGTAAACTTGCTGCTCTCCGCCAGGGTAATAAAAAGATACAGGAGACAAAACAGATTGCAGAGGCACAATCAGTCGTAAAAGAGAAGGATAGTGAGTTACCGCAGGAATTAAAAGAACTGGTAGCAGTAATCAACGCATGGAAGGCCAGGTCAAGCTCGGCTAAACATTTGCAAGAGAAATTAAAGACGTGGAAAGATGCTACTATTGAGAAATATGAAACGGTAGACGATTAAAAATTATTTTCATTAACTATACATGAAAAAAGAGAAAGGAGCCATCACCATGTATAAAGTCTTATTAGTACTGATAATGTTTGTATTAACGGCGCAATGTTTTTCTCTGCAGGATTCTCACGGCGCTTTGTTTTCCGTGTCTCAGAAAAAACTGGATAAAATAGAAAGGAAGATGCATACGGAAGCGGCGGTTGGTAACTGGGAGGAAGTCAGGAAACATGCAGAATACCTTGTGCAAAAGACAAAAAAGACCGGGATTCATCACAGGGGAAGTCTGTTCCTGGCGATAGCGTACAAGAATTTGGGGCAAACAAATAATGCCATTCGCGCCGCCGAGGCATTGAATATATACTGCAATGCGGAAGACAAGGCATGTCCTGCCCGCATCGACCACATCCAGAGCCTTACTCTTCTCTATGAAATTACCGCCAAAAAGAACTACTTGTTCGAAAGCCAGCGTCTTTCGGGAGAAATCAACAAACAGGTAAGACTGGACGAAATCAAGGCGCAAATCATCAATGAACAATTACAGAGCAATAATCCGTATACCCTTGCCAGTCTGTATAAAGATTATCTGGAACTTGCCAACGATCCGTCTCAGGAGGATATGATATTTGCCTATCTCGCATTGAGAACGATATTTGACCCCATGGCAAATAAGGTGTTTAAGCAACTGAGTCTTGAAAACCAGCAACTGTTGCTGGATAAAGGTTTGGGCTTAATGCTCGTTAATAATTAGAGAAAGGAGATTATATTATGCGAAATCGTTTTATCTATTATGCACTTGCTCTCTCGTCTTTTGTACTGATCGCCCATCCGAAAGTAGTTAAAGCAGAGCATGAACGTCAGGTATCAACGTATCTGGAAGACTTTTCCATCGAGAAACTAAAACAGATTAATCAGAACATAAACCGAATTACCAATGTGGAAAAAATAATAGACAATATCGATAATCTTCACGCTGCAACTGAAGAATTGAACAAAAACCCTACCGAAGATGCCGTTGCCAATACTACCCTCGCCATAGGAGAGACCTTTGAAACGATTAGGGAGTACTATGACGGCCTGAATAAGGCGAAATCCATACCGATTGATCTGAGGGAATTCAGCCATAATCTCAAGGCCCGCGCCCTTGAATATAAAAGTAAAGAAAGCAATATGAATTACAATATACTTAGCTCCTTTTTCGAGGAACAGAGCAGGGAGGTGGAAGAACTTGCCAATACCTTCGATGATGTGCAGAAGACCATGGAGGGCTTTAAGTCTGATCTCCAGGCACTTGCTGAGGTTTACAGCAACTCTGCAAAAATTCGCCAGAAGATCGGCGTTGCCTTCTCCGGTTCCGGTAATCCAAAGGAAATTATGGCAAAACATCAACGGTTGGTCAGAAAACTCCAGGAATTTAAGGTTATGCTGAAGAATGCCATACAGAAAGTAATGTCGATTGGAATAGAGGATTATTCAGAGGAATACAAAGGATTTAAAGAAGCCGCGGAAGATTTTCACAGAAGTTGATCTGAAAAATAGTAAATTCATTAACCCTATAAAGAACAATTTATTGTAACAGGAGAATATAGTATGAGTACTAAAAATATAATTATCGCGCTGGCATGTATGTGCAATACAGCTTTTACAACCATGGCCTTTGCCGACGAACCGATTGTCACGGAGTCATTACACCAGCAAGGCATGGAATCTGCATTGCCCAAAAATTATCAATTCGCATCAGTCATCTTACAGGAAGATAAGGAAGAACCCAATATATCTACTGAGAACCATGTAAATGAAAAGCCTGAAAGAACTGCGAAACCGAATAATCCTTCCGAGTCGTTATCGGCAAATACAAAAGCACACAGAGGCTCCCAATTGCTGGAACGATTTATTGAATCCACAAGAGATCAAACCCCGATAATTAACGAGGAGATTAAAATTAAAGAAGACTTGTTAAAACGAAAAGAAGGAGAACTGCTAAATTCAAAAAAATACCTGCATCTTTTATATGCGAATCTGTCGGAAATAATGTCTTCGTCACTAACTACACATGCGCAATCTGATGATGTCCGGGAGATACAATCTGAATATCAGTCTAAGATCGATCGTATAAAGGGCGAAATTGCGGGAATCGAAAAAGATATTCCGAAATTACGGCAGGAATTGAAATTGTTAAAGGTCAAACTCCCTCTCTACCAGATTTCAAATAAAATAAAAGATCCCTATAGAGATTCATATGAAGACCTTATCTGGAAGCGGCATAATCAGGCCCAGGCTGTGCTCCGGGAGTTGCGTCTTATAAATAAATAATCGGACATATCTATGGAAACTTGTGTGAGTGCTAACTCACACAAGTTTCCATAGGGGAGCATTCCCGGTTTTTTGTAAAAAAGCATCTTTAATTCCATCAAAAGATGAAAAAACCCTTCGACTCCGCTCAGGGTGACTGTGATCGTCATGCTGAGCCCTTCGCTTATGTCATGCTGAGCGGAGTCGAAGCATCTTTACCGCTCAGGATAAACTCCGTCGAAGCATAATAAACGATAGTTTTACAAAAAACCGGGAATGCTCCCTTTCCATAGTATGCTGCTTTCATTTATATAGGAGAACTATTGATGGAATTCAATACTCAAGCAATAACAAAATTCAGCCTGGGGATAATTGCAGGAGCTTCGTTAGGTTTGCTTCTGAGATATGTGCTATTCAGGTTCCTCTTATTCATTTCTATCCCGATATCAATTCTGCTTTTGGTTGATTATATGGGAATACAACACATTGACTGGTTATATTTTAAACACAAATGGGATTCCCTGTTTGTGTTCGTTACACCAACAGCAATCAGGCTTTACTCCTACCTGAACAATCACCTTTTAATTGGCATAATCCCTGGTATTTTCATGGGATTATTTGCACGATCCTTTTTTATGAGAAAATGACGTTTTGCAGAAATAAGTAAAGAAAACTTCCATTTCCATCTGAAGCAAAACAGAATAGTTTATCGTTTTATAACAGGGGAAAAATAACTAGCTATGAAAAAAGCAAGTGTTTTGATTGTTGAAGATAATGATATTTGCCGAAAAATACTCTGCAATACTTTGAAGGAACATGGCATTGAGGTACAGTCAACAGGATCGGGAGAAGAGGCATGGGAGCTTATCAAGCAGCAAAGATTCCCGGTTATCATATCCGACATCAGACTTTCCGGAAACGTCAGCGGGATGGACATTTTGAAGGACGCGAAGGAATTATATGATCCGTCAATATTAATGATCACTGCTTTCGGCGAAATAGAAATGGCCGTTGAGGCAATGAGATTGGGTGCCTTTAATTTTATCACCAAGCCTTTTGAAGTAGATGATATTCTGAAAAATGTCGACCGCATGATATTGCAGCAAAATATTATATCCGACCAATTGCAGCCTTCCAGTCTTGAGGAGCTAAGCAGAAATACCGGCATTGTCGGCAACTCAAGGAAAATGTGTAATCTGATGAATATCGCGTTAAAGGCGGCGCGCAGCGATGCGACCGTATTAATCACCGGTGAAAGCGGCACAGGGAAAGAACTTATTGCCAAGGCGATTTACCTGAACAGCAGCAGAAAAGAGAAGGAATTTGTGGTGATAAACTGCGCAACTCTGTCAGATGAATTTCTGGAGAGCACCTTATTTGGGCACGTGAAGGGTTCTTACACCGGAGCTATGAGAGATAAGATAGGATTATTTGAAAAGGCAAACGGCGGAACACTCTTTATGGATGAAGTGGGCGATATTTCAAAATCGGTTCAGGCGAAAATATTGCGCGTACTGCAGGAAGGAGAATATATCCCCCTGGGGAGTACCGAAACAAAGAAAGCAAACGTGCGCATTATAGCCGCCACTAACAAGGACTTGTTAGAATCGGTGAAGAAAAACGAATTTCGTGAAGACTTGTATTATCGCCTGAATGTGATAAATATAGCAATGCCGCCGTTACGGGAGAGGAAATCGGATATCCCTCTCCTGATCAATCATTTTATTAAAAAGAACAATGACAAATTACATAAAAAAGTCATAAGGGTTGCGCCTGAAATAGAAAAAGTTTTGATGGATTATGATTGGCCTGGGAATATCCGTGAACTGGAAAATGTGATAGAAAGGGCAATGGTGTTATGTTCCGGCAACAAGATATTAAAAAAACACCTGCCAGGAAGCATTGTGCCCAGAAAAGGGGACATCCCTTCCATTACATTAACTTTGGGCACTTCATGGAGAGAGGCGGAGAAAGAACTTATTACGAATACCCTTCAGTTAACTAAGGGCAACAAACAGGAAGCCGCAAAGATACTGGGGATATCCCTCAGAAAGATAGAGTACCGGGTGAAAGAATGGGGGATTACCTGTGCTTCAAAGGCAAATGGAAATTAAGTTCCCTTTGCAAAACATCTCTCTGTTGTAAGCGCAAACCCAATAGTTTTTTCTACCATCCCACGCAACCGCGATAAATGTGATAGCAATGTATGTAGGATACAACTTGATTAAGTGATTAAATGGTTATAGTCAAACAAATCAGGTTTTCGAATAAAATAAATAATAAAAACCGGAATTTGCATTTTATAATCACCATCCGGAAAACTCCTAGATTTTTTCAAAACGATTGCATATAATTCACCTGTCAATTTAGCAATTAGCCAGGGGAGATACGAATATATATGCTTGATATAAATTTCATAAGAAATAATACCGACACGGTAAAACAGGCAATTACCAATAAACACGAAAATGCCGTAAACATAGATACTATTTTAGAAATAGACGCCCAACGCAGGAAAAAGATTCACCTCTGCGAACAATTGAAAAATCAACGTAATGAGAAATCAAGAGCGGTAAGTGAACTAAAAAAGAAAGGACAAGACGCTTCTGCTATAATTGAAGAAACAAAAAAGATTGGAGAGGATATAAAGTCCATTGATGCGGAATTAAGGGATCTGGAATCACGACTTAACGATCTATTGCTTGGAATCCCTAACATACCGGCAACGGACGTACCCGTTGGTAGAGATGCCTCCGATAACGAAATTGTAAAAACCTGGGGAAAACGAAAAACATTTCATTTTACGCCGTTACCACACTGGGAGTTAGGCAGGATTTTGGATATTCTCGACCTTGAACGGGCAGCTAAGATTACCGGCTCCGGTTTTATTCTATTAAAGGGGTTTGGTGCAAAACTCGAACGAGCGCTCTTTAATTTTATGCTGGATATACATACCCGTGACCACGGATATACAGAAATCTTTCCTCCGTTTCTTGTCAACAGGAAGTCTATGACCGGTACAGGACAATTACCTAAACTGGAAGATGATATGTATCGAACATTACAGATGTACACCGCGCACGCATCTGAAAAGAAAGCCGTTACCGAAGACCTCTTTCTTGTACCAACTGCGGAAGTGCCCGTAACCAATATTCACCGGGACGAAATCCTTTCTTGTAAAAACCTTCCCATTTATTACACTGCTTACACCCCATGTTTTCGCAGGGAGGCCGGTTCATATGGAAAAGACACGAGGGGTATTATGCGGGTACACCAGTTCAACAAGGTAGAATTGGTAAAACTTGTAAGGCCTGAGACCTCTTATGATGAATTGGAATCACTTCTTGCTAATGCGGAAAAAATCTTACAATTACTTGGACTGGAATACAGGGTAGTAAAATTGTGTACAGGAGATATGAGCTTTGCTGCCGCTAAATGTTATGATATAGAAGTTTGGGCTCCCGGTGTAGACAAATATCTTGAAGTTTCTTCCTGCAGTAACTTCGAAGATTTTCAGGCAAGACGTATCAATTTGCGTTTTCGGGATGAAAATGGCAAGCTACAATTTTTACACACCTTAAACGGTTCGGGATTAGCATTGCCGAGAACCGTCATAGCAATCCTTGAAACATACCAGCAGGAAGACGGTTCAATCCGGATTCCGGATGTTCTTCAGCCGTATATGGGTGAAACGGAAATCATTGCAACTCAATCATAAAACGACACAATTTTTTTAATGTAGGGGTTGAAAATCTTCAACCCTACCCATATTGAATTTCCTTACAGAAATATTTATTTCAAAGAATAACTCTTTCCGAACATTTCGATTCCAATCCATCTCCCTTCAGAAGCAACTAATAGCCGTCCTTTCCCCGTAATAAGTAAAAAAACAACAAGTAAAGGGAATATTACGGGAAATGCTATGATTAAGACAGATAAAGTAACGAAAACCACAGGTACTGACGTAACCAAAATTACCGCCAGTATAGGAAAGATTAACATAAATACAATGACGAGAATTCCAAACGCGAACATTAAAACAGGAGGCAATACGAAGATGGAAATTAATCCCCAAAACCCTTTCCTGAACTTACCTGAAATTTTTTTGCCGCGCAGAATTACCCCGCTACTTAAATCATCCTGCGGCGTTATCTCAATTTCAGGCGCTAATGGCTCTTCAAAACCCGTTTCTTCCGTTAGTCTTTCCTCTAAGGCAGGACTTTCTGTTTCTATTACAGATTGGGCAAGAGCAACATCTTCTTTATCTATTTCTTCTGTTTTTAATTCCTGTTGAGCGGTATCGTCAACTGCTTCCTCTTCAGGTTTTTTCTTCTTTCTCTTCCAAATCGCCATAGTTATGTAGCCTTATAATTTAATTAACTATTTTCGTGCAAACTCGCTATTGACTGAACTGCAATTGCTTCACCGCGACCAATCGCACCTACACCTTCCATTGTTGTTGCTTTGATATTTACTCTGTTTACTTCCAAATGCAACAATTTTGCTATATTATTTTTTATTTCGTGTTTTCTCAAACCTATTTTTGGTTTCTGTGCAAGAATGACAACGTCAATATTATTAATTTTAAAATTACCTTCTTTCAAAAGATCAACGACTTTTAAAAGGAGAACCGAACTGGAAACATCTTTCCATTTCTCATCTGTATCAGGAAAATGTTCTCCGATATCACCCAGTGCTGCAGCCCCTAACAACGCATCGCAGATGGCATGAATAACCACATCCGCATCTGAATGGCCAAGCAAACCTAAGTGATAATCAAACGTAATTCCTCCCAATATAAGCTTTCGGTTTTCAACGAGTCTATGAATATCATATCCAATCCCAAAGAGCATACAAAATAATTCCCAATTACTCCGATTCCTTTTCCTTTAACTAAGACCACTCTTTCGCATAAGATTTTTTACATTCTCCAACAATGCATTTATTTCCGAAACTTGTCTTACCGTTTCTTCCCTTTCCGTCCACCGGAGGTCACGGTAAGATGAAATATTGTTGCTTATATCTTCAATTACACGATCAATCGCCTTATTAATCTCAAATTTCATAAACTCTACAAAACGTTCACAGATAACATCTGTTCGCCTTAAAAATTCATTCCTAAAGGTTTTACGCTTTTGAGGAAAAACAGCCAACCCAAAAAAAGCCAATGCTACTGAAATACCAATCGTTACAGGAGGCGGTACAATCCAGGAAAACATCATTGTAATACCCACACCGATACCTATCGCAAATGCTTCAATAAGTAAAAAACTGATAAAACCTGCCTGCACCAAACCATTAAGCCTTTCCGATTCACGCTCCGTATCCAATTCCCTGAACTCTTTGGAACGTGTCTTCAATGCAACTTCAATTTCATGTTTGCGATCATCATAATGGCGTTCAACATGCCCGTTTACTAAGTTACCCGCCATGCGATCATAGCCGACTTCCTTCTCAATATGATCTCTTGCCATGTCCCACAATGAACGGTTATTTCGTGCAACATAATCCACAACATCATCAATAATACGGTCTAAATCAGTTTGTGGGTTTAAAAGTCCATACACTTCTCTTTTAAACCGGTCATTCAGTTTCTCTCTCCCTATTTTTGACATAACAACTGATTTAGCAGTAACATATGTGTTTAAAAAATTATCAAGCTTTTCTTTTAATCGTGAAAATACCAGCTTAATTTCATCTTTATATTTTAACGTGTATTCCTGCATATCCTGTTTTTTGTTTTTCAGGCGCGTTTCAAATCTTTCAATGCTTTTAATATCCGTATTACATTTATTAACTTTTTCGCTGAGTTGCTGCTGGAGTTCCGTAAAGACATTAAATAAATATTTTAAAGGACTTACCAGCTTGAAATCTATTTTTGTATCAAGGTCGAGTTTTTCAAACATAAAGGCCTCAACCTCTTCAATACCGCTCTGTTTCAGCAAGGCTTCATTGTTTTCGCTTCGCGCCTTGTATGCTTCCTTGGCTGAAACGGCTAAAACTTTCGGCTCAAAACCCAGCAGGCGGTAGCAATTTTTCTCTAAAAACGTTATAATGTCAATCAGCTCTTTCGGTGACTTTAAATCAATTTTATTCAGTATAAACAGAACCTTTCGCCCCCATTTTCCCTTTAAGAATTGCAAAAACTGTCGTTCGCTTTCGGTAAAAGGGTGATCTGCGGAAGTAACAAAAAGAACGAGTTCTGCCCTGTGCACAAAACCTTCCGTTAGCGCTGAATGTTCCAAAATAATAGAATTTGTTCCGGGCGTATCTACCAAAGTGACGTCTTTTAAAACTTCCAACGGATATGTTGCCCGGCATAAATGATCCCCTACTTCTTTTACTTCAACTTTGTCTCCATAGCTCAGTAAAGTAATTCTGTTCGTGGTAGGAGTCGGCCCATCTATTAAAACACGTTCTCCACACATAGCATTAATAAAGCTTGATTTACCGGAATTATATTCGCCTGCTACCAGCAGGTAAAAAGGCTCTTCCAATTGAGTACGCATTTCTTCTACCCGTTTCTCCATTTCTGTAATGCCTATTCGTTCGAAGAACCTTTTCGAATTATTCAACAAACTTACTACTTCCGGATATATCTCTCTTCGCTGTGTTTTTGATGTGATATTCAACATGAATTGAATCGGGTACTATAAAAAAATTAACTATGGTTATAAAAAATTATCTTTGCGATAATTATCGCAAGTCTTGATGTTATCAGTTTTAGCAACACAAGTCAAATTTCTTTTTAATCAGCAGTTGCAATGGCTTCAATTTCTATAGCAACATCCTTCGGCAGCCTGGATACCTGAACCGCCGCTCGTGCCGGCGGTTCATTTTGAAAAAATTCCTTATAGACGTCATTTACCGCTGCATAATCATTCAAATCCTTCATAAAAATAGTCGTCTTGACCACCTTATCCAAAGATGTGCCTGCCGCTTCCAATATATTTTTTAAATTCTCTAAAATCTGCCTTGTTTGGGCGCTTGCGTCACCCTGTAATATTTCCGAGGTCTCGGGTATTATAGGAATTTGTCCGGAAACAAATACAAGATCACCTGCTTTGACCGCCTGTGAATATGGACCTATGGCTGCCGGAGCTTTTTTTGTTGAAATTACAATTTTTCCCATTTTTTATCTCTTTTTTCATTGATTGCAGTAGTCTTTTGTGCTTCAATCCTACTGTATGTGTAATGTTTGTTCATATACCAAAATCCGGTCATGTTCTTTACAAGTATATCTTTTTATAGTTAAGTGGCAAAAGAATTTTTCCTGCGAATTTTAATCTTTTATTTACTTTTAAATCATAGGAAATCTTTATTCAATGATTACGCGTAATGTATGCCTTCTTATCGAATACGAAGGTACCCATTATGCAGGCTGGCAATGGCAAAAAAATGCCAATACGGTACAGGAAACCCTCACGAATGCAGTACGTAAAGTCCTCCAGGAAGACGTGAAAATACACGGCGCAGGCAGGACCGATGCCGGAGTACACGCCCTTGGCCAGGTTGCTAATTTTACAACGTACTCGTCCATTCCTGCAAAACAACTCTTGCGGGCAATAAATTTCTACTTACCACAAGATATCACAGTAAAAGAAGTTAAAGACGTGGAAGACAACTTTCATGCAAGGTACAGCGCTAAATCAAAAATTTATCAATATACATTGCTGAATGATTGGCTAAGAACTTCCCTGAATCGTAATTTTTGTTATACGTATGGTTTCCCATTAGATATGTCTAAAATGATCATGGCCACACAACACCTTATCGGTACCCATGATTTTACTTCTTTCACCACAAAGGCTTTGACCGATAAAAACAGAATACGAACAATCAAGCGCCTGGAAATTAAAAAAGAAGGAAGATATATTTATTTTATTGTTGAAGCAGACGGGTTTTTATACAAAATGGTAAGGGCGATTGTTGGGACGCTCTTAGAGATAGGTCGCGGTGAAATGGACATCTCTCATATAAGAACTCTTTTAGATATAAGAAGCAGAAAACTTGCCGGCCCGACTGTACCAGCCAAAGGATTATGCCTTAAAGAAGTAAAATATTAAACACGTAATTCGTTGACATACATTTTAAAATGGGCTATAGTCATGAAAATTTTTGAAAGGATTCATAATGATATCGATTGAAGATTTTTTAAGAGTAGACTTACGGATTGCTGTAATAAAACATGTTGAACCTCATCCAAACGCCGACAAATTGTTAATATTGAAGATTGATGTTGGGGATGAAAATCAGGAAAGGCAAATTGTCGCCGGGATTAAAAACTACTACTCGCCAGAAGAACTTATCGGGAAACAAATTGTCATCGTGAATAACCTTGCCCCTTCTGTCATTCGGGGAATTGAAAGTCAAGGTATGTTACTTGCCGCAAAAGATACAGAAAAATTAGCAATCATAACAACAGAAAAAAACGTCCAACCCGGTTCCAGAATCCAATAAATCCTATTTTGCAGAAATATGGTATAGTGGTGTCCTGTGCTGCAAGAATTATATATTTCCAATTTTGTATTAATAGATAAAGTTACCATTAAGCTCAGCGAACAGTTAAATGTATTCAGCGGTGCTACAGGGGTAGGAAAATCTCTCGTAATTGGCGCTTTAAATTTCATTCTTGGCGGACGTTTTACCCAGGACATTGTGAGAAACGGCAAAGATGAAGCAACGGTTATTGGTAAATTTTACGTAAAAGACGGTTCTTTGCTGGAATATTTTAAGAAGCTTTTAGATAGTACAAACCTTGAAGAAGAACTTCTTGTCCAAAGAAGCATTGATTCCAACGGACGGAGCAGATGCCGCTTAAATAATGTTCCTATCACAGTGACCACCCTAAAGGAGATTGGAGAATCATTAGTCAATATACATGGCCAGCATGAGCATGAAACGTTATTGCGGGGAATCAATCAACTCTATATCCTGGATGATTTTGGGGGTATCTCTCCCTTACGGGAAGAGTTTTCATCGCTCCATAAACAGATAAAAGAAAAGGTCGCATTACTTGACGAATTAAAAAACAACCAACATGAGAGAAGAGAAAAAATCGATTTGTATTCCTTTCAGATCGAAGAAATAGAAAAGGCACAACTCAGGGCAGGAGAAAAGGAAGAACTAGAAAAGGAAAAAAGCATCCTCAACAACGCAGAAAAGATCTATAATGTCGCCTCATCATGTTATTCACAACTCTACGAAGCCTCAGATGCTATTTATGATACATTAAAATCGATTACCCGCGAAATACAATCGGTAGCAAAATTCGATGAAGACCTGGGCAAAATATCCGACTCCTGCAGCCAATCCCTGTACCAAATTGAAGATATTGCTTTTTCCTTAGGTAAATATAAGGAAAACTTCAGCTATGATCCGCAAAAACTGTCATATATAGAAGAACGCCTGGATACCATCAGGAAACTAACATCAAAATATGGAAATACAATAGAAGATGTTTTATCATACCGGAATGAGACAGAAACAAAATTAAAACAACTTTCTGATGAAGGATCGAACGTTGAACGCCTGGATGAAGAGTTTGCAGCCTTATTAAAATTGTTAAAGCAAAAGGGTCGCGAATTAAACAAAAAACGCCTCTCTGTGGCAGAAAAACTTGCGCCTTTAATCAACAGGGAATTGGGGGATTTGGGTATTCCGCATGGTGAATTTCAAGTAGAAATCAAATCTCCTTTCCTGCATGACAACGGAGAAGTTTCTGTTTTAGATACAAACAGCTCGGGACTCACGCAAATAGACTTTCTTATTTCTCCGAATCCCGGAGAAAGTTTAAAACCATTGAGAAAAATAGCGTCGGGGGGAGAAATTTCAAGGGTAATGCTGGCATTAAAACATCAGCTTGCCAAAGTTGACAAAACGCCCGTTCTGGTTTTTGACGAAATTGATGCAAATATCGGTGGAAGAATGGGCGAAGTAATCGGAGAAAAATTAAGCAGCATTGCCAAATCACATCAGGTCATCTGTATTACACATCTTCCCCAGATTGCAAGTTATGCGGATGAACACTGGAAAGTTACCAAATTTGTAAAAAAGGGGAAAACCTACTCTACCATTGAAAATTTAACCGGCGAACATCGTATAGAAGAAATTGCCGATATGATCAGAGGTACTGAGAAAACTGATATCACCAGAAAACAGGCAAGGGAAATGCTGCGTGACGCAAAGAAAAAAACAAAAGCAAAAATTTAATTTTTATCTATACGTTTTTTCTGGTTCATGCGGTAAAATTAACACATACATAAAATATCCGCACCACGATTAATCATTCAAAAACCATTTTATCATAACTACTGAAATGCAAGAACGCTTACAAAAAGTATTAGCAAGCGCGGGCATCGGCTCCCGCCGCGAATGTGAAAATATTATTTTAGAAGGACGGGTAACTGTTGACGGCAAAAGAGTTACTGCTTTAGGTACCATTGTAGATGCAGAAAAAAACAGGATTTATTGTGACGGGATGTTAATCAAGCCTGAATGTAAAATTTATTATCTATTGAACAAACCGAAAGGTTATTTGTGTACCAACTACGATGAATTAAACCGTCTGAAGGCAATTGATATAATAAAGAATGTAAAGCAAAGATTATATACCATCGGAAGACTTGATAAGCAAAGCGAAGGCCTGATTATTATCACGAACGACGGGGATCTCTCTAACAAACTATCACATCCAAGATATGCGATTAGTAAAACATATTTTGTTGAGATTGACGGACATTTATCAAATGAAACAATGAAGGCATTACAATCCGGTGTTTGGCTTTCCTTTGGTAAAACGCAGCCGGTTATAATAAAAAACATGCATCGTGGCCTGAAAAAAAGCAGGTTTGAGATGATACTCTATGAAGGGAAAAATAGAGAAATACGAAGAATGCTTGCGGAGTATGGGCACAAAGTAAGAACCCTGAAAAGGATAAAAATTGGCATCTTATCTGATCAAAGTTTAAAAGTGGGTAAATACAGAAAATTAACCGACCGGGAAATAAAAAGCCTTTATTCAATGACAGAAAAAAATCCTATTGAGAACAAACGCGGGAAACAGGAATATGACACAGTTACAGCAAGCCAGAAAAAATAATATAACAAAAGAAATGATTCAGGTGGCAAAAAACGAGGAACTCGAACCTGAATACATAAGAAAACGTATTGCCGAAGGAAAGATTGTTATTCCTTTAAACCACAAGCGGAAAGCTTCAAAATTCTGTGGTATCGGCGCCGGACTTAAAACCAAAGTAAATGCCAATATCGGAACCTCGGCAGATTACGCTGACATAGCGAAGGAAATAGAAAAATTGCGCGCAGCAGAGGAAGCAGGCGCTGATGCCGTAATGGACCTCAGCACAGGCGGCGATTTGAGATGCATCCGGAAAACAATTATTGAATCAGCTTCTGTTTCTGTTGGAAGTGTACCAATCTATGAGGCTGCCGTGGATGCCATGAGGAAAAAACAGGCGATCTGCGATATGACCCCGCATGGTATGATTGAAGCCGTAAAATTGCATTGTGAAGACGGCGTCGATTTTATAACCGTACATTGCGGTGCAACACAGGGCGTGTTAAAACATTTACGTGAAAATAAGCGTATTTGCGGCGTTGTAAGCCGGGGAGGGTCATTCCTGGTGGAATGGATGGTACACAACGAAAAGGAAAATCCACTCTATGAACAATATGATGAAATATTGGCTATCGCAAAAGAATATGATGTAACCATAAGTTTGGGAGACGCTATGAGGCCCGGCGCATTGGCAGATGCTTTTGACCGTGCGCAGGTGTATGAGTTGAACGTTCTCGCGGAACTCGCACAGAAAACTCTGGAAGCAGATGTGCAGGTTATCGTTGAAGGCCCCGGACATGTACCTCTCAATCAAATAACTGCACACGTTCAATTACAGAAAGAACTTTGCAAGGGAGTGCCATTTTACGTGCTTGGCCCCATTGTTACCGATGTTGCTCCGGGGTATGACCATATTACTTCAGCAATTGGCGGTTCTATCGCTGCTTCCGCCGGCGCCGATTTTTTATGTTACGTAACACCAACGGAACATTTAAGTCTTCCCGGCCCGGAAGATGTCAGAAGTGGTGTAATGGTTGCACGAATAGCGGCCCATGCGGCAGACATAGTGAAAGGCGTTAAATCAGCATGGGAGTGGGATAAAAAAATGTCGCACTATAGAAAAAACAGAGATTGGGAAGGTCAATTTAAAACCTGTATTGATCCCCTTATCGCAAAAAGTATCCGTGAAAAAGGAAGGCCAAAAAACGAAGAAGTGTGTTCTATGTGTGCCGAGTATTGCGTATTTAAACTTGGCGATAAAGTATAAAAAATTCGGTCATTTCTAAAATATTACATCTGCTTCTTTTTCAAATAGAGCTGCATATTTTGAAAAATATGTACTATAGATCGCCAAAGCCTTATTAAACGTTTGGGAAATTCGAACCGTTCATGTTAGTGGCAAGGCGCGCCTTGCTACTACAACATTAATTGAAAGACGCCGAAAGCCTCATTAAAAAACAAGGTCAGTTCCGGTTTGGCTTCGGGGTGCTTGCATTTGAAGGCGGCAATACGGGAAAAATAATTTCGGGTTGATCCCCTGTAAGGGTTTTTAGAAATGCAACAATCTTGTTCGTTTCATCTTCGGTAAGTTTGGTTCCCAGTTGATATTCCGCCATCACATTTACCGCTTCGCTCAGGTTCCATGTACTTGCATCATGAAAATAGGGCGCCGTAAGCTCAATGTTTCTAAGCAACGGTACCTTGAAAACGTATTTATCCTTCTCTTCTTTTGTAACATTGTATCGCCCAAGCGTCTGGGTATCTTTGTCATAGGGTTTTGCAATGCCGAATTTTCGAAAGGCATTTCCCCCTACTCCAAACCCGTTATGGCAGCCTATGCAGCCTTTTCCTTTGAAAAGAATGTATCCTTCTTCCTCTACTTCGGAAATTCTATCATACCCCCTTAACCACAAATCAAACCGCGAATTGGGAGTAACCAGCGTCTCTTCAAATGCCGCAATAGCATCGGCAACGTTATCAATGGTGATCTTTTCCTCCCCGTAGACCTTTTTAAACCATTGCACGTATTCCGGAATGGATTGCAATACCTCTACCGCTAAATCATGATTTGAAGCCATTTCCATAGGATTGGCTATGGGACCCTTTGCCTGTTCCTTTAAATCCTTTGCCCGGCCATCCCAGAATTGCGCCAGATTGAATTTTGAGTTCAGGACGGTTGGTGAGTTTATCGGGCCAAGCATCCACTTGTGTCCGATAGAAGTCGGCAGATTATCCGCCCCGCCTGTAGAAAGGTTATGGCAGGAATTGCACGTAATCCATCCGGATTTGGACAATCTTGGTTCAAAAAACAATTTTTTCCCTAATTCGGTTTTTGCCCTGTTATCATCATAATGGAAAGGAATAGGCTGGATGGGTTCATTTGACCGGTCTGATTTTATATCTCTCCCATACGCCATATCAATCAAACCCCCGGCGAAAGTAAATGATAGTATTGCATTAAGGATACCAAGAACCAGACAAGTCATTGCAATTAATTTATTTTTCTTCATGCGTCCTCCTTTTTTTATCTTTTTTGTTTTCCATCTTAGTTTACTGATAGAGGCACTATCCCATAAAACATGTTCAATCGCAAGGGTATTCCAGTTCCTGCCGCTGCGCTCTCAATTTCGATTAGGCTGCGGGGTATTTGCATTTGAAGGTGGCAAAACGGGAAAAATAACTTCGGGCTGATCTCCGGTTAATGTTTTTAAAAAAGCGACTATCTTGTTTGTTTCATCATTGGTAAGTTTCATCCCTAACTGATATTCGGCCATTACATTCACTGCCTCGCTCAGGCTCCATGTACTTGCGTCATGAAAATAGGGGGCTGTGAGTTCAATGTTTCTGAGCAGCGGCACTTTGAAAACGTATTTGTCTCTCTCATCCTTTGTCACATTGTATCGACCAAGTGTCTGGGTATCTCTGTCATAGGGTTTTGCAGCGCCAAACTTTTCAAAGGAGTTTCCTCCCACCCCAAAACCGTTGTGGCAGCTTATGCAGCCTTTCTCCTTAAAAAGCTCATACCCTGACTTTTCCTCCGCAGTGATTTTATCGTCATATCCGTTCAGCCACGAATCAAACCGTGAGTTTGGCGTGGTCAGCGTCTCTTCAAATGCCGCAATAGCATCCGCAACATTATCGATAGTAATCTTTTCCTCGCCATAAACCGCTTTAAACAACTTGACGTATTCCGGTATGGATTGCAATACCTCTACCGCTAAATCGTGATTTGAAGCCATTTCCATAGGGTTGGCTATAGGCCCCTTTGCCTGTTCTTTCAAATCCTTTGCGCGTCCGTCCCAGAATTGTGCCCGATTGAATTTTGCATTCAGGACGGTTGGTGAGTTTATCGGACCAAGCATCCATTTGTGTCCGATAGAGGTCGGCAGATTATCCGCACCACCCGTTGAAAGATTGTGGCAGGAATTACACGTAATCCATCCTGACTTTGACAATCTCGGTTCAAAAAACAATTTTTTCCCCAAATCCGTCTTTGCCCTGTTATCGTCAAAACTGATGGGGATCGGCTTAATGGGTTCCCTTGAACGTGGAGATATCGCGCCCCCCTGCATTCTTCCTCCCCTGCCGTAGCCAATATTTCGAGGCGGTTCCTCCGCGGAGACAATTACAGGCAATGCAATAGTGATAATGGCAAACACCAGTAAACAGCAAATCTTCGTAAACTTCACAATCTTCATGCGCCCTCCTTTTTCGTGCGTAATAAAAACATAACCATTGAGTAAACCATACAAAAAAACCCGCCTTAATTAAAAACGTTTATTATTTAATAATATTTATTAAATTTAAAATTGTCAACTGCATTTATTTGTGTTTATAACACAGTTTGTTCCGTATAAAAAACAAATTAAAAATGGTTATTGAATCATCGATAAAAATTTATAGTGAAATGATGTTGTATTATGTTGCAAATACGATATATAACGGGAAAATAAACTTGATTATATTTTTTGGGAAAGCTAATATGATGCCGGTACTAAGCAGTAAGGTGTACAACTAAAAATAGGTTTCATAATTGTTGTAAATAATGCGACATTTTGGGAAGTCTAATATAAAGTTGGGACTAATGATGAACAGAAAAGGCAAAAACGAATGACGAAAATCGTACAACCACTCGCCGAGGTGTTTGGGCATCTCGTTAATGATCAATCGCCTAAAGCGAATCGATACCGATCGGGACGCCTATGCCCATTCAACAACAAAGTTCCTAATTGCACCAAAGATAAAGCAAAAAATCCACTCGGCGTATGCAGTGTATTTCACGATGGCGCACCAGCGATAACCTGCCCTATCCGGTTTAGGGAGGATTGGCTTATCACAGATGATGCGGCATCTTTTTTCTTTGGTGATGGTACTGCATGGAGTTCGCTCACTGAGGTTCGTCTGAACGACGCTAACGGAAAGTCTGCTGGGAACATTGACGTTGTGCTTGTTGCATACGACGACAAAGGGAAAATATTCGACTTTGGCGCTCTCGAAATACAAGCCGTTTACATCTCTGGCAATGTTCGCGACCCTTTTGAATACTACATGAAGAACCCTAAGGCGCATGCACAAATGGACTGGTCAAATCAGCCAAATTTCCCACGACCGGATTACCTATCTTCTTCTCGAAAACGTTTAGCTCCTCAACTTCTATATAAAGGAGGTATTCTTCATTCTTGGCACAAGAAAACATCTGTTGCACTAAATAAGAGTTTCTTTGAAACACTTCCGTCTTTGAAAACAGTCAGCAAGTCGAAAGCCGATATTTCTTGGCTTATATATGATCTCCAGTTGGTGAAAGAAGAAGGACAAGAAAGGCTCACACTAACAAAAACCGATGAGGTTTTTACGGAATTTGAGCCAGCACTTATATCTATAACTACTTCCTCGCCAGGAAACATAGACGATTTTATAAGGTTGCTTCAAGAGAGGCTTGATGAGCAGCTTGAAACGCCACCAAACAACAAAATAATTGAAAAGCCATTTTGATATGAAAGCATTCAGACAACAATCACTGTTCCCTGAATTGTGTGATACCAAAGCTCCTAAACCGGTTAACGTCGCATCCGTACCGCAAAGAAGCCCATTCCGATACCCGGGAGGGAAAACATGGTTTGTTCCGACATTCCGAGATTGGATTAAAAATCAATACCCTAAGCCCGAAATCTTGGTCGAACCATTTGCCGGTGGAGGCATCATAAGCATCACAGCTTTGTTTGAGGAATTAGTAGCGCGTGTCGTCATGGTTGAGATAGATGAAGATATTGCGGCAGTGTGGCAATCTGTGGTTGATGGACATACGGCATGGCTTGCGAAAAGAATCCTTGATTTTGACCTTACAAAGGAAGCAGTTATACAGGAAATATCGAAAAATAACGTTAGTGTTAAAGAGAAAGCGTTTCAAACCATTCTAAAAAATCGAACGTTTCACGGCGGTATATTGGCTGATGGATCAGGTTTCTTAAAACACGGGGAAAATGGAAAAGGGATTCTGTCTCGATGGTACCCAACCACAATTGCTAAGCGATTTGAAAACTTAAAATTCATTGCTGATAGAATTACTTTTCGCCAAGAGGACGGTCTGGGTGTCATTAAGGAGTATTCACAACGCAATGACGTCGTATTTTTCATCGACCCGCCTTATACAGCAGGTGGGAAGAAGGCAGGCAAACGTCTTTACCGCCATTTTAATATAGACCACGAGCGATTGTTCACTTTATGTCAATCAGTAAAGGGCGATTTTTTAATGACTTACGATAACGCAGAAGAGGTTAAGGCAATGGCAAGAAAGCATGGCTTTCAGATGCGCCTCATTCCTATGAAGAATACGCACCATGCGACAATGGAGGAACTTGTTATCGGAAAAAATCTTTCTTGGATGGATAGCTACCCATCAGTGCATGAACCGCTTGCTGAGTACAAAGTTGCTAGCAATCAAAAGGAAGTCCCAACAACGGCTTCCTGCGGACGCAAAAAGCCGCGCCGCTGAAGCCGAGCGTTAATCACTTTGATAAGATATGGAAATTAAAATTGATTTCAAAGCAGACTGGAAAGAATACATGTTGAAACAGATTTTAGCAGGTGGCTATAAAATTGAAGAATCAGAGGATTATAAGTCGATATCATATAAATTCTTTAATTTGCATAGACGCTCTATCCATCAACATCCTCGTAAAGTGTTAGAATCCAAAGGGGTGTTATATGGTATATGGTATGGTATATGGGGTCACACCTTGATCAGTGATTATTTATTTGATAGCATCCTGTGAATTTGCTACTTTTCTTTTATGACAAGGCCATGGCGAATTGAATATGAAGGAGCATATTACCACGTTTTATCAAGGGGAAACGAAAGGCGTGATATTTTTGTAGATGATATCGACCGTATTTCATTTCTCGAAGTATTGGATGAAATGACGAGCAGATTTGAGGTGGAAGTCTATGCCTATGTTCTCATGGACAATCACTATCATTTACTCCTTAAAACAAACAAGCCCAATCTTTCCAGAGCCATGCAGTGGTTCGGAACCACGTATACGCGCAGATATAATGTAAAAAACAGAAGAAGCGGCCACCTTTTTCAGGGAAGATTTAAGAATTTTCTTATAGAGAACAACAACTACTTGTTGCGGCTTTCCTGCTACATCCACAGAAATCCACTCCGTGCGGGAACAGTAAGTCGTCTGGCAGATTATAAATGGAGCAGTTATCTTGTATATGCATACGGGAAGCCTTCGCCGCGGTGGTTATCTACAGGCGCTTTATTATCTCAGTTTAGCGGTAAGAAGAAGCATCAATTGTACAGGGAAATGGTGAAAGAGTATTCCCGGGAAGAAAAGGGGATGTGGGAAGATTTTCGACATGGCCTTTTCCTTGGCTCACAGAAGTTTGTCGACCGTATCAGGTCGAGATATTTAACAGAAAGACCTACCGCTGAAATTCCTCAAAAGAGGCAGGTATTACGTGAAACCAATCCCGAAATTTTATTGCGTAAAGCTGCCAATATATTACAATGTGAAACAAAGGATTTTGTATATTCACCGCGAGTATCTGATTCGAACAAACTGGAACGTGATTTGTTAATCTACTTTTTATGGAGTACGGGGTGGTATACGAATCAGGAGATAGGCAGATTGTTTGGCCTTGGGTATTCATCCATAAGCAGGCGGGTGACTATCATGAAATCAAAAATATCCAAAGAGAATAGCCTTGCCAAAAGATTTGATTCTATACAGTCACTAATCAAGGTGTGACCCTCTGTCCCCTCTGTCCCCCTCTTTCCCCCTCTTTCCCCCTCGGTTTCACCAATGAGGAATTAGATTTCATCATCAACTACGATATCAAATACCGCATGGGAAAAGAATTGGACGTAGAAGATTGAGATCGCATTGGGGTTCTAAACTCTGTTTCAGACAAAGCAAGCGGTTTACCAGAAATTGTGTTCATAAACGGATACTGAATCAAGTTCAGCATAAGGTTGTGAGTGAGGAAGAAAGGAGGAAAATTGAAAGCGCCATAAATTGTCAAGGTAAGAGCTTTTAGTCTTCAACCAGTATGTGAATGTAAGAAATACTTCAGGTATTATTCAAAAGTGGACAAAAAGCTAAGTATTTCTGGTACAAACGGGTTATCTGCTCATGTGAGCAAAGAATATGAAAGAGTTGAGTATAGATATAAATGACCTTATGCCATTATTGCAAATAAAAACCGTATTAAATTTCAGGATAACTTTAATGGAGCATAAATGAATCGACGAAATGTTTTAGACCCTGATAATAACAACATAGTTAATGTGACCGAATTACACAACCATCATCCGAGAATTCGTGCAGAGGATTTTCGCTCACCTTTAGTCAGAAGACTCTCAGGAACTGAACGTTATGCGGATGGACATAGAACCTTACGAAACAGTTACCGGTCATCCTCCTTAGAGGCTACTGAGACTGATATTAATTTAAATTGGTCAGGTCTTAGAGATGACTATAATAAATGTATGAACACCTACCAAGAACCAGTTATCACTGAGTTCGCGACTCTTGGCCTAAGTTGTATACTCTTACACTTGAACGTCAATCGAGAAATTACTGAGGTAACTCGTCGAGGAGAAAAGGCTGACTATTGGATCGGGGAAAGAGAAGAAATGATTGAAGTAAGTGGTCAGCAAAATGGTGATATTGAAGAACTATGTGTAAGAAAATCCGTGCAGTTACTTGAGAATCCATTTCGCAAACCGGGGTATGTCTGTGTGGCCATATACAAAGACTCAAAGGCAAGACTATGGTATTACCAGAGAAGTGAGGCGTGATAATGGATCTCAATGAACTCAAAAAAGAAAAAAATGCTAAACTCCTTGCCCTTGAGTTTGCAAAACTCAATAAAAGTAATCGTGACATCTTCCACCTAGGTTCTGAAGTTGCAGTGCTTGAGGCTATCATAGCCAGAGCATATTTGTCAAAAGGTGAAGTGGAAAATGCAGTCATCAATCTAATTAGCCAGGCCAGTTGTCTATGTGATTCTCGCCGTTATTCTGAAGCAGTAAAGGTGTTTAAGTACGCATTATCACTGTCCACTTTACCTGATACCAAACAATGGATTGAGAAAGAGCTAATACGAATTCCTGCTGTGACATTAAGAGCTAACCCTTTTCAATCTCTAACACCGAATATTGAGAAAAACGATAAGCTTAGGATACCTCAGAAAGAGGCATATTATGCTGCAAAGAGGTATTTCGAAGCTTATTCCGGACATGCGATAATTCAACTTCCGGTTGGGTGTGGCAAAACTGGTGCAATGTCTCTACTACCATTTCACATAAGTTCTGGACGAGTTCTGGCGATAGCCCCGAATCTTGAAATTAGAAGAAATCTACACGACAATTTTGACTATAGTGGAAGTGGCAGTTTTCTTCGTAGGTTTGGTGTTCTCTCAAACGGGTATGGCCCTACCTGTGCCTATCTTGACAGTGAGGCCAACATACATGACTGCGACGGTGCGGATATCGTAGTTACTAACATTCAGCAACTTACAGCTAGAAGTTCAAAAAAATGGCTTAAAATGCTTGCGCCTGATTTCTTTGATATGATACTCATAGATGAAGCACACCATAATGTTGCCCCAACTTGGCGAGACGTATTAGAACAGTTTCCCAATGCAAAGAAGGTTAGTTTTACAGCTACACCACTCAGAGCCGATGGAAAGAAGGTTGAGGGTGAAAGAATCTACCGTTTTCCTATCGTGCAAGCGATAACAGATGGGTATATCAAAGACATTGCTTCGCGAACACTAGAGCCGCAAGAAATCTATTTTACCTACAAAGGCGAGAACAGAAAAATTGGGCTAAACGAAGTCTTGAAGTTACGACAAAAAGATTGGTTTAGTAAAGGCGTAGCACTGTCTCGTGAATGTAACGAAAGTATTGTTGATGCTTCCATCCAAAGCCTGCGAGAATTGAGAGAAAGCTGGGAAGCACACCAAATAATAGCTGTTGCATGCTCAATTGACCATGCAAATTCAATTAGGGCTTTATATACCGAGAGGAACATTCGAGCAGAAATTATGCACAGCAATCTTTCAGAGGAGGAACAAGGTACAGTTAGAAATAAGCTGCAAACAAAAAATATTGATGCAATAGTACAAGTCCAAATGCTTGGTGAAGGAGCAGATTATCCAAACTTAAGCGTTGCTGCGATATTTAGGCCTTACAGGCATTTAATGCCATATGTTCAATTCGTAGGTCGTGTAATGCGTGTTATTAAACAAAACTCGCCTGGCCATCCAGCTAATCGTGGTTTTGTCGTTTCTCATGTTGGCCTCAATGTTGACCGATGGTGGAATGAGTTAAAGGAATTTGACCAAGATGATGAGGCATTCTTTGAAGAACTTGCACGTGGTAAGCATGAGTTCATTCTTCATAAAAGCAATGAAAATGATCCTGCGCCAAGTCGCAGGCGTTTCAGACCTGAAATGGAGGTAATTGAAGAAGCCATCGTACATTTTGTTCAGGATCATTTCGTACCAGAAGACGCCAAAATTGCTGTCGATGATTTAATTCAAACAATGCAAATGCGAGGGATTGATTTTGAAGTTTTTGGTTTGTCTCGTGAAGAATTAGAGACTAAGCTCATGCAATCATCCTTACAATCGCAAAAAAGAGGAACCATCAGTAAAGTTCAGGTGTCCCCACAAGAAGCAAGAAAGGCAGCAAGGCAGCGACTTGATGAGAGAGTACGTTCTGCCGCAAAACAACTATTAAATGAACTTCAGTTGAAGATTGGTGGATTCGACCTCCCAAAGCATTTTCCATCAACAACTGCATCTGCTAATCTTCCTGCGGCAATAATTTTAATTAATAGAGCGGTTCTTGAATACTTGAATGTCGGCTCACAGGAACGAGATATACTTACGGAAAACCAGCTTAAAAATGCTCATGACAACATGGATGAAATTATTGATAAACTGGTGTCTGAAATTAGAAAAAAAATGGAAGGTAACTGAAATGGCAAAATACAAAAGCATGCTTAAGACTCATTCGGTTGATGTTGCTGGCAGAAAGAGAAAATGCTATCACGATAATGCCCATTCTATCCAGAAGGGTCTGCTCGTTCTTAAGGTCAAAGATGGTTTGTACAAGGACTCTTTCTACTGTGCTGAATGTGTTTTACACATGATAAATCAGTGCCGGGAAAGACTGAACAAGATTGAGGATAATTTTAGGGGGAAAAACTAGATGGCGACAATTTTGTCAAAAAATGCTTCGCCCCTACAATCCAGGAATACCGCACGGCAATAATCAATGAAGCAGTAACAGGAAAAATAGAGGGAATATAACGTATGACGGAAGAAGAATTGATAATTACATTGAACGAACTTCGTAAGCTGCCTGTTGAAACAGAGGTCTTTGAATTTAAAGAGGCCAAGAATAATTATGACTTTAATAAGCTTGGCAAATATTTTTCCGCTCTTTCAAATGAAGCAAATCTTAAAGATAGACCTTACGCATGGCTTATTTTTGGGATTAAGGATAAGGGCCGGACAATTGTTGGCAGCCAGTTCCGACAGAACCGTAAAAAACTTGACAGCCTTAAAGGGGAGTTAGCCAATAAAACCACCAATCGTATTTCTTTCATAGAAATATATGAACTGCATCTAGCCGAAGGCCGTATAGTTATGTTTCAAATTCCCGCTGCCCCGAAAGGTATACCCGTTGCCTTCGATGGTCACTATTATGGAAGAGAAGGAGAAGGATTGTCGCCATTGAATCTGGAAGAAATTGAACGTATTCGGGCTCAAGCTGCTTTGGATGATTGGAGTGCTGCCATTGTGCCGGATGCCGCAATTAATGACCTTGACCCAGAGGCTATCGCAAAAGCTCGTGAAAACTACAAGAACAAGTTTCCCGGGCAAGCAAAGGACGTTGATCAATGGGATGACATTACTTTTTTGAATAAGGCCAAAGTAACCATTAAAGGGAAGATGACCCGTACAGCAATAATTCTATTAGGTAAACCGGAATCGGAGCACTTTATTAGTCCGGCAGAGGCAAAGATACGCTGGCTCTTGAAAGATGCCAAAGGAAATGACAAGGATTATCACATTGAGAGTTGTCCTTTACTGCTGGCTGTTGATAAGATATATGCAAAAATCCGTAATTTGAAATACCGCTATATCAAAGACGGTACTTTATTCCCTGATGAGGTTGATCAATACGAGCCATTTGTAATCCGTGAAGCTATAAACAATTGCATTGCACATCAGGATTACACAAAGGGCGGTCGTATTAATGTTGTTGAAATGGAAGATCAATTGATATTTACTAATCTCGGCAGCTTCATTCCTGGTTCCGTGGAGAAAGTAGTTAAAGAAGATGCGCCGGAAGAACACTACCGCAACAGGTTTCTCGCAACCGCCATGTTTAATTTGAAGATGGTTGATACCGCAGGAGGTGGCATAAGAAAGATGTTTAATTATCAGCGTGAAAGATTTTTCCCAATGCCAGAATATGACTTGTCAGAAGATAAAGTAAAAGTAACGGTAATCGGCAAGGTGCTCGATATGGATTTTGCACGTGTACTCGCACGAAATCCGAGTTTGTTTTTAGAGCAAATTATCATGTTAGATAAGGTACAAAAACGGAAACCACTTTCTGATGAGGAGAGCAAATATCTGAAAGGACTTGGCTTAATAGAGGGGAGAAAACCCAATTACGTTATCTCCGCCAAAATTACTGCGTCGCTGTCCAGTGATGAATTAAAGGCGCATTATATTAAGCAGAGGGGGCTTGATGATGAACACTACAAAAATCTCATCGTTGAATATCTAAAAAAGTTCGGGGAATCACCAAGAAAAAACATTGAAAAGTTCCTTCGTGACAAATTGCCGGACATATTAACTGAATCCCAAAAGAAGAACAAAGTTACTAACTTGCTGTCTGCATTGAGAATCAAGGGGACAATACGTAACAACGGGTATTCTAAATGGTCTCCTGTTTAAAAGAGTTTTAAAAGAGTTTTAAAAGAGTTTTAAAAGAGTTTTAAAAGAGTTTTTTGCGTTAGATTTGAAATTTCAAGCATTTACACAGAGTGTTATGATAAGAATTATTACAGTTTCCGAATTTTTAAGACTCTCCCCTATTAAATATAGCATAGGTTGAAATAATAATGGCGGCAACAAATAATAATCAAAAAGATACCTGTAGGGGCGAATCATTTTCCTCGCAAAAAACAACGCAAGAAGTATATTGCGGGAAATATCTTGTCCCTACCACAAAAGAAGATACATTATATGGGGAATAAGCAGATACTTAAAAACTACAAAATCGCCTTCTTATGCTCTCGTAAATGCCCGTCTGATATTATTCTCAAAACATATGACTGGGCAATTGAGCAAAGGGAAAAAGGTAATTGCGTCATATCAGGTTTTCATTCTAAAATTGAGAAAGATGTTTTACACTACTTGCTTAAAGGAACTCAATCTGTCATACTTGCACTGGCAAGGGGTTTAAAGAAAAGACTCGAACCTGGATTAGAGGAGGCCTTAAACAAAAACAGACTGTTGCTTATAACCCCATTTGGTAGGGAGGTGGAACGGGTTACTACAGAAACTGCTAACCAGAGAAACCGTCTCATGGCAGAGTTAGCTGGTGAAATATTTGTTGCATATGCTTCACAAGGTGGAAATATTGAAAAGCTTATTGCAGACATTTCACGCACAGGGAAAAACAATTTTATCCTTTAAATAAGTTAAGAATATTAACTATAATTTGTATTCATTATTTCAGAATTATCCGCCTTATTGCGTGACATTACTGTATTTTCCTTAAAATAAATATATGACCAGATACGAAAACCGGAATCAAATAGAAGACAAATACAAATGGGATCTGTCGGCTTTGTATGCTTCGGACAGCAAGTGGGAGGAAGATTTTCAAAAGACGGAGAAAGAACTTCCCCGACTTATTGGCTTCAAAGGCACACTTGCTGATCCCCGCAAGCTTGAGCAATTCATGGGGTTTTATATTAATTTTTCTGTCGCCAGAGAAAATCTCTATGTCTATGCCAATACCCGCTTTTTTGAAGACACCAGAAATGCGGTATACGAAGAAATGAAAGGGCGTATCGAACTGCTCGCGTCAAAAATTTCCGCTGAAACGGTTTTTATTAAAAAAGAATTGTCCTCTCTGTCGCCGGATGATATCGAAAGGATGCTTCGGGAAAATCCCCAACTGGCGGGATATCGGTTTTTTTTGAAAAATTACGCCCGCTACAATCCCCATATCCTTTCCGAAGAAACGGAAACGGTTTTAGCGGAGCTGAATATAGCTCTGGGAAAACCCGAAGACATTTTTTCCGCCTTCAACAATAACAATATTTCGTTTGGGGAATTTGAACATAATGGGGAAAAAATCGGCCTTTCTCACGCCAAGTATGCCCAATTGCTGGAATCTCCCGATCGTGAACTCCGGCAAAAGACATTTAAACACTACTACCGGCCGTACCGTCAAAATATTGATGTGATAGCAAATACCTATGCCGCAAGCGTACTCTCCAATATTAAACTGGCAAGGGTGCGCAACTATCCATCGATGACGGAAATGGCCTTGTTTCCCGATTACCTGCCAGCTACCGTGCTCAGCAATCTTATTGCAGTCGCAAAGGAAAGCATCGACGCGATCAGCGAATTTAATGCCCTTAAGCAGGAGAAACTTGGCGTTGAGGAATTGCACTTCTATGATAATTATGTGCCTCTGGTTAAAGAGATCGACAAAACCTATTCCTATGAAGATGCCGTTGTTCTGGTGCGTACCGCGCTTAAACCCCTCGGCAGGGAATATCTCAAAAAATACGATGCCACCATCCATGCGCGGGCAATCGATGTATTTGAAACGCCCGGAAAGAGATCGGGGGCATTCTCTTGGGGGAGTTATATGAGCCGGGGAATTATTTTTATGAATTACACGGAAAAGTTCTCTGACGTTGCAACATTTGCCCATGAATTCGGCCATTGCCTGCACCGGGATTATTCCATTGAAAACCAACCGTACATTTATTATCAAAATCCGATCTTTTTGGCAGAGATCGCCTCGACGTTCAATGAGGCATTGCTGTTTGATCATATGTCAAAGATTGCCGAATCCGCCGAAGAAAAAAAATTCTTCCTGTATCACAATATGAAACGAATAGAGGCAACCTTCTTCAGACAAACCATGTTTGCAAATTTTGAAAAGGATATTCATGAGGCGGCGGAAGCCGGAAAGGTACTGACTGCAAAAAGCATAACTGACATCTACAGGAAAAATCTTGAAGCCTATCTGGGAAAGGGAATGGTGATTGACGAGGAGTTGCACTACGAGTGGGCGCGAATCCCCCATTTTTATCACGCGTTTTATGTTTACAAATACGCCACCAGCCTGTCCGCCGCGATCGCCTTGTCTGAACGTGTCGCTTCGGGGGAAAAAGAGGCTGTTGATGCTTATATACAATTCCTGGGTGCCGGATCACATAAAGAGCCGCTGGAAATCCTGAAAGACGCGGGGGTCGACCTTACAGGGAAAAGGGTATATGAGGTAACGGTTGACAAGTTCAGGAAATTATTGAAAGAATACAAATCATTATGAACGATACTGCCATCAACATCAGCTATAATACATTTTTAACGATTGCCTTCCATACATTTCTCTTGTAACCATAAAGTGCTTGCAGGACATAACCAGACTGAACAGAAGAACAAGCAGAAGGAATCAAACCGGAAACTCCGTGTCATGCACGGGAAGTGCCAGACAATGCGATTATGGAAGAATATATACAACTGCTGCGAAAGCATAAACAATATAAGGAAATTATTCGCCTTCTTTCTTCGGAAAAAGACTGTTGTGTCAACGGTCTCTGGGGCTCGTCTGCGAATTTATTTGCCGCAACGGTTGCTGGTGAGAAATTTTATTCAAAAGGTTTGGCTCCCAGGGTCCTTTTAGTTGTACCGAGTGTTGAAGATGCACTGGAGGATTCGGAGGATTTGAAAACGTTTTCAAATCTTTCCGTAATGCTGTTCCCGGCAATTGAAGATATTTTTCATAATGATGATACTGCAAATAAAGACATTCTGGCACAGCGGCTTTTCATTTTAAATCAATTACATCATAAAAATAATGATGCCTCGCAAAGAATAAAGATAATGGTGGCTCCGGTTCAGTCACTCCTGCAGCCAGTCCCTTCACCAAAATCTATAAGCGATAATATAATTTCTTTTCAAAAAGGACAGGAATATTCACGGGAAGATTTTATTATCTTGCTGCAAACCCATCGTTTTCAGGAAGCAAGCCAGGTGGAAAATCAGGGAGAATACGCTATTCGGGGAGGTATTGTCGATGTTTTCCCCTTTGCCTCGGAAACCCCGTACCGCATTGAATATTTCGGGGATGAAATAGAATCAATTCGCAGTTTTAATGTGGAAACCCAACAATCAGAATTACCGTTAAACAGTTGCCGGATATTATTTGCACATAAGATTTACAACAATCATTCTTTACAGGGGAAAAAGCAAAAAACATCTCTCCTTGACTACCTCTGTAAAGAAACAACAATCATCCTGAAGGAACCAATAAGTATCGAAAACAAATTACAACAGATGCTGGGAATAGTCACATGCAAAGAGGCATTATTCACAGGGGAAGAACTATCTAAACAATTAAATACTTTTACAAAAATCACCTTATCAAAATTGCCGTTTTCAACAGATAGCAGGGCATATGCTTTTTCAGTTAAGGCCATAGATGAATTTCCCCGGCAGATTCAGGATATTGTAGCAGAATTAAAAAATATTATTGAAAATCATGAAAAAACAATAGTCTTTTGTATAAATTCAGCAGAAGAACAGCGGTTCAAGGAAATAATCAGTGAATTGCACGTTGAAAGCTCTGAGAAGTTCGAACTGCGGCGGGGATATATAAGCCAGGGATTCAGATTTACCGATATTAATATCACCATCTTAGCGCATCATGAAATCTTCCATAGATACAAACAGCGTCATGAAATTAAGAAACCGGTACAAACCAGGGCCATCGACTCATTTCTTGATCTGAAAAAAGGAGATCTTGTGGTGCATATTTCTCATGGCATTGGTCGTTTTCTGGGGATTGAGATTCTTGAAGACGACGGATGCAAGAGAGAATATTTGGTTCTGGAATTCGACGAAGGAACAAAAATATATGTACCCGCAACAAAGATAGAGCTTGTACAAAAGTACATTGGCGCTTCCGGTTATAAAGTAAAGCTTGATAAGATTAATTCCCGGTCGTGGGAAATACGAAAAAAACGCACAGAGCATGCCGTTGCTGATGTTGCGAGCGATTTATTGCATATCCAGGCGCTGAGAAACGCAAAAGAAGGAATCTCTTACCCTGCCGATACGGATTGGCAAAAAGAGTTTGAAGCAGCATTCATATATGAAGAAACGCCTGACCAGGTGCAGGTACTGGAGGCAATAAAATCCGATATGCAATCAAGGAGACCTATGGACCGTCTTATATGCGGAGACGTAGGATACGGAAAGACTGAACTTGCCATTCGGGCGGCTTTCAAAGCGGCAATGTCAGGAAAACAGGTGGCAATTCTGGTGCCTACCACAATTCTGGCTCAGCAGCATTATACTACGTTCTCGGAGCGTATGGCAGATTACCCTGTTAAGGTAGAAGTTCTGAGCCGGTTGAAGTCGCATAGGGAACAGAAAGATATTTTGGAAAAAACACTGGCAGGAGCAGTTGACATTCTAATTGGCACCCACCGGCTGTTGCAGAAAGACGTAATATTTAAAGACCTGGGACTCGTTATCATTGATGAAGAACAGCGGTTTGGTGTTGCTCACAAAGAGCGGTTCAAGAAAATGCGGCAGGTGGTTGACATGCTGACACTCACGGCCACGCCTATACCAAGAACACTTCATATGTCCCTGATGGGAATTAAGGATATATCTTCTTTAAATACACCGCCGATGGGAAGGCAGTCCATTCGAACGCAGATTATCAGATACGATCCTCAACGCATCAGGCAGGCCATATTGCTCGAAATGAACAGAAACGGCCAGGTATATTTCGTGCACAACAGGGTGTATAATATCGAACGCATTGCCCGCACCCTTTCCAATTTAGTGCCGGAAGCGAGGATTTTGACCGTTCATGGGCAAATGGACGAGAAACTTTTAGCGCAAAGAATGGAAGATTTTGTTAATCATAAGGCGGATATTCTTGTTTCCACTACAATTATTGAGTCCGGGCTGGATATCCCGAATGTGAATACCATATTTATCAACTCCGCTGATTCCTTTGGCCTTGCGGATTTGCATCAATTGCGCGGAAGGGTAGGAAGGTACAAACATCATGCCTATGCATACATTATCTTACCCATCGACCGTCCGATTACCCCGGAAGCCGAGAAACGGGTAAAAGCCATTGAGGAATTTGCAGAGTTGGGTGCGGGGTTTAAAATAGCGATGCGTGATCTCGAAATCAGGGGGGCCGGGAATATCCTGGGCGTAGAACAGCACGGCCACATAGCTGCGGTAGGATATGAAATGTATTGCAGATTGTTGGAGCTTGCGGTGCGAAAGGCAAGAAATGAACCGGTAAGCGAACCTCCTGATGTTTCGTTGAAATTAAATCTGGAATCCTATATTCCGAACGAATATGTTCCGGATTATAGCTTAAAAATGGATATCTACCGAAGATTGAATCGTTCCACTACGTTGAAAGAAATAAATGATATTACAAGAGAAATGACCGATCGGTTTGGCAGTATACCGCACCCGCTACAAAACCTGCTTTCCGAGAGCGAGTTAAGGGTCATTGCCCGGGATTCGCAAATACGTTCGATCGTACGCGTAAGCAACATTCTCATTATTCAGGTAAATGAATTGAGGAAAGCAGAAAATTGTCTCTCTAAACTGAAGAAGAACATACGGATCATCAATAATGAAACGCTGCACTTACGGCTGCCGAAAGATGGGATACGCTCCGAAGAGTTGATTGATTATTTAAAGAAGTCATTTACAGGAAATGGCGCCCGCCGATATTCATGAGGATGGGAGGGCAACATACGGGTATTTTCAGGAGTTTAGAGACCACTTGACATATCGAAATAAAAATATAGGATAAGTATCTTTCTGTTTGTGATAATCGAGGGATCAATTGTATAGTTTTTCGTATTTACGAACGATAAAATTGTTCATATCGTATTGAAAGAAAGTGAGGCTTTGTTATGAAAAATGTAGAATTTTCTGTAGAGGGAAACATCCTTACCATAAAGATAGACCTGTCAAAGGAATTTGGCCCGTCTTCTTCAGGAAAGAACATCATTGTCGCATCAACTGAAGGAAACGTTACCGTCCCCAATCGCGAAGAAAAGATCGGACTGAACGTTTACCGGAAGAAAACATCGTGAAGGCGCAGGTAAAAGAAATACTGAACCTGCCCGGAATACTTTATGGCTGCTTCTTATCTCTCTATCTGTCTCTCTCTCAAGACTGGATGTGATTGTTAGCAGATTGATCACCATAGCTTAAGGTCACACAAAGAGGTAACACAGGTTATTGCTACAGGTGCTTTTTCTATAGCACATTCTTTGAAAACAATGGCTTGCCACCCAAAAGGATATTGAAGGTTGTAAGGCGTTGTGTAGTTACGGGCAGCATCAGCGTTGAAGCCAAACCTTCCGTAATATTTTGGATCACCATAAACAAAGACGACATTTATCCCCATAGCCGACAACTGTTGCATGCCGTATTCAATTAGCGTCGAGCCAATGCGACGTTTCTGGTAATCGGATCGCACTGCTAGCGGCGCCAAAATATAGGCCTGACAATTCTCATTATTCTCAATCACAACAGGACTCAAAGCTACGTGACCCACTACAGAGCCATCGACTTCAGCAATCAGGGAGATTGTTTGTGGCGTCGTATTTTCGGAAAGCAGATCAATGGCAAGCTTAGAGATAACCTCGCTCTCGCCTTTGGGGAAGGCGGACGAATAGACCCTTTTGATATCGCCACTATCCTGATTTGTCGCTATTCGGATGTTCATGAGTTCTCTGCTAACGACATAATCAGGTGCGCCGTTTTTTGGCATCACATGAATTTACTTGTTCGCATTTTTCATATAAGGTTTCTGGAGCTATATCCAAACCATTTGGCCAAGCTATAGTGCCTCCTTGAATAGTTGCCTTTTTAAAAAACTGCAAATCGGATAAGGGACTAAATATTGGACCTCGTTTTAAGTAGTCAGAAAAATCGATGTCAGCAGAAGTTCCGTCATCGAAAACAATTTGGTAAACATACTGATTTTTGTATTTGATTTTTTTGACATCATTCATATTCCACATGTTTGACACCTCCTTTCAATCTAAGGGAGCAATTTTCTTTAGTTCCTGATCTTTCATCGCCAGCTCCCAATCCTCAGCAATCTCCTCATAGTGTAGGTCAACCCATTCTCGGACCAGCTTACGGGCAGTTTTTGAGTGTAAATCGCCTTTGATCATATTTCCATTAAGATCAAATACTGCTTTATTCCCCTGATATTCAGCATGAAAATGAGGCGGACTGTGTTCATCGTAAAACATTCTAATGATTATTCCAAAAAATCTGGAAATCTCTGGCATACTTTATTCCTCATAGTTTTATGCGAACGCTTGAGTTCACCTGCATTTTGGAGCGTAGCGGAAAAATGTCAGGTGCAACGATTTGTTAGGCGTTTATTTTAAAAAAGTTTTATTTGTGTTTTCAACGGCTCCAATCTTTTTTCTGCAAGTTTAATGTATTCTGCATTGGTATCATAACCTATATAAAACCTGTCCGTTTTTAATGCAGCAACTCCAGTTGTTCCGCTACCAATGAACGGGTCAAGAATAATGTCATTTGTAAAAGAATATAATTGAATCAATCTGTATGGCAATTCTTCTGGAAATGGAGCTGGATGACCTATTCTTCTGGCACTTTCAGCATTCATTGTCCAAATTGATTTGGTCAATTCCATAAATTGTTCTTTGGTAATTGTATTTTTCCTTTTCTCTAATTCTTCTTTTTTTCGTTCTCTTTTATAGTCACCTTTTGAAAACACTAAAATATATTCATGAATATCTCTTAACGTTGGATTTGCTGCGCTTTGCCAACTTCCCCAAGCAGTTGAAGGACTTGCGCTGGCTGCTTTATTCCAAATGATTTCACCTCGCATATTAAATCCAATTTCAATCATCATTTTAGAAATATAGTCAGAAAGTGGTATGTATGGTTTTCTGCCTAAATTTGCGACATTTATGCAAGCACGTCCACCATTTACCAAGACTCGGTATGTCTCAGAAAAGGCATTTTTTAATAAAACTAAATATTCATTCAATGACAAATCATTATCATAATCCTTTGAAACATTATAAGGAGGAGAAGTAATCATTAAATGCAATGAATTATCTGGAATTTCTTTCATTTGCTCACATGAACTATGAACAATTGTGTTTAATAGTTCTTTTGGAAATTCATTAACAGTCTTTGAGATTTCTTTTCCATTATTAAGTTCTTTATACAATTTTGAATCATAGAATTTTGAAGAATCGTGGTTTATTCTTCCGTTTGTTCCAAATGAACTGGTTTTCGTACCTTCTCTATTATAGAGTTTCATTATCCCTCTCTGATTAGTTGTAAGAATTTCTCAGCTTTTGCTTCATCTGAATTTTCTTGATTTGCAATACGAATAAACTCTCCAAGTTTCGGTTTGGAAATCATTGAAGAAAAATAATTCATTTCTTGATTTAATAGTTCACCTGTCAATTCTAAAAGTGCTTTATGATTTTCGATTGTTTGAAATCCTTTAATAGGAGTCTGTTTCACATATTCTGTATCGGTAGGATTAGGATTTAATGACCAAAACCCTTGTATTACTCCGGCAGTTTTTAGAAAATCGACTTTATGGATATAACTATCAGTTATTGGGCTATTTCCTAAAATTATGACTGGTATTTTGGTTGATTCGATTCCAGAAACTCTAATGTTAATAGATTTTCCTATTGCTTTTAACATCGAATCTGAACGTAAAAGTGCAGGATTTCCTGTGTGAGATTTATAGTCACCAATAAATGAAAGATTGTTAGGGGCTGTGAACCTATAATTTGAAACAATACTCATTTTTATTTCAAATATGAGTTTTATATTCTCAGGTCTTTGGTTAACAGAATTTGTTGTACAAAAGGCCAAGTCTGCATTTGACCTTTTATGAAGTCCGACCTCTTCACAAACAACACTATTTACAGCATAAAATCCTAATTCTCTTGCAATTGGTGAGAAAAGGTCTTTTGTCCATTTTTCAGTAAATTGTCCAATTAGTGAATTTCTTGATTGTAAGGTTTGTCCTTCGCCATCAATATTCTTTGGTACATAGGCAAAATACCCTGAATTAAGATTATAAAACAGTTGTTCAGGTGAAGCAAAATTTCTTAATGCTTCTGTAAAAAATTGAATTTCAGTTTCGTTATTCCAAAGTGACATATTATTCATTTAAATTTCTCCAAAGTCACAATTTAGCTTGAGTTTACGCCTAACATTTATTTTTATCTTTATTCTATTAATATCGGCATTTTATGCAATGCAATATCAGTTGTCAAACTAAAATCCTTAGATAAAGGTTGAAATATTGAATATATTTCTATAATATAGTACAATTATTATTAATATGCGGAATTGTGATAATTATTCGGTTTTGTTATGTTTTCACCTTTTAAAGACTACCTCATTCAAAAAGCGCTGGTAAAAGATAAATATGTGCCTTTTTACCTGAAGTGGGTTTCGGATTGTTATGCGTTTGTTAATACGGTTAATTCAGATATGTTAAACCCCAAACAAACGAAACAATTCCTGAAATATTTAGGAAAAACTCACGAAGACCGGCAGGTGAAACAGGCTGCGAATGCTTTGAGGCTTTATAACTATTATCTGGCTTCATTACAAAAGAATGCCTCCGTCAAATCACCCGAGGCAGAAAACGTATGGAACCTTCTTGAAACACGGACAAGGGAAGCCCTCAGGCTCAGGCACCGGTCATACAGCACGGAAAAGACCTATATCGCCTGGCTGCGCTCGTTTCGGGAATTTATCAATGGGAAAACACCATCACAACTGACAGGTAGCGATATCCAGGATTTTCTGAGTTCCCTTGCGGTTGAACGAAAGGTGTCTGCTTCCACGCAGAATCAAGCCTTGAATGCGCTTATATTTGTATACCGGTATGTACTTGAAAAGGATATAGGGGATAAGGAACTGAATGCGGTGCGGGCTGTATATAAGAGGCGACTTCCTACGGTGCTTACGGTAAAGGAGGTACAGGCAATATTTGATCATTTGTCAGAGATTCACCGCCTTATGGCAATGCTCACGTACGGATGCGGACTCAGGCTGCAGGAATGCCTGAGTTTGAGAATTAAGGATATTGATTTTGAGCAAAACATTGTTGTTGTGAGTGCAGGCAAGGGAGACAAGGACCGGAGGACTATGCTCCCCGAGTCACTTAAAGATGACCTTATTGCGCACATTTCGGAAATAAGGGGTGTATATGACCAGGACAGGGTAAATGACATTAATGGCGTCTATCTCCCTGGCGCATTGGAAAGGAAATATCCCAATGCGGGTAAGGAATGGGGGTGGTTCTGGCTTTTTCCTTCAAGAGCACTTTCGGTTGATCCGCACACACACACGGTGCGTCGCCATCATATGCATCCTGCGTCACTTCAGAAGGCATTTAAGACTGCCGTAGCAAAGGCAGGCATTACGAAACAGGCATCCGTACATGCTTTGCGGCATAGCTTTGCTACGCATCTTCTGGAAAACGGCTATGACATAAGGGCAATCCAGGAGTTGCTAGGTCACCGGAATCTGCAAACCACTATGATTTATACCCACGTTGCCACAAAAAATATATTAGGTGTGCGGAGCCCACTGGATACTTAAATGTCTTGTAATGTTCAGTGAAAAATATTTTAAATTTTAATTATAAATCAGCTATACTTGGCGGCATAAGTTTACAACTGCCTGTTATTCAGGGCTTGACCATGAATCAAGTGTTTTTCTGGATTCCCGCTTTCGCGGGAATGACATACATGTGCTCGCGAAAACGCGGATTCGTGCCTGATTAATGACACATGTATAAGTAACGTTTTTCTTTATTATACATATCATGATAGTTATAAAAGCAAAATACATCATACAAGACAATGCCCATTACATTGAAAATGGCGCGGTAGCTATTGAAGGTAATAAAATACGCAAGGTGGGAACTTTTGATGAGGTTAAAGTTCCGGCTGACAATGCGACAATTATTGATTTAAAAAACACTGCGCTATTACCAGGGCTTATAAATACACATGCCCATCTTGATCTGACCAGTTTAAAAAATCGTATTGCTCCTACCAATAATTTTACCCACTGGGTATTTCAGCTTGTTGGCGCAAAAGCAAGGTGGAAGGCAGATGACTATGCTGCTTCAATAAAAGAAGGGATTGCATTATGCATTGAAAGCGGTACAACTACGGTGGCAGATATTACTCATTCCGGACACTCGTTTCCCATATTGGAAAAAAGTCCTCTTCGCAAAGTTGTTTATAAAGAAATTATTGGCCTGAATCCTGCCTATGCGCAAAAAATAATATCGAAAGCTTCTTTGGATTTGTCGGATATCAGCACCACAGATTCTTACAACATAGGTATTTCCCCGCATGCGCCTTATTCCGTTTCGAAAGAACTTTATAAGGCTGCTTCCCGGCTTGCCAAAGAGAAAAACCTGTTAGTTTGCACCCATATAGCAGAAACACAGGATGAAATTGAATTTCTTGCAAAAGGAACCGGGAATTTGCCTGTTTTGTTGCAAAAGTTAAAGGCAATACCTGACGGATGGCAACCGCCGGAACGCAAACCGATACAATATTTATATGAAGCGGGAGTATTAAACGAGAAAATGCTGCTCATTCATTGTAATTATCTTACGGAAGAAGAAATGTCAATGATACGCTCCTCCGGCGCAAGCGTGGCTTTTTGTCCGAAAAGCCACCATTTCTTTGGCCACAAAAATCATCCTTTGTCTAAGCTATTAGAGGAAGGAATCAACGTAGGGTTAGGTACCGACAGTTTAGCCAGTAATGACACATTAGATATATTGGAAGAAATGAAATTCTTATATGCCCATTATTCGTTACCGCCAGAGGTAATATTTTCCATTGCCACAAAAAACGGCGCAAAGGCCCTCGGTATGGAAACGAATATCGGCCAGATAAGAGAAGGTTTTGAAGCTGACATGTGCGGAATTAGATTGACAAACAACTCAACCGGCAACGTCTATGAGCAAATACTTGACACGCCTTCTAAAAATATTTTCACCATGGTAGCCGGCGCTGTTTGTTATAATGCAAATGATTAAACCCGCTCCGTTTCAGTACAACTTAGCTTTTTTGCAAAAATAAAAAACCGTGGTGTATTGTCATATATAATTTTTAGTTTACTGCAACCTAAAATGAGCGCAATACAACGTTTTCAATTTTCACTCGATATTTCTTCAGACGTATACATGGCTTACTATACAGGCGCCGCAAAATACATACACACAACCACCACATCCGGCAAAACAATAAAATTTCCCGCCTCGGCATTAAGAAAACATCTCACCCATAACGGCATACACGGGTTTTTTGAGATAGAGATAGGTAAAAATAACAAATTACTCAATATTCGCAAAATAAACACAAAGCCAGACAGCGATGGCATATGGCTTTGATTTTTTTAAATTTTTACAAAGATTGGGAATGTTTCCAACTTATTTGAGATGAAGATAAAAAAATTTGTTGATTTTCATAAATTTCTATACTTGACACCGCCGAAAGAATTTATCAAAATGTCACAACTATAATTCTTAAGCTACCTTTGGTAGCAGTCTTTAAAGCGCTTTCTTTAAAAAAGGAATAGTTATGAGAAAAACATGTTTGTTGGTATCGCTTACTGCAATGATAATTGCTGTTCTGACGGGTTGCGCACAGTTACAGTCTGTCATGCCTGAAAAGAAGCCGCTCAGCCCGCTTGAATCATTTACTCCTCAAAATTTAAATTCAAAAGCTCTCAGTGTGAAGTATGTGCCGAAGATTGAAAGTTTTGTTATCATATTAGATGCATCAGCATCTATGGAAACAGCATTTACCGGTACCGTTAATCAAGGACATTCCAAATTTACCGTAGCCAAGGATATTTTGTCCCGAATGAACAAAACATTACCTGAAGTCGATATCAACAGCGCCCTTGTGACATTTGGGCATGGATTTTTCACCCCTTTAGATAAAACATTTATTGTTTATGAACTCACCCATCACTCTCAAGATCTTTTAGAAAATGCTTTAACCAGGGCGGTATATCCCAAGGGCAGCAGTCCAGCCGGTGATGCTATTGAAGATGCTTCGAATCAACTGTTAATGACGGTCGGTCAGGCGGCAATAATTTTTGTAAGCGACGGTGAAGAGTTAACCGGAAGTCCTTTAGCAAAGGTAAAAAATTTGAAAGAAATGTACGGAGAGAAGGTATGCTTCTACACCATTCATGCAGGAAATACCGCAGAAGGAAAAGCGGCGCTCAGGGAACTCGCACGTGAGGCAAAATGCGGGTTTTCTGTAACTGCCGATGAAATTGCTTCCAGTGAGAATATGGCAAATTTTGTAAAAGAAGTGTTTTTGACCGCCATACCAAAACAAGACAGCGATGGAGATGGAGTTTATGACGAAGACGATGAATGCCCTGACACGCCGGAAGGGGCAATTGTGGATTCCAGAGGATGTTGGGTGGTAAAAGGAGTTACTTTTGAGTACAAGAAATGGGACATCAAGGAGGAATTTGACTCAAACCTTGGAAACATTGTTGACATTTTGGAGAAAAATCCTGATATGCAAATACGAATAGAGGGGCATACGGATAATATTGGTTCGTTGGAATATAATATTGATCTCTCCCAAAAAAGAGCTCAGGCAGTAAAAAATTATTTAGTCGGGAAAGGTATTAATGAATCACGTATTTCTACAGTGGGTTTTGGATTTAAAAAACCTATTGCACCCAATACCACCGAAGAAGGCCGCGCTCTGAACAGGAGGGCTGAAATTGTTCCCGTAAAATAACAAAAATGCCGATGCTTACCGGTTTATAAATTCAAATAACAGGAAAAGAGAGATTTTCCCTTTTTTTACTTTTTCTGATCATGCCATACTAAATGGTACAAATCATGCCGGCGCGCCTTGAGGTTTTGTACAGTACCGCTTTGACGCGCTACACGCAAAGACTCCAAGCGCAGGTCTGCAAAAGCAACGGTCTCGACATTTGGCGTCGTGTCCGCTGCAATACCATCCCGTGCAAACGGGAAATCGCAAGGGGTCAGTATACAACTTTGCGCATATTGAATATCCATGTTTGCCACATTTGGAAGGTTCCCTACGTTTCCGGACATGATAACATAACACTGGTTTTCTACCGCGCGTGCCTGGCAGCAATACCGCACCCTCAAGTAGCTTTGCCGCTCATCGGTACAAAAAGGCACAAATATAATATAAGCACCCTGATCCGCCAGGTGCCGCGCCAGTTCGGGAAATTCGCTGTCATAGCAAATTAATACTCCAATAGGGCCACAGTCTGTTTCAATTACGTCAACAGAATCGCCCCCTTCAATGTTCCACCAGTATTGTTCACTAGGGGTAGGGTGTATCTTTGCTTGTTGATAAATCTCGCCGTTCCTTAAAAATATATAAGAAATGTTTTCAACCCGGCTATTTTCCACCTTGGTGGGATGCGACCCGCCTATTATATTCACATTATAACGTATCGCCATTTCCTTCATTGCATCCTTGAGCCTTGGTGTATATTGCGTCAACGCTTCGGTAGCTTCCAGGGGCGTCAGTTCCTGGTCCTCAATCGAAAGGAGTTGCAACGAAAACAATTCCGGGAATAAAACAAAATCAGATCGATAGTCAGCCACCACATCAACAAAATAGCGTACCAGAGATAAAAATTCTTCAAAGGATTTGACACGGCGCTGCATGTATTGAACGGTAGCTATCCGGACGGTATCCGGCAGACGACCTCCGTATTGTTTATGGCGTTTTTCTTCCTTTTCCTCCGGCACTTTCGGATTACGCCAAATCATGTGCACTCCAAATCCCAGAGACTCCTTATCAGAAGGCATGTAATTATCTATCACTCCGATTATTTCAAAACCATTATTCAACTGGAAAGACAACACCGGATCACGTACTCGTTTTCCAAGCACCTCCTCAATGTAAGAAGCAATGTTGTCATATTTTTTAAATCGTTTATGCCATGAGGGCAATCTGCCGGCAAATATAATTCCTTTGAGCTGCCAGTCCTGACAAAGTCTTTTACGTTCATTATAAAGGCGTTGCCCGATTCGTAATCCGCGATATTCCGGATCGACACAAACTTCCATACCGTAAAGATAATCGCCGTCAGGATCATGACGAGAAGCGAAACCGCCACCGGTAATTTCTCTCCATGTATGCGGTTTTAACGCAATCTCACCGGAAATCTGAAACGTAGAACAATAACCAATAATACGATTACCGTATTCCACTACAAACTGGCCTTCCGGAAAATTATTGATCTGCCCACGCAACATGCTTTCGGTATAATCATTTATCCCTGTCTTTTCGTACACGGTATGCACCAGTTGTTTGATACGCTGAACATCCGCAATAACAGCATTGCGGACAATTATTTTATCATCCTTTTTTAAGAGAGGATTGTTTTTTCTGTTTTTCATCAATATACCTTGCCATAGACAATTGATATTTCAGGATAAGAGATTCCTGATGCTTTATTTTATACTACTTCTTTCTTTTATAATCTCAAGAAAATATTTAATGCTATTTACGATTTACAATGTTAGAATTCATACCTTATTATTTTTATCGGGAGGTGATTTGTTTGTAAATAGTATTTTTGCGAGGAGAAGTAGTGAATACGGAAATTAAGGTTAAATTCTGGGGAGTAAGAGGGTCTATCCCCATTCCGGGAGTAAAAACCACAAAATACGGAGGGAATACCTCTTGCGTTGAAGTGCGACTTCCTGACTGTTTGTTCATATTTGATGCAGGAACGGGCATCAGAGAGCTGGGAAATCAATTATGTGCAGAAGGAAAAAAGGTAAAGGCTCACATTTTCTTAAGCCATTTTCATTGGGATCATATTCAAGGCTTGCCTTTTTTCAAACCTGCTTATATGAAAGGTAACGAGATCATTATTTATGGGATGGGATTACAAGGCGAACGGCTGGAGCATATCATATCGAACCAGATGGAGAGTGTCTATTTTCCTGTCAGATTGCAATCGTTACAGGCACAGATAAAATTTAAAAAACTTTGGGAAGGAAATTATGTTATCAACGGTGTAAAGGTTGATACCCTTTATATTAATCATCCGGGACGTGCAATGGGTTATGTAATATCGTATAAAAATAAGAAAATATGTTATTTCACTGACAATGAGATCGTTCCCATTCCTCTATGGACGGATGAAACTTCTCAATATGAGTACAAGCAGGATCTTGCAGAAAAAATGTTGCAGTTAATCGATAGGGCGGATCTCCTTATCCATGATGCCCAGTACACATATCAGGAATATCAAAATAAAGTAGGGTGGGGTCATTCCTCCATTCCTGAAGTCTTAAGTCTGGCCTTACAAGGAGGGGTTAAAAAATTAGTGCTTTTCCATCACGATCCGGAAAGTTTTGATGAACATATCGACTCCCATATTAACAGTTGCAGGGAGTTAATAGGCGACGAATATGATATAGAATGTTTTGCCGCACAGGAGGGTATGGAAATTTATCTTTAAATAACCACGATCACTCTTTTGTGAAACGTATCTATTCAGCGTAATTTATCAAACTATCTGGGGTGCAGAGCACAACTCGTTCCCAAACTCCAGTTTGGGAACGCAATTGCACTGGAAACTCTGTTTCCCGTGAGGGTTTGGCTTAACAGGTTATTTAAATTGCAAATTATTTGAATCAGATAATTTTATTTCCTATCTCTCAATATACTGGTGAGAAACCGGAGTTTCTCGAACAAGTACATTCCCAAACTCCAGTTTGGGAACGAGCCGTGTAACATTTATGCTGAATAGATACTGTGAAACTATATAATTGTTTCGTCTTTTTCCCACTCTTGTTTTATTTCTTCCAAAACATTTACTATTTGATCTTCTTTTCCATCAAACAATTTTCTTGAAAAGTCATTTTCCTCTATATCTTTTTCGCCTAAAACAGTGTAGTTGTCGAATTTATTCGTTAGAATATCCGCAAGTTTGACAATTTCTATTAGCTTTTGCGACTCTAAAGGAAATCCATTATTATCATCGTAACAATGGTGAAAATGTATTACGTCAATGAGTCTTTGAGGAAAATTCCACTTATTTGTTATCAATTCCCCAATCTTTGTATGGTCAAAACCAAACACATTACTTTCTGCATCAACAGGATGAATATGCTCTTTTTGAACATCTTGTTGTACCTGTATATAAGCATCGGGATATACATTAATAATAAATGCCTTGCCGATATCGTGGATTACCCCCGAAACTGCTGCATCATCAAAAAGATTCTTTTGTAAATTTTTTGCCAAAATCCGGGACGCTGCAGAAACCTTCATTGCGTGTTTCCATAAAAAATCATCTTTTGTTTTTAAATTCTTCATAAGATTTTTCATCGCATGATCAATAACAAGGAATTGTAATCCTCTAAACCCTAATGTCAGGACAGCCTCCTTTACATTTTCTGCTTTTTTCACTCTTCCGTAAAAAGAAGAATTGGCCACCTTAAACACACGGGAAACGATTCCCTGATCTTTTTCAATCAATAAAAGTATTTCATTAAGATTTATATCTGTTTTCGCAATTACTGTGTTTAATTCAATGACAACGGAAGGAACATAAGAAAGATTCGACGTTGTCTCCAAAATTTCTTCAACACTATATGTTGTCATTTATATTTAAACTTCTGTATTTGAAAATTATCTGGGTTATATTAAAGCGGCAGTTCATAATGAAAAAACCATATCTTTAAATTGTTTACCACGTTCTTCATAGTTATTGAACATATCATAACTGGCGCAGGCAGGCGAGAGCAATAAAACTCCTCCGGGCATTGCCTGAGTATTTGCTTTTTGAAATGCATCGTTCAGGGTATTTGCAATGAATACATGAGGTTGTTCTTTACTTCTTCTTTTTCGAGAAATAAGTTCTTTTATCGTGTTTGCGGTTTTTCCAATAAGAATAACAGCTTTGCAATGATTCGCGCATACTTCGGCAAATTCCCCAAAATCACTACCCTTATCGTATCCCCCGGCAATGAGCACAAGGTCTTTAAAACTCGTAACGGCAGCGATTGCAGATTCTGGAGTAGTTGCTTTCGAATCGTTATAATACTTAATACCCTTTACCTCTCTTACAAATTCCAACCGGTGTTCCAATCCGGGAAAAGAAGTAACTGTTTCTTCGATATTTTGTTTGTTAGCGCCATTCAGATATGCAGCACAAGATGCTGCAAGTATATTGTGAAGGTTATGGTCTCCCGGAAGTTTAATTTCTGATACACAGGGTATCGAAACAGTATTCCCGTTTACAGATATTACTATATGGCCGTTCTTCAAATATGCGCCATTCTCCACTGAGTGTTTTGTGCTGTACCAAAGAATACGACTATTGCATTTTGTTTCCCATGTTCTCAACTTTGGATCATCATAATTAAGAATGGCATAATCACTGTGTTTTTGATGTAAGATAATATGCTTCTTCGCCAAAACATAGGAACCAATATCTTTATGTCTGTCTAAGTGATTGGGCGAAATATTTGTTACGACACTTATGCCTGGACTCCTTTTTATTGAAGAAAGCGCTTCCAGTTGAAAACTGGATAACTCCAGCACAACGATATCCGATGGTCTCATTTCTTCCAATTGTAAAAGCAGTGATCTGCCGATGTTGCCTCCAACCCACACTTTCTTTGATGTTTGTTGTAAAATTTTACCAATGAGGGTGGTGGTAGTGGATTTCCCGTTGCTACCTGTAATACCAATCGTGGAAGCAGGGCAAAGCTTAAAGAATATGTTTATTTCCGTATCAATTGGGATACCGTTTTCCCTCGCAATTTGTAAGTATTTTGAATCCCCGGGAACGGCAGGGTTAACAATAACCATATCCATATCGATAAAATCTTCTTCTCTATGGCCACCAAGGTGGTAAGTAAGTGGTAAACCTTCAATATATCGTAAGGATTGAAAAAGATCTGTTCCACTCTTTACGTCCGTTACCGTAACGTGTGCCCCCTCCTTTACAAGAAATTGCGTTACTCCAATACCGCCGCCAAAAATACCAAGACCCATAACGGTAATTCTTTTGTTTTTAAACGTAGTATGCATTCACTTACTTATCTCATGAATAAAAAACATTAATCCCCAAAAACGAAATTAAAGGAAAACTCCCGAACGTATTGTTCGCACAGTTAAACTTTATCAAAAGAAATGAAAGCATTCGGAGGGCTTTTACTATCTTATGGAACAATAAAGGTGAGCGTAATTTATGCGACGGTAAATCTCACGTCATATATTGCTCCATGTTGCTGCATTATCGTTTTTTCTTTTGGCGAGAAGTGCGGGTGGCTGTTTTCCTTGCTTCCGTCTCCTTTTTCCTCTTTTCAGCAAACACCACATCGTAGAAAAAAGCAGCGGCAATTCCACCGAAAACAGGCCCTATCCACCAAATATAATGGTGAGAAAACTGTCCTGAAGCAATGGCAGGGCCAAACGCACGAGCAGGGTTCATTGCTCCACTGCTGATCGGACTGCTAATAAGAACACCAAACAACACAACAAGCCCGATAGTTAATCCCGAAAAACTACTAAAAGACCTTTTATCGATCGCAGTTCCAAAGATTGTGAGGACAAGAAGAAAACTAATGATAAATTCCATAACCAATCCCTGCATTACAGAAACTTCGTCTCCTAATGTGCTCGTACCCAGGTGGACCGTATACATTGCTTCCGGAAACAAAGTTTTAAGAACAAAACCTGCTAATGCGGCGCCAGCAATCTGTGCAATAATGTAATTTATTGCAGTATTCGGATTCATCCTTCTGGTTATCCAACATGCGATGGTAACGGCAGGATTAATATGGGCGCCTGAAATGTAGCTCAATGCGTAGGTTATTGAAACGATCGCCAATCCATATGCAATGGATATCCCCAGAACACCAATGCCAGCCCCGCCTGCTCTTTGCAGGTAATAATCTGTACAAACGGCCCCGGCGGCAATAAAAACAAGCGTAAAAGTACCTAAAAATTCTGCAATGTATTTTTTGAATGAGTCCACCCTTGATTTCTCCTATATATAATTTTCAAAAACCCAAAATCTAAACACGACCTCCCCATCTCTCTACAGGATAAAAACATCTAACAGGATGAAGCATAAGTTACGTTAAATTCAAGATTTACCATTTTAAGCTAAAAAATCCATGCGATTCTGTTGAATCGGAAAATTCAAAACAAAAAAAACGTTATTTCTTCCTAAGATATTTATTCACATACTGTTGAAGAAATTCCCCATTTCGTAACGCTTATACATTTAATTCTGGTGTTTGTCAAGTGTTTATTTTAACAAATTTTACGTCAAATAGGCAAAAATTATTGTTCTCTTTTAATGAAAAATAGCGCATGATGTAATCCTGCCGTCTGCCCGACCTCATTTCATTTTTTCTTCTTGCTTTTCAGCTTGAGGTTTTGTGTTACCTCCTGATTTGTTTTCAACTTAATTTTCTTTTTTCTATATTTTTTATAACCGCTTTTCTTTGCGATCATCTTATACTTTCCTGATTCCAGTCCGGTAAAAGAATACATGCCTTCAGTGTTAGAAGTTATTTCTTCTTTCAACCCCTTTTTCTTTATCGTTATCGTTACACCTTCCAACGGATCTCCGGTTTTTTTATCGGTTGCCATACCACTAACAGAAGATGATTTTGGGTCAACCTCAAGCCCGATATCCTTTTTCGTTGTAGCAAGCGCATTTACTTTTGCCGTTTCCGTGTTCTTTACATATCCTGACATCTGTGCGGAAACAGAATACTCGCCCGAATCCAGCTCCATAACATAAGCACCGCTATCAGTGGTAGTATACGAGCCTTCAATATCTTTTACCTGGACAGTTGAGCCACCAAGCTCTGCGCTTGTATCGCTATCAAAGACGATTCCTTTGATAAATCCCGGATAACCATTCGATAATTTCGCGGTAAAGCTGCTTACAGATTCTGTTTCAGAGGAGCTTGCGATTTTTCTGGAAGAAGAGTTTGTGCCATTTTCCCCCATGAGAGTCGTTCCGCCGTCTACATCAGAGGCAAGCACCTTCCAATAATATGTTGTTGAATCTCTCAAACTCGCCTTTTTATCAACCACAGCATAGCTATCTTCAATGCCTTTCTCCTGATAGTATATGGAATCAAATCCACCATCAGTTGAAACAGTCAGAGTGTAAGTTACCGGCTCATCGCTATCAGGATCCGTGCTCTCTTCCCAGTCAAAGGTTAATGCTACTGCGGTATCTGTTCCATTTGTTGGAAAAACAGGATTAAATGGGGTGGGCGGCTGATTTTCCGCCTTGTTTCTGATTACATCGGATTCCATGAAAAGAGAAACATCATCCGTTCCTATTTCCCGTGCAAAATAAAATACTTCATATTCCCCCGGTTCACTGAAATTATCCAACTCTTTATTCTTACTGAAATCATTCCAAATAAATTCATTTTCAACTTCATCAACTTCATTGTAGCTAAACCTATGGAGGTCTATTTCCTGTTGTTCTGTCGTATCTTCTTTATTTTTTAATTTATGTCCTGGCTCTGCTATTTCTACCCAGGCTTCATCTACTACAGAGATATCTTTTACCTCAGCAACTACTGTAGGCCCCACATCTTCAAGTTCTATGGTAACAGTATCCATACTATCGGTAAATTCTATTGTGTCCGTTTCCGTTCCTACGCCCATTATAATGTTTACCGACAACCCTCCATCTTCGTTGTCCGAGGAAGAAAGGATGCCATACGTTCCAATCCCATCCCCATTGTCATCAAGCAGGGGGTGTTGGGCATACTCGTCAAAATAATGTCTGTTTCCCGCACTTGCCCCATCTAACCCGTTGCCATTTTCATTTTCGGTATATTCTGCTATTTTTTCGGCAGCATTTTCGTGACTCTTCTTAATGGTTTTTCCATTAGAAAGAGCATTCATAAGTTCCACGACAAAAAAATCTCCGTGCCGCAGCGTCTCATCAGGAGCCAAAGGGCCTTTATACGCAATTTCTTCCGAATCACAGCTTGTAATAATAATACGTTTTGAATCCGTCCTTGAAAGCTTATTAATAAAACTACCCGAACGATTGGTGCCTATTACTATAACTATTGGTTCTTCCAATGCTTCCGTTCCAAGTGAAGATTCGAGACTATCAAGCGCGTATGACAAATCGGATACGGTAAGAGATTCCCCGGAGTATATGGGAAATTTTTCTTTTTTCCCATGGCCTACCAGAAATATATATAATGGCGCAGGGGCTGAATTCATTTTTTCGGAAGCCCAGGTTCTTATCGTATTCTCTATCTCTTCATGCGAAGGTTTTTTATCCACCCCTTCCTGTTTCACATCATAGTTAAAGTACTGTATGCCATCATCGGTAAAACCTCTCTCAATAAGTTTATTATATATGTAGTTTGTAGTGAGGTTGTGGGAATCCAGTCCACTACCGCCCTTTACCTTACCTTCGACAATTATGGCATATCCCGAAACCTCTTTGGGGGCGGGCTGTACCTCTATTTCTCTACTTGCCGTTTGTGTTCCAATAAAACTTTCAGTCTCATCAAATCCCGTCAACAACTCCCATGTACCCAGGGCTGGCAAACTTATTCCGGAAAAATTGTAGCGAAGTTGATCATCTGATAAAAAGGGTTGCGTTTCAAATACATCTTCGTATTCATTTTCCGGATTTATTCGTATCAACTTGAGATTCTGCTGTACAAACGCTCCTCCGGTAACTTCATTCTCAGGCGTTAACGTAATTATTCCGGAAATATCAACGGTCTGATCGATTTGGACCGTTGCAGACGAAGACTCAATCGTTAAAGCAACAGATGTCTGATTCACTGTAAATGACAACTCATTGCTTCCCGCCCCTTTATAGTTATCGTTTCCATTCCAATTTGCCGTAACCGTCCATGCACCACCCGAAGATGGATAGTAATTTGAAAGGGTAAAAACACCCGCACCGTTAGACGTAACCGTTTCCATGTCTGTTTCGCCATTACTTTTTGTAAAGGTGAGAACTACATCAGACTGGATTGAGGGTGTTATCCTCCCGATAATCGATAAAGATTCTCCAAAGGTAATTTCGTTTGAAGAAAGGTCAATTTCAACGGCAGATTCTCTTTGATAAACGGAAATATAGTTGTCGATAGTTTTAGTAACAGAGGAATCAATGTCTGATACGGTTAAACTTACGGTGTAACTACCAACGGCAGAATAGATATGAATGGGATTTTGTGTAGTATCAGTATTACCGTCTCCGAAGTCCCACAACCAGTCAATAATTTCACCGGTTGATTTATCGGTAAATTGTACTACTAACGGCCACTCTCCCGATGCAGGTACCGCTTCAAAATCTGCCGTCAATTTGTCTGTTACCGATATAAAATTATCGACTGTTTTTGTATTTGAACCTTCAGTACCAACTACGGTAAGACTTACGGTAAATGTTCCTGCTTCATTATATGTATGTGTCGGGTTTTGAGTGGTATCTGTAACGCCGTCACCAAAATCCCACAGCCATGAAGAAATCTCTCCTGCCGATGTATCGGTAAATTTGACGTTAAGGGGGGCTTCGCCAGTAGTAGGTTCTGCAGTAAAATCAGCCTTAGGAATATCGGGAGAAAGCCCTATTGCGTAAACGTTTCCCCTGGCGCCACCAATATATAAAACACTGTTTTCACCAATGCAGGGAGGCCCGAAAATTTCCGCTTCGGCTTTATACGTCCACCTCAAGGTCCCGTCACTATTAATCGCATAAACATTTTTGTCCGCCGAACCAAAATATATTACCCCATCCCTATCAATTGCAGGAGCAGTTATTAAATTCCCCGTTTCATACGTCCACTTTAAAACACCTGTTGTTCTTGCTAGTGCGTAAAGCGTTCCATATGTTGAAAGAGCATAAATCGTATTCGACCCTGAAAGGATATCTAATGCCAAAGCAGACTCTTCAAAATCTTTACCGGTAACAACCGACCATTTGGATGAACCATTATTTTTATCCCGGCAAAATATAACCCCCTCTTCGGAAACAAAAATAACCTGCTCGTTTTCCTCATCAATAACTGGAGATCCCGAAATAAAATCATCCGTATTAAAACTCCAGAGGGTTTCCAGTGTGTCAGCATTTATTGCATAAAAGAGACCATCCAATGTTCCGACAAAAAGAATCTTTCCTGAGCTATCAATTGCCAGGGGGGACCATATTTCATCAGATAACTTCTTTTGTTGTAACAAATTTCCGTTTGTATCAAGGACATACAAATAATTCCCTTCATCACCAAAATACAAAACACCGTTTTGAGGATTAATTACCGGAGAGGAACTAATAGATTGATTTGCCAGAAAGCGCCATTTAAGGCCGCCATCTTCATCCAACGCGTAAAAATATCCATCGTCAGACCCAAAATAAATAGTTCCATTTATATCCACAGTTGCTGTGGAATAGATATCTCCGCATTCATAGACCCAGTTTCTTGTACCATTTGGAGTAATCGAAAAAAATTCCCCTCCAATATTGCCGATATAAATGGCGCCATCTTCCCCCAAAACCGGAGAAGACACAAATTCGTCTTGCGTTTGATATTTCCACAGCAGAACATTTTGAACCGGCCCATTATTGTCCTTGTTTTGACCAGTATGTTGAATATCATGCATGAACATTGGCCATGGGCTGTTGGCAAGCTGGGCATGTAATAAAACGGGATGGAGTGCAGAAAGGAAGATGAACAAAAAAAAATATGGGACTGCATTAAAAAGGACCAAAACTCTCTTTTCTAAAATAAATTTATGGATTGGATATCGTAAAAAGAAATGTTTCACCCAAAAATTCTCCATCATAGATACGGATACGGTAGCACAGAAAATACCCGGCTACTGTACCACTTTGGAATACTGAAGTCAAAATAATATAACGTGTTACGAACGAGCTACAATTCAATAGATTATCTATTCAGCGTAAATGTTACACGGCTCGTTCCCAATCTGGACAGACTGGGTCAAATGAGCAGTTTTACCCTATTTTGATGTTTTTATACCCCACTTTAATGGGAATCAGGCGATAAACTTGGGACAAAATGGGCAATTTATAAAGGTTGTTCCCCACTTTTAAGGCAAGAAGGTTCATTTGGCCCAGCCTGTGGAGTTTGGGAACGAGTTGCGCTCTGCGTCCCAGGTAGTTTGATAAATTACGCTGAATAGTTACTAGATTATTCACATTATTTAAGAGGATAAAAAATATATCGGTTAATCTCACAAAATCTTTATTTCTTGTAACTAAGGAGATAGGGGGCTCTTTTTACCCGCTCATTACGATAAAATACTGTTTTCTTTTTTATCACGCTCGTTTTTCAACTGTTGTATCTTGTCTCTTAACTCCGCTGCCCTTTCAAACGCTAATTCTTCTGCCGCTTTCAGCATTTCTTCTTCCAATTCATTCATGTATTCCTGGGTAATGTATTCTTCTTCGCTTTCCGCAACGGCTCCATAAACAATCTTATGTGAAGAGATATCAGACTCTATTCCTTTTTTGATTGCCTTTTGTATCGTGATGGGAGTAATGTTATGCTTTTTATTATATGCCATTTGAATTTCCCTGCGCCGGTTGGTTTCGTCAATTGCCCGCTTCATGGACTTTGTTATTTCATCCGCATACAATATTACTTCAGCGTTAACATTTCGTGCAGTCCTGCCAATGGTCTGTATAAGAGAAGTTTCAGAACGGAGAAAACCCTCCTTATCTGCATCGAGAATAGCAACTAATGAAACCTCCGGCAAGTCTAACCCTTCCCTTAACAAATTGACGCCAATCAATACATCAAACGTTCCCATTCTCAAATCTCTCAAAATGGTGACTCTTTCTATGGCATTAATTTCAGAATGCAGATACATTCCCTTTATCCCCTCTTCCTTTAAATACTCACTCAGGTCCTCCGCAAGTCGTTTTGTCAACGTTGTGATAAGTACACGTTCTTTCTTAGCCGTTCTCTTTTTAATTTCCTTTATTAAATCATCAACTTGCGTTTTTGCCGGTTTTACATATATTATCGGATCCACAAGCCCCGTTGGGCGAATAATCTGCTCTATTACATTTTTGTAAGATTTTTTCAGTTCGTAAGACCCAGGAGTCGCTGAAACAAAAAGTATCTGATATATCTTCGATTCCCACTCATCAAACCTTAACGGCCGGTTATCAAGAGCAGAAGGCAGCCGGAAACCATGTTCCACAAGGGTCTCTTTGCGCGCCCTGTCACCATGGTACATACCGGCAATTTGCGGTATTGAAACATGTGACTCGTCAACCATAAGGAGAAAATCTTTCGGAAAATAATCAAAAAGTGTGTAAGGAGGTTCCCCCGGGGCTCGCCCGCTTATGTGTCTTGAATAATTTTCAATTCCATGGCAATAACCTATTTCCAAAAGCATTTCAATATCATAACGAGTACGTGCTTCGAGGCGCTGTGCCTCCAAAAATTTGTCCTGCGAGCGGAGTTCCTTAAGACGATCATTTAATTCATAGGTAATCGATTGGACAACACGTTCTATTTTTTCTTCCGGCATGACAAAATGCTTGGCGGGATAGATAGAAACCTCTTTTATATTTTGCAGCGCGTTGCCTGTTAAAGGATCTATCATGGAAATCTTGTCAACTTCATCGCCAAACAATTCAATCCGATACGCAAACTCTTCATAGGCGGGATACACCTCTATAACATCCCCCCGCACCCTAAATGTTCCGCGGCAAAAGTTACTATCATTCCGTTCGTATTGAATACTGATAAGCTTTCTCAAAACAGTGTTTCTCTCAACTTCATCACCCCTGCCGAGTTGTATATACATCTCCTGATATTCTTCCGGGGAACCCAGACCATAGATACAGGAAACACTCGCAACGATAATTACGTCTTTGCGGGACATAAGAGCACTGGTCGCCGCCAATCGCAACCGGTCTATTTCCTGGTTAATTGTCGCCTCTTTTTCTATATAAATATCACGCTGCGGGATATACGCTTCGGGTTGATAATAATCGTAATAACTCACGAAGTAACCCACCGCGTTGTTAGGAAAAAAATCCTTAAATTCACTGTAAAGTTGCGCCGCAAGGGTTTTGTTGTGCGTCATAACCAGCGTAGGTTTTCCTAATGCGGCAATAACATTTGCCATGGTAAATGTCTTGCCTGAGCCTGTTACACCAAGTAACGTCTGAAATCTGACGTTTTTTTTGTAATTTTCTACCAGTTTGCAAATCGCAGCCGATTGGTCACCTTTCGGCTGGAAGGAAGAGATCAATTCAAAATTGTACATAAAACAATACTATCCTTTAGAAACTTTTATGGGGTTTGTAATGACAATCGAAGGGGGGAAAATTCATCCCCTCCATAATTACTGAAGGCAATGGATATTTCATTCTCAATTGTCTGATGCATGAACGCTGCCGGTTCCCACTATCACACAATCTTTTAATAATTCTATTATATTATTTCCTATACCTTTTATTTGACGTAACTCGTCCAAAGTGTTAAATCTTCCGTGTTTTTTACGATAGGCAACAATTGCTCTTGCCTTTACCTCCCCTACTTTTGGCAATAATAATAATTCATGCCAGGGAGCTTCATTAATATCGATCTTTGTTTTTATATCTCCGGGGGTAAGGGTGCTTACAATTTCTGTTTCCGGCTGCCACCAATGGTAATCTCTCCCGGCCTTTATTACAATCCCTATGAATAAGCTCGTTGTTAAAAAAAAGATAACTATAAGTTGCTTTTTCGCAGGAGAAGTTTTATTTGGCAGTTTTTGAGGACTTTCCATATTAAGAATAAAAAGATTTTTTCATGATTTACCAGTTTGCCAATTTTTCTGAATCAGTCCTTGAAGGTACTTTGTTCATAAACTATTATATGAAAAATTTCTTTGTTTTAGTATTGAATTAACGTCACTAATATACTTCATGAACAATACCTCTTTTACTTTTAAATTACACGGATGGATTGGCGTCATTCTTATTTGCATCGTAGAACTTTGTACTGCGTTTCAATCCAATTTATTTATAGCATACAAAATCAGTGTATGGGCTACTCCTTTATGCTGGGTTGGGTATGTAATGCTACTGGACGCTATTATCTACAAACTCAAAGGGAATTCCCTCCTCTGTAACAGGAGGAGGGAATTTTATGTTCAGATGCCCCTTTCTATTGCATTTTGGCTTTTGTTTGAATTGTACAACCTTCACATGAAAAACTGGGAATACCATGGATTGCCGCAAAACAACATTGAGCTTTGTATCGGAATGGGATTAGCCTTTGCCATGATTATGCCGGGAATCTTTCAGACTACCGAACTCCTGGAAACGCTCCGGATATTTGATAATTACATCATTGCAAAACTTCATGTTACCAATAGAATAATTTACGGCAGTATTGTGCTTGGGTTTTTCTTCATCATGGCCCCGTTGCTTGTCAGCAGCGACTATGCATGTTACCTTTTTGGCCTTGTTTGGACCGGATATGTAATGATATTTGAACCTATCGTTTATTGCAGCAAAGGAAACTCGTTATTGAAAGACCTGGAAACGGGGAAACTTTCACGCATAATAAGCCTGTTCATTGCCGGTTATCTTTGTGGCTTCTTCTGGGAATTCTGGAACTATTGGTCACCGTCAAAATGGATATACACCGCACCCTTTATGAAAGATATAAAAATCTTTGAAATGCCCGTTGCCGGCTTTTTGGGGTTTGGTCCGTTTGCATGGGAATACTTTTGTTTTTATGAATTTTGCAAGCTTGTGAGGAAAAGAACTACCGTCTCATAGGATTTACTAATGATTCCTTAATGTCTTGTTGCTTCGTGAATAAAGTTAATTTTTTTATGTGAAACATAAACTCTTTTTTTAATTTTAATGATACTTTAAAAATACTATGAAAGTGCTTTTATTTTCAATGCCTGATGTAGTTCCGCAATTTTCCGCCAGGACGTGGAGGGCGCCAAATCTCGCAATTTCTTCCATTGCCGGTAATATGTTGCCACACCATCAGGTAAAACTTGGCGATCTTGTCCTCAAAAGGAATAACCTCCTGCCTTCAATACAAAATGCGGTTGAAGATTTCCAACCGGACATGATCGGCCTCAGCGCCATGTCCTTTCAGTTTAATACTGCTCATAAAATCGCCCGGTTTATAAAGGACTTAAACAACAACATAAAAATTGCAGTAGGCGGCTATCATGCCACTCTTATGTATGAAGAAATTGCTTCCTTGCCCGATGGTGTTCCTTTTGATTATATAATACGGGGTGAAGGTGATAAAACGTTTAGTGAATTGTTATGTGCCATCGAGGGAACTAAGAAATGGGAAGAAATTGCGGGCTTGTCCTATATGCACGATGGAGTCTTTATGCACAATCCGCCAAGGCCGCTTGAAGATTTGGAAACAATACAACTTCCCCGACGCGATATACGGCTGTGGAAAGGGTATACGTTTTCCGGGAAGGGGCTTGATATGATTGAAACTTCCCGCGGTTGTACCATGACGTGTAATTTTTGCAGTATGAACCGAATGTATGGGAGAACTTTCAGAACCTATAGTATCGAAAGAATAATGCGTGATCTGGCGAATGCCAAAAAATATGGCGCAAAATATATTGCTTTTGCGGATGACAATATTACCTTAAACGTGAAACGATTTGCCTCTTTGTGCGATGCAATCGTCGAGTTCGGTCATAATGATTTGCGTTATATTGTACAGGCAAGCACATCAGGAATCGCTTCGTCTCCGGATTTAGCTGAAAAAATGGCCAGGGCCGGGGTCCAAATTGTGTTTCTCGGGATAGAAAACGTTTCCGAACGTAATCTCAAGGCAATGAATAAGGGAAATGTTATCGACAAGACGAAAAAAGCTATTGATTACCTCCACCAGAATAATATTTTAATAGTGGGCGGCATGATCATTGGCCATAAAGAGGACAGGGAGGAAGATATTGCCCAGAATTTTGATTTTTTTGACAAGGAAAATATCGATTTTTACGGAGAACAGATTATTACCCCTTACCCGAAGACGGGTATGCGCGATATCCTTATCAATGAGGGATTGGTGACAAATAGTTCTGATTACAGCAGGTACAATGGGTTTTGGGCGAATGTAAAAACAAAATGTTTATCATCAGAGGATTTGCAATTTTTACGATGGAAATACAAACGTAAATACTCCACTTTTTTTAAAACAACACCGGTTTTTAAAGCAAACTTTCGAATGGTAAATCTGATCCGGGTGTTGTTCTTAAGACCATATTATCGTATGAAAAATTTTATCTCTTCGATTGGCAAAACCGAACGCGATATTTTCGAACGGGAGATAAAGAGATGCGCTGAGATGAACAATTTCTTCTGATCCGTTGCAGATGACTTATTATACAATGGGAGCATTCCCAATTTTTTGCAAAATTCACCCCCCTCGCAGGTTCATATTTGTAATCTGAACCTGCAAGGGATAAAAAATATATACCAAAATCAACATACATTCACCTGAAAATACTTTTTCCGGCAGGCAATGCCCTGCCCTACATTGTACTAATCTGTGGAAATCTGTGTAATCTGTGGATTTTTTTCATCCCTCTTTGTGATTGCTAAATCATGGATGTTTCATTATTAATTCCTGAAAAATTGGATTTCACACATCATTTATCCCCACGTTTTTTGATATCCTTATAGCCGCCTTCGTTTATAACATTAATATATCCCATTTTCTCCAGCACCTCTTTAGCAAAACCTGATCGTCTCCCGCTTTTGCAATAAAGGTGAATTGTTTTACCCTTATCCTTTGTGACCGACTCAATTTCCCTTCCGATTTCTCCATGGGGAATGTTTATAGCTCCCTCAATATGCCCTGACTTGTATTCTTCGGCAGTTCTCACATCAATCCAGATTCCTTTAGCATCCTTCGTTTGTCCCCCAATTGCGCAATTCATCATGCAAATAAGAAAGCATAAAATTAAAATTAATTTTTTCATGGTATTTCCCTTTGTAAAAATAGGTTGTTTTGCTCAGCATTAATAAAATAACAATGCGTTATGGGTAAATGATTCTTCAAAACATTTCTGGAAGATATTCAGCCATTTTTTCTGATTCATACTTTTATGTTTATGCGTTAAAAGCTGGCATGTTTGCTTTTTTGTATTTCTTAATAATGTTCTATTGTTGTGGACAAGACAAGCAACTTTTTGAATTTCCAGGTACAACTCAAGTAAATTCCCCTCCGGATGCCGGATAAAACATCGGTCGTCCCACCCAAGCCATTCCCAGTTGCATACCAAATCCAGCCTTTTTTTAATAAACGTATTAAAGAGTGCCTGGAACCAGAGACGATGATATTTTCCGTTACATTTTATGTATGCAGGATCTCCCCAATGTCCTTCACAAGAGGACCATGTTGATATCCCTATGGATGAAACTGCCTTTGTGAGGCGTGCGATAAATGGTTCCAAATCTGAGACACGTATCTTTGGAAGCTGTTCACATGCCTTGAATTGTTCAAACCTGCCATAACGGTCACGTTCCCAGTTTAAACGATACATGTCAACTGGAATCTTGTTCGAAAAGAGTTCTATTACATATTGCATATTATTGATATCAAAGAGTTGCGTGTTGATGTAGTCAAAATACGCATGGCGTTTTTGGGAAGCATCTTCGCTGTCGTTATTATTAATTGCGTCCTGATGCGCAGTGTTGTATATCTTTTTATAACCGATATTCTGAAGTATCTCAAGAAATTCGCCATCCTCTCCATGCGATTCATCACTCAATCGAACATTTCCTGTAGTATCCTCCAGTTCCAGTGAAAATCCACGGGCTGAAAAGATTTCGTAAAAACGCTCCATGCGTTCTTTTTTGCCGCTTATTATCTCTTCAATGAATTTCTCTATGAGGGATATTTTTGTTTTTTCATCCGAAAAACAATCATGCATAGCCTTTTCTCTTAATTGTTTAATCTTGTACCGGATAATTTTCACGCTATCTATCTGATATGCTAGTAAGGGAGGATAAAAAGTCAACAATTATTTGGTTATTCCTAATTCAAAAAAGGGATTTTATGATAATACAAAAATACTTCATTTGCACAGACATATTTGGTATGCTTCTTGTTCCCTGTTATTAACATACTACAACTATTCAAAACCACTTTTTATCACAGAAAACTCAGTTTTATCCGGCAATAAAAAAGGAGTTATAATAATGCCATCAAAAGAGGAATTACTCCCGAAGGCAAAGAAACCGGCAGAAGATGCCCTACGTCTCCACCCTTTTTATAAGGGAAAGGTGCAGACAATGCCCAAATGTCCCGTACGCGACCTTAAGGATTTTGCGGTATGGTATACTCCCGGCGTGGCAGCGTCCTGTAAAGCCATCAATAAAAACCCCGAACTTGTATATGAGCACACAAACAAGGCTAATAGCATTGCCGTAATCTCGGACGGCACAAGGGTGCTTGGATTGGGAGACATTGGCCCGGAGGCAGGCCTCCCTGTGATGGAAGGGAAAGCCCTGCTCTTCAAATATCTCGGCGGTGTTGATGCGGTTCCTCTCTGTCTTCGCACAAAAAAACCTGAAGAGATTATCCAAACGGTAAAATTCCTGGAACCTTCATTCGGAGGCATTAACCTTGAAGACATCAGCCAGCCAAAATGTTTTGATATTTTAGATACCCTCATGAAAGAGTTAACTATACCAGTGTGGCATGATGACCAACAGGGCACGGCTACTGTTCTATTCGCAGGCCTCATAAATGCCTTAAAAGTAGTGAACAAAAACATACGCGATATCAGGATAGTATTTGTTGGCATGGGTGCGGCTAACGTGCCCACGTATCGCCTTCTCAAAACAGTAGGAATAATGCCGGAACAAATCATTGCCTGCGACAGCAAAGGCATTTTACACAAAGGCCGCAAAGATATTGAAGAAAAAACAGATATGTTTCGCGATAAATGGCAAATCTGCATGGAAACGAACCCTGACGGAATTACGGGCGGTATTCGCGAGGCATTGTGCGGCGCCGATGTTTGCATCGCATTCTCAAGACCCGGTCCCGGGATAATTTTGCCAGAGTGGATAAAGAATATGAACCGGAACTCAATCATATTCGCTTGTGCCAATCCGGTTCCGGAAATATGGCCATGGGAAGCAAAAGAAGCCGGAGCAAGGATTGTTGCCACAGGAAGAAGCGATTTTCCGAACCAGGTAAACAATTCTTTGGGTTTCCCCGGAATCTTCCGCGGCATTCTGGATGTGCGCGCCCGAACAATTACCGATGAAATGGTAATTGCAGCTGCTACTTCCCTCTCAAAATTCGCGGAGGAACGGGGCATAAGCGATGATAGTATCCTCCCGAAAATGGATGAATGGGAAGTATTTTTACATGTGGCGGTTGCAACTGCAATGAAGGCACAGGAACAGGGAATTGCCAGGTTATCGAAGGGCAGTGAGGTGTTGTATCAGGATGCATTTAACATTATCAAAAACGCGCGGGAATCAACTCTGACCCTCATGAACAAGGGTCTTATCCTGAATCCCCCTGAAAACGCGCAGAGTTAGATTCCCCTAATATAATTCCTTTTAAACCCGGAAAACTAATAAAAACATGGAAAATATAGACAACACGATAAAAACGGCCTGGATCAAACAGTTAAATGAAGACTGGAAAACGGCTAATTACAATTATTTTAAAAATTCCATGCGCCCCCCTCACATTGAGCTTTCATACTCTGAGCGAATGTTGGGAAAGTGGAAGGGCGGCCATTACCGGCAACTCTCTATCAGCATTTTTTTAATTTATTCCTATGCATGGGAATATGTTCAGGAAGTGCTTTATCACGAAATGGCTCACCAGTATGTGGAGGAAATTCTGGAAATACGTGACGACTTGCCCCATGGGGAAGCATTTAAGAGGATTTGCCGGGAAAATGGTATTGACTCCACTGCAACAGGAAATATCCATGTTTGGGTAGAAAAGCGGAAAAACCGCTTTACTGTGAATTCCGGAAATCACACAATACTTGACAAAGTTCACAAACTTCTGGCATTGGCCCAGAGCAAAAATGAGCACGAAGCACAGATTGCCATGGCGAAGGCTCATGAACTGCTGTTAAAACACAACGTGTCATTGTTGGAGGCAGATGCCGGAAACCATTATATCCATAAACAAATCGGAGGGGTAGGGAGAAGAGATACTGTCAAATCGATAATCAGCGCCATACTATGCAAATATTTTTTCGTGGAAGCCATCTGGACATTCGGATATGACCAGCATAAAAACAGGAATGGCAGGGTACTGGAAATTTACGGAACGCCGGAAAATATTGAAATGGCTGAGTACGTGTATAATTATCTTCAAAACGTCTCGGAATTATTATGGGCCGAGTATAAAAAACAAAAAAAAATAGAAGGAAATAAGCACAGAAGAACCTTTATCTATGGCCTTCTGGAAGGTTTTTATCATAAACTGGAAGGCCAGGCAGTTGTTCACCGTTCAAATAAACTGGTTTGGAAGGGAGACCCCCGGCTTAAAGAATTTTACCTCCAAAGGAATCCAAGGCGTGTGCAAACTTCCTCCCGATATTCCAGAAGTTGCCAGGATGCCTATACCTCAGGAATCCACCAGGGGAAAAATCTGGTCATCCGTAAAGGGATTTATCGGAAAGGCAATGGGGAAATTAAGTATTTAAACTGAAAAAATTACTTTTTATATGCTTGACTTAAAAAACATTCCATAATAGAATTTGCATTGTATCGTAGCGTGAAAATAATCGTGCCCGAACCATCAGATATATTCTTTTCCTTTAAAATTTTCTCTTTTCGGCAATAGCACATTGCTGATTTTAAATATCCAATATTATTTGCGTTAGAGATATATCAGCGGGCAAACAATCATTACAAAACAAAAAAGATTATCGGCGAGATAGATGAGCAGAACAAGTATTCCTCTATTTAAAATTCCATTAAAACGCATCGAAGGTTTCCTGTCGGATAAAATAATCTTTCGGGATGCGAAAGCAAAAACCCCCCGCCCTAATCTGGAATTAAAAAGAGATAATACTAATGAGCCGCAAATAGTGGTGTGGGGAAAGTTTTTAATCAAACATGAATACTACATCCCGAAAAAAGACGGTGAACTTTTTGTTGACGTCACAAATGATAAAAACCTCATCCACAGAAAGGGGAATATTGTGCCTGGCGCAATGACGGTTTCAAAAATAATTCTTCCTCTGGAAATTCTCTTTGCGGATATGGAGATATCTTCTGTTAACATAAAATTTACCAGCTCTGCTTTTTACGATACAAAAACCTGCAGCCTGTTCCTCTGGCAGTTTATAAATAATAACCACGTCCAGATTGAGGTAAGAACGTATCAACAAAACAATATTATAGCGAATACTATAATATTGGGAAGACAAAGAGCCCTGAATAAACAAATACAAGAAGTTGACGAATTGTTGGTGAATAAGACGTGTTTTGCAAAAGTTGAAGCTTATTTTAAAAGCCTGGGCATTCGGAGCGATTCTTATTTCGAAAAGGAAAAATATAAAGACTACACATATCCCCTGGCATATATTGCATCACTACCTTCTGCTGAAATTGTAAACCAATTATCAGGACAAGGAGGTATGATTAATGTGTTGCGTATGGATTTTGGGAACTATCAAAGGATTCCGATTACCGGTGATAAAGGGCCTGAGGTGAAACTTGCGAGGGCAAAGAAGCGTAATTCGTTTAATAAAATTTTGACCGAGGTGGCTGAAGGGCTCGTCACATACTATAAAGGGCTTGCAATCGTAAACCCTATTGCAAAATTTCATAATTCTTCGGAACCTGTTGTTGGTACAATTAACAAACTCATTCATAAACAGGATAAAACAAAAACGGCACTTGGTCATAAAGAGGCTTGAAATAATCCCCTTTCCGGACTAGCAAAACATCAAAAAAGCTTCCTCTCTCCCTTCCAACTTTTTGAAAACCCGTAAGTTTTCCTTTTCGTAACAATTTAGTTTTTTGAAAACGCCAACTGTTCAAAATACCTTTGTGTCAAAGTGTAGTGGCAATTCATGACTCGTAGAGAAAGCGAAGCGCATTGCCACTACAGGGTAAAATAATCGCCTCGTTTGTGGAATTTCTCAAAAAACTAAATCGTTACTCCTTTTCTAGGGTGCAGATTATGAAAACTGTGAGTATGATGATATTCATGTTGTTTTTTTGTGCGTATGTGGTAAACGCTGAACCATATGCAGTTGGTTCGCAAATCCCAAGTATAAGCCTTTCCGATCAACATGAACAAAAACGTACAGTGGATAAAACAATAAGATTAATAATTTTCAGCAACAATAAGGTTGGCAGCGATATAGTCCGTGACTCGTTGAATGGTGTGGATGAAGAATATTTGACTACCCACAAAACAATTTACATCGCCGACATTAGCGGCATGCCAGGCCTTATCAGAAAGTTGTTCGCATTCCCAAAAATGAGAAAACAACCCTATTCAATATATCTGGACGATGGCCCTTCATTTACCAGGGATTTTCCCGCCGAGGAAAACAAGGTTACTTTGTTGTATCTCAATAATCTGAAGATTCAGGCAATTGAGTTTGCAAGCTTGCCCGATGAGGTGAGAAACGCTATCGAAAAGAGCAAGGCCAATTAAAATCGATTGAAAGCATTGAGATTGCTGATAAAATAAAAAGAAGAATAATCCGAGAGAACCCGTGCAAAATTTAAATGCATAAAATATTTGTTAATAACATATTACAACGCTACGTCATAAAAGAATGGTTTCAGACATTCTGGCCTTCTTTTTTGTGCTTTGAAATCCTTATATTCCTGGGATTTGTAATTCAGGTATTACACAAAGGGCTTGACATTATCGCCCTGAAATCACTCATCCCTCACATATTTATCCAGGCGGCGCCTTATTCCATCCCTTCGGCGTTGCTTACCGCTACAACCTTAGCGTATGGAAGGTTGAGCGCCGACAGAGAAATTATTGCCATACAAGCAAGCGGCATCCATTTGAGGAAAGTGATCACCCCGGTTCTGGTAATAGGCATTATTTTTAGCCTTTTTACCTTAGCACTATCGGCAGAAATTTTACCAAGATCTCTTTACCAGATAAAATTATTACAAGAAAGGGCAATAAACAACATCCTTGCCGGCAGATTAGCAACCTTCCAAAAAAAAGTACTTCTGGAACCATACCAAATATACATTGGAAATGTAATAGATAATGTTAATAAAGACATCACCGTTATTAAATATGTGGATGATTATGTTACGGATATAATTCTCGCAGAAGAAGGTGGTATTGAGGTCAACAGCGAAAAAAACAAAATTTTTCTTACCTTGCGTCAGGGAGAATTTATCAAACCAAATTATAAAAAAGCGGAAAATGCCCCACGTTTAGGTGCTTTTGCGGAAACCACATTTGAAATTCCTATGGGCGAAAACAAGCATGATTTTTCCACAAAACACATGACTATATTTCAACTCTTCAAACGCAACAATGAAATCGACAGGGAATTGGCAAACTGCAAAGAAATACCTTCCGATTTTGAAGAGGCACGTAGAGAAGCTGCAAATAATCTTACCGAACATCAAAATCAATTACGGCAATTAAATAAAAAGCGTAAACAACTCAATTCCGAATTAAAAAAATCAAGTCAAAATTTGGCACGACAGAAATCAAAGCTTGATGGACTTGCAAATGAGAGTAAGTTGGCAAATAATTATATACTCGTAGCAACCGAAAATCTGATTCAGTTAAAAAGGGAAAGCAAGGATGAATATTATATAGTTGATGATATGGACGCAAAAATTCTGGAAATAAAAGAAACAATAGAAAGGGAAAAACAGAGGATTAACACAATAGAACAAAAAATGGTAGAAACCCGTGAGATACAAAATACTGAAATAAAGAACATTGCTACCCTCACAAAATCCCTTGAAGAAACAGAAGCGAAAATAAATGTTTTGCTGAGAAAAATTACCAGCTTTGAAAGCGATCTTACCGTCGCATCAAAAAAGAGATTAAGACGGAAGAATGATATTTCCATACACAAAAGGATATCACAGGCGCTATCATGCATAAGTTTTATTGTTATTGGTATTCCAATGGGCATTAAACTGCGAAGCTCTCATCTTATGATAGGGTTTGGCGCAAGTTTTATGATTATTTTGTTTGTTTATTACCCTTTGGTGGTAACAGGTTCCGTTCTTGCAGATGATACACTATTGCCCGTTGCACCGGTTTTATGGGGCGCTGATGGTATTCTTCTTATTGGTGGTATAGTTATTTACCGGAAACTTTCCGCGCAAAATAAGTTTTAATTTGCATCAGTTTGCAACAAACATCAATTCTTGACTTTTTTCAGGAAAGGGCTTAGTATAATCTCATAACTTCTTATTAAGAAAGATCACGCGTAATGTATTATAGAAGAAATTCTTTCGGATTAAATATCGGGAGCAAATGGACCCGCCTGGTTATGATGTTAATCATTGCCAATGTCGGTGTGTTCATGTTCCAATTACTGTTTTCCACGGTAAGTTCCCAATGGACTCCTCCGCCTGTTAACTCATTATCAGAAATTCCGGCCCTGCCTTGGTATTATCCTGCTTCAGATAAATTTACAAAATTATTCTGGCTCTATCCGCCGGATACCATTGGTAATTTGTGGCTTTGGCAATTCTTTTCGTATATGTTCCTGCACAGCACAACTGACCCCTGGCACCTGATCTTTAATATGCTGGTGCTCTGGATGTTTGGTAGCGAGGTAGAAAAGGTTCTTGGGCCAAAAAAGTTCTTAACGCTATACTTTACCGCGGGTATCTTCGCGGGGATTTGCTGCTGTATATTTACTCCCGGAGTTCCTATCTTAGGTGCTTCCGGTGCGATCTTCGCCATTGAAGTGGCATTCGCTATGTATTTCCCCAATAGTATTGTCATTTTCTATTTCTTTCCCATCAGGGCTAAGTATCTGGTGATGATATTTGCCGCCATTACGGTGTTTAATTGTATCACCCCAAGGGGGGGGCAATATCGCACATTTTGCCCATCTGGGAGGGCTTGTGTATGGATTCTTGTTCGTACGCTATTCAAACCGCGTTGTAGATTATTTAGGACGATTCCAGATCCGGCAACAGGAAAAGGAACTGAAAAAAGAACTTGAGTTACGCGAAAAGGTGGATGAGATTCTTGATAAAGTAAATCGTGAGGGATTACACAACCTGACGCGGCGGGAAAGAAATATTCTTAAAACGGCCAGCAAAAAATACAAAAAGAACAAACATTGATTCATAATAATTTATGAAATTGAATTGAACATGCAGAGGGGTAAAAAATTGATTAAGATTGCAGTAAACGGAGCATGTGGCAGAATGGGAACGAGAATTTGTGCTCTTATTTTTGAAGATAATGAAGCGGATTTGACTGCTGCGTTAGATCATCCCGGGCATGCGCAGATTGGCAAAGACATTGGTCTGGTAGCCGGCTTTGGAGAAACAGGGATCAAAATCACAACTACATTGGAAACTTCAGCGGATGTATTGATAGATTTTTCTTCTCCTGAATCTACCGTTAATATCGCGGAATGGTGCGCAAAAAAAAATACAGCGATTGTAATAGGCACTACGGGATTAACGCCTCAGCAGCATGAAAAATTACAGGAAATATCGGAAAAAATCCCATGTTTAATTTCTCCAAATATGAGCGTAGGCGTAAATGTAATGTTCTCTGTTGCAGCCCAAATGGCAAAAATGTTGGGAAAGGATTTTGATATTGAAATTATTGAAACACACCATAGATTTAAGAAAGATTCTCCCAGCGGTACTGCACTGAGACTCGCCGAAAAAATTTGCACCGCAACCGGTCTGGACAAAGAAAAAAATGTTATCTACGGTCGCCAGGGAATTGTCGGAGAACGTCCTTCAAATCAAATAGGTATACACGCTGTTCGGAGCGGAGACGTCATAGGAGATCATACGGTAGTCTTTGGTGCGCTCGGAGAACGGCTGGAGATTACCCATAAAGCGCATACAAGAGATACGTTTGCGAGAGGTGCTATTCATACAGCAAAGATTATTGCAAAAAAGCAACCCGGTATGTATACCATGTCGGACGTACTGTAATTCCACATTTTGAAAGTAAGAATATGAGACTTGATAAGTTTACGATAAAAGCACAGGAAGCTATACAGGAAGCTCAGGATTTGGCAGAATCGAAGAGACAGCAGCAAATCCTGTCAGCTCACGTGCTGGAAGTTTTATTAACACAGGAACAGGGTATTGTTGTTCCGCTCCTGCAAAAACTAGGAGTGGACATAAACATGGTTCTTGATAAAATAATGGAGGCCGTTAACAAACTACCGCAAATAACTGGCTCTGGAGCGCCGGGACAGGCATATGTGAGTGCAGAACTGCGCGATATGATAAACTTCGCGTGGGAAGAAGCAGGCAAGCTCAAGGACGAGTACTTAAGTACGGAACACATGTTGCTTGCGCTGGTACGGCAGAAAAACACCTCGGCCGGTAAAATATTAAATGAATCAGGCATCAACAGAGAAAATATACTCAGCGCTTTAAAGGAAGTCCGTGGCGGCCAGAGGGTCACCGACCAGTCACCCGAAGACAAATACCGGGCCCTTGAACGGTACAGCAAAGATCTTGTTGATATGGCACAAAAGGGAAAGCTTGATCCCGTTATTGGCCGTGACGATGAAATTCGCAGGGTAATACAAGTGTTGTCCCGAAGAACAAAAAACAATCCCGTGCTCATCGGAGAACCTGGTGTTGGAAAAACCGCTATTGTCGAAGGGCTTGCCCAGCGCATTGTAAATGGAGACGTGCCGGAAAGTTTAAAAAACAAACGGGTAATGTCACTCGATATGGGTGCTCTTATTGCCGGTGCAAAATACCGGGGGGAGTTTGAGGACCGCCTCAAGGCTGTTTTGAAAGAAATAAGTGAGAAGGAAGGACAGATAATACTTTTTATCGATGAATTGCATACTGTAGTGGGAGCAGGAGCCGCGGAAGGGGCAATGGACGCATCCAACCTCCTTAAACCGGCATTGGCGCGCGGAGAGTTACGCTGCGTGGGCGCCACCACCCTTGATGAATACAGGAAACACATTGAGAAAGATGCTGCCCTGGAAAGACGGTTCCAGCAGGTATATGTGGGAGAGCCTACCGTGGAAGACACGATTGCAATCCTGCGTGGATTAAAAGAGCGGTACGAAGTCCACCATGGAGTACGCATAACGGACTCGGCTATTATTGCCGCAGCAACTCTTTCCAATCGGTACATATCAGACAGGTTTCTGCCCGACAAGGCAATTGATCTTATTGATGAAGCCGCTTCAAGATTAAGGATAGAAATCGACAGCATGCCCGTTGAGCTAGACGAGATCGAGCGTAAGATTCTGCAGCTGGAGATAGAAAAAGAGGCATTAAAGAAAGAAAAAGATGATGCTTCAAAGCAGCGCATGGAAAAAATTGAAAAACAATTATCAGACCTGAAAGAAGAATCCGGCGCTTTCCGTGCACACTGGGAAAACGAAAAAAAGGTCATCAGGGAAATACAGGAGATTAACGCTAAGATTGACCAGGCGCGCATTGAAGAACAATCTGCCCAAAGGGAAGGGAATCTGGAAAAGGTTGCAGAAATACGTTATGGACGTATCATCGAATGCGAAAAAAAATTAAAGGAAAAACATCAGGAATTGCAGGAATTACAAAAATCAAAATCCCTGCTGAACGAAGAAGTAGGGGAGGACGATATTGCTATTGTAGTCGCTAAATGGACAGGAATTCCCGTATCCCGTATGCTGGAAAGTGAAAAGGAAAAACTCTTAAGGATGGAAGAACGTTTGAAAGAGAGGGTAGTCGGCCAGGACGAGGCAATTTCAGCAGTATCAAACGGCATTCGGCGTGCGCGCGCCGGACTCCAGGATCCGAACCGCCCAATAGGTACCTTCCTGTTCCTTGGCCCTACCGGAGTGGGAAAAACGGAGCTCTGCAAGGCGCTGGCGGCCTTTTTGTTTGATAATGAAGATGCGATGGTTCGTATCGATATGTCTGAATTTATGGAACAACACTCAGTTGCCCGACTTATAGGAGCTCCACCCGGCTATGTGGGATACGAAGAAGGAGGAAGGCTAACTGAAGCAATAAGAAGAAGGCCCTATGCCGTGGTGCTTTTTGATGAAATAGAGAAAGCACATAGGGATGTATTTAACGTGCTGCTTCAGGTATTTGATGACGGACGACTCACTGACGGACACGGAAGAACCGTCGACTTTAAAAATACCATTATTGTGATGACGTCAAACATCGCAAGCCAGTGGATACAGGATTTAACCGGTCCTGAAAATGAGGAAGAACTAAAGAAAGAGGTAAAACAGGCACTGAAAGAAACCTTTCGCCCTGAATTTCTCAATCGTATTGATGAAATAATCATCTTTCACGGACTCTCTCAGGAACTAATCAAACAAATTGCCGATATACAATTAAACGACTTAAGAAAGCGTCTCGCGAAAAACAACCTCAAACTAACCGTAACGGATCGGGTAAAAGAGAAAATAATTGAAGAAGGATATGACCCGCATTTTGGTGCAAGGCCTTTAAGGCGTACCATACAGCATCTGATCGAGAATCCGCTTTCCATGGAAATCTTAGAGGGAAAATTTCCCTACGGTTCGGAAATTAAGGGGGAAATGGAAGACGGAAAGGTTGTTTTTACCAATTTAAACACTTCTACAAAAAATTTATAAGGAATATAAAAATGGGCTTTCCAGTACAAAGGTTGCGAAGATTACGTCAGAATGAAAACATAAGAAGGCTGGTGAGAGAAACACATCTCTCTGTTGATGATTTGATTATGCCTCTTTTTGTAAGACCGGGCAAAGGTGTTAAACAACCCATACCTTCCATGCCGGGTAACTATCAAATGTCAGTTGACGCGCTTACGAAAGAAGTAAAAGAATTGGAAGCGATGGGGATTCCGGGGATAATTCTCTTCGGCATTCCCGAAGAAAAAGACGACCTTGGTTCCGACGCGTATTCTGATACTGGCATCATTCAAAAAGCAATTACTTCAATAAAAAAAGAAACAAAAGATATACTGGTAATCACGGATGTTTGCATGTGTGAGTACACCAGCCACGGACACTGTGGTTTTCTCAGCGCAGATGAGCGCACAGGGCACTTTGAAATTGACAATGATAAAACCCTGGAACTTTTAACAAAAGAGGCTGTTTCGCATGCGAAGGCAGGAGCGGACATTATAGCACCAAGCGATATGATGGATGGCCGTATCGGCGCAATAAGAGAAGCGCTTGACGGACAAGGTTTCGGCCAGATACCAATTATGGCTTACTCTGCAAAATATGCATCAGGATTTTACGGCCCTTTTCGGGAGGCGGCGGAATCTACTCCCGGAATGGGAGACCGTTCATCATACCAGATGGACCCGCATAATGCTGTGGAAGCTTTGCGGGAGGTTTCATTAGACATTGAGGAAGGTGCAGACATTGTTATGGTAAAACCTGCATTGGCTTATTTGGATATTATCCGCGACTTGAAACAAAACTTTGATTATCCTATCGCAGCATATAATGTCAGCGGAGAATTTTCCGTTGTTAAGGCGGCTGCGGAAAAAGGGTGGATTGAAGAAAAACGTGTTGCCCTGGAAATCCTGACCGGAATAAAACGCGCGGGTGCAGATATTATTCTTACCTACTGGGCAAAAGATGCAGTGCGATGGTTGAATGAATAAGTTTAAAAATTAAACTATCAAACATTTACTGGATCAATATTTCCAGAAACCCGGAAGAAAAATAACATTTTTAAAATATCTCTTTCAAATAAGAAATGCAGAGAAAAGAGATATCTCTAAAAAAATATTTCTTTTTAATAAATTTTTATCCTATAATTACATTTTAGAGAAATAAGGTTTAATTTTAAAATTATACATAATTCTTCGTTTTTACAGTATTGTAATTGCATTAACTGATAATTAATTAAAAATACGTGCATGCTCCTAAATTTTTAAGAAGGAGGTAAAGATTATGAAATGCTTTATACCACTGGTTACTTTCATAATGATAGCAATTTCTCCATGTACAAATGTATTTGCTGATATCTCATATGCTGATTTATTTTTAAACGGAAAAGGCTACAGGCCGGTAAATGATACGTGGGAGATAAATACGTTTCCATTGAATGCGGGGGATAAAACATATTTGCCTGAAAGCCTGCTTTACAAAGAATGGTGCTCAAGTACATTTGACGATGGCGAACAAATATACGATGCTTATCGGGAAATAGCTTTTGCATTGGAATATCATGCCGAACCACCAAAAACGGATTATTGGCAAACACCTGTAGAAACGGCACAATGCAAGCAAGGCGATTGCGAGGATTCTGTTTTTTTCTTCTTTTCCAAATTAGCGCAATTGGATATTGATGGGGAAATTGTATGGGGTTGGGTAATTGACAAAACCAATTCTACGGCTTTTGCACATGTATGGTATCAATTATATGATAAACATGGATTAGCTTATATTGTAGAAGGATTTTCCAGAGATTGGAATGGAATTCTTCCTGTTGGATTTCTCAGTAACAATGAAGAACGTATTCCTACTTTCATTTTGAGCCATACTTTGATAAACAAAGTAGCGGAAGAAGATATAAAAGATTTTTTCTGGCCTATCGAACAATTGCAATATTCATGGAATTTATTTGCCATGGATAAAGCTGCTATTAAAGACATTTTCTTTAAACTGCAGGATATGTTCGGCAGATACAAGGCACAAATGGTAAGTTGCAATTAATTTTAATATTATTGAGCACCCAATAGTCCCGCTGCATTTATCTTTTGGGCATAGATATCCCAATAACTCTTATCTGTGTTACGTTCATCTTGCCATACGATAATCGCTCCGCCTTTGCCATCACTCACAATTGCTGAATAACATTGCGTCTCACTTGCGGTGCTTACAGGAGCGCCGTTATTATTCCATTGAGCATTACCATTTGAATCGATTCTTTGCGCATAAATATCAAATAACGAGGCGCGGCTATCATTCCATGCCAGAATAGCACCGCCTACACCATCCGCAGTGAGTGATACATAATTTTGAATACCATCTTCCATGCATACGGGCAATCCATCATCCTTCCACAATGGGTTGCCCGTCAAATCAATACGCTGAGTATAAACATCATATTTACCGCTGCGCAAATCCCACCATGCAATAATAGCCCCCCCGGCGCCGTCAGTTACCATTACGGGGTAATCTTGCTTTTCCTGCGCAGTGGTAACTGGAATTCCATCTACTTCCCACAATATATTCCCGTTACCATCCAGTTGTTGTGCGAAAATGTCGTTATTATCGTTACGCATATCCATCCAGGCTACAATTGCACCTTCGGCGCCATTACTGATGATAACAGGATAACTTTCATGTCCGCGGGCTCCGCATACATTAACGCCGGTTTTTTCCCATAAAATCCTGCCGCTGCCGTCGATTCGCTGAGCATAGATATCGGCATAACTTTTCCTGAAGTCCTGCCAGGCCACTATTGCACCACCATGGCCATCGTCTACCGTGACGGGAGCGCTTTGTGCTCCAAAAACCCAACAGACAGGAACGCCATTTTTTTCCCACAACATCTCTCCATTATTATTGATACGCTGGGCATACAAATCGTCATAATTTGTCCTGCTATCCTGCCATATGATAATAGCGCCACCTGCGCTATCTGTAGCAATACATGGGCTGTCTTGCTCATTAATTTCATCACATACCGGAATTCCATCTGTCTTCCACATGGGATTTCCATTTACATCAATTCTTTGCGCGTAAATATCACTGTTAGTAATGCCACTGCGCAAATCGTGCCAAGTGATAATAACACCGCCCGCGCCATCGCTGATAATTTTTGGCAGTTTCTGGTTTTCTTCCGCCAGGCATACAGGTACACCGTTCTCCTCCCACATGACATTTCCCTTTGCATCAATTCGCTGTGCAAAGATATCAAAATGAACATTGCGCGTATCTTCCCATACTATAATGGCTCCACCAGTACCGTCACTAATTACCTGAATTGCGCTTTGCTGTCCCGAAGCCGTACAAATTGCCGTATTCATCTGAGAGCTGGCAGACCATGCCGCTAGCACATAGTTTTGCAAAAATATTATGGAAAAAAAAATCATAGCAGCGTATGCCGTTAGGTAATTTTGCAGTTTTACTGATTTATACATTTGAATCCCTTTCAACGAACTTCAACGATTACGTTTACAAAAACTGTAAAAAGATTTTATTTCTTTTCCTGTGTGTCCGGTATGATGCCTTCGGACCAATCAATTATGGAATGAATATCCACTGGTTCTCCCCCTATTGTCATTTTGCGCTGTCTGCCCTCCAGTAATTTTTTTTCCTCACCCTCCGCCAGCAATGTGGCCTCTCCCTTTACCGCAGTTACAATGGTAACGTAATCTGTTATCCGGAGATTAAAAATGCCGTTATTTGTTACCATTTTCCCATTCGGGGTAAAAATTTCCAGATTTTTTTTCAACTTTTCCAGAGAGATAAACAGTTGCCCTTTTTTGACGTTAATTTTCCATGGATTAACAAAGCTCATTTCTGTATTTGAATCCATGTGTATGTCAATTCCTTTTTTCGTAGAAAATGAAGCCTTTTCTCCGTTTCCGGTTTTGAGAGTAACGCCGCTATGCAAGCTGTCAATCATTGATATATTTTTCCATTTCTGGTCTTCGCCCTGTTGTAATTGCATATTTCCATAAGTATGAGAAAGATCAATTATCCTGCGTTTATGGGTAAAGTAAAAATATGCCACCGTCATGGCAATTATGCTGAACCCAACAACCGTTCCCAACAGAATAAATCCTCTTTTTGTTGGTTTTGCTACAAGTATTCCTAATTCATAAAGCAGGATCATTGGGGCGGCGGTCATTGTTTGGGTAAAAGGGTCTGGTGGTGTTACTATGGCGGCAATAATAAAAATTGCAAGGATCGAATATTTTCTCCACTTGACAAATTTATCAGCAGATACAAATCCTATCTTTGACAAAAGCAGCATTACAAGAGGGAGTTGAAATACTAACCCAAGTGCAACTGTCAGCAAGAAAACAAACGACACGTATTGCTGCATTGTGATAATGGGCTGAATATCGGGGCCTAATATACTTATTAAAAATTGCAAACCAAAGGGGATCAGTAAATAATATCCAAAAAGCCCCCCCATAACGAATGCGATGTATGAAACCGGAAAGAAAACGAGAATGTATTTTTTTTCCTTCGCAAACAATCCCGCGCTGACGAATTTCCATGCCTGATAAATGATAACGGGATACATTAAGAAAAGAGAACTAATGAAGCACAACTTCATGTATGCGTAAAAACCTTCCTGATAGCTTAATACTTGTAATTCAGTGGAAAGTCCTAATTTGCGCATGGCAATTCCATGGGGCCGCTTCATTATATCCATAATATGCAGCTTAAAGACCCAGCACATTATGAAACACAAAATAATCGCGATAATAGAATAAAAGACCCTGCGTCGCAATTCTTCCAGATGCGAACCCAGCGGCATCCTGGCCTCTTCGATTTTCCTGTACTCTTCCTCTTCCCCTGTTATATCCACACAAAAACCCTATAAATCTTTCTCTGTAACACAACTACGTTTTTTCAATAAAAAAGAGGGTTTAATGATACAACGATATTTCAGAAATTACAAGAAACAATTAATACCGCAATGAGTTTGGCAGGAAAATTAGCACAAGAGGAAAAGCCTTGAAAGATTTTTTTACATATGTTAATATTTGACTTCAAATATTATCGTATTTTGTCTCGGCTTTTATCTCAATATTTATTCATACAATTCGGTGATTTCAAAAGGATTCATTAGATATGGGCGTTGAATATCAGGGAAAATTAATCGGTACGGGCAAGACTTTTGGAATTATCGTGAGTCGATATAACAGTTTTATTACAAAACGATTACTGGAAGGTGCAATTGATGGACTTGTAAGACATGGTGTAAAAGAAGAGGATGTTGGTATTTTTTGGGTACCTGGTGCTTACGAAATTCCAATTGCCGCCCAAAAGGTAATACAAAGCGGAATGTACAATGCAGTTATTTGCCTTGGGGCAATTATCCGCGGGGAAACACCACATTTCGATTTTGTTGCCAGTGAATCCGCAAAAGGCATTACGCAGATTGGTTTGTCATCCGGAGTACCAACCATCTATGGCATTATTACAACAGAAACACTGGAACAGGCAATTGACCGTGCTGGTGCAAAAACAGGCAACAAAGGCACAGAAGCTGCTTTATCGGCTATAGAAATGGTAAATCTCTTTGATCAAATATAATTAGACGTGAAAACCCGTAACAAACATTACACGTAATACCTTTTCAGCATTTCTCCCGCCAGACGCTTCAATGTAATAAAAACAGTACTTATTTTCCATTTTCATACTGCTACAAGACAGTATCTATTTTTTATTTTAGTCTGAAGATATTCCATGCGCAACAGAACATTTGCCCGCGAACTTGCCATTCAAGCTTTATATCTGCTTGATTTACGCGGAGAAGAAACGGAAAAAGAAATAGAAGAATTCTGCAGGCAGAAAGCTGAAAAACCAGATATATATAAGTTTGCCTTGTCGCTTATCACGGGCTGTATATCGCACAGGGTAGAAATCGATGAAAAAATTTCACTTTCCGCGGAAAACTGGGATTTGCACCGAATGGCCATCATTGACAAAAATATCCTGAGACTGGGCGTGTATGAATTGCTCTACAGGGATGATATCCCTCCAAAGGTTTCTATTAATGAAGCTATAGAACTTGCCAAAAAATTCAGCACCAAAGATTCCGGAATGTTTGTTAATGGTGTTTTAGATAAAGTATATAACTCCTTGAGAAACAAAAAAACGGCTGACACAGCAAAAGAGGAAAAGGAAACCGTTTTTGGCATTTCCGACTTACACATACACACAAATTATTCCGATGGTACAACAACACCGGAAGAAGTAGTTGATGAAGCCATACGATTGGGTTTATCCGCAATCGCCATTACCGATCATGATACTATTCAGGGATTTTTGAGGGCGGAGGCATACAAAAACGGGAAAAAACTTTATATCATTCCCGGTATTGAAATTTCTTCCTTTCTTGACCCTTCGGAAATACACATTTTAGGTTATTTTATTGATATCCATAATGATGCATTAAACGAAGTAATAAAAAAAGCACGCAAAGACAGAGTTGAACGTATTTATGCAATGACGGAAAAACTCCGCGGTCTTCGTGTCAACATAAATCCCTTAGAGGTATTAGATCTTGCAGGAGAAGGAACTCCTGGACGCATGCATATGGCGGAAATAATCTGGCGCAATGGATACACCACAACATTGTTGGAATCATTTTATAAATACATTGGCGATAAAGCACCTGCTTATGTTCCTAAAAAAACATTAACTCCGCGAGAGGCCATTGAATTAATAAGAGGAGCAAAAGGAGTGCCGGTGCTGGCTCACCCCGGACTTACACAACGGGATAATGTTATTGAAGATCTTGTAAAATATGGTTTGCAGGGAATAGAGGCATATTATCCCACATATACAAAAACAACCGTGGAAAAATACCTCAAACTGGCAAAAAAATATAATCTTGTAGTGACCGGAGGCTCAGACTTTCACGGAGAAAGAAAGGTTGACAATCCGATAGCAAAAGTTACTATATCTGGCAACCTCGTAAAACTGCTGAAGCAAAGATGCAGCAACAATTGAGTTTTTTATTTTAAAATCACCGCTTTGATAATACAAAAACAGAAAAATTAAGGTAGGAATACTATGGGAAAAACACAAAAGAGCGAAATAGCGAACGATACCAAAAAAACCAAAAAAAGTCTTTGGTACCGTATTATAAACTATACTGTTGAACCGAAGAAAACAGTCGTTATAGAAGATGGCAGAATACGGCTCGTGCCCATTGAACAGGCGCCTGTTTTTAAAGAAAAAGTGGCTGAACGTCCTGTTCCTTCTGAGACAGCCGTAATAGAAAAAGCCCCTCCGGAAAAACCTGTTGCTGCTACGGCTGTAATAGAGAAAGCGCCGCCGGAAAAACCCGTTACCATTCCAAAAGAAAAGCCGGTTGTTGAGGAGATAAAAGAAAAACCGGTTGTAAAAGAGAAAAAAATTGAGAAAGAAGTACCGGTAGTAAGAAAAGAACCTGTTGTTGTACCAAGTAAGTTAAAGAAAGGACTCGAAAAGACACGGGGTCGCTTTTGGTCAAGGTTAAAAGGATTTTTATCGTTCAGAAAAGGCATCGACGAGTCGGTACTTGAAGAATTGGAAGATATTCTCATTGGAGCTGATATGGGGGCACGTCCCGTACAAAAACTTATCGAAGAAATACATGAAGCATGGAAAGAGAAAACAATTAGCGAAACATCGCAAATAAATGATTTTATAAAAAAACGGCTGAAGGAAGACTTGCACCGGTGGCAGACGGATATTAAGTACGCAAATAAACCGCCTACGGTCATTATGGTAGTAGGCGTTAACGGCGTAGGCAAAACCACCTCCATAGCGAAGCTTGCAAATTCTTTTATAAAGGAAGGTAAAAAAGTAATGCTTGCCGCAAGTGATACTTTCCGGGCAGCAGCAGTAGACCAGCTGAATATCTGGTGTAAACGTATCGGGGCCGATATCGTAAAGCATCAGACAGGTTCTGATCCCGCAGCAGTAGCGTATGATGCCCTGGAAGCAAGCATTGCAAGGGAAATCGACGTTTTAATTGTGGATACTGCGGGAAGACTTCATACTCACGATAATCTGATGAAAGAACTCACGAAAATAAAACGGGTTATTTCGAAAAAAATTCCCGATGCGCCGCATGAGGTATTGATGGTGCTTGATGCCACCACCGGGCAAAACGCGATTTCACAGGCAAAAATGTTTAAAGAAACCGTAGACGTCACCGGAATATTTCTGGCAAAACTGGATGGCACGGCAAAAGGTGGCATTGTACTTGGCATGTGCAATGAAACAAAAATCCCTGTCAAATTTATCGGACTAGGAGAACAGGCAGATGATATCGAGAAATTTAACCCTGACTTGTTTGTGGATACTTTATTAGAACAATGACAAACGATACCGTTTTTTTTAATATCTTTCGGTTTAATCCGGTCAGCGATAAGCAAGCGTATTTTCAGAACTATGAAATACCGTTCACGAGAAAAGAACTCACAGTGCTGGAAGGCCTTGTTTACATTCAGCAACGCATGGATCATTCTCTCGCATTTCGTTCATCATGCAGGGCAGCCGTTTGCGGCTCCTGTGCCATGCACATTAACGGAAAATACCGGCTCGCCTGTAATACCCTCATTTCCAAATTGAATACAAAGACTGTTACCGTTCGTCCTCTCGCCCATATGGCAATACAGAAAGACCTTTTTGTCGATATGAAACCGTTTTGGGATAAATATGAGCAAATCAAACCGTACCTCATGCCGGGAAAACCTTCACCCTCGGAGAGAGAACGAATACAGAGCACGGATGAAAGAGCGAAACTGGACGTATTAATAGACTGTATATTGTGCGCATGCTGCCATTCCTCGTGCCCTGTGACGGCAACGCATGAAGACTATCTTGGCCCAATGTCTTTACTCAACATCGACAGATTTGTCTCCGATAGCCGCGATGGAGCAAAGGAGGAGCGGTTGGCCCTTGTAAATAGTGAGAAGGGAGTTTGGCGCTGCCATTCAGTATTTAATTGCCAGGAAGTCTGCCCGAAAGACCTGAATCCGACAGGTTCTATTACCCACCTGAAAAGAGAAATTTTAAAAGAAAACTTAAGACTTTAAACACCTTCCGCAATATATTTTAAATATGCGAATTATTTGATACTTGTAATTTGGCAAGTCTTGGTGAAACTGGAATGGAAAATAATAATCCAATTAAACGTATTTGCGTATTTTGCGGATCAAACTTTGGCGACCGTTCCACATACAAGGACGCAGCAAAAGAGTTAGGGAAGGCATTGGCTGCCCGCGGCATCGGGCTTGTTTATGGCGGCGGTGGAGTTGGCCTTATGGGCGTTATTGCAAAAACCGTTATGCAGGAAAAGGGAGAGGTAACCGGGGTCATACCGAAATCGCTCTTTGCCAGAGAAATAGCTCTCCGCGAAATAACGGAACTTTACGAAGTTGCAAGCATGCACGAGCGTAAAGCGCTGATGGCGCAATTATCCGATGCTTTTATCGCGATGCCCGGGGGGTACGGAACGCTGGACGAATTCTTTGAGATCGTTACCTGGTCACAGTTGGGATTGCACGCAAAACCAATCGGCATACTCAATGTAGAAGGATATTTTGACCTGTTACTGGAATTTGTAGACCATGTTATCCGGGAACGTTTTGCAAAACCTGAACATGGCCAATTAATTCTGAGATCAGACGATCCTGAAGATCTTTTACAAACACTTATTCAAAGAAAATCCATTCAACCAACGGTTAAATTAATTGATTGGAAGGAAAGTTAAATCAGAATTGATTTTTGAGAACAAGCCAGCCCTCTTTGGTTTGTGCCTGAAAATTAATTGAAATGCTAAAATATATTGAATAACATTATAACATATGGTTTTGACAAGCAGTGAATAAATGAAAGAGGGGGGTTACGGAAATTAACATTACATCAAGAGGAAAGCTATACGAAAAAGTATGAAAATCAGGTGTAGTGCCTCACGAACTACCCCAAGAATTACGTCTATTTGATTTATATTTCTGATTTGTTTTGTTTTAGGAAAAGATACAATGAAAATTACCATGTTAGGATACTCCGGATCCGGTAAAACCACTCTCATGCATGGAATGGCCTCCACTCTTGCCCCTGGAAATGCTGACCATGATTATGCTTTAATTCCCCGGCGGAAAAACGATGATGAACTGGCGTCTTTTAATGAAGAAGTTGATGTTTTGGTTGATTTTCTGGAAAATGCCGTAGAGCATGCGGGTTCCTGGCCTCTCGGAACAAATAAAACCACGATATATCCATTTGCAATTGAATATCTGACGAACCATAAAATTACAAATATAGAATGGATTGACTTCAGAGGTGGGCTTTTAACCCATATTTTTAAACCTGCACATAGAGATGAAAAAGAGCTGGAGGCCCTGTTCTTCCACTTAATCGAAAGCAATGCGGTGGTGATTGTTGCAGATTCATATCATCTGTCACATTTTACCAGAATGGATGAAATCAGGCATTTTTCCGGTGCAAAAACGATAAACATGATTATGAACAGGTTTGACAGGGTATATCCCAACAGGGAATTGAACGTTTTAATTGTTCTCACCAAGGCAGATTCTGTCGATGCAAGCTGGAAGGAAGAAAATTATCAGTTACTTCTTGATAAGGGAATGGAAGTGTTTGATCCTGTAGTAAAACTTTGCAGAAAGAACAACAACTGGAATGGAGGTATTTTGCCGATTTCTGTTATTGGTGAACAAAATGTGGAAAGAAAAATTATGCCAAAAGCTGAATTGAACAGCCCGATGGATATTCCTTTTTTAGCAGAAGACAAAATTATAGGGCTGCCCCAACCGTTTAACACGGAGTATGTTCTTTATTTTTGTTTGGGCTTTTCCCTGTTGCAAATGAAAAATGTGACAAAGGAATCTATAGCAGATTACCAGAAAACCATAGAGAAGGCGCTCCAGGATGCCGGGACATTAAATTCGATTTGGTCATTTGTTCGCGGCAAGCCAAGTGCAGCGGAAATTGCGCGCAGGTCATCGGAAAGGAAAAAGAAGGATGAAGAATCATTACTTCAGTTTGAAAGCCATATAGAGACACTTCTGGATTATACCAGGAAAAGGGTAAGGCTTTTTGTATGAATGTGGAACGATTTGTATATTCAAGGACTTTAAGTGCTGACTATCGATGGATTATTACGTCCTCTTCACTTACTTCTCAAGAAACACAATTCATGGAACGCTTTCTTGATTTGTTTAAAAAATATCGTTTCGCATACACAAAAGCCCCGCTTAAACCACTTTTTTGTATACATTTTCCGAAAACTACCGTGCTTTTTACCCTTCAAAGCGGCATGTTTAAGGACGAATTCGGCAGGGATATTTATTCCCTGGAAGGTATTTGTGCAGGTCGTGTTCACAGGAAAGCTTTATGGAGGAAAATGCCGGAAATTATAGGCAATTACACGGCGATACTTAATGCGTGGAACGATATAAATTTTCAGAAAGCAGATAATCTGGTAAATAAACCTTCGACATCTTATACGCTGGAAGACTTGATTTCTGGCAGAGAAACCCCGCAAATCGAAAATAAGGAAATTCTTCCCGAATCGTCAGACCCCTCTGACACAATCATTCTCCCTTTTGTTGAAGAAGGGTTAAAAAAACTGAAAAAAACAGTTAATTCCCCTTCTTTTTCACCCTCAAATTTTGCATTTGGATGCACCGCTGAGATGGTAAAAGAAAAGCAATTTCGCATAATAGCTTACGTGGATGACAAAAATAGAAAAGAACCCCAAACTAAAACTACGGAAAGGGGAAGAAAGAAATCATTCATTTCCGATACCTCTGATTCTGCATTACAAATTACAGTAGAAAATCCCCAAAAAGTTACCGAAAAAAAACGTTTCTTCACAGATGAAAAATGGAAGAAAATAGTTAACAAAATACGGTTGATTTTCCTTAAAAAATAATTATCAACAACTTTTCTGCGCGTATTTCCTGCGTGACCGCATTGTTTTGAAGAATTGCAGTCCTTCCCTCAGCCTTCTTTTGCGTTCTGCAGGGTCCTGAAGCATTTTTTTTACTATTTTCAGAATAACGCGAGGTCTGAAGTAAAATTGCTTGTAAAATTTTTCCGTCCAGAGGATAATTTCTTCGGAAGGAAGATCCGGGTACTCTATATTGCATAACTGATGCCCCGAAGAGCTTAACATGTTACCGGTCTTTAAGTATCCGTTCTTTTCGCAATACTCATAAAACTCCGTGCCGGGATACGGAGACGCTATAGATACCTGCATGGTATCAGGGTCCATCTCCTTGGCAAACCGGATGGTGTCTTCCATTGAAGATCGGCTTTCGCCGGGTAATCCCAGCATAAAGGTGCCGTGAATTTGTATTCCCAGACTTTTACATATGCCGGTAAACTGTTTTGCCTGATCTATCGTGATACCTTTTTTAACATTTTTCAGGATTTCATCATTGCCGGACTCATATCCCACTACCAGCAATCTGAGGCCACCTTCTTTCATTTGTTGCAGCGTTTCCCTGTCCAGGTTAGCCCTTGACGTGGCAGACCACATAATTCCAAGGTTTTTCACCTTCCGGCTGAATTCCTGCACCCGTTTCCTGTTTGCGGTAAAGGTGTCGTCATCAAAAAATATTTCTTTTACTTCAGGGAAATGCTCTTTGCAATACTTCAACTCCTCGATAACATTGTCAACGCTTCTTACGCGATACTTGTGCCCCATCATCGTCTGGGGCCATAGACAATAAACGCACTGCGAGGGACAGCCCCTTCCGGAATAAATCGACAGGTAAGGATACCGCAAATAGGGAATCTCGTAATCTTTATAATTCAAATCGCGTTCATAGATTTTCGTCACAAAGGGTAGGGTATCCAGGTCGACAGTGAATCCACGGTCGGCATTATGAATAATGCCCGGACCGTTCCGGTAGCTTATCCCCTTAATTTCTTGCAGTTCTTTACCTTCCGCAAGTTCCTTAACGGTAAGATCGAATTCTCCCCTCGCAACAACATCTACAATCCTATCCTCTCGTAACGCGTCTTCCGGCTGTATCGTAACATGCGGACCGACAAAACAAATGAGTAAATTCGGATTACGCTCTTTTACCTTTTTAGCAGTGTCTCTATCAATAGTTAATGTTGGGGTGTTTGTGTACATCACTACCAGTTCATATTCTTTGGCAAGGGAAACAACATCTTCGACCTGCAATCCCTGAGCGGGAGCGTCAACTACCTTGCTTTCAGGAATGAGTCCTGCTGCATAACACAACCAGGTAGGGTACCAGAAAGAGCGCACTTCCCTGCGTGCCTGATATCGGGAACCAGCGCCACCGTCAAATTGATCAAAACACGGTGGATTTAATAAAAGTGTCTTTTTCATCATGTTTAAAATTAACTCATTTTTTTATTTGATTTGCAATCTTTTTTTTGTATTATCAGTTCTTTATATAAATATGTAACTAACTAATATGTAAGGCATATAATAACAATTAGTTAGATATATATCTAATTTTGGTATCAATTTCTGTTTAGGAATAATTACCAAAATATAATTAATTTATTCTGTATATTGTAAATAATCCAGATTTGGGTAATTTTGTCCAAAAATTGTTTTAACCGATATCATGTTAAACCAGACGTCAATACTTTGCCTCTATATACTCACATTTTTATCATTTAGCTATTATATTGCTGCGTTTTTGTGTACCTTTTCGGTATTTAAGAGAAAGAACAAAGAAATGGATATGCCTCATTTCGAAGGAATCAGTTTTTTAAAACCCATTACCGGCGAGGTGTATAATTTATACAACAACATTAAATCCTTTCTTGATCTAAAAGCCATTCCCATCGAAATCCTGTTCGGTGTCAGTTCGAAAGACGATCCTGCCTATGAGATTTTGACAAAACTGGAAAATGAATATCCCGGTATCTGCAAAATAATCTTGTGCAATAACCATAAGAAATATTCAAACGAAAAAGTAGGAAAACTCATTACCCTAACAGAGCATGCACGTTATGATATCATTAATATTTCTGACGCTGATGTATTAGTGCCCCAGGATTTTCTGCAATCGCTTGCCCATATAAAAAATGCCGGCATGGTTACCAATTTGTATCGTGGAATACATAATGAAGGAATCGGAGGACATCTTGAGGTAATCACAATACTCTCCGACATATTCCAGGGCGTCTGTATGGCAAAAATGTTTCAGGGAATAAACTATGGTTTTGGAGCATCGATGTTTCTAACGAAACAATCATTGAATTCGATTGGCGGATATGAAGCGCTAGGCAATATGCTGGCGGATGATTTCCATCTTGGAAATAAAATCAGTAAAAACGGAAAACCCGTTAAGCTTTCAACCATTCTGGTAAATACCGTTGTAGGAAAATCAAATTTTAAGAATTATTTTATACGTCAATTACGATTATGCAAGACATACAGGGTCTCAAAACCTGTTGGGTATTTTTTATTTGGAATATCTTTCGGGTCTATATGGTCGCTGCTGTTGTGTTTTTTTTCTTCTTTTTCCCTTCCCGCCATTTCACTTTTCGGCACATCAATCATTTTGCGTTTTCTGAGCATTACTCTCACAGGAACCCTATTAAGCAAAATTCCCTTTTCCTGGGTATATTTACTCGTTCCGATACAGGAATTTTTAGGGTTTTATACCTGGTTAGTGAGTTTTTTCAGCAACAAAATCACCTGGAAAAATAAAAAATTTGTCCTTGGCAAAGACGGGACAATCGCTCAAATTAACCCTGAGTAATAAGGTATACTCCGAGTACAATTACAGCTGTTCCCGCCCACCTGAGAGGACTGATCTGTTCTCCGAGCATAAATTTAGACAAAAAGGCCGTCATAATATAACAAATGGAAGTTAACGGAAGCACCATGCTTAGTTTCGAAAAGGAAAGAATGTACATCCATGAAAAAAATCCTATTGCGTGAAAAACTATTCCAAAAACGATCCATGGATTTCTCATGACGACTAAGGCGTAAAAAAGTATCTCTCTTATTCCGTATGCAGTAAGTTCCCCGATCCCCACCATTCCCTTGCTCAGAAAAGCATGCCCGAATGCCTGCGCTGTCAGCATGAAAAACAGGAAAACAAACGTTTTTATCATTCTTGCTCCTTTATTTCTCTATAGGTAATAATCCGAATAGCATTTTCCTCGAAACATTTTTTCATATTCGCATCTATCAACGTCTTAAAATCACAATTATTCTGCTCCGGATGACAATATATTTCAAAAATTTCTGCATCAACACGCGGAAGAGTTTTCATTAAGTAACTACTGGTAATATTCCCCGATTCCAGAAGACCAATTACCAGAGGAATATGTCCTATGCCGTTTTCCCTTAGTAATGGTTTTGCTCTGTATGCAAGTACATCAAAAATAATTTTATGGCTTATTTTATACATCAAATTCTTCCCCGATACGAACAAATTCATGAATAACGGTTCACGGGTTATCCTTATATAGGGGATGTCATATTCTCTGCATAAATCCACCGCATGCCATAGTACCGAGGGGTGGAGATGTATATTTAAATGCCCGTCCAGATGACCCAAAGATATCCCCGCCTCTAAAGCTGTTTCTATTTGTGCCTTGATTTCGCATCGTATCTGATTTGCAATACCTTTTCTAAAGAAAAGATTTATCCCCGCAAAAAAGGGATTTTCACAGAAATACCCCTTACCATCAACAAGGTCCGGAATGTCTTTATGCTTTAACACCGATTTCCCATGGAGCAGAGTAATATGAATGCCTATGCCGAGTTCAGAGTTTTCCTTAATAATGTTACATGCACCAGAAAACGATTCGCCTCCCGCCATGATGCTCGCGCTGGATAAAATTCCTTCCCTGAATGCCCTTTCAACGCATGCATTCACTGAATCGGATTTTCCAAAATCATCGGCATTGATAACGCACTTTTTCATATGGGGATAAAGATACTATAAATACCCCGATCTTACAATTATTTTTGATTTTAAGAAACAAATATCTGCTTATATTACATGATAAATGAAGTTGGGCTGAAAATCTTCTGCCCCTTACTAAATAGATACATGATATTATTCTTGTGTTTTTACTTATTGCAATTTGTACTTCACGGTGTATAATTTGCGTATGTTGAAGTATTTTACCGTATGAAAACCTTACAGAAATTACCATAATCATGCCGGGAATTGAAGAATTAGAACACAGGATTACTCGTCTTGAGGCCCTTTACGAGGATGTGCTGAAGGAAAAGGTCGTGCATATTGCTTCAAGACTGGACCAACTCTATGAGAAAACGGAACGTGATAAATCTGAATTACTTACGCGGATGACAGACCTATTTTCCAAAACCGAAGGGGATAAATCAGAGTTACTCGCCAAAACGGAGAGGGACAAATCAGAGTTATTCGCCAAAACGGAGAGAGACAAATCAGAGTTACTCGTTAAAACAGAAAAAGACAAATCCGAGTTGCTTGCTAAAACAGAGGAAGTCAGATCGGAGTTGCTTGCTAAAACAGAGGAAGTCAGATCGGAGTTCCTTGCCAAAACAGAAAAAGACAAGATGGAAATATTCACCAGAATGGAACAAGACAAATCCGAGTTGCTTGTCAAAACGGAGAAAGTCAGATCGGAGTTACTCGCTAAAACAGAAAAAGACAAAATGGAAATATTTACCAGAATGGAAGAAGACAAATCGGCAATACTCTCCAAAACAGAGAAAGATAAAAAAGAACTTATTTACTGGTTAGTGGGTTTAAACATTGGCTTTGTAACAGTAACTATTACTGCCATCTGGGCAATCCTGTCTTTTGCGTTGAAATAATTTATGTTACACCTCGCCATTTTTCCTCACCGGGAGCTTCAGCTCATTCCCAATAGACGTCGTTACGGCAAGTACTGCTTTCAGCCTGTTCCATGCAGTATCCTCGATCACCAGAATGATTGCCTGTTGCTGCATCATAAATAATAAAAAACGGAGATTGCAACGTGTTTGAATTCATTGCCGGAAAAATCGCTGCTATTGTGTGCTCACGTCCTAAAATAGTAATTTTCGTTACCATTGTACTTACGGTCATTTCCTCGCTGTATACGGTAAAATATCTGAAATTTAACCCTGACCGCAACGCTCTGATATCAAAAGAAAAGGAATACAATAAAAGATTCCTGAAACTCATGGATGAATTTGGGCAGCTTGATAACCATATTATCGTCCTGGAATCAGAAAATACCGATACGCTGATTCACGCTGCAGAAGAAATTGCGAAGAGGCTAAAAAACAATCCGCATCTTATCAAAGATATTTTTTATAAAGTAAATAGTGCAGATTTTGAAAAAAAGGGGCTCTTTTATCTTGATATTGAAGAACTTCATAAAATAAAAAAGGATTTGTTGAATACCTGGGAAAATGGAACACCACTCGCCAATTCCTATAACTACCAGGATATTTTTGCCCAATTCGATAGATCTTTTGCACAAGGAACTAATATCCGCACAGGAACCAGCGAAAACGCACTGGAGAATGTGGAACATCTAACTGCCCTTCTGCAGGACATGATCAAAAGTCTCAGAAAAAACAATGCCATGCCGGATATTTCATCTCAAACCGGAACGCAAGCACCCGACGGAATAAGTTTTTCTAAAGCAATGGTACTCAGAAATTCTTCAAACACCTCATACTACAACATTTTTAATAACGGACACATTCTTTTGATGGAGGTGGAAGTTAATGATATTGAAGGATTGTTGACGGCAACAGATTCCACCAATTTTATCCGGGAGCAAATTGCAGAAACAAAAAAAATATTACAGGGGGTTGATATTGGGCTTACCGGAACCGTTGCCATGGAAGCGGACGAAATGGAAATTTCCCAAAAAGAGATGCTGTACATTTCCATTGGCGCCCTTGTGGGAGTAGCAATACTCTTTATTGTTTCCTTTAATTCCATTGTAATGCCATTAATCGGATTACTTACCCTTCTGTGTTCGATAAGCTGGACGTTCGGTTTTACTACGCTCGCAATCGGATATTTAAATCTATTTTCTATTGTATTTGCCGTTGTTTTAATCGGTCTGGGAATAGATTTCAGTATCCATCTTATTTTGCGCTATTCGGAGTACAGAAACCTTGGCCTGGAAAAAAGGGACGCATTATACAAATCTCTGGAAAGTACGGGAAAAGGCATTATTCTTGGAGCAATTACTACAGCGATATCATTTTATTCTACTCTCTTAATTGATTTTAAAGGGCTAAGCGAACTTGGGATGATCGCCGGAACAGGAATTCTGTTCGCTTTACTTTCTACGCTGTTTTTTCTTTCTTCGCTTATCATTTTATGCGACAAATCAATCATCGCACAAAAAAAAATACTTCCTGCGGCTTTAAATTTCACAATCATAAAAAACTTCATTCATCGTATCGTGGTTTCAGTCAGAGTTCCCTTGACAATTATTTCCCTCCTGTTTGCGATAGGTTCATGCTTCTTTATAAAACACATAAAATTCGATGATAATCTTTTAAACCTCCTGCCCCCTAATCTGGAATCGACCAAATACGCGGCAAAGATTGTTCAGTCGACGGGCATTGCCACCTGGTTTGGTGCAATTGTCGCCAATACTCCCGAAGAATCGGAAAAGGTGTCTGAAAGGCTCAAGAGGCTGAGCAGCGTAGGAAAGGTCGAAAGCATTGCATCGGTACTTCCCAGCAGGCAGGAGAAAAAAACAGACGTCATTAAAGAATTAAATGCCATAGCCCGGTCGATACCTTTTCCTGAAGACGTTGGCAATGCAATACAATATCAGGAATTAAAAAACATTCTTGAAAGGATACAATTCAGGTTTACTTTTGGGAAAAATATGGGGCTGCTGAAAGAGGGGATGCATCCCCTGATCGACCGGTTACTCATCCTTAATAATGAAATAGATACATTCTTGCGGCTTGCAGGAACATTGCCGGAAACAGAGGTCGTGGAAAGATTATCCAACGGACAAGGGAACATGCGTAAACATCTTGAATTTCTGAAGCACGGAATAGTTTCCGAACCAATGGCCATGAACGATTTGCCATACGGACTAAAAGAAAGATTTGTCGGCAGGACGGGAAAGAATATGGTATACCTCTTTCCGAGAGAAGACATCTGGGCAGAAGGAAAACTGGATGAATTCGTCTCGGAAATACGAAGTTTACAGCCTGAGGCCACAGGAGCACCGTTTCAGATTTATGATACAAACAAGTTAATTAAAAAAGGATTCTTGACCGCGGGTTGCTATACAATGGCTATTATCTTTGTAATTCTTCTCTTCGCATACAGGAAAATAGTACTGACATTCAGCACTCTTTATCCGTTAATTTTAACGATTTTATGGACTATCGGTTTTATGAAACTATTTCGTATCCAGCCAAACCCCGCAAATGTTATTGCGTTTCCATTGATTCTGGGAATAAGCATCGATAACAGCATTCATACCATGCTAAGGATTAACGAAAAAGAAGGCTTCTGGGTATATCAGACAAGTACGGGAAAGGCAATCATCGTATCATCCCTGACAACAATAATAGGATTCGGGTCTTTGGCGCTGGCATCGCACAGAGGTATTTCGAGCCTTGGATTGATCCTCGTTATCAGCCTTTCATGCAGCCTCGTGACGTCAATATTCGTCCTGCCGTCAACCCTTTCCCTCATACATAATTACAAGGAAAAACGCACACCCCGCCTTTATGGTAAAAAAGCCGTGTAAGGATGGGCAACCCCCATACACATCAACCTAACGTTCCTCTCGTTTCCTAGCCGGAGTGGGGAAAATGGTATAATCCCTGTTTTTAAAAGGAAGGAGGTAAAAGAAAAGGGGCAAAAGTGTCTGAACAATGGGCAAAGTGCATCCAGATCAGGATCTCTGAAATTGTATAAATTCTCACCAGACACTACAGCTATCGCAAATGATTTAATGGTTTACTATGCTTGAGAAGTTTAAGAATTAATGCTCCTCGTTTCGGATGTATGTATTTTATTTTGTAGTAAAAACTCTATAGTTTGCAGTCAATAATGGAGGAAGGGTAACTATGCTTGTACTAAAGAAACTTATTGCCCAATTGCTGTTCCCGGTTCCGCTCTGTTTTGAAGTACTGATAGTCGGCATGGTACTAATGTTCTTTTCCAGAAGGCAGAAACTTGGGAAATATATTGTTTTATCCGGCATTCTGCTGTTTGCCTTTTTCAGTTACTCCTATCCTGTTTCGAAAATTTTTATTAAACGTTTAGAATACAAATACCCGCCTCTTTTCTCAACACAATCATCCGGTGAAACGGCATGGAACATTACTCAGGGGGTGAAGTGGATTGTTGTTCTCGCCGGAGGACATTTTTCCGATCATGAAGTACCAATTACCAGCAGGGTTTCAGAAGAAACGCTGGTTCGTCTTATTGAAGGGATACGACTGCACAGGCTGCTGCCGGAGAGCAGGATTGTTTTATCGGGGGGGGAAGGGTTTTTGATCCCGTTTCAGGCGCGGAAACTATGGCAGAATTGGCAATGGCGCTTGGAGTAAAAAAGGAAGAATTAATATTACAATCCAAATCAAAAGATACGCATGATGAGGCAAGATTTGTAAAACCGATTGTAGGCAATGACACGTTTATTCTGGTTACCTCTGCAAATCACATAGCGCGTGCAATGGGAATGTTCAAGAAACTGGGGATGAACCCCGTGCCTGCCCCTGCGGGACACACTATTTTGAAATCGCAAGAAACCTCTCCCGGTAAGTTTTTCCCCAGTTCATACGGCTTTGATAAAGCAGAACAAGTTTTTTACGAATACCTTGGGATACTCTGGGCTATGTTACGGGGGGCAGATATAAATGCAACAATCGGCCTTTTCCTGATATTGCAAAGAATACGGCTTATAAGCAAATTCTTTTAGTTTTGTTCAAGGGACCATTCCTCATGCGCATTGTCATCTTTTTTAAAATTCTTAAGATACTTGAAATATTCTCCGTCCGTATTGAGGATAAGCCGTGACTGATCGCTTATCGTGGATTTATATGTTTCCAGTGTTTTAAGAAAAGAATACAATTCGGGAGCTTTTGTGTATGCTTCAGCGTAAATCTTAATGGCCTCTGCATCGGCTTGCCCTCTTATTTCCTCTGCGGTACGATATCCTTCCGATTCTATTCTTTCCAGTTCTCTTTTCATAGAACCGAGGATTTCAGCTTCTTCCCTTCGTCCTTCCGATTCATATTTATTCGCGATGCGGATACGTTCCGAGCGCATACGATCATAAATTTTCGGAATTACCGCTTCCACGTAATTAATGTATTTTATTCGTACATCCACCAAATCAATTCCATAGCGGTCTTCCAACGCGCGCCTTGCCATGGCCAAAATTTCTCCTGTAATTTTATCGCGGCCCATTTTTATGAGTACTTTCTTTGTTTCCTCCGCCTCTTCCAATTCCTTTGTCGTGTATTCCAGTTTACGATTGGTGTTTCTTAACACCTCTTTTAACGGATATGAGCTGACAACATTTTTTACCGCTGACTCTATAACCTCATCAAGTAACCCTTGCCCGCGTGCCTCAATACCCAGAGAGGTATAAAATTTGAGAGGGTCAACAATCTTCCATCGCCCCCAGGAGCCGACGCCTATATTTTCTTTATCCCTGGTAAGAATATCGCTGATTTCTCCATCCCAGTTCAGCAAGCGTTTATTAAAATATCTGATGTCCTGGATAAATGGAGTCTTTACATGGAGGCCGGGGTCCCTTGCTGTTCGCACGGGTTTCCCGAATTGAGTGATAACGGCCTGTAATCGTTCATCAACAGTATACAGGGCACTTTTCAGGATTATTGCTAAGATACCTACCGCGATTAAAATGATGATAATTATCTTTTTCATTTCTTCATTCCCTCCTCGTTGAGCCCCAGGATTGGCAATAACCCTTTTAAATCTTTATCGATAATATACAACTTTTCACATTTTGGAATTATCTCTGCCATTGTCTCAAGGAAGAGTCTTCTCCTTGTAACATCTTCCGCCTTTTTGTACTCTTCATACACCGCAAGAAACGCCTTTACATCCCCGGTGGCTCTGTTTACCCTTCTTACCTGATATCCTTCCGCTTCCCTGATAGCCTGTTCCTTTTTCCCTTCAGCTGCAGGAAGTAATTTATTCTTTTGCCCTTCTGCCTCATTAATAATTCTGTCTTTGTTTTGTATTGCCTGGTTTACCGCGTTAAAGGCGTCCTTGACGGCAAGGGGCGGGTCGACTCCTTTGAGTAAAACCGATTGAATGCTGATGCCGCAATTATAATCATCCAGACCACTTTGTATGTCTTCCTTTGCCTTTTGCTCTATTTCAGTCCTCCCGATGGTTAAGACTTCATCGATGGAGCGGTCTCCCACCAGAGTTCTCATGACAGATTGCGAAATGCCGCGAATGGTTTCACGCACATCCCTTACATTGAAGAAATAATCTTCAAGTGTTCTTATTTTATAACGAATAACCCAGTGCACTTCTGCACAGTTAAGATCTGCAGTGAGCATCAGTTTTTCTTCCTGTGCAGCAGGGAATTCATAATCCACAATATTGGTAGTACCACGTTGTCTTGTCCTGAAACCAAATTCCTCGTTGTAGATCGTTTTTACTTCTCCCTTTAATATCTTATCAATGCCGTAAGGAATTTTGGTATGCAATCCCGGCCCGACGGTTTCTTTATATTTTCCAAACCGTAAAACTACTGCTTCTTCATTTGCCTTTACCGTGTAAAAAGCCGAGTAACCGGTAATTATAACAAAGAATATTATAATGATAGGGGGAAGAAATTTTTTGAATGGCTGCAGAGATATCTGTTCGAAATTCATTTCTGGCTGTTTCCTGTGTGGACCATAATCAGGCATGTGGAACCTCCTTTTTTTCTAATCACTCACATTGGTAGCACAGCGTTGTGCATTACAATTTCGGCATTCTTTATCATTGCTTTATTACAAAATCTTAGTAATCTCATCTTTCTTAAATACGGGCATTTTTACAACCTTTCCTTTTTTAATCAGTTTTAATCCCTCGCTTTTCTTGCTAATTTTTCCTATCACAGTACATACTATACCATTTTCTTTGAGGTTATCAATAACTTCTTGTGTGCATTGGGGAGGCAATGCTATCAATAATGCGCCGGAAGCGAGAAGTCCGGCGGGATGAATATTAAACATTTTGCAAATATGTTCTGTCTCTTTGTAACAGGGAATATTTTCTTCATAAACAAGCGCTCCTGTGCCGGAGGCCTTTGCAAGTTCCGCTATTCCCGTAAATAAGCCTCCTTCCGTTGGGTCATGCATGGCATGGATTCGGGCAACCTGATTAGCCAACAATGCTTCTTTTACCACACTCAGACCGGGTTTCCTGATAAATGCCTGCGCCTTTCTGGCAAATACAGAACTAAATTCCTTCTCAATGACGGTTGCCTTTTCTTTCGCAATAATTGCCGTGCCTTCTATGGCAATGCCTTTCGTCAGTAATAGATCGTCACCAGGGCGTGCATTGGAGTTTACTACGAGTTTCTCTTTTTCTACTTCCCCAAGCATATGACCGATAATGATTGGCCGGTCGATTTTGTGAGAAATTTCCGTGTGGCCTCCACACAGAGTAATGTTCAGCTCTTTTGTGGCGCGAAGGATATCACGGAATATCCCTGTGGTTAATTTTGCGTTCGTTTTCCCTTCCGGAAGCAGGAGTGTCGCTAAAAACCATTTCGGAGTGGCGCCCATGGTGGCGATATCGTTTGCGTTTATATTCACGGCATACCAGCCGATACGATGCGTGGTAAAGGTAATGGGATCCGTTTTCGCAACAAGATACGTTTTCCCATAATCAATAACGGCCGCGTCTTCACCGATTTGCGGCCCGACAATGACCCTGGGGTCATTTATGGAATTCTCTTTTAACAATTTTTCCAAAAGCTGTGAATCAAGTTTTCCAACAGGAAAATATTTCATGGGAAGATTTTATTATGAAAAAAACCGTTTTTACCATAAGAATCTCAACAGTAATATTCTTATGCTTCATGTTTCGAACTTCAAGAAGAAAATTTTCGGAAAGAATCGATATATATAGTCAAGCAAATAAGGTTTTCGAATGTTTACACACCCCTAAATCCCCTCTTGATAGAGGGGACTTGTCTTTTCTCCCCTCTATCAAGAGGGGCCGGGGGGTGTTTCTTCAAATAAATCTATTTTTCAAAAAACCTAAATTTCGAAAGCCAGATTCGTTTGACTATAGTCAAACAAATCTGGCTTTTGAATATTTATATTGGCATTAGCATTTTTATGCTTCGACTTCGCTCGGCAAGACGCCTCTGTCATCTTTAAAATAATGGGGAGCATTTCCGATTTTTTGTAGTTCAACATTGTATTATGCTTCAAGACAACCCTGACAGGGTCCCAAAACCCTGTCAGGGTTAATACTCCGTCCACCAAAAATAAGCTGAAGTTACAAAAAATCGGGAATGCTCCCATTTATTAGAGGCATTGCGGATAAAACGGTTGGAGACATTACCTACACACCGTTTCTTTCAAAAAATTGGATTCTTCGCTTCGCTCAGAATGACTTTGTTGTCATGTTGAACGGAGTGAAGCATCTCAACTGTAAATAGGTTGAAATTCCTATATATATAAATATAATTATAAAACTACAAAAGACGCAAAAAGTACAAAACTGTGAAAAAACAACGTCTGATAATGTTTTTTAGAAAAGGAGATTTTTGTGCACGGACCACGATTCTTTTACGCATTGATTGTGATTTTAACGGCGGTATGGATATGCACGGAAACCGGATTTGGAATGGATACGGACGCTCCGGTTATACCTGATTGGGGTAGTGAAGAATACCGCCATCCGGTCATTACAATAAATGGGCGCTGCGTACCCCTTGCAGCCGGTCAGGATAAATCACGGCAGAATGGCGCAGACAAACTCCTGAGCAGAAATATGCAGGGACACGTTTGTTTGCCATTCACTGATGCTGCAATGCATAAAACCCATGCACCACTACCTTACGGTGAAATACCCCTTTACTTTATACAAAATGACGGGCAGATGGATGAAAGGGCTGAATTCTATGAAAGGGGCAGCGGTCATGCCATATTCTTTACGAAAGAGGGGGTGTATTTGTCACTCAAACCCGAAAATACTATTTCTTACTCCGCATTCGTCAGCCTTATTCCTGTTGGCGCCAATAAACACCCGGAGATAATAGCCGAAGGATTGCAGCAGGGGAAAGTAAACTATTTTATCGGTAATCAGGAAAAATGGAGAACGAATATCCCTACCTATAGCGCAATTGTTTACCGCGAAATATACGAAGGTATCGACATCAGATTTTACGGCAACAACCGTCAGCTCGAATACGATATTATCGTGAAACCAGGCGCAGACCCCTCACTGGTCAGGTTTGCATGCGAAGGAATAGAAGACCTGCGGGTAAACGAAAACGGCGATCTGGAAATTATTGTAAAAAACAGTTCAAACAATTTCAACGGCTCAAATACAGAAAAAAAGATCACTCAGAAACGACCTTACGTGTATCAGGAGATTAACGGAAAGCATGTGGAAGTGGAAGGAAAGTTCGTGTTGCAGGATATGGAATGCATGATGCAAAGTTTTTTCCCTCATCCCATACAAATGGGGACAAATACTAACGAAGAACGATTTACTTACGGTTTCAAGGTCGCTGCCTATAATAAATCCCATTCACTCATCATTGACCCCGTCATTCTCGAATATTCCACCTACATCGGGGGATTGGAGGACGATGTAGGACGCGGAATTGCTGTGGATAGTTCGGGGGCTGCATATATAACTGGTTACACGGCATCTGCTGATTTTCCCATAGCAGGAACAGATACTACCAAAAATAACGGTACGTCTACCTATGATGCTTTTGTTACAAAACTCGGCACGGAGTCACCACTGGAGTTTATTTACTCTACTTATATAGGGGGAAGTGATGATGATTATGGCTACGGAATCGCCGTGGATGAAACCGGCTCTGCTTATATTACCGGATACACGGAATCCAGCAACTTTCCCGTAGTGGGAACAGCATCATCACTTCAGGGAACCCGTGATGCCTTTATAACAAAGCTCAATGCTACTGGCAATACCATCGAATACTCCACCTACATCGGGGGAACTGGCGACTGGGATATTGCACAAGGAATCGCTGTGGATAACAACGGATATACTTACATAACCGGATATACCGATTCCAATGATTTCCCCGTTTTGGGAACTGATACAGTCAAAAATGGAGAATTGGGTTACGATGCCTTTGTAACAAAACTCGGAACAGGAACGCCAGTTGAGCTTGTTTATTCAACCTACCTTGGAGGAAGCTGGGATGATCAGGGGTATGCAATCGCAGTGGATAGTTCCGGGGCTGCATACATAGCAGGAGAAACTGGTTCCAACGAGGATTTTCCCGAAGTAGGAACAGAGACAGACAGATCCAGTGAAGAAGCAAGCAATGCCTTTGCCGCAAAGTTTAATGCCGCCGGAGATACACTGGAATATTCCACTTACATTGGAGGTATGAGTGCTGATTTTGCACGGGGAATTGCTGTGGATAGCAACGGATATGCCTACATTACGGGATATACCGAATCTGAAGATTTTCCTCTTGCTGGTACTAACACCCCTTATGGTGGAGGCTCTTACGATGCATATATCACAAAACTCGGCACCGGGACGCCTGTAGAATTCGCCTACTCCACCTACCTTGGCGGAAGCGGAGAAGATCAGGGCAATGCAATTGCCGTGGATGGTTCCGGCTCTGCCTATGTAACAGGTTATACGTACTCCTCCGATTTTCCCGTTGTGGGAACGACTACTGTTGCCCCTCATGCAGCTGACGTTTATTCTGCTTTTTTGACAAAGCTAGAAACTACAGGAGAGGAAATTGCCTATTCCACTTATATTGGAGGCGGTGATAATGATAATGGCTATGGAATCACAGTGGACACTTCGGGTTCTGCGTATATTACAGGGGAGACGGAATCGTCAAATTTTCCTATAGCAGGAACAACCACCGGATGGCTGGAAGAAAACTACAGCAGCGCCTTCATCGCTAAGGTTTCGCTGGAATCAGAGGAGGAAACTCCCGTTACTCCTCCAAGCGAACCGCCTCCCACCGTAACCCTTTCTGTGACATCGGTAAGCCCTTCTAACGGGGCAAGCGGGGTTTCTGTCACTACATCAGTCACTGCCACTTTTAGCCTTACAATGAACGGTTCCACGCTCACTACCGATACCTTTTTCCTGAGCGGAAGCAGCGGCAATGTCAGCGGGATAGTATCCACGAACGGAAGCACCGCAACATTCACTCCGTCAGAAAACCTTGACTATAATACCACCTATCAGGCAACAATTACCACCGGTGCGCAGGCAGCAAATTATGCGGGAACCACCTTAAGTTCTAATTATAGCTGGAGTTTTACCACCGAATCTGCGCCGGTACCAACTCCAACACCTGTACTCACCGTAAACCCAACACCAACTGTTGCCGCTACAATTACTCCCACAGCAACAGTTTCCCCAACACTCACCCTATTCCCTTCACCTTCACCGCTTCCTTCACCATCACCCACATCAGTGCAAGGCATTACCGGTAGTCTTTCCCTGAGCAAAATGAAGGCGTTTCTTTCCGGCGATACTGTAGTTGTTACGGTAGTTGATTCTGACAGAAATACAGACACAACATCGGAGGACGTGCTTACAACCGCAATGAAGGTAGTTGGCGTAAACTATTACTCCGGGGATGATCTGCTGCTTGATTTGTACGAGGATGGCGTTGACAGCGGCACATTCCTTGCCACCATCAGAACTGGTACCACAACCTCAGGTGGTGCGGATTCAAACGAAAGGGCAAATATCGGTACGTTAAAAACGGTACAGGATGGAACGGCAACCGTAACTTACGCCGATACGGCGCCACCGGGCACAGAAATTTCCGAAGAACTAACGTTCAGCAGTTTTAATGCAAAGATTACATTTGATGATGATACATGCATTACGGGATCCTTTATTGGCATAATACTGGCAGATGCCGAGCAAAATACCAACCACACGGAAGCTGAATTTCTTAATGACAGTGTTTTTGTACAAACCTCCCGATTTAACTCCACAAAGGTACGAATGGTTGAAACCGGAACGGATACGGGCATATTTACCGGGGCGGTTCTTGTGGCAAAAAGCGGAGGCTCGCTGGAATATGACCACATTCAGGCAGGTATGGGTGATACGTTAACGGCGTTGTACATTGATGACATTAACACCACCGGCTCGGTAATGCTGGTAACCGATACTGCCTCTGTAATAGACGCAGCCCCGACACCGTCAATTACGCCAACACCTTATGTTTGCACTGACGAAGATGTTGAGGTATCTCCCCGAAGATTGAAACTTGACAAAAATGGGAGCAGTGAGGTAACGGTAATAGTAACAGGAGAAGACGGCTGCCTGGTAACAGACGAATCGATCAGCGTAGATATAAACAAATCCGGTAAAAAACGGATAACTGTTTCGCCAGAAAAAGGAAGGACGGATTCACAGGGCGAGGCAGTATTTACCGTTACCGCATTAAATAAAAAAGGATCAGCAAGAGTACGCTTCAAAACGGAAAATGCAAAGGGCACTTTGAAGGTTAAGGTAAATAAATAGGTTTTTCCCCAATGGATAAAGGATAGTTTTCACAATGGTATTGCCGGGTAAGTTTGGTAGGCCGGGTTTCTTACCCGACAAAGCCTTATTTACCCGACAATCCGTTTTCATATTGTATTGTCGGGTAAGAAACCTGACAGACTGAGCCTGCGAATGTACTCAGGGATGACTGTGAATGTCATGCTGATCCCTTCGCTCCGTTCGTTTCACTCAGGACAGGCTTTGTCATCTGAGTGGAGTCCCTGTCTGCCGACAGGCAGGGAAGAATCTCTTTACCTCTCAGGACAAACTCCGTCGAAGCATGATATAATAATTTAGGGTACAAAAAATCGGGAATGCTCCCTTCACAACTGTTGTTTACAAAAAAAACACTTTTGTGGAAAAAACTATTGCAAAATTTAAGTGATACCGGGTTGGTAGATATGCCATGTGTTTTTACCCTTCGACTTGGAAAAGATACAGGCCCACATCCACCTGCCTGAACAGGGTTTCTGAATCATCTGTATCACAAGCATCCTGCTTGTGTTTTTAACGCTCATGCTGGAAGCCTAAGTTACTTTTAATTTTATCATTGATTTCCGATTATAATATATCGTATATTTGCGATATAAGATTTTAATTAAGACTTCGATGACTTTTAACAATGTAGTGGCAAGGCGCACCTCATACGCATCAACCTAATTTTTGGTAAAAAACGAACAGTTATACTCAATGGGTTCACAATTTGTGATTTATAGACAATGTCGTACAAGCCCAACACGGACAAACGTAGAGACGCATTGCTATGCGTCTCTACAAGTCTCGCCTGTATATTGACAGATAGGAAATAAAATTACCGGATTCAAATAGTTTGTAATTTAAATAATTTGTTAAATCAAAACCTTCACGGGAAACAGAGTTTCCATTGCAATTGCCTGCCTGACGGCAGACAGGCATTCCCAAACTGATGCTTCAACAGATTCAGCACATGGTTTGGGAACGAGTTGCGCTCTGCGCCCCAGGTGGTTTGATAAATTACGCTGAATAGAGTTACCAATGAATACGTTTTTTACAAAAAATCGGGAATGCTCCCCATGTAAGAATATACACTGCAAAAGATTTAAAATCACTTCTCAGTCCGTATTTATGAGTTAGGTTGATGCGAATGAGGTGCGCCTTGCCACTACACGAACAGTTTGAAATTTCTAAACATTAAAATATGGCTATAACAAAATTCAACGAATTTAAAACCAAAGAGAAAATGATTGCGCAAATTTGCAAGGCGCTGGCTCATCCGGCGCGGGTTGCCATTGTCAATTTCCTGATTAAAGAGAAAGAATGTATTTGCCGTGAAGTCGTCAAAGAACTTCCTTTATCACAATCTACCGTATCCCAGCACCTGAAAGAGTTGAAAAATGCAGGGTTGATAAAGGGAGAGATAGACGGTCCAAGGGTTTGCTATTGTATCGACTCTGAAAAATGGACAGAAGTAAAAAAACATATGCATCTGTTTTTTTCTCAGGAAGTAGAGGAAACCCGGAAAACTTGCTAACTATTACCACCGTTGTTTTTTATACGGTAACAAGAAAATGGATATTGTGCATATGAATGATCTAAAAGAACAAAAAAGGACGGAAATACACGAGGGAGCATATAAGCGAGAGGCCGGAGAAATTAAAAAGAAGCAGTTGTCAATATTTGAAAAATACCTGACGCTCTGGGTACTGATTTGTATTGGCGCAGGAATCGGTCTTGGCAAGATAGCACCCGGTGTTGCAATACAATTAGACGCCCTTTCGGCGTATCAGGTATCTATTCCCATTGCCGTCTGCCTGTTCTTTATGATGTATCCGATTATGGTAAAGATCGATTTTGCAAAGGTGATGCGGGCGGCAAAAACTCCAAAACCGGTGGCGATGACGCTTATCATTAATTGGGCAATTAAACCGTTTACGATGTTTTTCATTGCCACGTTTTTCATCGGATATCTGTTCAAGGGCTTTTTGCCCGGCACGGAAATTTTACGAAACGGACAGGAGGTTGAATTGTGGAGAAGTTACATCTCGGGGGCAATACTGCTGGGCATTGCCCCGTGTACGGCGATGGTACTGATGTGGAGTTATCTGGCAAAAGGCAATGACGGGCTTACTCTGGTGATGGTTGCCATAAACTCGCTGACGATGCTTGCCCTCTACGCCCCGCTTGGAGGCTTTCTGCTTGGTGTGAATGCAATGCCCATACCCTGGGAAACAATATTGTTTTCCGTGGCAATTTATGTGGCTTTTCCATTGACCGCTGGATATTTTACCAGGAGATTCATATTAGTCTATAAGGGACAGGAGTGGTTCACTGAAAAATTTCTGCGCTGGCTCACTCCGGTCAGCATAAGCGCCCTGCTTGCAACGTTAGTGCTTTTATTCTCTTTTAAAGGTGAGATCATCATAAAAAACCCGCTCACCATATTCTGGATTTCCATACCGCTTTTTCTCCAGACGATACTTATTTTCAGCCTTGGGTATTTTGCCCTGTCAAGATTGTTCAGGCTTTCTTACGAGGATGCCGCCCCTGGAGCAATGATTGGCGCTTCCAACCATTTTGAGGTGGCAATTGCGACTGCTACGATGCTGTTTGGACTCTCTTCCGGTGCGGCTCTGGCGACAGTGGTTGGCGTCCTGATTGAGGTGCCTGTGATGCTCATGCTTGTTTCTATTTGTAAGAAAACTGGCTTCTTGTTTAAAATCGGTTCAGGTTTTAAAAGTGATTACAGAATTTAAGTGGTGCAGGGTTTGTAGATATGCCATGTGTTTTTACCCTTCAACTTGGAAAAATACAGGGCCACATCCGCCTGCCTGAACAGGGTTTCTGTATCATTTGCATAGAACGGGAAGATGGTAATGCCTGTGCTGGCCGTGATGTAAAATTCGTGATCCCCGATAAGAAAGGGCAGGCGGAATACCTCCAGAATTTTCTGTGCAAACAGCGGGGCGTCTTCTGTCTGAAAAAGATCGGGAATGACGATGATAAATTCATCACCGCCCATACGGGCAACGGTATCCCCCTCCCTCAAACATTTCGTTAACCTTTCCGCTACAGACTTGAGTAATGAATCACCCGTTTGATGCCCGAATGAATCATTTATAACCTTAAAACCATCCAGATCAAGCATTATAATTGCAACAATATTTTTACTGCGAATTGCATGTGCCATGGCTACTTTCAGACGGTCTATGAGGAGATTCCGGTTAGGCAGTTTAGTCAGAGCATCATGATACGCCATGTGGCGAATGAGTTTTTCAGATTCAATGCGTGCAATTGCATTTCCAAAAGTCTCCGACATAATTTTAAGCAACGTTACATCATCTTCAGACCACTTGCCGGCAGACTTCACGTTGTCAAAACCGATAAATCCCAGGAATTTATTTTCTATGATTAATGGCAGGAGCAATATGGATTTAATGGACTGTCTTTCAAATTCAGTTTTTTCTGTGATTGCCTCCGCAGGCATTTTAGAAACATCTTCCACATGAATAACCTCGCCTTTTTGTAATTTTTTTATTGACCACGGGAATGCACTCACGGGAATATTCCGGAGGTTATTCATTTCAGAGGCAACTCCGGAATCACACCATTCATGTGTATTATCCATAATTGAACCGTTGTCCCGCAGTTGAAAGAGGTATGCCCTTCCTGCTTTACACAGCCTCCCTGCGTCTTCCAGAGAAACATTGACAGCGGCGTCAAAGCCGGAAAGGGTTATAAATCGCCTTGAGATTGTTGCAACGGTTTTCTCAAAAGCTATCCTGTGCCGGAGCATTTCTTCTGCCTGCTTACGTTCGGTAATATCCAGGATTACGCCTATCAATCCGGAAAGTATGCCTTCCCGGTCGTAGAAAACAGCTTTATGGAAGATGACATTATGCATTGAACCTTTGCTGTGTTTCACGACAGCTTCGTAAACCTGGTTTCCTCCGCTATGAAACAATGCAGCGTCAGCCTTGTGATAAATATCTGCAAGTTCCTTAGGAGCAATTTCATAGACTGTTCTGCCAATGATTTCTTCTTTCCGCCGCCCTAAAAAATCCTCAAATGCACTGTTGCAGCCGATATACTTGCCATCTTTATCCTTATAAAATACCGGAGCCGGAATTGCATCCATAAGGGTAAGCAGCAACTGTTCTTTATCCTTCAATATTTCGTCAATCACCCTATGCCCCTCTACTTCTTTGATCACATTGCCCTTGAAATTAATTCACCCAGAGCGGAAAAAATACCCTTTACCGCTTCTTTTTCCGGAAGCGGGACCTTTAAATATGTTTGCCCGGTTTTTTCATCTTTACCAATCAGCGAGTCCAGTTGTTTCTGAGATGAGGCTGCCGGTTCTGACAGTACCTTACTGAGGTTCATCAGGAATTGCGCACTGGTGTTCAGCAGATGACCGAGTTGGTCGGTCTCTGCCTGCCCTTTTTCTTCGACAGCGCCTGCTTCTGCAGTTTTTTCTTCGGCGCTGATAATACCTTCATTCTCTTCTGCGGTTTCATCCGCTTTTGCTTCACTTTCTTCCTGAGCCGTTTGTTCAGGATTAGACACCTCCAGGCCATCCGTTATCGTTTCCATTGTTTTCATAAACCGCTTGAATTGTGACTCCCCAATCATTACAACGTTTTCCCCGTCAGAGTCCAATGCCCCTGTTGAGAGTGATTTCTTAAATTTCAGGAGTTCCAGTATCTTTTCTTCAATGGAGTGAGACGACACAAAGTTTATAACCCTGACCGTCCTGCGCTGTCCAAGCCGGTGTACCCTCCCGATACGCTGCTCAAGGATTGCAGGGTTCCAAGGGATATCCATATTGATAACCACCGACCCGCTTTGCAGGTTCAAGCCAACTCCGCCCGCATCGGTGGAAAGGAATACCTTGCATGAGGGAGCCTCCCTGAATTTCTCCATCAATCCCTTTCTCTGTTTTGAAGGAACATTGCCGTTTAAATGAACGTATTCAATATTGTTTCTGGCAAGAATATGTTCAACTAACTCTGTCATTCTCAGCCATTGGCTGAAGATAACCACCTTTTCTCCGCCTTCGATAACAAGTTCTTTCAATATTATTTCTAATTCCTCTATCTTCGGACCATGAATCGTTTTCTTATCCACCAGATACGTATTATCCGCCGCCATACGCATAAAATTCAATGCTATCTGCAGCCGCCGCTGGTCAGCCTCGCACAGGAAGCGAAAACGTCTCCATTTTGCCACTAATTTTGCCACAATATTATAATTTTCGTCGTGAATTTCCCACTGCTCTTTTGTCATGGATACAAAGAAATTCTTATCAATACGCTCCGGCAACTGTTTCAATACTTCATCCTTTTTTCTTCGAATCAGCACGTGTTTCAGAGATTCTCTGACCGATTGCAGGTTTTGGTATCCGATAACCTTGCCGCCTTCGTCCAACACCCTGTGATTCTGGACAAAACGGTACAACGGGCCAAGATGATGCCTGTCGACAAATTCCATGATGGAATGCAGTTCCTCAATTCTGTTCTCTATCGGAGTACCGGTAAGCACAATGGCAAACGTCGATTCCAGTTGTTTTACATATTTTGCAGTGCGCGTCTTCCAGTTTTTTATTCTCTGGGCTTCGTCAAGAATGATCAGGTCAGGCGCCCAATCCTTTATGCATTCAATATCCCTGAATACCAATTCATAGTTAATAAGCTTAAAGAATGATTCTTCCCGGAAAAGCTGTTTTCTGTGGTGATTAATACCTTCGATAACAATGGCGGATCTGCCGCAGAATTTGTCTATTTCCATTTTCCATTGATGTTTTAAAGAAGTGGGGGAAACAACAAGCACCTTCCGGATCTTAAATAATTCGGCCATTATTTCCGCCGCGGTAAGGGCCTGGATGGTTTTCCCCAGTCCCATGTCGTCGCCGATAAGACACCGTCCGGCCTTTACGGCAAACAAGGCGCCTTCTTTTTGATACATATATAATTCTGTTTTCAGGAGATTGCTGAAAATCGGATTATTCACACCCCCTTTCAGTTTAGCCTTAATGATCTCTGCGCGGTGTTGCGCATCCTGAAGTTCTGCAACATAATCCATGACGTCGTCATGACACCTTACTTCATGGCCATTATTTTGCGGTATTGCGCCGAGGAATTTATGAAAATGAATCGTGTTGTCTTCTTTCAGGTTGCCTTTTTCGTCAAAATAATTATTAACGACTTTCAGTAATTCTGACGGGGCATCTTTTCCCTCTCTGAAACGGATTTCGCGCTTTAACCCATAGTGTAAATAAATTTCTGAAAATGGAGGACTATAGTCTGAGAGAAACGCCTTCTTCGCCCCTTTTTTCTTTTTGAGATTCGATAAAGTAAACTCGATATGTTTGCATGTGCCGAGATTATTAATGCGGTAATCAGGGCAGGTGCAAAAATTGTTGCCGGGAGTGTCGCCGCGAATAAAGATTTTGTACGTCTTTTTAGTACCTGGATTTGTCAGTAAAAATTCAGAAAAGACAGAATGATCACCAATATTTTTGAGCTGGTAATTTTGTTGTTCGGCAAACTGTTTTCTCAGGATACGCTGCCATTCTTCTAACCCAAGATCTTCCGGTTTATGCGTTCTTGGCACTTTTAATTGAACCGGTTTCGGTTTCCGCCTTGTTTTAAGGCTTTTCTTTGGAACTATTGCCGATCCTCTTGCTGATACAGAACTCATTGAATTACCACTCCTTTCTTCCTACAAATCAATTTACTGAATTCCACCACAAAGTTGATTATTGTAAAATGTTTTTCATTTGTAGCAAGCATATTTTCATTGTCAACGCTTCGCCCATGTCGTTGCGAAATTGACGCAATGACATGTTTTGACGGTCGGCAAATTTTGCCAGATTGGCTTTTCATCCAACTGGTTATTGCGAGATTGGTGTGGTGTACTAACAATTTATCTCTTCGAAAGATATCTTACAAACTGCTTGCTCCCGAAGAGATTCCTCAACAGATAAGGTATTCAGACATTATTGTTTCAGATCAAATTCCTTAGCATTACCCTGCAATCATTTCAATCTCCTGCACTTCTTCTTTTGTAAGTTCATAATCAAAAATATTCAAATCTTCCTTCATGTGCTGTTTATCAGTAGTGCCGGTAAGCGGTAGTATTCCCACATGCAATGCAAACCGAAATACTACCTGTGCAATAGTCATCCCCTTCTGTCTGGCAATTTTTTTCACCTTGCTATTTTGGAAGAGAAACGCATTTGCCGTTAAAAGAGAAAAACCCTGATAAAGGATGTCATGGGTAAAGCAATACACTCTTACCTCTCTATCCCATCCTTGATTCGCAAAACATCGGTTTTGCACTACCATAGGCTTGATTTCCGCTTTTGCAACAAGTATTTCCAACTGCTCCCTGCTGACGTTGCTGATGCCAATCATCCTAATCTTCCCTGACCGGTAAATATCTTCAATTGCCCGCCATACCTCCCAGTCTGATTTTCCCAGTCCATAATCGGAATACGGTCCATGCAGCAGATACGAATCCACATAATCCGTATGTAAGTGCTCCAGAGAACTTGCAAACGATTGTTTTACCTGTGTTACAAGATCGGCTCTCCTGTCGTAAGGAATTCTCTGATCATGGCCGTCGACAGGGGTAAATTTGGTTTGAAGAAATAATGTTTCGCGCTTGATACCTCTGCCAAAGATGGATTGCAATGCCTCGCCAACAAGGTGTTCCTGATAATGTCTCGGCTGGTTTGCAGTATCAATCGCTTTGAAACCCGATGATATTGCTTTTTTTACAAGATCAACGGTTGCGTCTTCCTTCCAGGCCGTTCCGTAAATGAATGATGGTATTTCCATGACTGTTTTCTTGTAACAAAGGTATTTTACCGTTTTTAAAAATCTTCCTCTTCGAGATTCAGTTTCAGGGAAAGGAACTGAAGGAGGTCTTTGAGTGTAATAATCCCAATGAGTCTTTCTCCTTCAATAACCATGAGCCTACTGTTTCCTGTTTTACTCATCAACAAAAGTGCCTTTGTTGCATCCGCATCAGGGGGAATAGTATTTTCGGTTGAATATGGTTGTAAAAACTCCTCAACCGTATGCTGGTTCCATTCTTCTTTTGGAACGTTCTTTATCTCCCGTGTACTGATAAAACCTATAAACTTTCCGTCTTTTACCACAGGAAACAGTTTAAAATGATATTTGTAGAAATAATTTTCTATGATTTCAGCAAGAGTAATTTCCGGCGGCGCTGTCATTGGATTGCGTCTCATGAAACGTTGCACAGATTCGCCAGCAAGGTTCTGTATCCAAATAAGCTTTTGGTATGATAATTGTGAAGCTTTACGAAGAAACAACCCTATGAATGCTATCCAGATACCACTGATAAATGCGCCATTTATGATATATAAAATTCCCAAAAAAATGAGAAAAAAACCAAATCCTGAACCAATATGAGCAGAGATACGCGTTGCCCATCGAAGATTTCCTTTCCAGCTCCATAGGATTGATCTGAATACACGTCCACCATCGAGCGGAAAAGCTGGTATGAGGTTGAATACGGCAAGAATCAAATTAATCTGAAATAGATAATTTAATACTCCTGCTATTGAAAGAGGCAGCCCGATTTTCCTGATGACGCAGTATATTCCATAAAAGGCAAAACCCAGGGCAACACTGGAGGCAGGTCCTGCAATAGCTATGGAGAATTCGGCTTTTGCGCTTGGCGGATCTTCTTCCATCTCCGCAACACCGCCAAAAATAAACAAGGTGATTCCCCGCATGGCCATTCCGAATCTTCTGGCAACAAGCGAGTGACAAAGTTCATGAAAGATAATGGATGCAAACAGCCCCAGCACACCGGCTATCCCCATCCACCAGTACGCAACATTTGAGAGGCCTTTATAGTAATGAGGGAAAAAACTATGAGCAAGTGACCAGGCGACAAGAAGTGCAATAATAAACCAGCTTGCGTCAACACGGATTTGAAAATTAAATATTTTGAAAAGAGAAATCCCTCTGCCAAACATGTATGGTCATCCCCTTTAAATATTTTTGTCACAAGGGAAATTAAATAAAAAAACCTACTGCAAAGAAGGTCATAAAAACATCTTCGGCAGTAATGCCGCCTATAAACTTGTTGAAACGGTTTATACCGTTTCAACGGGTTAAAAAGACTCTTCCCTTTGCTCCCCTTGACCTCTCAAGGTTTGCCATCATCGAAATGCAACCTTTCTTTTCGAGGGGAGCATTCCCAAATTTTTGCAAAATCCCCCCCCCCCGGCGGGTTCAGGTCTGTGACCTGAACCCCACGTTTCATACGTGACAATTTAGCCATGAAAAATGTATATATCGCTATTAATCAGATAAATGTTGGGTTCAGATTACAAATCTGAACCCGCAAGGGGTTTCCTTCACAATTGTGTTCCCAAGTAGAGGCAGGTTTGGAACATGTCTCTACTAGGGAACAAAGATGATGGTTTTGCAAAAATTTGGGAATGCTCCCTTTCTTGTCTTTATCCAGCAAACCTCATTAGATGTTTTATGTCAAGTGAAAAGAGAAAATGGCGTTGTACAATTCACCTGCTTTAAAAGTATGGTTTTTTTATCGGTACTCCATTGCCAGCCCCCGACAATTTGAACAATGATAACTGGCTTTCCCGGATATTTTTATGTGTTCTAATCTTGCCTTGAAATAGGGGACACTCCTCTCCTGGTTGCCGGTGAGGAAGCAGATATGTCACAGGAAAATTCCCAAGATTTGCCTTTCTTTCAAGAGTAAAGAGTGTTGTCAGTATATTCGCGTCTATACTATACTGACATTTCTTGTTTGGTGCACGCTATTTTTTGGCAACCTTCAGTGACACAACAAATCTTCTGTCATCAAAGGAATAAAACAGTATTTCTCCATAAGTATACGGGCTGAGAAGTGATTTTAAATCTTTTGCAGTGTATGTTCTCACATGGTAGGGACTCGGCAAGAGGTCTTCTTTGGGAACGGAGACAATTAATTTTCCACCGGGTTTAAGTATGCGAACGGCTTCTTTTACAACTTTTACTTCATCTTCAACATGTTCCAATACCTGTCCGAGATAGACAGTATCAAAACAATCGTTTTTAAATGGCGTGCCAAAGAGGTTGCCGGCAATAAAATAGATATAATGTAAACGCATCCTTTTTTTCTCCGAATTGGCATATGAAAGTGCATTGACAGACGCATCCACCCCTACGGCAGGCAACCCTGCGGAAGCCGCATAAAGACCAATGCAGGCTCCCAAACCGCACCCCAGATCGCAGAAAAATCCTTCCGCAAGAGAAACAACGCCCTGATGGTATTTTTTTGCAAAACCGCATTTCATGGCTAAACGCGGAAACACATGGCTTAACCATTTGTACCGTTTACGCCGAAACCAGCTTTTATTTCTCTGCTTTCGGTTATATTTTAATTCTGACGACCAGAAGTCATCATAGGTTTTCGTCGCATTTTCCATAGACGCTTTCTCAGCTTTCCTCAAGCGGGGTTTGTATGGGAGCAGATGCTGTTGCCGCAAGCTTATGTTGTCTTATTAAATGGAGGTTGCGCATATAGATCAATGAATTAGGCAGGTAGGCCAGTATCCCTACAGGGCTTCGTTCCATAATCCAATAGACGCACATAATTACGCTTCCCGCAATACTCCAATACCAGAATGAGACGGGAATTACGCTTTGCTTTTTCTTTTCCGAAGCAACCCATTGCACAAAAAACCGTGTTGAGAAGACTGCGTTGCCAATAAACCCAAGAATCGTAAGATAACTCCAATCAAGCCCGAACAGACGATGTTGTTTGCCAAACCAGGTGACTGCCAATACCATATTCTCAACCATAAATGACTCCTTGTTCGATTGTTTTTTATTTTCCTAAAAATAATAATACAACACACAAACAGCATACTATTAAGTAAAGAAACGATAATGAAATGATTCCTGAACCACGGATACATATCCGCCAAAATAAACCGTTCTATCCTGTCTTCGATATCTTCATTTCTGTCTACAAAGAGTATCTGTTCAGACACACTATTTTCCGAAACCGTTATGACCATTGCATGGTGAAAACAGCCATATTTATTATCTTTAAGGTGTGCACCGCCTCCACCCGTAACAAGATACACGGTATTTCCTTTCTTAATCCGTGCATACCCATGATAATCACCGCATATTACATAATCTGCCTGCAGTTTTTCTACAAGTGAAACAAATTTCTTTGAACCTTCAAATTCTCTGACGTCAAAGCTCTCAGATATGGGAGGAGGGATATGGGAAAGTACAAATATCTTTCTGTATTTTGATGAAGCATTTTCAGAAATACACTTTTCCAGGAATTGGAGACTCTCTTTTGTGGAATGTGGTTTGTCCAGTATTCGGAGGAAGATAAACAAACAGTCCTGATAGACAAAGGAAAAGATACTTGGTCCGTATACCTCCTCAAATCTCGATATAGGAAAGGTATTCACATCGACATCGTGATTCCCAACAAGAAAAAATGTTGGGAAAGGAAATGCAAATTCACCAGCTAATTCCGCCCTGAAATAGTTATGTTCGCCTTCTGTGCCCAGGCGAACAAAGTCTCCGAGAAAGACAACAAACGATAATGATTCTTTTCTTAATTTATCGGCAATTTTTTCGAACGTGCCCGTGCTTTTCGTATCGCCGATAACGGCAAAGCAGAATTCTTCCTTTGGTTTTTCCTGTGTCAATATTTCTCTGACGTGCGTAAAATTGCCGGAAAGCGGCGGTAATTTCTTACTTCCCTCAAAATACTGCAGGAAACATGCGTATAGTTCAAAGACAAACAAAAAAAGTATGAACAAAAAGAGCAAAACACCCATTCCCGGAGAGAGAAATTTTCCAATGAACAGCTTTATCCTCATCATTTACTGAACTTCCTGATCTCTGTCATTATAAGCGCAAGATCATTTTGTGATGCCCGAAAGAACCCCGTTCTGTTAACAATTTCCCGGTCTGCTTCGTCCGTAACTGTCTGCTTAAGAAAATTATACGATTGCAGCGGAAAGACCGCTTTGTAGTGATGATTGATGTAGCAAAGACTATCCCAATCGCAAGCGATTGTGTATACTCTCTCCGGGGGTTCAAAGAGATTGTGTCCCAGCGAATAGTCGCTTGCGGGATTTTTTGCGCCCAAAAGCGGCATGAGTGTCGCTGGGATATCAAGGTGGCTGGTCATTTTTTGCACAACCTGCGGCTGTTGCCCAGGCAGCCAGAGCACCAGAGGGACACAAAGCTGTTCTTCAGTGTAGGCAGAATTGTGCCCCCAGTAACCTTTCTCCATAAACTCCTCGCCATGGTCCCCGGTTATGATAACAATGGTGCTTTCAAGGAGTTGATTCGATTCCAGGTAGTGCAGTATTCTGCCCAGTTGTGAATCGAGGTGATAACAAGAGTTAATATAACGGTTTTTAATGAGTTCGATATCTTTTTCAATATCTATCGTAGCGTAATTCATGTTTTCCAGAAAAGGGGTTTTGATAACAGACTCTTCCGGAAAATAGTATCTTGCATGGGGCGATTCGAAGAACATAAAGGTAAAGAACGGCCTGGCTCTGTCCCTGTGCTCCAAAAAATCAAGCATTGCGGTAACATGTCTGCGGTCATTTTCCCATCCGCTTAACCCCTTGCAGTATTCATGCAGATTGTCAGCAGGAATACTGGCAAAGAGGGTCTTATCAAACTCCGGATAGGAAAATTTGGCGCTGGTAAATAACTCCATCTGATAGTTTTGTTCAATAAGCCTGTCTATGAAAACCGGCCCCTTTCGATGATGTAAAAAGTCAAACCAATAGTTCCCGTAAAGGCCGTAAAACATTGAGAAAAGTCCCATTCTCGTACCGTTGCCCCCGCTATAATGATTGGCAAACCATACAGATTTTTTTGCAAAATCAAATGTTTTCGGCATGACAGTATCATTCAACATATCGGCCCGCCATGATTCGGCAACAAGCCAGACGATATTATAGTTTGGTTCAACCCAATCATATTGAATTGGCTGCAGCGGATAATGGAGTTGGGAAGTTTTTTTATCAAGCTTCAGCAGCGCAGTCCTTTTCGGTAAAACGCCAAACTTTTTAGCCCAACTCTTAAAGGTAACCGGAATATAGAGCGGAAGGGCATTGGACGCGCACAACACCGGGGTATTGGCCTCAAGATGGCTAATGCCGTAAGTAAAGAATTGAAAGTTAAAGATCAGAACAATAAAACCAATAAACACTCTTTTAAACTGAACTTTTTGCAGTCCGGAGAAAATTTTTTGCAGTATTTCCGATTTTGCTACGAAAAAAAGAAATATTTGCAGAACAAAAAAACCGGCAACGATCATTGCCGTGCTGAAAATGGTAGAATCGTTGTTCCCCATCGACTCTATGCCGCCTGGTGTTGTAATAAGGTTCCATACAAATCCGTTAATATGGAAGTGATACAGTTTAAAGATTTGTTTGTCGGTATAAATAAACAGTTGTACGAAAGTAAACAACACAATGGCAACGCCGAAAACTGCCTTTTGACACCAGTGCTTGACAGATAACCAATCCTGACTTTGAAACAATATTCGTACGAGTACCTTGAGGATTATGACAGGAATAAATATCAGGAAAAGATAAATGAAACTGTACAAAAAATAAATTGAAAGGCCAAACAGGATTGTTATCATGCCGCTATAATGGATTTGTCTTAAATAAAACAGGGTATTGATAAGCAGCGCGGCATAACTCAGGAAAAAGTAACGCCATAAAATATTTTTTGTTCTTAGATGGTCATTCATACAATTACACACTCCATGGTACAATTTGCATCTCTATAGGATAATTTCAGCGATTTTTCATGATACATACCAACAAAGGATTGTTTTATCAAAACAACCCCCTGAATCCCCCTTTTTTAAGGGGGACTTTTGCGGCAAGCAGCTTAACTTAATGACATTGGGTTGCATCTTTACTCCTTAACGTTTAGCAATTATAGCCATGTTCATCTCTCTATAGAGCTACACCATTTACAATACATACTGATTGCAAACCCACATAAAAAAATGGAATTTTCTCCTATAGCGAAACAAAAAAGATGCCACGTCTATGAAAAAATGTCATAATTTATAACATCTGCCATATCCGCCGTGTTTAAGAGAAGTTCCTTCTCTATAAATGAATTAAAGATTTCTTTTATAGGTAAAAACTATGTAATATTTACAAGGATACCGTGTAAATATTACAAATTACGCTAAAATATTACCATTCGGTACATGAACGGAAGATGAATGCGGGATTAATTTATTGTAATGTAGGTAGTTTTAACAGGAAGGCAAGGTGACGGTAAAGGTACTCCCTTTATGGAGCGCACTTTGGACACTTATTGTGCCATGATGAGATTTGACAATCCATTGGCAGATACTGAGTCCGAGTCCTCCTCCACGGGTATCCGCGTTACGGGCCTTATTTGCCCTGTAAAAACGGTCAAATATATGCGGCATTTCCTCTTGAGAAATGCCTATACCATTATCTTTAAAGACTGCTCTGGCAAACCCGTTTTCCTTATGAAGGGCAAGACTAACCGAACCCTTCTGAGAAGTATATTTCACGGCATTATCTATAAGATTAAAAAAAAGCATTCTGATCAGCAACTCGTCCCCCTCTATAAAGACATCTTCAGCTTTTTCTATTGATACGGAAATATTCTTTGCTTCAGCGACAATCATGAATTGATCTGAGATATCCGTAATAACAGTGCTCAGATTCATCCGTTCCCTGTGGATTTCATATCGCCTTGCATCAGCCCTTGCAAGGAGAAATAGATTTTCAACAATTTTGGAGAGACGTCCCAGGTCGTCAAGGGTATTCGCAAGAATTTGCTGATAATCAAGCGCATTCCTGCTCTTGCGCAAAGCAACTTCTATTCCTGTTTTCATTATTGCCAAAGGCGTGCGTAATTCATGAGAGGCATCTGCCGTAAACTGACGGACTTGTTTAAATGAATCTTCCATGCGGGATAACATTCCGTTGATGACGTTGGCAAGTTTATGGATTTCGTCTTTCACCGGACCAATGGTGAGCCGTCTGTTCAGGTGTTCTGTTTCAATATTTTGAAGTTCTCTTATCATTTGATCTATGGGGTCTAACGCTTTTTTTGCCATCCAGCGGCCACCTAACAGACTGCCAATAATCGCAACCCCTCCTAATGACATAAGCATCATTAAAAAAGTCTTTGATGTTTTGTTATTTTTAAAGACGAACCCGACCTGGATCAATTGCAGTCCATCGTTCATGGACATTGTAATAATTCGCAAAGGATGTCCTTTCGTATTTTTAACGGTTTTATAATATTTCTTCCCCGAAAGTATTTCTTGTATCTGATGGCTGCTCAAGGGAAGGTAATTCCCCTTTATATCGCCTGATATGAATTGAATATTTCCTGTATTATCAAGTATTGCAACATATTTTTCATGCGCCCATTCTTCTCCGCTTTCGTTTGATATTCGTTCTATGTATTCTTTCAGATAATCCTTGCTGAGTTGCGCATAATGTATAATGCCATCCGCCTCTTCTTTTAACCCGATATCGATGCTTTTACTGTTCACGTAAGAAAACGCAAAATAGGTAAGAACGCCAAACAAAAATAATGTCCCGCCGAAAATACACGTGTACCAGAAAGTAAGTCTGGTACGAATTGTCCACGTTATCATGATTGTTTTACTTTCATAATATATCCCACGCCCTTTATTGTATGGATGAGTTTGTTTTCCCGGTCTTTGTCAATTTTGTTCCTCAACCGGTTTACAAAGACGTCTACGACATTGGTCATACTATCGAAATTGTAATCCCACACATGTTCTGTAATTTGCGTCCTGGTTAATACTACATTAATATTTCTCATGAAAAATTCCAACAAGGCAAATTCTTTATTGGTAAGTTCTATTAATTCCCCGTTTCTATAAAGGTTGTGTGTCGCCAAATCGAGGGAAAGATCCGCAACCGTTAATTGTGTTTTGTAATGGGCCTTTCCCCTTCGAAGCAAAGCCCGTATGCGCGCCATTAATTCAATAAAAGAAAAAGGCTTTACAAGATAATCATCCGCACCGGAATCCAATCCACGAACCTTATCCTCAATGGCATCCTTTGCCGTAAGAAGAAGGAAAGGCATATTCCTGTTATTTTTCCTGGCGGTTTGCAATATTTCAATACCATCCATCTTTGGGAGCATAACGTCCAGGACAACAAGGTCGTATTCATAGCTGTTGAGCATAAATAACCCATCTTCACCGTCATAGCATGCATCAACTGCAAAATGATTTTCCTTAAGCCCCTTTTTAAGATAATCAGCTAATCTTTTTTCATCTTCTATGATTAAGATTCTCATGCTTGGATGCCTGTAAATAAGAAAATTGTAAACTTTAGTTTTTTGGTATCGATTCAGCGTAATTTATCAAACTATCTGGGGCGCAGAGCGCAACTCGTTCCCAAACTCCACAGACTGGGTCAAACAAAACTTACCGAAAAGTCATATAGTAGGCTAAAAAGTATAGAATAAATTTTTTTCGATACTTTATTTTATAT
>SOET01000082.1 GCA_021646465.1 Candidatus Kuenenia hertensis | reverse complement strand
AGACAAAAAGCCAGTTATCGCAATTTGACACTAAAAGTTTTTGCAGCGCTGTACACTGTACTTAGCGCTTCCTTCTGTCTGAAAAAGCTCAGGTTTATTGAAACTGTTACCCCAGGACCACTGGTTGCGGAACCAGAGCGTTGGCAATACGTGCACCTCTGCTGAATCGGGGCCGCGGTTGTGAATGCTGATTTGAATCAGGATGTCATCAGGTGACTCCTTGGCATATTCGACGAATGCATCAAAGTAACGATTCTGATCGAATATCCCGGTGTCAATGAGTTCATACTCGTGTTCATTGCGACCCCTCCGTCGGTTAGTCACGACGAGATCATCATACGGATAGCCTGCCTGCGGGTATTTGTAAAGGTATTTCATGTACGAGTGTGTTGGTGTACTGTCGAGATAGAAGTAGTACTCCTTGACGTCTTCGCCGTGGTTTCCCTCCATGTTGGTCAGCCCAAATAGTCGTTCCTTCAGGATCGGATCCTTGCCATTCCATAATGCCAGTGCAAAACAGAACCGTTGCCTGTCGTCAGAAATGCCCGCAAGGCCATCTTCCCCCCAGTGGTATGCTCTGGAACGGGCATGGTCGTGGGGGAAGTAGTTCCAGGCATCTCCTGAATCGCTATAGTCTTCGCGCACCGTACCCCACTGCCGCTCGCTCAAATAGGGTCCCCATTTCTTCCAGGGTACCTTCCGCTGGTTCGTTTCCAACAGCCGTTTTGCCTCTGCAGGTAAGTTCTCCACAAATTCCTCCTTTTCTATTTAATAAATTTGTTGACATTCTCCATTAAAGGAGAGTATGTTTCCTCTTCTTTTTGTTATAAAGAATTAAGGCAAGAGATATTCGTAAGTAAATCATATTATTACCCTCCGGCGGGGATTGTTATAATCGGAGCTCCCCCTTTTTCCTCTTTTTCCACAAGGGTAAAGACAAACATCAGAAAGGAAAACATGCGCTTTGATGGTAAGTCTCTATCATCGATCCAGAACCAGTAGTCATGAAAAGGGATTGAGACAAAGGCATCCGGCGGCTTTTCCTGAGAACTTCGTATTCTTAACAGAGGCGCAACCGGGTCGCCCTGTGCAGACATTTCGATAAATGTCGAATTCACACGATTTTCAGCTACATGGAGTTCAGGCACTTCAATAGTAGATGCTAAATCTACAATAATTTCCAGCACGGAGCGGCTCAGGATGGCGATTTCTATGTCATCGGTGGGAATAGCACCATAAACTACTCTGAATTCATTAATATCGGCGCGCAGTCCAAGGATCTTTCTGTTGTCAGCGATGTCTTTTTCAATCTGTTCATCCTTTTTTCCTCTGAAGATGAAGAATACCATATCTTTCCCCTCTACCTGCTGAAATCTCATTCCAATACTTCCTGTGGATTGAATTTTCCGCATTTTTTCAAGAAGCGGATAAAATTCAGGATCTGCTCCGCGAAGCCGCTCACCTCCTCCAAATCGGTTCCGAATACCGTTTATGGAATGAACGGTGATACGAAAAACATGATCGACAGGATAACCGCCCTGAATCAGGGTAAGAATGGCGGTGGGAGGGATGGGTGTCATTAAACTCCGTGCAAATTTTTCTCCAATGACAGGCGTATAGGTTATTGTAGGACGATCAAAATAAGCTCCCAGAGTTCCTATCGATTGACTCGTAGAAAAAGGGTGGTGAAACCACGATGCATCCAAATTGACAGTTCCCGTTAACTGATACTGGTTGATCACGGATGCTACATCAAGAAAAACGGGGGCGTCACCATACCGTATTTTTACTATGTTCAAAAGCATCTGGGTTTTCCACGAATCGGAAATGGCGGTGGTATAATCAAACCGGTCACGTGCTACGGTTCCTGGTCCTATGGCTGCACAACCAGTAAGGCCGGAGATTAATATAAGAACCGTTACGCTGAGAAATCGTCCCGTGTAGATTATTGGAATTCCCTGTCTTTCATTAAATCGAAAGTTGCTCATGTCCCTGCTTAACATACCACAACCGAATGATCTCTCCTGTTTCTCATCTTCCCTTGAGAAGATGAGAAACAGAGGGAGGTGTTAACAAAACTTTCTAAAAAAGGAGGTTTTTACAGTACAAGACCTTCGCATACATTCAACTCTTTTTTGCAGTCTGATAAACGCTACTGATGCCAAATAAGATAACACATGATCGTTGCATAATTATTTTCGTAAGTGTTGCTACGAATAGATTTTCCCGATGAGTGCGAGCGTATCATAATAGTATCTACTTAATTTATGCTGTACAATCAATACCTGAAAACGGGTAGGTTCGGATGGATACACCTTGAAGGGTATATTGAAATTAAAGTAGGAAATGTTGTTAAAAAGAACAATGTAAACTTATTTTTTTAATGTTGAAGAATTCCAATCTTTTGGTTAATTTCAGTTTTTTTCTATTAATTCACTTTCCCTGAGAAACAATGACACCCAATGTTATTAAAGCCCGGAGAACGATCTCAACACCAAGCGCCACCTGCAATACTCCAAGTATGCTGCCAAGGATTTGTAGGGTTATAGTGCCAATAAATTTCAGGATATTTTGGGCAAACAGCATTGTAAGCAGATTCATGACCATGACCGCTAACAGCACACCGATAATACCAATTTGCCGTGTGGTATCCTGCGCTGTTACCATAAGTATGATAAGGATGGCGATTCCATGAGGAGTAACAATTATCGGGAACGAGAGAGGTGAAACCGCCATAGCTAATGAGGGAGTGCATGACGTACCTTCATTCTGTGAAGTGTGAGAATACATCTGCATGACCATTTGTAACGCCACGAGAAAAAGAAGTATTCCCATTGTGAGCATCAAAGCAGAAATTGAGATATGCCAGGACTTCAGGATAGTTTTTCCTGTAAAAGCGGCGGTAAGAGCACCAATGGCAGAGATAAGGGTTGATCTGAGTGCAAGTTTACGCCGAAAACCCGTATCAGTACCTCCGGTCATCTTAACAAACGGAACCAGAACCTTGATTGGTCCCAGCATGAGAACAAAAAAGGTAAATATTTCCGCAAGATTCAAGAGATGTTTTGTCTGGCCGGAATCCGGAGCTATTGTGATTGCCTGAGTCTGATTGCCGGAAGTTGCTTGAGCAACTGCCTGAGGCGCCAGGCTGAAAAAGGTTAATATAAATACAACCACAAGGAAAAACCAGAATGTTACATGTTTTGTGTTTAATTGCTGCCGTTGGCTATTTAATACCGCACAAAGAATACTATTCTCTATTTTCATAACCTGTATACTCCTTTCAGGATAGCATTTGTTGGGTAAAGAACCAAAATCCTTAACAATTAAAAGGGGTGGTTATAGTGAACGGGTTTTCTGATGTTAATTTATGAAAGCAAGAGAGTTTTTATTCTCCCTTTTCCTGCAATACTTCATGAATTTTTCCGCATTTATCACACCGTATACTGGCAGGTTCGATTTCACCATGTTCATACATTGTTGCCAGTTCCATCGCATGTTCTTCTGTATTGGCATAAGCAACAAGAGCCTCCGTTTCTGTGTATATCTTATTGCAATAAAAAGGGTGTACTTCGCCGTCTATGATGACATAATAATTTTTGCCCATGGTTGATCCTTTCTCTAAAAAAATGTTTAGTAAAAGTTTACGGATGGTATTTGAAATCAAATGAACAGGGAAAATAGGAGAGAAAATAGAAACAGCGACCGTTTTTACACCCCCTATAAGCCGTAACTTCTTTTTCGGTTCAAATCTCCTGAGGCAGTTGCAAGGTTGGGTATCGCTTTTTTACTCAGTCCAACCATATATATTTTAAATATTTCTTCAAACGATACTATTCAGGGGGTATACTGAAGCGCAGTTCTTATATCCTCTTTCTTTAAAAGAGAATATTCTGTTTTTAATAATTTTTTTCCATCTCAAATTTTTTAGGTTTAAAATGTGCAATCTCAATTAAACTTTCTTCAATAATTCAAAATACTCTTCCCTGTTCATATGGACAGTTCTCATGTTGTTCTTAATTATTTCCACATCTATTTCGTCATATTCAGGTATAACTACTGCTCTCTTTGCCTTTGGATGGACTAATATATGATGTGAGCCTTTATTACGCTTATATGTACATCCATAAAGTTCAAACACTTTTATCTGTGTCTTCCAATCTGTAGAGTATATACGTGACATTAGCCTATGTGTACAGTGCTCCTTTCAAACCCTACAATTTCATTCACCGGTAAAATAGTATCATCTTTAACTTCAAAACCGCATTCGGCTAAGTAATCCATCAACGTTCCCATTTCTTCCATCTCATGAAATTGTATTTTAATCACTTCAAAAAGATTACACTTTGCTTCTTCTGCGGTTTTCCCCTGCGCAACAAAATCTAACTCTGGGGACTTAGCAAGATACCAATTCTCTTTTTGCCATAATTCAATAGTAATATTTAATTTCATATTTATAACTCTCCTTAAATCTTAATTTTTTATTTGAGTAGAGTGTGGGGTCTCCTTCATAGTTCAATTATCAAATATAAGAGATAAATATAATATTGAATCATGAAGGCCTCTGTTCCTCCGTTTAGATATCTCTCCGTTTTGCTTGCGATTCAATTATTTTTGCGATCTGTGACAGTTCTTCTGCTAACAATTCAAGAATATCATCCATGCTCACTAAACCCTGCAAAGCACCTTTATCATCTACCACTGGCAAACGGCGAAACTGTCCTCCGCGCATCATGCGCAATCCTTCTTCAATAGGCATATCTTCCCTCAATGAACGGGGATTGATCGTCATAACCTGCGAGACTTTAACTTCAGCAGGATCTTTGCCTTCAGCGATCACTTTCATGGCAAGATCTCGATCGGTGATGATACCTAAAGGCTTTTTATCCTTATCAAGAATCACAAGAGTACCTACACTATGCTCCCGCATCCTTTGAGCAGCAACATATGTAGATTCTTCCTCTTCTGCTAAATAGACTTCTCTTACGCAAATCTTTCCAATAGACATTTTATAACCCCTTCCAAAAACATTTCCTATTTTCTAACCCTGATAAATAAGGCGACTATTTATCAGTTTTCTCAGAAGTCTTAAGGCTATTTATACGCATTTCGATAGTAAAAGTCAATTTCTTATGCTACTCCTTTTCCAGCCCTCCTACCCTAACCCCTACGAGCCGTACCTTCTTCTTTAGTTCAAATCTCCCGAGGCAGTCAAAGGCGGCGATTCGTATTTCCTCTTTTGAATTGGTAGTGGTTTTGAGGGTCTTTGCCCGTGTATGGGTTTCAAAATCACTGAACCGTATTTTTACGGTTACGTTTTTTCCCTTGTGCCGCGTTCGGTGCAAGTCGTTTGTCACTTCTTTTGTGAGTCCCGCAAGGGTTCTGGCAATCTCCTGCCAGTTGCTTACGTCTGTCTGAAAAGTGATTTCCCTGCTGGCGGATTTCGGTTCCCAGTGAGTGATGAGCGGGCTTTCGTCAATTCCCCTGGATGCCTCATAGAGGTAGTGTCCATATGATTTTCCGAATGTCTCGACAAGTGTATCAAGGGACTGTGAAGCAAGCCTTCCGATGGTATCAATGCCCATATCCTTTAATGCTGTCTCGGTCTTTGGCCCAACTCCCCAAAGTTTCCGCACTGACAACGGCCATATGTGTTTTTCTATATCTTCATTCTGTATTACGGTGAGCCCGTCCGGTTTTTGCATATCGGAGGCGATTTTTGCAAGGAGTTTGTTGGGCGCTATGCCGATGGAGCAGGTGAGACCTGCTTGTTTTTTGATCTCCTCTTTGATTTCCCGCGCGATTTCTTCTTCCGGTTTTTTTATTTGTGATATATCAAGGAACGCCTCGTCAATCCCAACGTCTTCCATAATCGGACCAATTTTCCTGAGAATACGTTTGACTATTTTAGATACCCGTGAATACTCCTGATAATCCACCGGCAGGAAGACGGCATGGGGGCAAAGTTTGTATGCGGTTCGCAGCGGCATCGCGGAATGGACCCCGAATTTTCTCGCCTCATAGGATCCGGTCGATACCACCCCTCGTTGTGTCGGGTCTCCGCTTCCTCCGATGACAAGCGGTTTGCCTTTTAATTCAGGATGCCTCTTTTGTTCCACTGCGGCAAAGAATGCATCCATATCTATATGAAGGATACGTCTCATTGGGCTCGTACCGGGAGCATTTCCGATTTTTTGTAAAAGTATATTAATTTAACGTTTAGGAGTTTCAATTTTTGTAGTGGTGGGCATTGCCCTGCCCTTATACTGTTAAAAGTCGCCGAAGGCCTAATTAAAGGTTGGGTCAGGCAAAACAGATTTATCAATCCAGTCCTCCCCCTATCCCATAGGTGTTAAGTTAAGGAAAGAATAAGATATAATAAGTAGCAATGATAC
>SOET01000081.1 GCA_021646465.1 Candidatus Kuenenia hertensis | reverse complement strand
GGGGCCAGGTGTTTGTCCCCCGCTGGCGGGGGTAGGGGGTGGATTAAGGACAAGCAGTTTATGGATAAACGAACAAGGCCAACTCGTAGCAGAAACCAAACTTGGCCCCGTAGCATTCACAAAACCAATAGCCTATCAGGAGATAGACGGGAAAAGAGTTTACGTGAATGTAGAATACGCTATTTCGCACAGCATGACGTCATTCCGAGCGGAGTCGAGGAATCTAATTCACCAATGGTATAACTCAATAAAAAATGCCGGATACCAGATACATGATAATCAAGAATTGTGCATCGCGGACCATGAATCAAGCATCATGTTTTTTGCATCGGACAGTAACCCCCAAACTCAAAACTCCGAAACTCCCCAACTCACTTACGGCTTCGCCGTTGCATCTTATGATAGGACAAAGGAACTCGTCATCGATCCGTTGTTGGCATCGACTTTTTTGGGAGGATCTGATTCGGATACAGGTAATTCAATTGTCATTGATGTTAGTGGGAATGTGTATATAACTGGTTATACTTATTCATCAAACTATCCAACAACCACTGGGATATACGATACATCTTTTAATAATTCATCGTCATATTCTGATGCTTTTATAGCAAAGTATAGCAGTGATTTAAAGAATTTATTAGTCTCTACCTATTTGGGAGGAGCAAACAGTGACTTAGCCTATGATCTTTCTATTGACAAAAACGGGAATGTATATGTTGTTGGCTATACGTATTCTTCTGACTTCCCTACATCCATCGGAGCATATGATACTGCTATTAGTAGTAGTGCTGATATATTTATATCAAAATTTGATAATGATTTAATAACTCTTATTAATTCTACATATTCAGATGAAAACATATGTATAACAGGTTATACAACATCAACAGACTTTCCTACAAAGAAAAATGCATATGATACTTCTTTTGGTGGTTATACGGATGTATTTCTTGCTAAATTTAATGATGATTTAACAGATTTAATTGCCGCCACTTATTTAGGTGGATCAGACTATGATTATGGTCGGTTTATGGCCGTTGATTCAAGTGGGAATATATGTGGCCGGTAATACAAAATCATCAGATTTTCCAACTACAAGGGGAGCTTACGATACATCTCAAAATGGTGGTGATGCGTTTGTATTAAAACTGGACAATGAACTAACGAACCTGCTTACATCCACGTTTTTGGGTGGCTCTGGCAGTGACGTTAGTTATTCTCTAGGCTTCGATGCAAGCGGGAATGTATATTTAAGTGGAGGGACAAAGTCGTCAGACTTCCCAACAACTTTAAATGCATGCGATACCTCGTATAATGGAAATAGTGATGTATTCATTTCAAAATTCGACAGCAATCTCTCTGCTGGCGTTGCTACGCCAACTCCCACACCTACACCAACTCCTGTACAGATAGACACAACACAACCTGTTGGTTCTATTAATATAAACAGCGGGGCAAGTTATACGAATACGAGAACAGTCACCTTAAATTTGACTGCGACAGATGATGTAGGCGTAACAGGGTACTATGTATCCAATAGTTTTTCAACTCCGGCGGTTTCTGATTCAGGCTGGAAATCGATTAGTTCCACAACTGATTATAGCGCAGACATTTCATATACCCTGATCAGCGTCGACGGAGCAAATACCCTGTACGCATGGTTCAAAGACGCGGCAGGAAACGTATCGGATACAGCAAGCGGCTCAATAACCCTTGTTACTGCAACCACTTCCACGCCAACTCCAACCTCAACCGTAACCCCGGAACCAACATCAACCCAATCAGACGAAGACCTTTTAGAAAAATACGCGCCGATTTTGTATATGCATTCCGAGGAACGTTTACATCCTACAAATGTTGAAGTAATGCTGGAAAATTCAGAGTTGTATGAAAAGAAAAATTTAAAAGATAAAAGAAGAGAAAAGTCGCCAACACTGAAAATGTTGATGAATGATTATAACGATGATAAATATTATCTTAAATTGAAAAATAAAGCAGCGAAGAAGGCAAAGAAGAAGGAGTGGAAAGAACGTCAGACCGTTTATGCCAGGCAAATAGACCTTAGCGAAGAAACAAGTGTATTACAGTACTGGTTTTTTTATGTTTATAATGACTGGGGTGGCACAACTAAAGGAGGAAATAAACACGAAGGAGACTGGGAAATGATTCAAATCATCTTAAAAAACAAACAGCCTGAGCATATTACTTATTCAATCCACGAGGGTGGATTAGAACTATCCTGGGATTCAATTGAAGAAATAGAAGATACTCATCCGATAGTTTATGCGACAAAAGGTGGTCATGGTAGTTGGAACAAGGCAGGTAATCATACTTGGTATCAACAAGCAGAATGTCTCCGGTGTACAGACGAAACAGATAACAAAGGCGATATATTATATCCTGAGTCGATGTCTGATGCAGATAAATATTCTTATACAATAGAAAAAATGTCAGATTGGAATGATGAAAATAATGATTGGATATATTGGAAAGGATACTGGGGAAAGCAAACAATGGAGAAAGATGTTATAGATATTGGTAATTCAGGGCCTCAGAGCCCTCCATATGTAGATTATATAAATGAGGTGGAAGAAGGCGAGAAGAGTCAAAATGGACGCTGGTATGACCCTATATCCTGGGGATACAATCCTAATCCAGTAGGTTATGTTATTTGTAATTCCACCAATAGCAAAATTATTGCTTATGATGAAGAAGAAAACGTCATGCAACTTATTCTTCAATGTTCTGTGGCTGGAATTTGTGGATATTGTTCAGAAATAAAAGCTATATACACCAACAAGGACTTACAATTTGAAGTCTACTCCCTCGACGGCGAAGAAGTAACCCTGAAGATCAGCAGATACAACAGGGATACGAAGGAGGTGCATGAGGTGGAATTCGACTGGCTGGATATTCCAAAGAACGGCAAGGCGACGCTTACGTTTTCGCCAAAGAAAAACCCTGATTTTGAAGTCAAGATTGATAACGACCTTGATAATGTAATTGACCGTACTGTAATGCCTGATTATTCAACACAGTATCAAAGATAAAAAGCATTCTAATGCAATGTATGTTTTGGAATTTCAAAATCGAGATTCTTCGGTCGTTCCTCCCTCAGAATGACCGATAGAGACACACCGCAGTGTGTCTGTACAAAATGTCATTCTGAATGGAGCAAAGCGGAATGAAGAATCTAATTTAATGTATAGGAATTTCAATATTTTTAGTAAACCCACCCCTGCCCCTCCCAGGAGGGGACTTATCAAATTCCCCTCTTGGGAGGGGATTGAGGGGTGGGTAAAAAGGAATAGTAAAGGGGTTTTCATTAATCCATGAGTTTATTTGGAGGTTTTTTTGACCCTGACAGAGTTCCAAAACCCTGTCAGGGTTAGTGTCACTAATAATAGAAAAATCGACGATAAAAGATTTGAGGGTTCAGATTGGTAGGGTGAATTAAGGAACCGTCTTTTCGAGACGAATCCACCAACAATATTTCTCCCGGCGGGTTTGTCTGGTTAATAGTGTTGTGGGTAATCGTTTCCGGCTCGTTCCCAAATTTCATTTGGGAACGCAATTGTAGAGACAGGTTTTAAACCTGTCTCTACGAGGGATATACACGAAACAGAGTTTCGTTTGACATCGTATTCCCAAACAGAGTTTGGGAACAAGCGGTCGGGCGTGCAGTCAATAAAAAGACTATTTTCTGAAGAACGCAAAAAGGATGGCAGTAAGGACGCCAACAATGGAAGCGAATTGCCCCATCCAGAATATAAACATCCACTTAATAATTTCCGCTTTCGTTTTCGGCAAGGTCTTTCTTTGTGGCGACTTCTTCAAGTAGGGTTGCATTGTTTGTTTCCATAGCGGCTTCGACTGCTTCAGCAATCTTGGCCGCCTGTTTTTCATCGAAAACAGAACGCAAGGTTTCAAATACTTTTAGTGTATTGATGTATGCCATGAACAGTCTCCTATAGTTATTTATACGGAGATGCGGGTTTATTTGTTGTGATTATGAATTGATTTTAACATTTTATTATTTTTGTAAGCAAGAAACATTTTGTTTCATCTTCCTTCTTTTTGATGAATTATGCTACACGCTTTTTTAAAATCGAAAACAGTGAAATGGGTTTTAATTATTTTTGCATTGCAAACTGTTTTGACAATTTGCAGTCAATCCATATGCTTTCTGATGAAGTCTGTGTGCATCGCGGCGCCAATAATTGAGAATCGCTTTGTTGCACACGGCAAAATCACAGAGATAACACGATCTCAGGAGGGTATGCAGCAATTTACCATTGAAATAGAAAGAACCGAACCCTTTGATGACTATCCATGTTTTGGGAAAAGATATCAAAATAGGTCAGTTGAGGTATATTCCGAAATTGGTATTCCTGCATCATTTTGTGAAAACGCTGAAGTATCCGTAATACTGCGTGTTTCGGGAGATGAACGTAAAAGGACATTATTTTTTATGGGAGAGTTGAAGAATGATTCAAAAAGATAAGCCGTAAAGTATTTCTGTATTCACTATTTGCCATTACCGTATTTACTCTTGCCATATCCTATGAAGCGTTTTCCGGTCCTGCATACGATGGACTATTTGAGATAAAACAGCCGTCAGACCACACCTTTAAAGTAAAAAAAACGGGGCGACGAATGGCATCACTGGGTAGAAACAGAAAACGGGTATGGCATTTATAAAAACAGGAAAACAAATTGCTGGGAATATTACCTGCCGTCCGATGACCCTGAAAGACCGAAATTGGGGTCGAAGGCGCTGAAAAATGACCGTGCAATTGTTGGCGATACAGACCCTGCTTCACGCAATATCCCGAAACGATTAAGACCTGCAAAAATAACAAGACCGGAAACATCAGTTGAGAAAACAGAAACGTACCGGCAGGAAAAATCCCAAAAAGTTTTTAAGAGAACATTAAAAAGCACGGCAGTTAACGGCGCAATGAATCTGCTGGTTATCGGGGTGCAGTTTGAAGATCACCCTGCAACCTATTCTACTGACAAAATTCAACCGCTATTATTTGGAGAAAGCGGCAGTATTGCAGATTATTTTAACGATGTCTCATACGGGGCGGTAACAATCAATCCCGCATCAGAATTTCACGGGACTTCAAACGATGGATTTATTGGCTGGTTGCAATTAAGCGGCAATCATCCGAATACTGGTTCTGATAAGGATCACGAGACCGATTATCAGACGGCAAAGAATGCAATCACTGTCGCAAGCGATTATATAGACTTTGCATCCTATGACGCCGATGGAGATGCGGACATAGAGTCAACTGAGCTTGCTATCCTTATTATTGTTGCAGGTTATGCTGCGGAATATTCTGGTGGAAATGATCCATCTGTATGGAGCCATAAAAGTGGTGGATCCTTTGAGTCCGATGGCAAATATATTTATGAATACGCCATGGTAGGCGAGAAACATGGCGACCATATGGGAACGATTGGTCATATGGTACATGAATTGGGACACCTGATATTTGATTTGCCGGATTTGTACGATACGGATAAAGACAATGGTGATTCATATGGCATTGGTTATTTTGGCCTGATGGGTTCTGACAATTGGGGAGCTAAATACGGAGAAAATGGTGGGTCTTCACCCACACACCCATGTGCATGGAGCAAGGAATATCTTTCCTGGGGAACGGTGAACACTATTACCTCAAGCCAAACGATATCATTGCCGAAGGGTGATGGTAATAGCTCTTCCATGTTTCGCCTTGATACATCCGATCCAGACCAATATTTCCTCATAGAGAACAGGCAATTTTCCGGCTATGACATTGGATTTCAACGATTGGCGGGTTCACCAGGGCATGGAGGGATAGTTATCTATCATATTGATACATCGAAAACCGATATGTGGCCAGGTTCAAATGATATTAATGCAGACGAAAACGACAAGGGTGTGGATGTGGAGGAGGCGAATGAGGGGAGCATTGGATACAGCATGCTTGATACTTACGAAAAAGCTGCACATACCAACATGTTTTATTTTTCGGGAAATAACTACAGTTTTTCTAATTCCACCACACCAAATTCAAGGTTAAAAAACAACAATGCCACACAAATATCAATAACCAGCATTTCCTCCTATGGCGATACCATGAGCGCCTCTGTAACGCGGCCTCCCACAGCAACTACAGGCTCCGTCGCAAACGTTGAATTGGATTCCGCAACATTAAATCGGATCTTCACCCCTTCTAAAACACACAAGTTGTTTATATATGGGAAGATAGTGCTGTTTTTTGCCAATAATATGTAGTCACTAATATATTGTATATATTTAATATTATACTTGATATATTATAGTGGACATGCATATTGTAGGGAACAAATCAAAATCCGGCAAAAAAATCTATCGTTCCATTGCCGGAAGGATTTCATTACATAACGGCAATAACGAGGCCGCAGATAGAGGGGT
>SOET01000080.1 GCA_021646465.1 Candidatus Kuenenia hertensis | reverse complement strand
GTAAAAACATGTGCCCATTTTCTCAACTCCACCCGCCTGTGTCAATAGAGTAGGGCGGCACTACAAGCCATTTTTAAAATCTGCCCCTTTATTATCAAGGGATTACAGGCGATTTATTCCAAAAAATAACTGTTTTTCGACGCGAATTGCGAAAGTCGGGTTAAGTTCTATTCAGTCTCTTTCGCTGAGAAATGGGTTCATGCACAATTCTATAAACTATAAATCTCTTCTCAGGCAAGGGAAAAACTTTTTTTCAAAAAATAAACGCTTTTTGACTATACATCCCTAACCCCTAAATCCCAACCCCCCGACCCCAAACACGTTGTCACACTGAATAGCCTTAAAAGAAACGATAGTCGGGGCGAAAGTAAAGGAAATAAAAGGAGTAAGAAGAAGTCGGTTTCTCCGGCTTTTTTTCCCTTTGCTCGTCCATTGTCTTCCGATAATATTTAGGCATAAAAAAAACTGGAAGTAGAAAAGGAGAATAAAAATACTTCCAGTTTTTAAAAGGAATAAGTGATGAGTATTATTCCTTTTTTTATTTAAACATGATAAATAGGCTTAATTGTTCCATTATAATAAACTGAAAGAAATGTGCAAAGACGAGGTTAATTATGATTTGGTAAAATACATAGTATGGGAGGAAATATGGATATTGAGACCGCAATGAAAATAGTAAAAGAATATGGCAAAATACTGGATGAAAACCCTGTACACAATATTCAGGGACGTAGAGCATTGCTCTTGCCATACGATAAGGACACAATAAAAGAGGCATTAAAGGTTAACCTTACGTACGTTGGTACAGCAGAGAAGAGAGATAAAAAAACGTTCAGGTCTCTTAAGTTGGGCTTTCTTCAACTCGCAAGTTTTCTGCCTGATGGCGTGGTGGTACCAATGTTTCACGTTGAAGACGCCCTTGATTCAGGTGATGTCTGCCACAAGTATTACAAGTATCTTGCGGAGAGTGAAAAGGCCGGTAATCTGATTTTAGAACAAACGGCTAAACTGGTAGAGGAGCTTGATGAGTTTTGTCAGGATAACGGACTATAAAAAACGTTATTAACGAATGGAACGAGAATGAATGGGTGAAAAGATCAAATTGGGCATTAGCTCATGCCTGCTTGGTGAAAAAGTTCGGTATGATGGGGGGCATAAGCTGGACCACTATTTAAAATATACGCTGGGAAAATTTGTCGAGTGGGTTCCTGTGTGCCCCGAAGTGGAATGTGGCCTTCCTGCTCCGAGAGAATCAATGCGGCTGGTGGGAAAACCGGAAGTCCCCCATCTTTTTACCAGAAAGTCGCATAAAGACTATACCGGCCTGATGAAAAAATGGGTCAGAAAAAAGTTGAAAGAGTTAGCGGCAGAAGACTTGTGCGGTTTCGTGTTTAAAAGTAAATCTCCCAGTTGCGGTATGCAGGGGATAAAGGTTTATCCATCTTCATCGTGTATTCCCGTCAAGAAGGGTATTGGCTTGTTTGCCAAAGGGTTTATGGAAAACTTTTCCCATGATCCGGTAGAAGACGATGGCCGTCTTCGTGATCCTGAGTTAAGGGAAAATTTTATCGAAAAGGTGTTTGTGTTTTACCGGTGGAAAAAATTTCTGAAAGAAGACGGCACGATAAAGGGTATTGTAACTTTTCACTCAAACCATAAATTATTGATTATGTCCCATAGTCCTGAAATGCTCAAAGTTCTCGGTAAAATTACATCTCAACCAAAGAGAACCGGCAAAAAAGATTTATTTGATCAATATGGTACGACATTAATGGAGGCATTGAAATTAAAAGCAACAGTAAAGAAGAACGTTAATGTATTGCAACATATTTTAGGATATTTCAAGAAAGAGTTGTCTTCATGGGAGAAAGAAGAACTATTGCAAATTATCGAACTTTATCGACGAAATGTCATACCTTTGATTGTTCCCATAGTGCTTTTACAGCATTACGTTGAAAAACATAATAAAGAATATCTTCGGTCGCAATATTATCTTAGTCCGCATCCAATAGAACTAAAGCTGCGAAATTACATTTAAGAGGGTGAGATAATTATAAAAATAACCGATTCCTTACCCCATTACTACACTATAATATAAGACTGTTCAACATACGAATTATCCTGCCTTTATATACCTCCCTGTTTCGTCATGCCCGTCTTAGCATCGGAAAAAATTGTTGTTTTGTAAAAAAATAATTGCATCTTATCAGAAAAATATATACCATATTGAAATTTTAAAAACAGCCCATAACGTATTTACATAGATAAGGGTATTGAAGATCACTATGAATTCTGGTATTCAAAATATAGTTAACGGACAAGGAATCACGATCACAATCAGTGGTATGTTGATTGTATTTGCTGCACTTGCGATAACCAGTTTTTTTATCTATCTCCTTCCCTTTTTTTTGAGAATGTTTGCCCCAATACTTCCTGCGGAAGAGGCTTCGCATCACATGCCTGCGTTTTCCGCACCTCCTGATGAAGAAGTGCTTGCGGCAATCGGTTTTGCTCTGCATAGCGAAGCGAACAGCGGAGCTGCCGGTAAATAAATCGGTCTGATAAAGTCTTATATTTCTCTTTGCAAGGAGATGTTGTAATTTTTTTTGAGGAATTTAATGGAGATTCTTTTCGAATTTCTTCATACAACAGGATTTGCGATGATGACGTGGGAGAATGCCCTCATGATTATCGTTGGAATTTTTTTTGTGAGCCTGGCAATTATTAAGGATTATGAGCCATTGTTGCTGTTGCCGATTGGGTTTGGGGCGGTAGTGGGAAATATTCCTTCCATGGACAGTATGGCGCTCAATGTCTATCAGGAGGGGAGTGTCCTGAGTTATCTTTACTACGGGGTAAGTAAAGGGATATACCCGCCGCTGATTTTTCTTGGAATTGGCGCTATGACTGATTTCTCAGCGATGCTGTCCAATCCCAAGCTTGTATTACTGGGTGCAGCGGCACAGGTGGGGATTTTCCTCACCCTCATAGGTGCTCTGTATCTTGGGTTTACTCCATCTGAGTCGGGTGCCATTGGTATTATAGGCGGAGCGGACGGCCCGACAGCAATATTTTTGTCGTCAAAACTGGCTCCGCATCTACTGGGTTCTATTGCTATTGCCGCGTATTCTTATATGGCATTGGTTCCGGTTATCCAGCCTCCGATAATGAAGTTGCTTACCACCAAAAAAGAGAGGTTAATCCGTATGAAAGAGCCGCGGCATGTATCACAGAGAGAAAAAATCATTTTCCCCATTGCGGTGTTTCTGATTTCTGCATTGATTGCGCCCGGCTCAATAGTGCTTATCGGCATGCTTTGCCTGGGCAATCTTTTGAAAGAAAGTTGCGTGACAGAGCGATTGGCAAATACGGCGCGCAACGCCATGATAGATACGGTAACAATTATTCTCGGATTTTCAGTGGGTGCAAGCGCCCAGGCGCAGACATTTTTAACTGCGCAATCTCTTCTCGTTTTCGGTTTAGGTGCGCTTTCTTTTGGTATAGCAACAGCAGGCGGCGTTCTTTTTGCAAAATTTATGAACTGTTTTGTTAAAGAAAAGATAAATCCCCTCATTGGGGCGGCGGGTGTTTCCGCGGTGCCTGATTCCGCTCGTGTTGTGCAACAGGTAGGCCAGAAGGAGGACCCCCATAATTTCCTCCTTATGCATGCAATGGCGCCAAATGTTGCGGGAGTAATCGGGTCGGCGATTGCAGCCGGAATTTTGTGGTCGGTGTTTGTGAAATAATTATTTTTGTTACGAAAATACAAGATGGCGAAAAAAATACAATTTATGTGTACAGCATTCAGGGACGGATTTCAATCTGTGTATGGGGCCCGTGTGCTTACTAAAGATTTCCTTCCGGCTTTGGAAGCAGCAAGATACGCCGGTATTTCCTATTTTGAAGCGGGAGGGGGGGCGCGTTTTCAATCGCTTTATTTTTACTGCAATGAGGATGCGTTTGCCATGATGGATACGTTTCGCAAAACCTCCGGTCCCGACGCCAATCTCCAAACCCTGTCCCGGGGTGTCAATGTGGTGGGACTGGAGTCGCAGTCGAGCGAGATTATCCGCTTGCACGCTCAGCTCTTCAAAAAACACGGGATCACTACCATCCGGAATTTCGATGCTCTTAATGATGTAAGGAATCTTATCTTCAGCGGCAGATGCATTGCTGAGGCGGGACTGAAGCATCAGATTTGCATTACGATGATGGAGTTGCCGCCCGGATGTACCGGCGCACATGACCCTGAATTTTATCTCCATATGCTACGCCAGATATTGGACGCCGAAATCCCTTTTGATTCATTATGCTTTAAGGATGCTTCCGGCACAGCGACTCCTTCAAAGGTGTTTGAAACGATAAAACAAGCGCGAAAAATACTTCCCGAAGGAACGTTTATCCAGTTCCATACGCACGAAACTGCGGGTATCGGGGTAAGCGCAAATAAGGCAGCTCTGGACGGAGGCGCTGACGCGATTGACCTTTCCATGGCGCCATGTTCCGGTGGTACATGTCAGACGGATATTCTTGTCATGTGGCATGCCCTGAGGGGTACAGGGTATGATCTTGACGTAGATATTGACAAGGTACGGGAGGCGGAAGAGGTTTTTAAGGAATGTATGAAAGATTACTTTCTTCCCCCTGAGGCAACGGCTGTTGAACCGCTCATTCCATGGAGTCCCATGCCGGGAGGCGCCCTTACTGCAAATACTCAGATGCTTCGTGATAACGGCATTATGGAGAAATATCCCGATGTGATCAAATCCATGAGCGAAGTGGTAAAACTGGGCGGATACGGCACCTCGGTGACTCCCGTTTCCCAGTTCTACTTTCAGCAGGCATTCAATAACGTTCTTTTTGGCCCCTGGCAGAAAATTGCTCCGGGATATGGGAAGATGGTTCTTGGTTATTTCGGGAAGACTCCGGTGCCGCCTGATCCGGAAATAATGAAAATAGCGGCGGAACAGCTTAAACTTGAACCGACCGGGCGATCTCCCCTTGAAATAAACGACGATGACCCGAAAAAGAACGTAGCATACGTCCGGGAAATACTGAAAAAAGAGGGTCTTGCAGAGACGGATGAGAACATTTTTATCGTTGCCACATGCAAAGATAAAGGTTTGAAATTTCTCAAAGGAGAGGCGGAGATGGGGATCCGCATGGTTGAGAAGAAAGAGGCATCGGCTGCGGTTCAAAGCGAGCAGGCCCGGCAAGTCAGGGCGTCGGAATTCCTGCTGACAGTGAACGGCAAAGAATATTCGGTTATGATTGATGGGAACAAGGCAAAGGTAAATGATAAAATCTATGAGGTAGAAGTTCGCAAGTCAATCGAAGCAGGGCCATCTGAGGCTGTAAAAAAGACCAAGGGAGAGGGTACCGCTGTAAAGGCGCAAATGCCGGGAAAGGTAATGAGACTCACTTCAAGAATAGGGGATTATCTCCACTCTGGCCAGTCAGTCCTGGTTGTTGAGGCAATGAAAATGGAGATACATGTATCAAGTCCGGTGGAGGGAACGGTGAATGATATAAAAGTAAAAGAAGGGGATCAGGTTACTACCGGACAGGTGCTTGCGTTTATTAATTAAAAAAGGTTTATTCTACGTCACCCGCCCAAACATCACTCAATGAACCATCATCGCAGCGAAGGATAATTTGCCCCTGATCTCCAAACCCCGTTAAGATACCCGACTTTTGTTCTTTTCCTTCTCCCACTGTGATATGTTCTCCCACGAAACAGCACCGCGCAAGCCATTCATCGCGTATGGCGGGAAAACCCCCTGCTTCCCAATGATTAATCCACTGAGGCAGCACTTCAAGAATAATTGTAAGAACGTCTTTAATAGCGTGTTTTTTCCCGGTTTCTACACGGATGGAGGTAGCGGGTTTTTTCATAGAAGACGCCTGTGGTTCATTCATATTTACATTGATTCCGATGCCCACAACAATGGCATGTCCGTCCGGACGTTTTACATTGCTTTCCTCAGAAAGAATCCCGCCGATTTTTCGTCCCCTCACCAGAAGGTCATTTGGCCACTTTGTTTGCGTAGTGAAGCCATAGGTATCCAGAGCGGAGGCGATGCCCAGAGAAATTGCCATGGAGAGAGAGGCCAGACCCGAAAAGTCATGGTGGGTAGGCAATAGAAAAGAAAAGGTTAAATCTTCACCCGGCTGGGAAAGCCAGTGGTGATTGCTTCGTCCGTGTCCTGCCGTCTGTTCCAGCGCAGCAAGTACAAATCCCGCGGGAATATCTTCTCCATCTTTAAGCCAGTCCAGGAGGACAGTATTGGTGGAAGATAATTTATCGTGCCATTCAGGTTCCAGAAATTTCATAATGATTTAATTATAGTATTTGTCCACATATCTTCAATACCATTTTTAAAAGAAATTTGTCACTGAATTACCTGCGAGATAAAATCGTTTCAAAATCTTTTACCCCTTTGAGATACGAGGAAAAAATATTGCTTTTTTCCTTATTTATGCTCTAATCATCTCTCTGAAAATCGTTTAAAAAAAGTTATCGCATAAAGACGCCGAGTAGGCAAGGGGGAGTTTCACCCCCAAGCCTCTCACAGAACCGT
>SOET01000036.1 GCA_021646465.1 Candidatus Kuenenia hertensis | reverse complement strand
TCTTTATTACAGCAGGTTAAGAAACTTCGGCATTTCTTAACTTCACGGCACAAGCCAAGGGCGCAAAGTTTTAAGCCCGCAAGCAAAGAGATGGTTTTATCTTGGAATCTATTTTGTTAAATACTGAATTATACGATTGATAAAATGTACATTAAAAATCCGGATAACGGCACTTGCGGGGCAGGTCTGTATCAAGAACTCATTTTAGATGATTTAAGCTTAATATTTAAACAAAAGCAATATTAAAAATGGCTATTTATGAATAAAGTACCGGGTAATATTGCACGAAGCATAGGGGATATAGGCGAAGGTGTTTTAACTCTTTGTTCTTATTCGTATTAAGGAATTTCATTGCTATTATTTTCCTTTAGTAAGAAGATAAAAATACTATAATAATCTCGTCATTATTTGATTCATAACACTTTTTATCCATAAATGCTAACTATGCAAAAAGACATACCACGAATCCGTTTTGCCATCGACAGAGGGGGGACTTTTACGGATATCTATGCCGAAATTCCCGGCAAGGAAGATTTTTATATTGAAAAATTGCTTTCGAAAGATCCACAGAATTACGAGGATCCTGCCATCGAAGGTATTCGCAGGATTATCGGAAAAGTTACCGGTAAACCGGTTTCCGGCGAAAAGATAAATCCGGAATATATCGATTGGATTCGCATGGGGACAACGATAGCCACAAACGCACTCCTGGAGCGAAAAGGAGAAAGAGTAGCGCTGGTAATTACAAAAGGGTTTCGTGATTTATTGCAAATCGGCAATCAGACACGGCCAAAAATATTTGAGCTGAATATCCGAAAACCGGAATTGTTATATGAGACCGTTGTTGAAGTGGATGAACGGGTGTTGCCTGTGAAAAAACGGTTACATAATCAAGCCGTTGAGCGGGGAATTTCAAATGAATACTATGAGATACTGGCGGCGCCTGATCTGGAAAAGGTTAAGGACGTGCTCCTTACGATTAAAAAAAAGGGGATTAACAGCCTTGCCATTGTTTTTATGCATGGATACAACTTCCCGAAGCATGAGGTGCAGGTGGCAGAGATCGCCAAAACATTGGGATTTGCCCACATCTCGCTTTCTTCACAGGTAATGCCTATGGTAAGGATTATTCCACGCGGGCAGACTACGGTTGTAGACACCTATCTTACGCCGCACATTCAGGTTTATCTGGACAGCTTTCATTCCGGTTTTTCCGGGGAATTGCGTAATTCGCAGTTGCTTTTTATGCAGTCCGACGGGGGCCTCAGCTATGCGAAACAATTTCGCGGATGCAACGCCATATTATCAGGCCCTGCGGGGGGAGTTGTGGGATATGCAATGACCACCTGCCAGCAGGATAAAAAGCAGCCGGTGATCGGATTTGATATGGGGGGCACCTCAACGGATGTTTCCCGTTTTGCCGGAGAATATGAATTAATTCATGAAACGGAAACCGCGGGCATTTCGATCCAGGCCCCGCAAATGTTCATAAAAACGGTCGCCGCCGGAGGGGGTTCACGTCTTTTTTTTCAGGAGGGCATGTTTGTTGTCGGCCCTGAATCCGTCGGGGCAGACCCCGGACCCATGTGCTACCGAAAAAAAGGCTTTTTGTCTATTACCGACGCCAATCTGCTTCTGGGACGATTGCATCCCGATTACTTCCCCAAAATATTCGGGAAAAATCATGATCTTCCCCTGGATAAAAAAGCTACGGAAATGGCCTTTGAGAAACTTACACGGGAAGTGAACAATTATTATAAGGATTATGGTAAAACCTCTCTGACCGTTGAAGAAGTGGCGTCCGGTTTTATCAATGTCGCGAATGAAATAATGGCGCGGGCAATTCGGGAAATTTCCATCATGAGAGGATATAACCTCAAAGAACATATCCTTGCAACGTTTGGCGGAGCGGGAGGTCAGCATGCGTGTTCCATAGCGAAAAAGCTGGGTATTTCTAAAATTTTTATACACCGGTTTGCCGGTATCCTTTCCGCATATGGGATGGGGTTTGCGGACGTTGTAATCGAAAAACAGACCCCTTCAAATGCGATGTATAGTGCAGAAAAACTGCCCTCATTGCTGAAACAACTCCGCAGGCTTGCAAATCTGGCGCAGAAACAATTACAGGGGTATGGATTCCGTAAACAGCACATTACCCTACAATTTTTTCTGAGTATGCGTTATGAGGGAACGGATACGAGTCTGATGATTCCGCAACCGCACGATATGCACTATGACCGCGTGTTTAAAAATGAATATTTCCGGGAATTTGGTTTTTGTCCGGTTTCGAGAGAAATAGTAGTTGATGACCTCCGGGTGCGTGCGATCGGAATGTCAACGCATATAAAACGCTCCAAAATAAAGAAACAAACCAGGAAGGTCAACTTTGAAACAACGACGCGTTGTTATTTCGATGGATGCTGGTACGAGACGCCCATCTATTTTTTAGAGACATTGGGGTCTTCATGTAAAATCTCAGGACCTGCCATTATTTTAAGTGATACCTCCACGATTATTGTCGAACCGGATTGCACGGCAACGATTACGGAATACGGGGATGTGGAAATTACAATAAAATCGGCGAAAAAAAACGTCATCGGCACAAAGATAGACCCGGTGAATCTTTCCGTATTCAGTAATATGTTTATGTCCATTGCAGAACAAATGGGGAGAACACTCCAGCGGACGGCAATTTCCACCAATATCAAGGAACGGTTGGATTTTTCATGCGCTGTCTTTGACCGCAGCGGCAATTTGGTAGCAAACGCACCTCACATTCCCGTCCATCTTGGTTCAATGGGTGAAGCGGTAAAGGCGCAAATACGGATGCATCATTCCGGCATGAAAAAAGGAGATGTGTTTGTGACAAACCATCCTGTTATCGGGGGAACGCATTTGCCGGACATAACAGTGATTACTCCCGTATGGATTCAAAATAAAATTGCATTTTATGTAGCGTCAAGGGGGCATCATGCTGATATCGGGGGCATTTCTCCCGGTTCCATGCCTCCTTTTTCGCGCATGCTCGGAGAAGAAGGCGTTTGTATACAATCCTTCAAACTGGTTACGCGGGGAACATTCCAGGAAGAGGGAATCCGGGAATTGTTAAAGGGCAGCAGGCGTCTTGAAGATAATATCTCCGACCTGCAGGCACAGATAGCGGCGAATCAAAAGGGAGCGAATCTCCTGCAGGAAATGGCACAAAAATATACTTTAAAAACGACTCAAATCTATATGCAGTATATACAGGACAATGCGGAAAAAGTGGTGAGAGAAATGTTCAAGGGCCTGTCACGTAAAAAGGGATTAAACAAGTCAGTAGTTCTTAAGGCGGTGGATTACATGGATGATGGTTCCCCGATCCGCCTGGCCATAACAATTAATCGTGAAAACGGGAACACTCTCTTTGATTTTAGTGAAACAGGTGCGCAGGTTTTTGCGAACTGGAATGCTCCGAGAGCAATTACCATTTCAGCAATTATTTACACACTGCGGTGTCTGATTGAAAAAGACATCCCCCTCAACCAGGGGTTTTTAAATCCGATTACCATAAAAATACCAGACGGTACTCTTCTTTCTCCATCATCCGAGGCGGCAGTCGCGGGAGGCAATGTTCTGACTTCGCAAAGAATTGTTGACGTTATCTTCAAGGCCTTTGGGGTAGTGGCGGCATCACAGGGATGCATGAACAATCTTACCTTTGGTAATGAACGGATCAGCTATTATGAAACGATTGGCGGAGGTGCCGGGGCGGGAGCAAGCTGGCATGGACAGTCAGGGGTTCATACTCATATGACAAACACCAGAATTACCGACCCTGAAATACTGGAGTTTCGCTATCCGGTTCAGTTGCGTGAATTCTCCCTGAGAAAAAATTCGGGAGGCAAAGGCTTGTTTCGAGGGGGAGATGGTTTGGTACGTGAGATAGAAGCAAGAGAAGAGTTCAACGCAGCCATACTTTCAGAACGCAGGGTATTTGCGCCTTATGGTATGAATGGCGGGGAAAACGGAGCAAAAGGAAAAAATATTTTTCTGCAAAAAAACGGGGGAATATTCAATCTTGGGGGAAAGAACGAGATAAAAATGAATCAGGGAGATAGAATTCGTATAGAAACACCAGGCGGCGGGGGATATGGTAAAATATGTTGATTATTGATAAAAATAGTGTTTATTTTATGTCTTATGGAAATCAGGAAATTTAAAAAATTACTCGTTGCCAACCGCAGTGAAATTGCGATACGGGTATGCCGGGCGGCGCATGAACTCGGCATAAGGACTGTAGCGATATATTCACATGAAGACCGTTTCGCGCTTCATAGGTTTAAAGCAGACGAAGCGTATCAGATAGGTACAGGAAAAAATCCGGTTAAAGCGTATCTGGATATTGACGGAATCATTCAACTTGCCAGAGACAAGGAAGTTGACGCTATACATCCTGGTTACGGATTTCTTTCTGAAAATGCGGACTTTGCCCGTGCCTGTGAAAATGCGGATACTACCTTTATAGGCCCGCGTCCGGAAATTCTTACCCTGCTTGGCAACAAGACCTCTGCAAGGCAGATTGCCGACCAGGCACAGGTTCCCATCCTTTCGGGAAACAAGTCCCCCGTTAAGAGTCCGGATGAAGCCGTAGCCTTTTGCAAAGAACTGGGGTATCCGGTAATCATTAAGGCTGCCCATGGAGGGGGTGGACGGGGAATGCGTGTTGTCCGCAGCGAGTCGGAATTAATTAGCCGCCTCAGCGAGGCACAGCGGGAGTCCATGACCGCCTTTGGTTCCGATGAATGTTTCATAGAAAAATACATTGAAAAAGCGCGACACATCGAGGTACAAATTCTTGGTGACAAACACGGTAATATTGTGCACCTCTATGAACGCGATTGTTCTCTTCAAAGACGTCATCAGAAAGTTATTGAGATAGCACCTGCACAGAATCTCGATGCGGTTGTCAGGCATAATATTTGTGACGCAGCCGTAAAAATATGTAAATCGGTACAATATGATAATGCCGGAACGGTCGAATTTCTTCTCGATACGGAAACGAACAAATTTTATTTTATTGAAATAAACCCAAGGATTCAGGTCGAACACACCGTTACGGAAGCGATAACCGGTATTGATCTTGTCAAAAGACAGATATTGATCAGCAAAGGGTATCCCCTTCACTCTCCGGAAATTCGCATCCCGAACCAGGAATCGATCCAAATTAAAGGTACAGCCTTTCAATGCCGGATTACCACGGAAGATCCGTCCAATAAGTTTATTCCCGACTATGGCCGTATTCAACACTACCGTTCTGCCGGTGGAATGGGTATTCGTCTGGATGCAGGAACCGCCTTCTCCGGGGCAATTGTTACCCCTTATTACGATTCGCTGCTTGTGAAAGTCACGGCATTTGGAATTTGTTTTGAGGATGCAGTGAGCCGCATGGACAGGGCCTTGGATGAATTCAGGATTCGTGGTGTAAAGACCAATATTCCTTTTCTTATCAATCTTGTCAACCATAAGGACATCCTGAAAGGAAAGTGCACTACAAATTTTATTGATGAAAATCAGGACCTTTTCCGTTTTTCCCGTCGCAGGGATCGTGCTACTCTTATCATGCGTTTTATAGGGGACGTTCTTGTCAACGGCCATCCTCTCATTAAGGAAGTACCTAAATCAATATGCCGCCGCAAAGCACCGGTACCTTCTATTGATCATAAAAAATCCAGGCCAAAGGGGACCCGTGATTTGCTGCGTGAAATGGGAGCGGCAAAATTTGCCCGGTATGTTCGTGACGAAAAAAGACTATTGCTGACGGACACAACATTTCGCGATGCTCATCAGTCACTGCTCGCGACCCGCATGAGAACCATAGACATGCTGAAAATTTCCGAGGTTTATTCCCGGAATCATGCTGATTTTTTCTCGCTTGAAATGTGGGGAGGAGCTACATTTGATACGGCGATGAGGTTTCTCACGGAGTGTCCGTGGGAACGTTTGCGTTCCATGCGCCGGCTTACGCCCAATATACTCTTTCAAATGCTGCTCAGGGCTTCTAACGGAGTAGGGTATACAAACTATCCCGATAATGTTGTCAAGGCGTTTATCAGGCAGGTGGCTGAAAGCGGGATAGACGTGTTTCGCGTCTTCGACTCTCTTAACTGGGTGGAAAATATGAAAGTGGCAATGGACGCTGTTCTGGAAACAGGGGCCTTATGCGAGGCGGCGATATGTTATACCGGCGATATACAGGATTCCAAACGAACAAAATACACCCTTGACTATTATGTAAAAATGGCAAAAGAACTGGAAAAACTGGGAGCGCATATTCTGGCAATAAAAGACATGGCGGGGCTTTTGAAACCTTATGCTGCTTACGAACTTGTTCGTGCCCTGAAGTCGGAAATAAGCATTCCCATACATTTGCATACGCATGACACTTCGGGAGGTCAGATTGCCACCCTTATAAAAGCTGCGGAAGCTGATGTGGATATTGTGGATGCGTCTATAGCCCCCCTTTCCGGATTAACGTCTCAGCCTAATCTGAATACTTTGGTAGAGGTGATGCGCTTTCATGAACGTAACACGGGCATGGACTTTAAAGCCCTGGGATTACTTTCGGATTACTGGGAAGTGATCAGAGAGTATTATGCGCCATTTGAATCCATTCAAAAGGCAAGCACTGCAGAGGTATATCATCATGAAATACCAGGAGGACAGTTTACCAATCTTTTCCAGCAGGCGCATTCCATGGGTCTGGCACACCGGTGGCATGAAATTACGGATGTTTACGCGGACGTCAATCAGATTTTTGGTGATATTGTAAAAGTAACTCCTTCTTCAAAGGTGGTAGGAGATATGACGCTTTTTCTGGTTACTAATAATATGAAGGCGCAGGATATCCTCAGCAAAGACAGGGATATTTCATTTCCTACCTCTGTTGTTGAATTTTTTGAAGGTCGCCTTGGCCAACCGACGGGAGGTTTCCCGAAAGAAGTACAGTATAAAATTTTGCGCGGAGCTCCTGCTTTTACGGAAAGACCTGGTGCTAATCTGCCTCCCGTGAATCTTGAGGAGGAAAAAGAAGAAGTTGAGACCCGTATCTACAGAACCATCACGAACGAAGAACTCATGTCCTATTTAATGTATCCGGCCGTATTCCTTCAATATGCAGAACATAGAAAGAAATACGAGGATGTCTCTGTCATACCTACGGATGTGTTTTTTTACGGACTCCCCATGCATGAAGAAATCTCCATTGACATTGAAGAAGGAAAAACATTGATTTTAAAATTGGTGGCAATAAGTCCGGCAAATGAGGATGGAAACTGCACCGTATTCTTTGAACTGAACGGACAACCGCGTGAAGTTGTTATTGCCAACCGTAAAGTTGCCGCGTTAATAACCAGGCGACCCAGGATAGAGGAGGGGAATCTCAAACATGTCGGCGCCCCCATGCCAGGTATGGTAGTCAAAGTAAAGATTACCGCTGGTGATAAGGTTGTTAAGAACGATCCGCTCCTGATTATGGAGGCAATGAAGATGGAAGCTACCATTTATGCCGAGCATGACGGAGAAATTGGTCAGATTCTGGTGAAGCCAAAAGATAGTGTCGAGGCCGGAGATCTGCTGGTTGTTTACAAGTAATAAAAAGACAACATAAGACGAGAAAGGGCTGTAAATATGTCTCGTTTTAAGATTATTGCAACACGTTTCTTCTCTATTGGTTGCATAATTTTTTTCCTGCTGTGCGGCATTTACTTTTCAGTTCCTGTTTTTTTGGAAAGGAAAGTTCTTCCTGGTATACTTGAAAAAACAGGATGCGAACACTCAATCTGTGACGTCAGAAAATTTGGTTTTACCGGATTAGACGTAACATCTCTTTGCCTGGGAAATCAGGAATGCCCGTCTGTCTTCCTTGATTCTATACGCCTTGATTATTCTTTGCCGTCCTTAATAAAAAAGCATATAAAACGAATAATAATCAGCGGTGTCGAAATAAGGGCGGAGTTTAAGGACGGCAAACTTAGTATTCCCGGAATAGATCTCGGCTACCTATTCGGAAACCCTTCAAATACAGACCGCAAGCAACAAAAGACTCCTCAAAAAATCCACATCAGCATCGGAGAAATCGAAATACGGAATGCTGTAATTCTTCTGAAATCAGGGGACGAAGATTTTTATATCCCTTTCAGGATAAAGATGCATCCCGTTTTTAAGGAAAAGGAAGAACAACCTTCTGGCTACAAACTGCACTGCTGGTTAGACCCACAACTTGCAGATATTTTCCCGGGAGTAAAAATAAAATCTCAGATACATGCTTTTGCAGAGTATGACTTTACAACCGGTACTTTTGAATCACAACTTAATCTTACCGATATGGACATTCGCTATGATGACATACAATTTCGGAATTCTTCAAAAGATGTTCCGCTGACAATAACTGTTACAGGAACAAGGAATCTCCTTCGATTGCACTTTAACCGGTTTTGTGTGAGATCGCCTTTCCCCTTTGAATTATCAATGCATCATGATGCAATCCTTGCGGTGAACATAAGCAAAGATACTCTGAATGCAGAAGGAAGCATTAATATGCTTTTTAACAAAGATTTAATAAACAACGATTCCCGTTTTGATGCAAAGCTTAATCAATCTGTATTGCTGCCATTTTTTTTAAAAGGAGAAAAACAGGGAGAGATGTGGTGTTTTTCCCTGAACTCTCCCGGAACACCTCATCCTCTGGATTTTTCCCGGAGAACCGAAATGATGAGCATTTCTCCAAAAGAGATTTCAATACAGGGAGAAGGATTGGATGCCAGCGGTGCTTTACAATTTGCGGTAAATTTTTCCTCTGTTGTGTATAAAGGAAATAACATGTATATAGTAATTCCTCATGTATCATTGGAGGGAAGCGGAACACTGAACAAGCTTGATGCACCTTCTATAAACACCTTTGTACAGATATCTAATGCGGAATTTGCCTCGAACGATTTTCATGCGAAGAAGATAGAGGCCAAAATCCCCCTTCAATGGCCATTTCCTTCTCTTGGGGATGAATACATTAATGTCAGAGATGCTAAAGACCGCTATTTCGTTATTAATGCAATAAACTATTCCGGCATAAATATTGGAACAATTACTGCAACACCATATCAAAAGGGCAAAAACCTTTATATCGCAGGATTGTTAAAAAGTGTTTTCCCCGGTTTAAATATTAATTTTACAAATCTGATTGGTTTGAGTGATAAAAATACACTTGTTTTGAAAGGCGAGTTTAATTCCGGTGAACAGGAAAAAGCTATACAATGTAAATTACCTCTTGTGGCAGAACAATTGGGGGACATATTTTTTGAGGGAATCGTTACTGCCAAAGGAAAGTGGGATTTTAATGGAGGAAATATAACAAGCACAGGTATGGTTGGATTGGGCGGTGCGAATATAATTGCTCCCGAAATAAAAATGGCTATGGAAGGATCTGAACTTAAGCTTACACTGCGTGATTTATTAAACTTCCGCAGCGACCCTGACCAAACGCTGAAATTTCAGCGTTTTACCTGGGGAGATATAGAAGTAAATGCAGGAGATGTTGCTTTTCAGATTGAATCCCCCTCTTCTTTTTTTCTTAAAAAGAGTAGTTTTTCCTGGTGCGGTGGGAATGTCTACACACATGGACTCCGTTTAAAATCAGGGATTGAAGGCTTTGATATTATCTGTTACTGCGACCGTCTGAAACTGGCGGCAATTTTAAGACAGTTTCACCTTGCATCTGCAGAGGGTGAGGGGTCAGTAAATGGCAGGTTGCCAATTAGTTATGAAAACGGAAAAATAAAAATTACCGACGGTTTCCTTTATTCTACTCCCGGTGAGGGTGGTATTGTTCGGTTTGATACAGAAACACTTATACCCGGCGCCGCTGGTATACAACAGGGAATACAAACGCAAATTGCACACGAAGCCCTGAAAAACTTCCAATATGATTGGGCAAAGCTTTCATTATCAAGCAGGGAGGAAAACCTCCATGTTCATTTACAGATGGAGGGAAGGCCTGTTGGCTTACTGCCTTTTACCTACTCGAAGGAATCCGGTCTGGTTAAAACAGAAGGAACACCACGGGCACATTTCCAGGGAATACTTTTTAATTTTAACTTTACATTACCCCTCGATGAAATGTTACACTATGGTACAGGGTTTAGTGATTTATTAAAATCCCAATAAAAATGTATTCTATTCGGTATAATTAATAACACACCCCTAAACCCCCTCTTGATAGAGGGGACTTGCCTTTTCTCCCCTCTATTAAGAGGGGTCTGGGGGGGGTGTTTTGTCAAATAAATCTATAAACCTGTTTTTCAAAAAGTCTAAAACCAGATTTGTTTGACTATATCAATACGTTCGTAAGGAATTACTGTTAAGGAGCAACAGATGAAGCAAAATAGTATAGTTTTGTGTATGTTGTTTTTTCTCATTTTACAGGGATGTAAAACGGAACATAAAGTGGAAGTCGAAGTTAAACCGATGCAAATTACCATTGATTTGAATATTCGGATAGATAAAGAACTTGAAAATTTCTTTGGCAATCTGGATGAGGCAGCCAAAACACTCGGCGGGGAAATCGAGACTTCCGATGCAGAGGATGCGGAGCAGCCAGCCCAATAGTTTTATGTTGATAGGAAATTTTTGTCGTAAGGAGAAAAACAGATGAAATCAAATATTTTTGCAACATTTTTATTTATTTTATGTGCCGGAATATTTCTCACCAATAGTACAACTTTTGCCAATGATATCTATACAATAAAAGGGCAAATGGAAAAACGCCTTCCTATCATAGTCGAATTAAAGTCGAAGGGAATTATTGGTGAAGATAACAAGGGATATTTACAGTTTATGGGTACAAGCCGTGAAAAAGAGGAAGTAATCGATGCGGAAAATGAAGATAGAAAGAAAGTGTATGCCTCCATAGCGGAAAAAGAAGGCGCAAGTACTGAACAGGTAGGACGGCGCAGGGCATTGCAGATTGCGAAAAAAGCGTTAAAGGGAGACTGGCTGCAGGATCAAAACGGAAAATGGTATCAAAAGTGAAACATTCGGAAAAACTTTTTTCTGACGTAAGTGATCTGTAACACTTCTAAAATGACAAAATAACTGGTAATATTTAATTAATATAATTCCTTTTCATAAAATTTGATGCACAAAAATGTCCTTTAAAGCGATTATCTTTGATCTTGACGGTACACTGATAGACTCTCTGGAAGATTTAGGTAATGCCACGAACCGTGTATTAATGAAATATAATTTTCCTGCCCACAAGATGGAAGACTACCGGTATTTTGTCGGCGAGGGAGTCGATACTCTCATTACACGAGCATTACCGGGTGAAATAAAAAATGAAGAGATAATAAACTCTTGCGTCAGGGAGTTTCGTGAAGACTATCGGAAAAATTGGAATATACACACAAAACTATACGAAGGGGTCACCGAGATGCTGGATTTAATTACGCTGCGCGGCCTGAAAATGGCAATCCTTTCAAATAAACCTGATTACTTTACAAAAAAATGCGTTGCAGAGTTTTTACCGAAATGGAAATTTGAGCAGGTAATAGGCCAAAGAGATTCCGTTCCCAAAAAACCCGACCCAGCGGGTGCAAAGGAAATTGCAGAATGCCTGGCCGTTCTTCCATCGGAAATTATCTATCTTGGTGATACACCCATTGATATGAAAACGGCAATAGCAGCGGGAATGCTTCCTGTTGGTGTTTTGTGGGGGTTTCGCCCTGAAGACGAACTGAAAAGAAGCGGTGCACAAAGAGTAATTCAAAAGCCGCAGGAAATTATGAAAATAATAGATCATTTAGCATAAGGAAATCATTATGAAGCATTTATTTAAACATTTTATTTTTGCGGTAGTACTCTTAAATATTATTACTATGAATATTCTTTATGCGGAAATGAGTAAAACCGAAGCGGTGCAAAAGATGATTCTTGCAAGAGAAAAACAATTTGCAAGGGCAAAACATGGTTTAACCGTTTTATATGATGAATACCTTGCTTATCTTCGTGTTAAAACCGGAAAATTTAAACCAAAAACGCCTCTTTATAGAATTAAGGATGATACGGTAGTTATTGATGCTGTTGCCGTAAATGATTCCGACATTTTAAAAGAACAACTTGAATCCCTTGGCATGAAGCAGGCGGTTATTTATGGAAATGTTGTATCAGGTTTATTGCCTATTGAGGCTATAAAAGATATGGATGCTCTGAAAAGCCTCCAATTTGCAAGGCCTTCATATGCCATAACCAGTTCGGGCAGGGTGGATAGTCAGGGTGACATTGCAATGAAATCCGATTTGGCGCGCAGCAGATATGGAATTGACGGGACAGGAAATACTATAGGCGTTTTATCTGACAGTTTTAACTGTCTGGGTGGTGCGGTAAATGATGTAAGAAATGACGACCTTCACGATGAAATTACCATACTGGAAGAAGAATTTGGTTGTTTCTCCGGTTCGGATGAAGGTCGTGCAATGATGCAGATCATACACGACATTGCACCGGGCGCCAGTCTGGCATTTCATACTGCATATAACGGCATGGCTGATTTTGCCATTGGAATTATCGAACTGAAGACGGAAGCGGGAGCAAATATCATCGTAGATGACGTACAATATTTTGCAGAACCGATGTTTCAGGACGGAATTATTGCCCAAGCGGTCGATATTGTGAAAGATTTAGGGGCAGCCTATTTTTCAGCAGCGGGCAACTCAGGCAGAGACGCTTATGAGAGCCTGTTTCAGCCGAGTGGTGAGGCTTCCGTATTTTTTGGAGAACCGCATGATTTCGACCCCGGTGTAGACACCGATACGTTTCAGAGTGTAACCATACCGGAAGGAACGGAAGTGTATATTGTTCTTCAATGGGATTCTCCGTTCTATTCAGTAAGTCCTCCCGGATCCCGCAATGATGTTGATATCTTTCTCACTAACGATCCGGCGACAACCGTACTTGCATACGGTATCGATAATAATATTGGAAGCGATCCGGTGGAAACGTTGTATTATTATAATCCCATAGGCTCAGGAAACACAAATTTTAATATTGTAATTGAAAATACGAGAGGACCGGCGCCGAAATTAATAAAATATGTACTATTTAATTTCGAAGGAACGATTAACGAATATGATACGGAAAGCGGCACACTCTACGGGCATGCAAACGCAGCCGGTGCATTGGCAGTTGGCGCGGCGGCATATTATGAAACACCGGAATTCGGTGTTGATCCGGCGCAGCTTGAGTATTATTCTTCTGCAGGCCCGACCGTGGTTATTTTTGATGAAAACGGAGCCTTTTCAGCACCCAAAGCCCGTAAAAAACCGGAAATTGTGTCCATTGACGGAGTGAATACCACCTTTTTCGGAACCGATACAGAAACAGACGGCTTTCCAAACTTCTTTGGGACATCCGCTGCAGCGCCTCATGCAGCAGCAGTTGCCGCGTTAATGCTCGAGGCAAATCCTCTTTTATCACCGGACGACATTTATTCCATACTGAAAGACACCGCACTTGATATGGAAGACTCTGGGTTTGATTATGACAGCGGATATGGCCTCATTCAGGCAGATCGCGCTGTCGAAGAGGCGTTATTACGGTAATAGGCAGGAAGCCCAAGAAAACCCCGGTACAATTCACAAAGCAATCCGAAATTTGCGTCTTGTATATAATTTGGTATCAAATCATATTCCAACAGATCAGGAGTTCTGATGTTACTTCTTCGATACTTTTCCTGCTGTAAAATTAGGTATGGTATCCCCTGAATTGAATTAGATGGTGCCCCCGGAATTTACCCGGAATTCATTATTGGTGGAAAGATTAATTATGATAATTGCTTTTTTAGGTTTTTTGTTAATTTTATACAAGACTCTCTATCCCTTTGACTTTTTGTTTAGTGAAACATATAACAAATTGGGATATCGTTCCCTTCTTTTAGGATGGGGAGAAACTAATACTCTGGATGTTCAGGGAAATCTTTTGCTATTCATACCTCTGGGTTTTGGGCTTACAGGTTATCTGATGCAGACTATGAGATTGCCAAAGCGATATTCCTTCTCAGTAATTATCATAATCAGCTTCTTGTTATCATACACTATCGAGGTTTTGCAAGTATTTCAGCCATCAAGATTTCCATCTATGGGAGATGTGTTTAGTAACAGTGTCGGTGGGCTGCTCGGGTTTCTTTTATTTCGTTTATGGGAACGGAGAGTTAAAGTCTTTGATAACCTGTTGCTTTTTGTAGGAAAAAATTTATGGTTATGCTTCTTTGGATATGCGTTGTTTGCCCTTTTGGTATCTATTTCGTTTCAGTGGTACTCTGGTCTTAGCAATTGGAACAAGACTTTTCCCCTAATTCTTGGAAACGAGCGCACCGGTGATCGGCCATGGGAGGGTTGTATTTTTGAATTACATATTGCCGATAAAGCACTCTCAGAGTCAGAAATGGCAAGCGTATTTTCGGAAAAGAATTCATTTGCCTTAATCAAAGACTATCTTCTGGCTTCATATCAATTGTCGGCTTTAGGAAACTATCGTGATAAAAAAGGGGTTCTTCCTGATTTGGTTTGGACGGGTAAAACCCATGATGTTCAACAAAGTGAAGGTGTATTTCTAAGCCATAATAATTGGTTGGAAACTGTAGTTTCCGCAGAATCTTTGACTCAAAGGATAGTTGAAACTTCTCAATTTACCTTGGGCATATCTCTGGCAACCAGAAACACATCACAAACAGGACCTGCGCGTATTATCTCGCTTTCAGAAGATACAGGTTGTAGAAACTTTACCCTTGCGCAACTGAAAACTGACTTAATATTTCGTCTACGCACTCCCCTCACCGGCAGAAATGGGACACATCCCGAATTGATAGTACCTGAGGTATTTTCTTCTACAAATCTACATAATCTGGTTATTACATATAATGGATCGGTATTACATCTCTACATTGATGGCGTGCTTAATCCTAACAAACTTGAACTTACTCCGGGAGGCATATCTCTCAGGTATTTATTCCATCCAGATAGGTATCATTTGGTGTGTTACAAAATTATCTACTACCTCATTATTTTTGCACCTTTAAGCATGCTTTATTCAATTACAGTTAAATCAATAAGTGGCCGGTATGTAATAAAGAAATTTATAATCTGTGGAGCTATTATCTTATCTTCTTTTATAGTAGAAGCTATTTTGATGAGCTTGAGAGGCAGGGGATTAAGATTGGAAAACCTGATGATTGGTATTATAATTTTGGCTGGCCCTATGGTTCTTAAATTATTATTACCAAAGAAAATCACCGAAAATGAACGAAAGATTAATTAACTAACCACGGATGGGTACAGATGGAGGAGTGTTATAGTTAATTAAATTTTGATAAAGAGATTCAGCTTTGTCCAGTTAGAAATTTGCGTTAATTAAAACAGAATAATTTTTTACCTGAGAGGGATTTTTTTCTTAGGGAATTCCCGAAAAGTGAACGATCCCGGATAGATAGCAAGGCAAGTATGGGGCCTGGATGTACACGGGAACAGGAGCGTGTAGAAGCTGCATTAGGAGGGCTCAAGAAGCAAGTCCGGTATTGTGTGAAGGGGATCGGATTAGACCGCATACCGGAAGTGCGAACACTGCGCGGGAAAGTGGAATACATAACAAGCCACGGCAAACCGGAAGAGTGGAGCAAAGAGTTGTCAAGATACTGGCCAGTAATAACCACCGATTTTGTGAGTAATGTTGAGGAAGTGGCATCGAGGATGTTTTCCCGATGGTCTCAGGAGAACTTTCTTAAGTATATGATGGAACATTCTGGCATAGACAGACTTATTGAGTATGAACAGGAGGAAATAAATGAGACGACAAAGGTGGTGAATCCCCGGTATAGAGAGTTGCAAAGTCAGATAAGAACCAAGACCACAACTGTTGAATAGACAGCAGATAAAGTATGAGACATTCCTGCCTGTCGGCAGACAGGGGTATTGTAAACAGAAGGCGAAGAACACGATATACAGAAATATGTTCCTGACGTGACAAATCCAGGAAACAACAGATATGTTCAGCAATTATGTAACATCCTTAATAATTCCGAAACGATTTTCCCAGGCAAAAATTTGCGTCTTGTATATAATTTGGTATCAAATCATATTCCAACAGATCAGGAGTTCTGATGTTACTTCTTCGATACTTTTCCTGCAGCTATTTTCTGCCGGGCAAGCTCATCGGCAACCTCAAAGGTAAGCCTTCCCTCCGCCTGTGCTGTTTCAAAAATTTTCAAGGTGGCGTCGTACAGGCCTGATATCTTTTTCATTACCTCGTTTACATCATATTTCCCAAAGATATCACCCGATGCGTTGAGCATACCCCCCGCATTGATCACATAATCAGGTGCATACAAAATACCCCTGTCATGAAGCATTTTACCGTGGCGCGCTTCGGCAAGCTGGTTGTTTGCCGAACCTGCAACAATACAGGCTTTAAGCTGGGGAATGGTGTTATCGTTCAGCACTCCTCCCATTGCACATGGAGAAAATATATCAGCTTCCTGTGAGTAAATTTCACCGGGAGCAACTGCTTTCGCCCCGTAATTTTTCATTACATGGGCAACGGCTTCCTGATTTACATCGGTAACAATAAGTCCTGCTCCGGCTTCGTGCAGTTTTTTACAAACAAATTGGCCTACCTTGCCTACCCCCTGTACCGCCACCGTAAGCCCCTTAAGAGTGTCACGACCAAACTTATGCTTTACAGCAGCCCTCATGCCATGAAAACATCCAAGGGCAGTAAAGGGAGAAGGGTCGCCCGTTTTTTTTAAACCAAAAACATAATCACTCGTCTTTGCAAAAACTTCGACATCCTTAACACCTATGCCAACGTCTTCCGCTGTGTAATATTGACCGCCCAACCGCTGGATAAACCGGGCAAAGGAAGTAAGAAGTTTCTCATTCTTATCTTTGAATGGATCGCCAATAATAACCGCCTTCCCCCCACCCAGAGGCAAGCCGGCCAGCGCATTCTTATAACTCATTGCCCGGGAAAGACGAAGTACATCGAACACAGCATCGTCAACTGTTGCATAGGGCCACATCCGACACCCTCCGGCAGCAGGACCCAAGGTGGTATCATGAATGGCAATAATAGCAAACAGACCAGTCTCTGCATCGCGGCAAAATAGAACTTGTTCATGATTATCATATTCACTATTATCAAATACGGACATAGAGTTTTCTCCTCCCTTTTGTTGTTATGTAAAATACCACAGTAAAACAATAAAACGAAACATTCCCAAATTTTTGTAAGTCCTAAAAAAAGATCGCAACTCGTTCCCAAGCTCCACGTAGTGGGTCAAAAAAAGATAAAATATAATGCCGTATTCTTCCTTCACGGTCTCTTATCCTCTCTTCAATCTTCCCGTTAGGGTAAGTTTTTAACAAATCTTCAACAGAGACATTCCCGAGGCTGGGTCAAATTCCCGTATTGCATTTATTCCGGAAAGTTCGAGAATGACCGCTTCGAGCACCAGGAACGTTTTCGTTTTTTCCCTGAGACAGCCAACTTTTACCGAGTCGCCTTTTCCGAAGGCGCCATGTAAATGTACCTTTGGTTCATTATCCTGATAAAATACCGTGCCAAACCCTATTATTTCATGGCTTTCTCCCAGTTTTCTCCACATGGGTACCGGAGGGAAAGAATCATTTTCAGGACCGACAACGAATTTCCCTTCACGCAGACCGCCAACTAAATAAAAGGCTGCTGCGGGGATTTTCTCTTTTTTTATTATATGAATCAAATTTTCCAAAACATTATCATCGTCCTCAAATTTTGCCACAACAACTTTTCCTATAGTGCCTACCTGATATTTCATACAGATATCCTCTTATTTTATAAAAAAGTAATTGATATAAGACCCATTATTATATATAAATTTTGTAATAATATTCACTTTTTTATCAAATTTTCCTGATACTCTCCTCTATGAATAAGACAGAAATAATCAATAAAGATTCTGAAGCGTACAATCTCATTAATTATGAAGATCAATACAAAAATTTCTCCTGGGATACGGTAAAAAAAGAAATTGGTTTTACCGGCAACAAGGTAAATATTGCTTACGAGGCAATAGATAAACATGCCAAAACCTGGAGAAAAAACAAAGTGGCGCTGTATTGGGAAGGCCCGGATGGTACACACCTAAAGTATACATTTCAGGAACTGAAAATCCTTTCCGATAAATGTGCTAACATGTTACAGAAATTAGGGGTAGGCAAGGGAGACCGTGTTTTTTTATTCTTGCCACGCCTGCCTGAACTCTTCATCAGTATGATTGCAATTGCAAAACTCGGCGCCATTTCAGGGCCAATGTTTTCCGCATTTGGACCTGATGCGGTGCGTGACCGGTTGCAGAACAGTGAGGCAAAAGTTCTTATCACTACTCCGGAATTAAAGGAACGCGTTGATACGGTGCTGTGGGAATTGCCAAAATTGGAACGTATTGTACTTGTCAATGTCAAGGAAGATTACGAATTAGAAGAAGGAAATGTATGTTACAAATCTTTAATGAAAGATTCATCGGAACAGTTTGAAATAGAATGGATGCACCCTGAAGATCCATTTTATATCCTCTATACATCGGGAACTACGGGAAAGCCGAAAGGCATAACACACGTACACAATGACATGATTTCTCACTATATTACCACAAAGTGGTCATTGGATTTGAGAGATGATGACATTTATTGGTGTACGGCGGACCCTGGTTGGGTAACGGGAACAGTGTATGGCGTGTGGGGGCCGTGGTTAAACGGAATCTCAACATATGTATATGATGGCAGGTTTGATGCAAATAAATGGTATGAAGCCATACAAACATACAAGATTACGGTATGGTATACTGCTCCTACGGCGTTACGCATGCTAATGAAATCGGGCGATTACATTATTACTCAATACGATTTAGGCAGTTTGCGGTATATTTGCAGTGTAGGAGAGCCCCTCAATCCTGAAGTAATTAAGTGGGGTATGAATGTGTATAATCTTCCCATCCATGATACATGGTGGCAAACGGAGACGGGTTCTATCATGATTGCAAATTATCCGTGCATACCAATAAAACCTGGTTCTATGGGAAAGCCATTCCCTGGCATTAAAGCCGCAATTATTGATGGTAAGGGAAATGAACTTCCGGATGGACATCATGGCGTCCTGGCATTAAAACCTGGCTGGCCCTCTATGCTGAGGAAAGTATGGGGAGACGAAAACCGTTTCAAAGAATATTTCAGTATTGAAGGATGGTATACCACAGGAGATACCGCGTATAAGGATGAAGATGGTTATTTTTGGTTTGTTGGAAGGGCGGATGATGTTATTAACACGTCTGGCCACAGAGTGGGTCCGTTTGAAGTGGAAAGCGCCCTGCTGGAACATCGGGCGGTTGCCGAGGCGGGAGTAATAGGCAAACCAGATCCGGAAAGGGGTGAAATCATAAAGGCATTTATTTCCCTTAAAGAAGGATTTAAACCTTCCCACGAATTGGAAGATGAGATTAAAAAATTCATAAAACATCATCTGGCAGCACACGCCTATCCCCGCGAAATAGAATTTTGTGAAAATCTGCCAAAAACCCGAAGCGGTAAAATTATGCGCAGGCTTTTAAAGGCGAAAGACCTTGGGCTGCCTACCGGTGATATTTCCACGCTCGAAGATTAAAGATATGCACTGGTATTGTCATTACATTTTAGTGAGAGGAGAAACTTAAATAATGGAGCAAACAAAATTTAACAAACCTTTCTTCAATGATGTGGAACCCATAAAGATCAGGGACATGCTTGCAGTGGCGCTTGGGGCAATCGATAAAAACGAACCGTTTGTTTTTACTTATACGGATGTGGTAAAACTTGCCGGGCATTCATGTCCTGCCGTTTCCGGTGCTTACAAATTAACTCAATTAGCCTTAAAAGCTTTATACAAAAATGAAATGCCCGAACGGGGACAAATCCTGGTCACATTCAAAGGGGGTGTGGAATATAAAGTAAATGGCCCGATATCACAGGTTGTTACATTGATAACGGGGGCTTCCGGGGAGACTGGTTTTAAAGGGCTGGGGGGCGGCAGATACAACCGGTACAACCTGCTTTCGTTTAATGAGAAAGAAGAGGCAGAGGCAAACGCGGTATGTACAGTGATTTTCGAAAGAACGGACAACCATAAAAAAATAGAAATCAGCTACCGAAATCATATGCTTCCAATGAATCCAAAAATGGGCGATTTAATGCCCTTGGCGGTAACAGGGAAGGGCACTGATGCCGAAATAAAGGAATTCGGTGAATTATGGCACGAGAGGATTAAAATCGTATTGCTGAATCCTCCGGAGGGCATGTTTGAAATAAAGGAATTAAAGTAAATGATGTTCCGCCATATCGGATACTTTAAAAAAAGGAATAGTTGTTCTATTGCAGTGTTTCTCATTTGTTGTTTTTTTCTATTATCGGCTTATATTCCTGAAGCGGAGACAGGAACAAATACTGTACTTGTCCATGCAAACATAGTATGGGAAATGACAGACATCGTAATGCAGGAAAATTCTGTTTTAAGCTGGAGTGTTGAAAAGGACAATTTATGGAGTTTTAATCCCGATCTCTATCCAGAGGGGCACACGGCAGATGGTATTCCAGTGCTGGCATTAATAAATTATGTATTAATCGATCAACCCATCGGCATGCTTATCGGAAGGTTTGGAGACTGTGGCAGAACGTTTCCCATGGGAAGTAAAGGCTCAATCTTTGCTCTGCCAAATGAAGAAGGGGAGTTCTTATATCTTAGCATGAATGATGATATTATTGGGAATTACGGAAAGGGGTTCAAGGACAATATCGGAACACTTAAGGTAAGAATTACTCAAACAAGAAATAACTAAACGCAGAGGAAATATTTGCGCCATCAAGAAGAGCCTCACTCTGCTGTAAAAGAAAACAACAAGTACTTTTGCAAGCATCTCCGTTGGTTTACCATTCATATTCATAAATATATAACTTGACGAAGAAAGTTTAAACTGTATAATGAATCACCATTTTGAAACAATGAATAATACTCTTATGCGGTGATATACTTTATGAAAGGGGGTGGAATACAGGGAGGCGATAAATTACTTTATATACTCTATAGTAATCTTTGTACGTTATATTTTAAGAAAGATAGGAAAGGAGAATTAGTAATGTTTAAGAAGGTATTGGCAGGTATGTTCGGTGCGGCACTCATCGCAGGAATTGGAATGACAACAGCGCAGGCTTATGAAGTAAAACCTGCAAAATTATGGGTAACGGCTATTGCTATTGGTACACCAATAGAAGGTGCTGAAATCAAAGTTGGGGACGAAGAATGTACTACTGGCAAGAATGGTACCTGTGTTTTTGATTTGAGACCTGGTACTTATGAAGTTTCCGTTCATGAACATGGCGGACAAAGCGCGCATACAGAACTTACATTGGACGAAGGGAACATCCGTTTCTTGTCATTGGATCTTGGATCAAAAGCTCTTCATCCAAAAGGTGGACACTAATTTAACGTTAAACATTTACAAAGCAATATTATAAAAGCAGTTATTACCTATTGTATTATGGTAATAACTGCTTTTTTATTATCAACACTTATTGCGTTAACGCAATAACCCTCTTAAATGATTATGCTTTCCTCCTTTCTTCTTTTTTCATTCCACTGGCTGATTATTACCAGTGAAATCATCCTTTTTATACGATATCATATCCGCAATTTTTAGATGACAAGGTGTTAATAATAATTCCATTTCCTTATCTATAGAGAAATTCAACGGTTGCGAAAATACTTTATACGGTGTACAGAAATAATTTAAAGATGGCATTACAGTTGCGAATTGTCAAACGGTCATTAAAAATTTGAGACTATTTCCCATTTATAAACGCAGATTCGGCAAATTGTTTGTGTTTTACTATGAAAATCAGTAAAAATCGTAGAATATCATTGATATTTTCGGAAAAGCAAGGGGAAATCGATTTTCTTATCGATTCGATTACAGATCCCATTGTTATATTTGATGCTGAATTTAATATTAAAAAATTAAATAAGGCGGCAAAACAATTTTTTCCTGGTAAGCCGGTTGACAAAAAATGTTTTGCGACAAAACATAAATTTGCTTCAGTGTGTAAAGATTGTCTGATATGGCAAACGTTAAAAACGGGTCATTCAGTATCTGGAGAAATTTTGAACTTTAAAACGGGCGACCCTATCCTCTTAAAAACATACCCAATTTACAATAGTCAAAAAAAACTAATCGGCGTAGTACTCATTGGCCGAAATAGTAGTGATGTGCCAATAAAGTGGATGAGATAAGAAACCACACGGTAAAATAATTCTCCACCTGAAGAAATTTCTCTTCAAAATACCAGAGCTTCTTTCAATTTGTTTGTTATGTGTAAAATAATTTTCTTGTGAATAGAAATATTTTAACCCATACTACTATTTATAAAGTTGGGCATTAAATTACATGTCGATTTATGTCAGTCCTTTTTTGGTTATATTTTAGGTGAAAAACAGATTTGTTTTACTTATTTTTGTGGTTCTGAGTGGCTGTTTCAGTACACAAAAACCTCCGGTTACCATAGCCCCCTCATTTGATAAGAGGATTTATGAAATCCCGCAACAGCCATTGACTATGGGCATTTATATTGAACCTGATCTGAGAAACCATGAGCAGATAGAAAAGTTATGGCATCAGGCACTTGGCATTCAATACTTTGTTTTCCCTGTAGGAAAACCCCTTGCTGAAAAAATCGAGGAAACTTGCCAAGCTTTATTTCAAGAAGTGGTCTTCTTAAATAATTTGGAGCAAAAGGAGATATTGGAAGAAAAATCTCTGGATGGCATTTTGAAATTTTGTCTGAAAGAATCGAGCATAAACCTGCAAATCGAGGAGTCAGTATTGTATGCCATAGGAAAGCATAAACTTTCTCTTTATGTTCTGCTTTACGATACGAAATTAGACAAATTATGGGAAAAGGAAATTTCTTCAGAGGGGAAGGGATTGGATTTTGTTTCATCATATGTTGAATGGGAGTGGTGGAGTACATCCGGGCCAAAATTTGGTATGGCGGTTGATAAAGCGATTGAAAAAATCACTTTTACCCTGGCGCAGGAACTCGCTGTAGCAGGAAAAATTCTCGGCCAAAAAGTAAATTAGTAAGTTGAAAATCTTGATTGTATCAACCTGCTTCATATTGTTCTTTCTTTGTGTTTCGGAAGATATTTGTTACCTGACAATAACATTATTGCAAAATTTCAATCTTTGCTTCACTTCGGAGTCTTTTCAGTAATTCCAGTATTTCGTCATCTAACATTGCTGAACGCACGTCGTTTATAACATCTTCAAAGTTTATCGTAACCCCTTTTTTTTTGTCGGTGACTTTTATCAGGTGATACCCATATTCAGTTTTTACCGGTTCACTTACTCCCCCTATATGTAATGAAAATGCGGTACTTACAAACGGTTCTTCAAATGAACTGCCTTTTCTTTGTATGAACCCTAAATCTCCTCCATTTGGTGCAGAGGGGCAGTCCGAATACTTCATTGCAAGTTCTTCAAAATCAGCTCCTTTATCAAGTTCTGTTTTCAAGGTATTTGCCAACTCCATTGCCTTCGATATTCCTTCTTTGGTATCAACATTTCTCGTGTCGATAAAAATATGGCTTACTTTTACCGTCTCTCCATTAAAAAAATTCTTGTTTTTCTCAAAATATTTTTTCAGATTTTGAAAGTTGAGGGTGTCATTAAAATATTTCTCCAGGGCAAGGGAGTGTTTTATTGTTTTCTCGAAGTCATATAAATTTGAACCGATGGATGCAAGCATATCCTTTAAAAAGGCTTCCGCATCGCCACTATCGTCTGCAATGTCTTTTTTTATCTGATCCAGTTCTCTTTTAATTTCAAGGGAGCTAACAATAATGCCTTGTTTATCTATGAAATCTTCCAATAAAACATCCGTTATAAACTGTTCAAGAACCTCTTGCCGGATAGCATTGTATGTTTCCGCGTCGGCATCCTTAAAAATATGTAAACGTTTCTCGACATCATCACTTTTAATTTTTTTCCCATTTACTATAGCAACGATATTTTCACCAAGAACATGATTTTCAGAAGAAAAATTTACCAAGTGAAATAACAGAAAAACGGCACACAAAAAAAGGACTGATCTTTTATACATTGTTACTCCTTATCGAAAAGGAAAATATCCTGAAAGTTGTTTTATTTTCTTTGGGAATTTATTCTTAAAAATAACCATACTAAACATTCTTTAAATTGTCAATTTTAATAAAACATCCTCTTTTAATCACCTTGCTTGACATAACAGTGCATGAGGGTTACAATTTTTATAAAGAATCTAACTATAATAGTATTAATTTTTGGCGAGTGTATTGATCCATGATTACAAGAAGGACATTAATGAAAACCGGTGTGCTTGGTGCATGCGCCCTTTGTTTCGGGAATAAATTAACTGCACTGGCTGAAGATATTTATACTGCCGAAAAATTAAGGGGCATCAATCAGGGTTTCCCGGTTGAAGAAGCACTGCACTATAAAAAAATTGAGGATATGCGGGTGCAGTGCGTATTATGTCCGCGTGAATGCACTATTGCAGATTTGGAACGGGGATACTGCGGGGTAAGAGAAAACCGGGGCGGCACGTATTACACTTTGGTTCATTCCCGTGTATGCGGGCTTAATGCAGACCCTATCGAGAAAAAGCCCTTATTTCACTTTCTGCCGGGTACAATGGCATATTCCATTGCCACGGCCGGGTGTAATGTGGAGTGTAAATTTTGCCAGAACTGGCAGATCTCGCAGTACCGGCCGGAACAAATTGACAGCATCAGGCTTACGCCGGAAGACGTTATGAATGAAGCAAAATCAGGCAGATGCAAAACAATAGCCTATACCTATTCGGAACCAGTAGTGTTTTATGAGTATATGACTGACACGGCAAAATTAACCAGCAAAAACGGCTTGAATAACGTGATGATATCAAATGGTTACATTCAGGAGAAACCATTACGCGAATTGTGCCAGTATCTTAGTGCTGTAAAAATCGATTTGAAGGGTTTTACGGAAAAATTTTATAAGGAAGTATGCGCAGGCGAACTAAAACCGGTATTGCAAACCCTGAAAACCTTAAAAGATATTGGAATATGGTTTGAGATCGTTGTATTGATTATACCAACACTTAATGATGCCGAAGCAGAAATCAGGGAAATGTGCAAGTGGATAAAAAACGAGCTTGACCCACAGGTGCCGGTTCACTTTACACGATTCCACCCTACATTCAGGATTAAAAACCTTCCCCCCACTCCAATCAAAACCCTTGAAAGTGCAAGGGAAATTGCCATTGATAACGGGCTTCTCTTCCCCTATGTGGGCAATGTTCCCGGGCATAAAGGGGAAAATACCTATTGCCCTCACTGTCAAAATATCCTGATCCGGCGGGCGGGATACAGAATATTGGAAAACCATATCAACGATAATAAATGTAAAGACTGCGAAACAACTATTCCGGGCATTTGGTCATAAAGAAACGGTATTTATTCAGCGTAAACATGATTCAGTAACCAGTAACCAAGAACCGGAATCGGGAATACGGATAAATGGAAAAAGGTGATATAAATAATTTTAACAATAAATAGAGGAGCATTTCATGACATATGAAAGGATATCTGTTCACACGGAAATAACGAGGATGAAACAAGAGAAGCTGAAAATGCGGGGGAAGATTATTATAGTTGCAATTATCCTCTTATTAGGATTTACGGTACGACAAAGTAGTGCTTCTGCAGAAATAGATGCACAGAAAGACGTGTATCTGTTCCTTCACGGAAGAGCGGATTTGAAGGAAAAAGCAGTAAACGCGCTGCTCACGTGTGGGTTCTCAAAGGAAAAAATCACTATTGCTACTCCGGAAAAAGTTGGCAACGTAGGTGATTATATGGCAATGCTCTGGAAACCGCCGGCGCCTGATCACATAAAACTTCAAAAGATAACCAAAGTTGAAGAAACGGAACCGGAAAAAATAAAAGGACTCTGGAAAGGCGTTTCAAGAGAGGATATAGATACTATCCCATTGGAATAGGGATGAGTAGAGGCAGGGTTAATCCAAAAAGAGCCACCTCTCTCCAAAACCGTGCATGCAAAATCACTGCACATGGTATTCAGCAGATTTTCTTTACTGTACAAATTATCTATTCAGCGTAAATATTACACGGCTCGTTCCCAAACTCCAGTTTGGGAATGTACTTGTTCAAGAAACTCCGGTTTCTCGCCTGTCTGTAGACAGATAGTGAATAAAATCACCGTATTCAGACATTTTGTAATTTTAATAACGTGTTAGATCAAACCCTCACTGGAAACAAAGTTTCCAGTGCAGTTGCATTCTCAAACTGGAGTTTGGGAATGCAACTGCACTACTGCGCTCCGGTAGTTTAATAAATTACGCTGAATAATAGGAATTAATGGATGCTGCTGAAATTATAGGATATCAGTTTTTCGATAATGATTTTATTTTTTCTTTGGTGATTTCAATATTGAATTTTGATTCCAGATTATCCGGTTCTATTTCGAGTACCTCTTCCCATTTTGCAAGGGCTTCCCGGTAGTTCCCTTCCCGGTAACGCTCTAACGCTTCGTCTAATAACTTTTGCAGTAATTCTTTTTTTTGCACATCTGATAATTCCTTTGTTTCTTCTTTTACAAACACTTTTTCTATCGCTTCAACTTCTTCGCCTTCTGTTGTTTCTTCAATTTCCTGATCTTCACTGTCGTCCTCTTGTTCTGCGAACTCTACCTCATCTTTCGTACCTTTAATTATTTCAATATTTGTACTCAGTATTTCTTTCGCTTCTTTATTTATTACTGTTTCTTCCGGCACTATTTTTGAACTGATTATGCGGGACCTTTGATTTTGTAAGACGACAATTTGATTTTGTAAATCAGAGTTAGTTGTTTCAAGTTCATCCAAATGTTTTTCGATATTCTCTATATCGTTTGTGAGGTAAGAAAGGGAGGTTTCCAGGGAACTGTTTTTTGCTTCAATATTAGTACTAAGAGTGTTTAGCGTTTCACAGAGGTTAGAATATTTTGTATCCATGCTCATATTCTTTTGTGTGAGCATTTCAATGCGCGTAGTTAAATTTTTCGTATTATAATCTAAATCTTTAATTTGTTTTTCGAATTCACTCACCTTTTGATCAATTAATGCCAAATGTTCCTCATTATCCTTACAAGTTTTTGTCTCAACAGTAATACATCCTATTAATGTTAAAGGCAATACTAATACAGTCATAACGAGTGTGACAAATTTCGACATAATAGACCTCTTTTTGGGTTAAGTTTGGGAGGTAACGTGCTAATCTTTATTTTGAGTATCACAATATTTATAGAATATTATGGGCAGGAACGAAATATTCATTTCATTTTTGTTAAATCGAAAGGAAACGATACCCCTTCATCTCCTTCCGGATCAAAAACAACTAATGTTGCCGGTGCATTTAAATCAATATCGTAAACAGGAAATCTAAAAACCATTCGAGCCATTTGACTTGGTGGGTTTGGCCAAAATTCACTGGCATCTGCTATATCAGGTTTAAACTCATATATAGGTTTTATTTCCAAATCTTTTTGGCAAAGTTTTGCGGTTTGAAATACTGCGAAATTGAATACATCTCCGTAAACAGTCACAGTAAACACAAGCGAGTTTCCTATTTCTAACGCATTCAGTATGTCCCGGTTTGAAAGTTCTCTGTGTTCTATTTCAAATTTTTTTGCTTTATAAGCAATGTTGTGATAAGGGGTGAATAAGGTTGCAAATCCTTTTCCCTTTCCAAGGGCTACCGTCCAACTACCGGAAAATGTAACAAAATCAACACTTTTGTTTTGCTTTCCGTATTGAATTGCTTCCTTTATCTGATCGGGTGACAGGTTTAAGGTGATTGCTTTTGTTTGTTTTAAATAAAATAGGGCAAAAACAAATAAGAAACTATTTGTTAGCAGAAAGATTTTTTTTCCCATATCCCTAACTTTCACAGTATTGTAAATCGGATAAAACAAAAATGACAGGGTTTTTGACGTTATTTATTCCTCGTCCTCTTCTTCATCTTCACCTGATTCCTCTTCGGTTTCTTCCGCATCTGCGGAAGTCGCTTCTTCTTCTATGGCTGTTTCAGAAGCTGGTCCTACTACATAGTTCTTGCCGGTTTTCATTAAACTTGTGGTGCACATAATAAAAACAACGCCAAAAGCGATTGCACCGAGAAAAGCGGCCATTCCGCCAAGATTGTTTACCAGACCCTCTACTTTTTTGTTTGTCATAACCTTGTCCGATTTCTCAGAAATTATTCCATTGAGCTTGTCTATTATTGAGTTGATTTTGTCGATCATTTATTTTCTCCTTTGATTTTTACAGTATTTACGTTATTGCCGAAACAACAAAAATATAATGTAAGATTATTTTTTACCTTTTCTCCTTTGCTAAGTCGTTGTGCTTAGATAGTTCTTTATCTGCTTCTTCAATCAATCCTTTTTGCCGATAGACCGATTCAAGGTTTTTATAAGCCTTGATATAATAAGGATCTATGCTGATAGCCTCTTTAAATTCACGTATTTGATCTTCAATCATTCTCATTTCGCCATAAGCAATGCCCAGATTGAAGTGAATCTTTGCGTTATTCGGATCTAATACCAGTGCTTTTTTGTATTGAATAATTTCTTCGCTTAACAATCCTTTTTGGCCATAAACAACACCCAAATTGAAATACGCATTGAGATAATCGGGATACAACTCCGTTACTCGTTTGTATGCGGCAATGGATTCATCATATTTTTCTTTCGCACGATAAGCATGCCCCAGATTGTACAAACCTTCCAAATTTTCCGGATCGATGTTTATTAATTTTTGGTAAGTGGAGATTTCTTCGTCAACCATTCCTTTTGAACCATATGCGATTGCCAGGTTAAAATATGCTTCCGTAAAAGCGGCATCCAGGTCGATTGCTTTTTTATATGACCTGATTTCGTCATCAAACATTCGCTTTTTGCTATATGCAACACCTAAATTGTTGTAACTATTTGGATGGCTTGAGTTTAAATTTATTGCCTCTTTGTATTCTGCGATAGCCTCATCAATCATTCCCCGGTTATTATATTCATTTCCTAATCTGTAATGTATTTCAAAATCATCGAAGAATTCCTGCGCAAAACTTTGAAAAGCAAAAAACGAGTTAAGAAGTAGCAGGGTAAAAAAAATTTTTATCATTTGTCTATTATTATTCAGGATAAAACCAAAACATTTTTTTACTTTTCTGATCAATTTTTTTGACGATTTCGTAAAACTCCGTTTTGGAAAGGTCTTCTAATTTTTTACCATATGTTTTCACGGTTTCATGAAAAGCCATCACCTTTTCAACGAGGTTATCATGGGTTTCGGTAGAACCGCCAAGTACATAAAAATTTTCTCCTGTAGTAATTCTTTTATGATTATCTTCATTATCAAATGCAAGGCCAAGTAAAACGATATTTTCGTTTAAAGATTTGCGGTCATCCTGCAATAGCGGCTCCTTTCTCGTCTATTCTGAACTTATTGTATTTTAAGGTGTAAAGGATACCATTGGTCAAAAAAAAAGTCAAGTTTAGTTTGTGCATGCACGCTACAATAAAAGCACGGGTTACGATAAATGTTAACTGGTAGTTGTCACCAGTATCCTCCTTGCGATTTCAAAATAAATAATAAGGCCTGTTGCATCCAGTAAGGTTGCAATTAATGGTGCAGATACAAACGCAGGATCTAACTTTATCAGCCGGAAAAACAGGGGGATTGAAACGCCCACGATATTCCCAACACTTACAACGGAAAAGAGGGAAATTCCTACAGTTGTTGCCATTGCGATTTGCTTTGTAGATAGCGCTGCTATGGAAAAAGCAATAAATCCCAGAATCAATCCAAGCACAACCCCTACCCGCAATTCCCATAATAATATCTTCCACCATTCTTTGGTTTTTATTTCTCCGGTAGCCAGTGCCCTGATCACAAGGGTAGAGGATTGCGATCCGGTATTGCCTCCGGATCCTGTCAACATAGGAATAAAATAAGCAATTGCAATCATCGAAGTTAAGACTTCAGAATATCCTTTCAGTATTGTTTGTGAAATTGTTGCGGCAATAACAAGTACAACGAGCCAGACTATCCGGTTAATCACGCGTTTTGATACTCCAACGCGGAAGTACTCGTCCTCAATAGTTTGAACGCCTGCCATTTTCTTAAAATCTTCGGTGGCCTCTTCTTCAAGAATATCAAGAATATCATCAACGGTAACGATACCAACGAGTCTGTTTTCATTATCGACAACCGGTACGGCAAGAATATCGTACTTTTGTACTACTTTTGCAGCTTCTTCCTGATCATCGGTGGTATGAACGTATACAACATTTTCATTCATTATTTCTTTGATAAATTGGTCAGGATTTGCAAGGATAATGTTTTTAAGAGAAGTGACTCCCCGCAATTTTTTTGTTTCATCAACGATGTAGCATATGTAAATGATTTCACGGTCTAATCCTGTTTTTCGTATATGTTCAAGTGCTTGCGCAACGGTCATATGCATTTTAAGTGCTACGTACTCCGGCGTCATTATGCGTCCGGCGGAATTTTGCGGATAATTTAGAAGTTCATTTGCTTCTTTCCGTTCCGCTGGTGGGAGTAATTTTAGGAGTTTCTCCACAACATCCGCCGGCAGTTCATCAAATAACTGGGTTCTGTCATCCGGTTCCATTTCTATTAAAAGCGTTCTTACATGTTGTTCCGTGAATTGCTTGAGGAGTTCTTCTTGTTCTGAAGAATCAAAGAGCGCAAAGACCTCGGAACTTTTGATCTTGTCAAGCAATCTGAAACTTACCACTTTCTCCGTAGGTTCGAGACCGGAGAGCAAGTCAACAATGTCAGCAGAATGACGTTCACGAAGGAACTCTCGCAGTCGCTTGAAGTTCTTTGTTCTGCTAAGTTCCTTAATTTCCGGAAGGATGATATTTACCCACTTTAGTTCCATTTGTTTTATATAGGTTTAAAGTTTTGATAATGTTCCTGTCTAATAAAACTATTGACCTTAAAAAAAATTTCATGCGTACAAAAAAACTATTTCTACTGGAGGCATTATTTCTTTGTATTCTCTATAGTGGAAGAATTTATTCTACTTTTTCTACTCCTAATGCCTTTGCCATACCAAGCAAAGTTCTGCCAACCAGAGAACGTTTCATCTCTATCGCTTGAAAATCGCATACTTCATCACAGCAAAAACACCCAATACATTTTTTTTTGTCGACAATCACTTTTCCTGTTTCTTTTGACATTGCACCTGCCGGGCAATTCCTTACGCATTCATAGCATCGCGTACAATTCGAATGGTTTACGGTGGAAAAAGTAGAACATGTATTGTCAAACATCATTGCAAGAAGGAAATTGGGAAGATACTTTCCCGCAAAATCCTGTGCACCGCTGGAAGGTTTTTTAAAATCATGTACTGCAACATTTTGAATGGATTCTCCTGCTACCGTAATATCGCTAAACTCGCCAATGCCCAAACCACGTTGATGTGCAAAGCGAATAGTCGGCACGGCCATAGGTTCGAAACCAATTATGTTGCTGGCCACGGTATCCAGTGCAACACTATCCTTGCTGGCGATAATTAAACCTACTTTTTTGGGATTTCCCGCGTTAGGTCCGTTTCCCTCCATACCGACAATCGCATCCATTATGATGAGATTAGGCGGTACCATCTGGTAGATATCTACCAATGCTTTGGCGAAGACTGTTGGTTTAGGTGCTATTAAATGGACGTTCTTTTTGCCATTGCCTGGTATAGTGCCAAGCATGTTTTTTATCGCTCCGGTGTACTGTGTTAAACCGTGCGTTTTCAGCTTTGGCACAGAAACAATAAAATCTACTTCTCTCAATGTTCTTGCAATACGGAATTTATCTAAAATTTCGTAATCCTTGTTGTGGACATCAATATATTTATCCTTGTCAAAGTTTACAATCTTTGCACCGGTATTTTCTGCAATTTCGTTAATACGGGTAACCCGAAAGGCATTAAACGTGGAACTGTTCTTTACGCTTCCCGATGAATCTCCGATATATACTTCACATCCAAAATCCTTCTGAAATATATCCACTAATGCCCTGGCAACTACAGGATGGGTATTTACCGCTCTTTCCGGAGGCTGGGATGAAGAAAGGAGATTAAGTTTTAGCAGTACTTTCTTTCCCGGCCGTACAAGTTTTTCAGTGCCGTTAAGCATACTTAAGGACTGATGTATCGCGTGATAAACCTTTTCCGGAGTATAATCATCACATTTTGCAATTGAAACTACAGGCATGGGAACACCTCGTAAAAAATTTCTCGTATTTACTTTACAACTTTTTCGTATAACTTTATTACACGCAAGTTCAAAAGAATTTGTTCATTGCTTCGGCTTTTGCCATATCTTCATTGTATAATTCCCGCTCGCTTCGTTTATTTTGGAACAACCTGTTTTTTAACCGCATAAACGGCCGTCTAAAGTACTGTCTGTAATAATAAGCAAGAGGGTAATTTTTGATAAATGCGGGTGTGGTGCATATGTAATTAGCATATTTTTTGTTATATTTCCATCTTAAAAATTGGAGATCTTCAGATCCTATATAATTTGTTTTCACGTTTGCCCAAAAGCAGTTATAGCGGCTGTAGTCATATTTGTTCGTTACCAGGTCCGCTTTCAATAATTCTTCACGCATGCCGGTTTTTGGGTAAGGAGTCAGGATTTGATCAGCAAAAAAGTCAATTTGCAGGTCCACAAAGAACTCATAATTTCTGGCAATATCTTCTTCTTTATCATTTGGATTCCCGATTATCATCCCGCCAACAATCATAATGTTCTGTTCATGAAGACGTTGTACAGCGAGTTTTGTTTTTTCAATGATATTTCCCTTCTTCATCAGTTTCAGATTTTCCTCCGATGCGTTTTCAATACCAAGGAAAACGATCCTGAAACCCGCTTTTGCCATTTTTCTGGCAAGAGTTTCCGACGATGCAATCCCGGCGCTGCTTGCCTGGATAATGTAACGAATATCATTATGCCCCGCATCCGCAATCGCATCACACAATGATTCAAATCGTTTTATATCCAACGCAAAATTATCATCGGAAAAGATAATAAAATTTGCACCATATTGCTTGGCATTGGCAATATCGGCGAGAATTCTTTCCGTACTGAATCTTCGAAAGGTTTTGCCATACATCTTATCCATACTGCAAAAGTTACAGGGCATCACACATCCGCGGGAAGATTCTATAATATCGAGGGTAAAGCCATAATATCTATATCCTTTCCATATCCGCTTTGATCTGTCGGGGATTTTTATTTTATCCAGATCCTCTAAAGGGCGTTGTGGATTGTGAATAAAGGTACCGTTGCTGCGAAAGGAAACGCCTGCTATGCTTTCTATGGATTTTGTGCCGTTTATTGCCCCGATCAATTCATTGAAACACAAATCGCCTTCCCCCCGGACGAGAAAATCAAAAGGGGCGGAATCGTCTCCCTGGCACAATTCGTTATACATAAGTGTTGCGTGGTAACCGCCTAAAACGGTCTTTACATTTTTATCGATCCCCTTAATTAAGCTGGCTATCTTCCTTGCAGTGGCAAATTGCATACTCATTGCAGATAAGCCGACTACATCCGGGCGATATTGAGCAATCAACTCCTTTATCGTCTCAACTATAGAATTTCTGCGCAATATGAGATCGGCTACGTAGACATTATGCCCCTCGATATTGCCGGCTATTGATGAAATGGCAAGATTTGGCGGTTTCCATCGTATGGCATTAAAGTGTGGAGCACAATCAGGCATAGATAGTAAAAGAATGTTCATTTGTTCCGTACTGATATTAAAATTTAAGAGGTACAGGGGTAAACGATATGAGGAAAACAATGAAAAGGATTATGCCGAGTATCTTTCTCTTGCGGTCCAGAGAGGTAATCTCATCTGCGGGCGAAGGGTGCCGAAATCCAAAAATAAGAAGGAGTATGGCAAATAAAATCCAGCCCTTGTAGAAAAACACGGCAATCACACAAAAAATAAATATCCCTATGCGATAAACGATATCGCTCTTTTTCCCCAACAGTGCGTACATAACATGCCCCCCATCAAGTTGCCCGATGGGTAAGAGATTGAGTGCTGTGACGAATAATCCTGCCCATCCGGCAAATGCAAGGGGATGGAGATAAATGTCCACCCCTTCCGGTAATGTTCCGAATATAACTTTTGTGATAAACGAAAAAAGAAGAGGTTCTCCAAGCCCCAGATATTGGGAGGAATCCGTTGGTACCGGACGTGCGTCTGAAAGGATAAGTCCTATTATAATTGTAGGAATGGCGAATACTAACCCCATTAACGGGCCTGCTGCTCCGATATCAAACAATGCCCGTTTGTTGGGTATATGCCCTTTCATTTTAATTACTGCACCGAATGTTCCAAAAGGCGGGAGCGGAAGGGGCAGAAAATACGGCATAGTAGCGTCCACATGGTATTTTCTGCACATAAAAAAGTGTCCTAATTCATGGGAAAGGAGAATTGACATAATGGCAATTGAGTACCATATCCCGTTAACGTAATACGTTGTCAGAGAAGTGGCAATAAAAAGTAAAACATGGATTCGTACCTTCTTAACAAAAGTCGAAGATTTCTGTTTTTCTATCGTCATTTATCCGTAATTACCCTTTCGCAATGTTCTCTTTTTAACATCTCAAATCAGCTTTGTAAATTATATTAAAAATTTAGGAGGTTTCCACACTTATTACCTTGCCAAATTTTTCTACCTTCAGTCTGTTTTATCAGTAATTTTGTTGCATGCCACGGACAGTGAGGATTTTATGTGGTACAAGGGGAATGAAAACTGCGAATCAGAAGAAGTCTTCTCTTGGCGAAATAAAGGCGCTTGTGGAATAAAACGTTATCAACCGGTAGCAGGGTACTATCTCCCTCAGTGTAATGATGTAATCAATTCCACGTTTCGCGCCGCGTTTTTCAGCCATTTCGACGATTCTCTTGATCTTGCTTTGCACAAAAGGAACATCTGCGGATTCTGCAAAGTGGATACTTTTCTGGTTCTCAATTAACGTTTTTCTCTGTTGTCGTGTCGGAATATCAAAGGGTGCCAGTGGATGGTCGTTATATGTCTTGCTCATTTTGTAATTATTTTATTTCAAAAGGTGTAATTTTTTAGAGAAGCACAAGTATCATTTACTAAACAATTGTTTAGCAAATTTTGTTCGATCGTGAATAGTTTATGTTCCATTTATCTTTGCAGTTTTTATTAAGTTTAACATATTTGTATATCTTTTTATATGGGGTTATTTTCTTTGTGTTTTCAAAATTATTGAATACAGAAGGAGCAAAAAAAGGTATAGTAGTATCCTCGTAAATAGTAATCAGACAATTGAGAGGACACTCCTATGATTTGTTTGATCTTGCTGTGTTCAAAGGAAATATCTGTGGATTCTGCAAGATCAAAACTTGCCTTGACATTCAGACGGAGAGACGATGGAGGTCGTTAAAAATCGCTAAAGCAGGAGTAGTAAAAATGAAAAAAAAGTTGTTTCCTTTATCCAAAGTTTATGGACTGATCGAGCCGGGACCAGTGGTTATGGTTACGACCGATCACAAGGGACGGGCAAACATTATGACCATGTCGTGGCACATGATGATAGATTTCGAGCCACCAACACTCGGTTGTATAATTAGCAATCAAAATTACACGTTCGATATTTTAAAGGCAACCGGAGAATGTGTGATCAATATCCCTACGGTGGAGTTAGCGGAAAAGGTAGTGGGTTGCGGGAATACTTCCGGACGAAAGGTCGATAAGTTCGAAACCTTTGGACTCACGCAGGCGCCCGCCTCGTGCATCACGGCTCCACTCATCGATGAGTGCTATACAAATCTTGAATGCAAGGTAGTCGACGGGAAGATGGTAGCCCAATACAACCTTTTCATCCTTGAGGTGCTTAAAGTGTGGATTGATCCCTTAAACAAAGACCCGCGGACGATTCACCATCGGGGGAGAGGCGCGTTCATGGTAGCCGGCGAGACGATCAAGTTACCTTCGAAAAAGAAATAATCTCCCTAAACTTCATAAACTGTATGTTTCAGAGATATTCGGGTTCATGTATAAACGTTGTTGTCTGAAAAATTATTTTGTGGATTTGGAATGGCTCCCGAATGTGAATACAGGACATTTAACTCGCTGATTTTACGGAAATGATAGCCGTAAACCGCAAGGGTAATGGATAATGGTAATAGTTCACGGCGGTGGAATGACGTCCATAGCAAAAGGTTCCAAAACTGGATACGTTCATTGCCAAGGATACCAAGATGGTAAATGGCGCGGACTAATGCCATTATATGATTGGGTTTAAACTGAGCCCTGATTTTCGGCGCTTTGTATTCCCGAAAGAAGGTTTTAATACGCTGGTAATAGTTTTCGGGGGAATAAATGTGTCGTAATATATTTTTATATCCCTCACGTAAAATATTGGCATTCATATTCGGGACAATGTTCGTTGTGCCGTCAACATTGTCTCCGGACATATTGCCGAGCAACCGTCCCTCCCGCTTCAGACGTTCATAAAGTTTTGTTCCCGTTGGTGCCTGGAGCAGTCCGACCATGGCGGTAACAATTCCGCTTTTCTGTATAAAATCAATTTGCCTTTGAAAGATAGAGGGGGTGTCGGTGTCAAACCCCACGATAAAGCCTGCCTGTACCTGCAAACCTGCCCGCTGAATGCGCCTTACGTCTTCAGCTAAACTCCGGTTTTTATTTTGTTTCTTGTTGCAATCGGCAAGGCTTTCCGCATCCGGAGTCTCAATGCCGACAAAAACCGTGTCAAATCCCGCTTCAGACATCATGCGCATAAGGGCTTCATCATCAGACAGATTGATGGATACCTCGGTGTTAAACGGCAATGAGACATGTTCATTCTGCCATTTGATTAAAGCGGGGAGTAGTTCGTTTTTGAGAATTTTTTTGTTCCCAATAAGATTGTCGTCTACGAAAAATACCGGCCCTCGCCAACCCAGATTATAAAAAATGTCCAACTCGGCAATAACCTGTTCAGCAGTCTTGGAGCGGGTGCGTTGCCCGAAGAGTGCTGTTACATTACAGAATTCGCAATGGTAGGGACAACCACGGGTGTACTGTATGCTCATTGACGCATATTTATCTAAATCTGCCAATTCCCAAAGTGGGGCGGGTGTTTTTTGAATGTCGGCAAATTGAGCCGAAGTGTATATGCGTTTAGCGCAGTTATTTTTTATATCTTCCAGAAATGCCGGAAGGGTTACCTCTGCCTCATTGAGCACGAAATGATTGACTGTTTCAAAATTTTCATGTTCACTTGTGAACAAAGGCCCTCCGGCAACCACAGGTACCCCTGCGCTATTGCATCGTTCAATGATATGTTTAGCCGATACTCTCTGCACGACCATACTGCCGACAAACGCGTAATCCGCCCATGCCAGATCGTCATCCGTAAGCTTTGTTACATTGACATCTACCAGTCGTTTTGTCCATTCCTTCGGCAACATTGCGGCAACGGTCAGCAGCCCCAGAGGAGGAAATGATGCCTTTTTACGTATAAACTTAAGTGCGTGTTTAAAACTCCAAAAGGTGTCAGGGAATTCAGGATATATGAGTAGTATGTTCATTGTGCATACAGAATAAATAAATATGGCATCAAAAGTAAATATGAAAAAAGGAATATTACAAGATTCTATAGCTTACTTCGCTAACCTTGCAATAAAGTAGCCCGCAACTACGGCGGTGCCAATAACGCCGGCGACATTTGGCCCCATCGCATGCATAAGCAGGTAATTATTTTTGTCCTCCCTTTGCCCTTCCATTTGGACAATCCTTGCCGACATGGGAACGGCTGATACTCCGGCCGCACCAATCAGAGGGTTAATGGGATTTTTCGGATTGATCCCGTTCATTAACTTTGCCATAAGGATTCCCCCTGCCGTCGAAATCCCAAAGGCAATCGCGCCGATAAAAACAATCATTAGCGTTTCAATAGTAAGGAATCGTTCTCCCTTCATGGTAATACCCACGCATACTCCAAGGAAAATCGTAACGACATTAATAATCTCATTTTGTGCCGCATGCGATAACCGTTCGGTCACTCCGCATTCGCGCAAGAAGTTTCCGAGCATTAACATGAATATCAGTGGTGAAGCATCGGGGACAATAAGCACGCCCGCAATGGTAATAATCAGACAGAAAAGCAATTTCTCCCGCCTTGACACTTTTCGGAGCGATTTCATGCGTATTCGTCTCTCCCGTTTTGATGTAAGTGTCCGCATGATAGGCGGCTGAATCAGGGGAACGAGGGAAATGTAAAGATACGCGCTTATGGCTATCGGCGCAATAAGTTCCGGAGAAAGTTTATTGCTTGTGAAAATTGCAACGGGGCCATCCGCACCGCCGATAATACTTATTGACGCCGCCTGATGAGGGGAAAATCCCAATAAGACGGCAGCTATAAATGTCACACATATCCCCAACTGGGCAGCAGCTCCGAGTAAAAGCGTGCGGGGATTTGCTATCAACGGGCCAAAGTCCGACAGAGCGCCTACTCCCAGAAAAACCAAGGGAGGAAATATTTCCCAGGTAATCCCCTTTGAAACATAATAAAATAACCCTCCCGGCCTGCCATCTATGGGAGGGTTTACCATGCCTTGCGTAGGAAGGTTTGCGATAAGCGCCCCAAAGGCAATAGGAACGAGCAGTAATGGTTCAAAGCCCCTATAAACCGCAAGATATAGTAATATGAAGGCAATGCCCCACATTACTACCATTTGCCATGATACCTGTTGAATCGGCAATACATGCAATAATTTAATCATGCAAAACATTATCGTATTGCTCTCATTACGAAATATTTAATAATAATTGATCCTCTTCGACTGTATCTCCGCTTTTTACATAAATTGCATCTATTTTACCATCATGAGGGGCGTAGACGTAATTATTCATTTTCATTGCCTCTAAAACCATTAATCGCTCACCCTCTTTCACGTATTGCCCTTTTTGTACAAAAATAGTGCTTACTTTCCCTGGTATCGGGCTCGTAATATCTCCTTGTTTCTTGTCAGCAGGAAATGGTTTTTGAGAAATAATCTGACCATGGGAAGGTGTTTGTTTTTCCGGATGTGCAACTTTAGATATCTCTTCGTCAAGGATTTCCACAATTACCTCGTATACCTTTCCCTCAACAGTAATTCTTAGTCTTTTCACTAAACGCCCTCAAAATATATCCGTTTTCAGTTTACCTCTTAAAAAAACAAATCAGCGGACTTTGTGAGACGCAAAGTGCTGGCGTCTGCCTTCCGCAGACCATGCCTGGAGATAAAGCTCTCCTGAGACCTGACCTTGATCGACTTGCCGGATGGAAACAATTCTATGTGGTTCTTTTATTACCTCATCAACCGCCGTGGTAATAACTGCAAGAAGCGTGTTTTGACCCATTTCCTGTGGGGATACTTCCGGTTTCCCCTGTAACATTTCCTCAAAAATTGTTTCAGTACCGGTAGGAGATTTCCTGTTTTCCGCCTTTCTTATACAATACCCAAGTATATAAAGCAACAGGGCAATTCCACTCAGGCTTGCTATCACGAAAGACAATCCTGTTATTTGAAAGGAAAGAGTTTTCCAAAAAGACCAATGTTCCATATGTATTTTCTTATTTCATTTTTAAAGATATCGTAATATTTTAGTTTTTAAAAATATTCAGTGAAATAAAACTTGGCATATTGAATAAATAAAGAGTAAAAAAGGCACACAAAGAAGCTACAGTATCAGATTTCAAACCTGTCAAAATCTTCAGCAAAAACAATTGTACCATTATAAATAGTCTTGAGTTCGGCAAGCAGGCTTTTGTTGTTTTTTATCTCCTCACTGCACATTGGGTAGAAATGGGTAAGTATCAGTTTTTTACACTGTGCCTTTTGTGCAATTTGAGCGCAAAGGCGTGGGGTAAGATGCCCTTCTGCTTTTTTATCATCGGGAAAAGAACATTCAAGAACTAACAAATCGGTATTTTTCGCCAGATGAATTATACCATCACAGTAATCCGTATCGCCTGAATACGTTATTGAATTTCCCTCCGGAGTCCCTATCCGGAACCCAATGCTTTGTGATGAATGCTGCATGGGTTCTACGCTAATTTCCCATCCATCATAGGTAAGTTTGCCTCTCTCTATTTCTTTCCGGTGAAGGTCAAAAGACTTTGGCCGGATAGTATTCCCATAGACAGACAATAATCCTTGATGAAATTCATGTAAACCACGGGGACCTGTGACATAGAGTGGTTTTGTTCTTTCAGGAGTATCATATTTCATTGCAAAAAGAAACGAGACGAGATCCAGCGAGTGGTCGGGATGAAAGTGCGAATAATAGATATAGTCAATATCTGTATACGTGACACCAGCGAGAAACAACTGGCGCAATGAACCGGGGCCGGTATCAAAAACGAGGTATTTGTTTTTGATTTTTATTAAAGTGCATGGATATGCCCTGGTTTTAGAAGGTACTCCCGTACCTGATCCTATAATGGTTAATTCCATATATATCTATTTTACGTATGGCACGATTTATATTTTTAACCCTATTTCGACGCCCTCCGCAATTGCCTCAAGTGCGGTACGTCCCTCTTTTGCGTCACCAATAGTATAAACTTCGGAAACAAAGGGTTGAAGTGATGATTCAAGCTCCATGTTAGGCTGATGCAGCGTAGGAATGACTATTGTGTCAAATCCTTCGAGTTTCTCATCAGGTTGCTTTCTGCGGCTTATGACAATGTAATTGCGTCCTATTTCTGTTACTTTTGCATTTACCATAAGGGTCGCCCCTTCTTTTCTTAAACGTTCACACACGTGATACCGTGGGTGCGCAACAAGTCCAAGACCCAGGACACGTCTCATTTCAATGACGGAAACTTTTTTCCCCTGTAAAGAAAGATAGTCCGCCAGTTCGCATCCTTCCGCTGCTCCCCCCACAATTGCTACATTATTACCAATCGTGTCAGTCGAGGAAAATGCGCCTTTGACATTTAATACTCTGTTTTCCTCCATACCTTTTATTTCGACAGGGACGTCTTTTGCCCCTTGTGCAAGGACTACTACGTCAGCCGCAAATTGTTTTATATCGTCTTCACCGGCTTCTTTGTTAAGCACTATCGAAACCTTCTTCTTTTTTATTTGGTTTACCAAATATTGGAGGTATTTTTTGACAGGCTCCTTTTTCGGCGCCATGGAAGCATAACGTAAATTACCACCGAGTTCACCGTTTTTTTCCCACAAAGTAACGTTGTGCCCGCGTCCAGATAATGTTATAGCGGCAGACATACCCGCCGGGCCTCCTCCGATAATCAACACCTTTCCGGGCTTTGCGGTTTTCTGCAAGTGGAAGAGTTCGTCCTTACCGACATACGGGTTTACCGTACATACGAGCTTTTTATCAGAGATGCTTTCGATACACCGGTTGCAGCTTAAACATACTTGTATGTCTTCAAGATTCCCCTCTTTGATTTTATTTGGCAAATAGGGATCAGCAATAAGAGGACGCCCCAAAACAATAAGATCCGCCTTGCTTTCTTTCAACACTTCTTCTGCCATTACAGGATCCTGAATCCTCCCCACGGATAAAACGGGAATATTTACTACTTTCTTAATTCCTTCCGCGAGATGAACAAAACATCCTTCTTCCAGGTAATAACATGGTATGTTAAAAAAGGCTGATGCGTAATTGCACGCAGAAACATGAATGGCGCTTGCTCCCGCCCTTTCCAGTATCTTTGCAATTTCTTTACTCTCCTCTAATTTTAGCCCTGTTTCAGTATATTCATCGGCGCTGATCCGGCATATAACGGGAAAATCGCCCGGCACTTTCTTTCGGATACCTTCAACAATTTCTTTCCCGAACCTTGCTCTTCGCACGGTGTCACCCCCATAATCATCTGTTCGTGTGTTGGATTCCGGCGAGAAAAATTGATTTACAAGATATCCGTGTGCCATATGGATTTCAACTCCGTCAAATCCCGCTTTCAGAGCCCGTTCCGCGCCGCATACAAATGCATTGATAACCGCTTTCACTTCGTCAATGGTTAATTCCTTCGGCATTTCCTTCGTTAAGGGGCTGGGTATCGCCGAAGGAGCAACCGTTCCCGTTCCGGTAAAATAGGGCAAGGCTTCTCTGCCCGCATGGCTCAACTGGAGGATTATTTTTCCCCCAACCGCATGAATGGTGTCAACAAGGTTTTTCAATTCAGGAATAAATTTATCATCGTGAATGCACATCATGCCGTCATTCACTCTGCCTGCAGGATCAACGGCAGTGTTTTCCACAGTAATATATCCTGCACCGCCGAGAGCGCGTTCTTTATAATAACTAATGAGTTCTTTTGTGACAAAACCTTCCGCATTGCATAGATGTGTTTCCATGGGAGACATCACAATGCGATTTTTGATACTCATTGAACCTATGCGAAATGGACTGAAAAGGGTTGGAAATGCTGTCATCTGTAATACGACCTCCTAAAATGGGCAAGCAAAGGATGTTGATGTATTTACTAAAAATGGAAAATTTTTTTAAAAATGCGGATGTCTCTCGTTTTGTAATAAAAACAGTTTGTGAAAATTAAGCATTCATTGTGTATGAGAAACTCAAACGCCCTGTAATACCGCATCTCTCTGTTTTCTCACTACAGGATTATAGAGAGTATCCCTTTCAACGGGTTCACGGCCTGCTTCTCTGATCAATCGAATTATTTCGACTACGGAAAGCGCCTCTGGCGTATTTGCCCCCGCAGCATGAGTGATCTTTTCCTCCTGTACGGTGCCGTCAATATCGTCCACCCCGAAACGGAGAGATATCTGAGAAAGTTTAATTCCCAGCATAATCCAGAATGCCTTGAGATGGTCAAAGTTGTCAAGCATCAGGCGGCTGATAGCGATCACCTTCAGATCGAGCATGGCAGTAGTACTGGAATAAAAAGATAATTCTGTGTTTTTAGGATGGAATGCGAGCGGAATAAAAGACATAAATCCTCCCGTTTCATCCTGTAATTCTCGAAGTTTTATCAGATGATTAACCCGGTCTTCCGGTGTTTCTGCATGACCATACAACATGGTGGCATTACTTCTGAGCCCAATATTGTGTGCTTCGCGCATTACCTGAAGCCAACCCTCTCCGCTGAGTTTTTCGGGGCACAGTTTTTCACGAACAGAGGAAGAGAATACTTCCGCTCCTCCGCCGGGAAGAGAGCCGAGTCCCGCTTCTTTCAGGATTTTCAAGGTCTCGCTTACGGAAATTCCAGCCATTTGTGACAGATGTTCAATCTCTACAGCAGTAAATGCCTGTATGTGAATATCGGGATGACTTTCATGAATCGAACTAATCATCTTTACATAAAAATCAAACGGAAGTTCGGGGTGCAAACCGCCCACAATATGAAATTCCGTCGCTCCTTCTTCAGAGGCAAAAGCGGCTTTGTCAAGGATTTCTTTCATGCTCATGGTATACCCATGAGGATCTTCCTGCTTTTTGCTGAAGGCGCAAAACTTGCACTGGTTCTTGCAAATATTGGAATAATTAATGTGACGATTAATAATATAGTATGCCCTGTTACCGTTTTTCCGTTCTCTTATATTATTGGCAACAAAGCCTATCCGGAGGAGATCATTCGATTTGAAGAGTTTGATGCCATCCTCAAAGCCGAGACGTTCCTGTTGTTCTGCCTTAAGTAAAATATCATAAAGAGAAGATTGTTTTAATAACCATTCCATCTTTGAAAAAATATCAGAAAATGACACTTAAATCAAGGACTATGTAAACAGGATTATGCAACTGCGCAGTGACAATTATGGTATATAGATTTTGCATGCAGGGTTTTATTTCTGCACTATTTATTCTCCAGGAATATTGGTACAGTCTGTTGAAAAAGGTAAAATTCTTATAAATAAAGTATCTATTTCAGCGTAAATTTATAACACACCCCTAAATCCCCTCTTGTAGAGACGCAAT
>SOET01000035.1 GCA_021646465.1 Candidatus Kuenenia hertensis | reverse complement strand
TCGTTGGCGTAAATTCTTCCTCCGCCATACCTTTTACTCCTTCTGCCTCCTCTGCAACACATAGTGTTGCACTCAAAAACAAAAATCCAAGGAGGGCTATACAACAACCTCTAAATAAGCGAAAAATCTTTTCCATCCCTCTCCTCCCTTAAAAACTTTCTCCAAGTCAGATCTTAAAAATCCTTCTACCAAAACATATGATTTTCATAATCAGAATTAACATAAACTTTCATGTATGTTTAGTGTACTAACGACCTCCTTCCTAAAATGTCACAGCAAAATGCCACAGAGAAAATTATAAAGAACATCAAAATTAACTATACTAAATATTCATAATACAACAAAAGTATTTTTTTTCGCTACACATATTCTCATGTAAATCTCTCTGATTTTTTTAATGAAGTTTACCCTTATACGTACAAACTTGCTCAATCTTACTGTAGCAATCCCCATACCCTCTGAGTCAAAGTGCCTTTCAATTTTAAAAACACTTCATTACTTATTTCACCACCACACTATACATAAGATTATAATTTTTATTTGAAAACTCTCCTGCGTACTTTAGCATTTCTATTTTGAAATGTTCCGTTCAATACTGCATAATAAAGAGTAAGATCATAACAGTCTGAACATCAGAAAAAAATACACTGACTCCGTATGTGCAATTATCGAAATCCACTTACTGAGAAAACGAGTGCCACATGTTCCATGGGGCTTCACAGCGGTGTGATTTTAAAAACATGCAAATCATGCCGATACTAAATTATAACATTCTCAAAAGCTTATAATCGTGCATGCAGAAATACGCTAACCAGAGAGGCTTTGATTATTTGATTAATAGAATTAAATTCAGAAAGAAACTAACAAATTATAAAACCAAATATCGCAATTAATGTTATCCGTTCTGTCTTATTCCCTTAAGCTTACCTTTTTTGCAAGGTTATGAGATGGAACAATGCTTGAGCGAAGAAATGATGTAACTTGTTATGGAAGGCCGATTAAATCAGTGCCAAAAAACATTATACCAAAAGATTTTAATGAGTATGGGTTAGATCCTTCCCCATATATTGAGTTTTGACCTCGTTTACTATTTCTTCAGTAATTTCCCTATAGCCATTCTCCCGGGCATATTTTTCTATTCTTTTCCTCACCACACCTCTGATAAAAGAAGGAATACGTTCGGTCTGCTCACGCGCCTCATTCGACCAAATTAAAGGCAGTAGTTTTTCGGAAGTATCATTTTCCACATACTCCTTCCGATTAGTACCAGGAGTATCCAATGCATCCTCTCCGTATTTTGAATTAACCCGTTCTTTTGCGTCATCAATTATTTTTTTAGAAGAAATATCCGTAAGAGCCGAGGACCCTACCTCTGTTGATATATTGCCACCAGTTAACATTACATTGCAAGGGGCCAGCCTCAATAGGTTTTCAGTGGTGCTCCCCAAATCCAGACCATTCGTATTGTGTACTCCTGTTCTTCCCAGAACAAGTAACGAATGGGGACATTTTTTTAAATAACGTAACACCTGATCAAAAGGCTTTCCATCTAATAATACAGAGAACATCTCTACACCTTCTTTTTTAGCAATATTACATGCACTATCTAGATGATTTTGGTAAATTTTCGCAAGTCCTTTATCTATGATCTCTTCATGAAGAGTTTCCTGCTCCTTAAATCTAAATATTTTCCCTGCTTCTTCCGAGAGCACTTTCGCAATACTTTCAAATGCCACCCGGTGGTAATGAGGATCATATATCGATACCGCATTAAGTTTTTTATTAAACGACCTTGCAAACGAAATTGCAGATTTTAACCCTTCCAAAGATTGCAGACTTCCATCAACTGCTACGACGATCCTTTCTCCTAAGCCACTTTTCTTAACTACAATAACATCCGTTTTTATGCGCCTGACAACACGTTCGCAAACACTGCCTATCAGATTTTCGTTAACAGAAGCAAGACCCAAAGCACCAATTATGACCAAATCGTAACCGCCACGCTGCGTTTCCTTAATTATTTCATAATAATTTTTACCTTCGAGCAAAACTACATCATGTTTAACATTTGCACTTACGCACTTATCTTTAAAAACATCAAGGTACGACTCAGAAATCATTTTTAAACCTTGATTAATAAGTGAAGTATGCAAGTCGCGTTGTCGTTGCAACTCTTTCGCTTCCTGATACTTTTCCGGTAGTCCTTCTTCCATATCGCGAAACCTCTTCTGATGCAACGCCGCATCGTAAACATGACACCCAACAAGCAGAGAACCATATTTAGCCGAAATCGCGATTCCAAGATCGATACAATAGTTCGAATAATTCGAATTATCTATCGGTATTAATATTTTTTTATACATAGCTATACTTTTCACTAAGGTAACTCTAAAATTATAAGAATTTATGCGGATTCACTTTTCAACTTCTTCCATTCACTAATTGCACCGCCTGCCAAAGCCACGGTAATAACCGCAATGAACAACCATCGTAGTGCAGACTTAAAACCAGGAGATTTTTCTTCCTCGACAACAGACTCTTTCTCTGCAACGGCTTCTTGTGTTGTTTCTTCAACAGAAAGACCTTTGATATAGGCAACCAGCTCTTTGATTCTTTCCTCTGTAAAAACGTTCCCCCAAGGCGGGCAAAGATTTGACTTTCCAATCGATGCCGTTCCTCCGGTAATTGACTGTGTTAAATCCGATTCCGATCTCGTTGCCATATACTTCGCGTCCGTAAAATCCCTTGGTTTTGGGTTTAAATCAATCGTATAAAAAGTACCTCTTCCGTCACCGTCTTTTCCATGACACGGTGAACAATAGTATTCAAATGATGTTTTTGCGGAAATCAAAAATTCGGAATCTCTCGGAGAAGTTATCAATTCTTTCGCAAAACCAACACCACCCGCCAAATTTAAGACAAATATCGGAATAATAAAAAACTTTCCTTTAGAAAACGAAAAATGACTCATTGTTAATTCCCCTCTTTTCCCTTGACGTGATCAACCAAGAATCCAACCAACATCTTAATTTCCTGATCAGAAAAACCATAATTCGGCTCAATTGCCCGAGGATTTACCACTGTCGGATTTTTTAAGTGGTGAAACATATATGCTGGTTGTAATCGATCACCTACGGTACCAAGATTCGGCCCTACTACACCACCACCTTTTACACCATCAGCATGACATGCATTACAACCTTTACTATAGAACAGTACCTTCCCTGCTTCTACTATTTCCTCAGAAGGTTTCTCGTCCTCAAAAACACCTGAAGGAAGTTCATTATTTACAAGATACTTCTCCATAAATCCTGTCGCAAAAGAAGCATCCTCTTCCGTCAGGTTAAATTTAGGCATTTGCTGACTCAGAGGGCGAATAATATCAGGAGCCTTCAAAAAGTCCTTTTCCCAATCCATCTTTATCTTTGTGCCTACTTCGGTAATGTTTGGTGCATAAGTGCCACCTTTTTCCTGTATGGTATGACATGTCAAACACCTGATATCATACAACACCTTTTCAAACCCTTCTAATCCCTCTCTGTCTCTTTTTACAACAGGCATCAATTCATCAAAACCTTTGATATCATGGCAAACAAAACAACGTGCATTTTCTATGATACTCTTGCCTTTTAAAATAAGTGCATCATCCCCTTTACTACTGTCATATTCAGCTTGTGTCAAAACTTCTGGCTCTTCAGCAGCTTTCGGTGCGGCACCTTCCTCCTCTTCATCTTCTTCCTCAGGCATAAACTGAGTATCCCGCATAATGTATTCGACCAACCCGCGCACTTCTTCATCGGAGAATCGGAACTGCGCCATCATTGTATCCGGAAAATGCTCTTTTGTATTCGTAAGCCATCCATGCAGCCAGTCCCTGTTAATTTTGGTAACAATTCTTCCTAAGTCAGGCCCGACTCCAACATTTCCACCAAGCCCCTTAACAGGATGACATATGGTACAGCGTGCACGGCTCCATACCCCTTTTCCCATCTGATATACTTGATCCATGTTATCATATTCTTCGTCTGTCATATCATCTTCGGATTTTAGCAAATAATCATCCCATTGGACCTTTGAAATCCCATCATCTGCGATACTACCCAAATATGCAATCACAGCCTTAATCTCGTCAAACTCCAAGCCAAGATCAGGCATTTTGGCATTCGGGACTACCGCTTTAGGGTTAGCCACCCATTTAGAAATCCATTCTACATTCGCTTTGTGAATAACATTTGTAAGTATCGGCCCGTTTTTAATCCGTTTATATGGATCCTCTAATTCTAAAGGCAGTACAGACCAACCTTCAGGTATCTGGTATTTTTTGTCTATTTCCAAATACATTGGATCTATGCTTCCTTCTTGTGCAGAAACCTCTCGGTAATGAGCAAACGATGCCAAACAAATCACCATTGCCAACAATATTAATCTTGCATATAGCCTTGATATAAACTTTAACTGCATAAAAGCTCCTTGATATTATTCTTGATCATCTTCTTCTAACTTAGGAGGAAACCTTCTCAAACGAGCAAGGAACCAGAGCTCTACACTCGCCCCCATAACAACCGCAATTAACACATAGACAAATACCGTTTTAGGCATTGGCTTCTCGAGTAATATATAATACCAGGCAGATACAGATTTTTGGCTCCCGACATCACTATTCGAACCATCCCATGCAGCAAATGCTATTGGTATCAACTTGCCTATCTCAAACTGGATATCCTTTTTCTCATCTTCCGTTTTCAAAGGCCTTTTAAACATTACTCTCCAACGTCCGTTATTATAAATTCCAGCACCTTCAACATTCTGGCTTTCCGGCGACTGCACTGAAATTTTCTTAAATCCTTTTGCATTTAATTCAACAATCTCACCAGGCTCACTCTCAGGTGCCTCTATAGCAGAACCAAAACCTTCATTCCAATACGCTTTCCATTGCCACAAATTTACCATACCACCGGAATCACCCATCCCAAAATAAGGTTTTTTTAAGGATTCCGGTATTTTTGCCGGAAATTGCAACGCAACGGTGTCCCTGAATACTTCTTCCTGCTTATTCGTCCGATCGTCCCACTCGATAAGAAAAGCGATTTCATTATCGTTATATAACCCGCGAATCATAACGGCATCAATAGATGGCTCCCATAACCGCGGATGAGCAACAATTTGCCCTGCCAGTGGAATCTCCATTGGCGTTGCCAATCCCCAAGCTTCACCCAGAGGGCCCTCTGGCATTTCCGCACCTTCCAAAAGCTTTACCTTTACCACAACATCAGAAGCCATTTTATTTGCCAGGCTCTCCACGTAATGGGCAAGGCTCCATCGCTCCTCATCACTAAGTTTCTCCCGATATGAACCCATTGGAGTTTCATTAAATCCCGTGGAAATGGTGCGATAAATATCTCCCGCCGTATTTCCCCCCTTAAAATTCCACGCTTTCGTTAAATCCCTCGCACGATAAGGCATATTCCATTCTGTTTGCAAAGCAACAGTAAGAGGCCCGTTGCCCCTGCCGTCTTCTCCATGACAATTATAACATTTCATTTCTTTAAATAATTCGTGGCCTTTTTCTATGCTTTCCTGAGTAGAAATGACATTTCCTACAGTCAGAACCTCAGGAGAGGTTTCTTTTTTGAACTGTTCATTAAGTGTTTTAATGTAATATAGTACCTGCCACCTTTCCGTTTCGCTTATTGTACTCCAGAAAGGCATCGCAGTCCCTTCGATACCACTTGTAATTATTCGAAAAAGATCTTCATCCGTTGGTACTGAGCCGAAAGGGGTGGATCTTACTTTAAACTCATTTCGAGTAAAATTACGAGGTTTCGGAAACATAGTCTTTGCAGCAGGCCCATTTCCTCCACCAGTGATACCATGGCAATACCAGCACCTCTTCTCGTAAACCTTTTTCCCCTCTGCAATCGCATTTTGGTTTTCAGGCAATTTCTGAGGTACCTCCCGCTTGTAAGTTCTGAACATATGTGATGCTTGCGCTTTTGCCACTTCTATCTTGTAAAACGCAAGAACACCGAAAACAATCAAGCTAAAATTAATTACTTTGTTTTTAAACAGTTTTATCATTGTATTCACTAGCTCTTCATTAAAATTAACATAATCTCAAAACTTTTAAATCCCGATAAAACAACTACTATAAACAAGAAGCCCGCTACTCTGTTTTTTCTCTTTGCCGAGGCATCACACCGGCAGTATCATATTCGCCCATGATAATCTTCCACATCTGTTCATCTTCCAAATCACCTTCCCACGCAGGCATTGCAGAATCCCATGGGGTCGATTCAGAAGGAAGACCAGGCCCGCCTTCCTTAATTCTCCAAAAGAGATAGTTATCAACTACCGTTGCAATTGTTCCCGGATCCTGAAAATTAATTGGCCTAAGCCGGAATGAATTCGCAAAAGGCCCGTTACCATCCGCTTTGGAACCATGGCAAGGACGGCAGTACGTCTGAAAAAGCACCTTTCCTTCCTCAATACACCGCCTTTGGGTATCTGCATCTTTCTCTCTGAAAGGATTTTCCAGCTTCTCATATTTCTGAGGTAACGTGGGATGTTGAATTCTCAGTTCAACCGGCGAAGCTGCACCAGGCAAAGAGTATGAATACACAAACCAACCAACAACAAGCGGAAATGCAATAAGAAATATTTTCTGAAAGAATAACTTAAGAATCGGGCCCTGACCAGGCAATAAAAACCCTAAAAAATCGACAAATTTTTGATTACTTGTCGTAGCATATACCAACCCTGCCAAAACCCCCATAATTATATACCACGTCATCAGTGTACTTGGGGTAGGCATAGGGTGCCCCTTCCCCATTAGTACCTGAAATACCCTTGGAGATACATATTTTAAGAAGAAAAATAAAAATATGACTGCCGCAACAACCCAAAACATTAAATATGGACTTCGCTTATTCCCCATTAATAAACACTCCTAACTTTAACATCGCCCTAACCATCCTCATCAAGACCTATTTTAAACTTCTCAAAAATTCGATTACTGCATAAAATTGCCGCACACTCAACAATTCGCTTATATTACCAGGCATAATCGAGACCTCCTGCTTCTTCATTGCTTCTATCTCATCTTTTGGAATAACCACCTCTTCCATAGTACCGCTTTCCTCTACAATCAGTGTAAGCTCTTCTTCCGTATCACTTTTTATTAACCCGTTATACGGTATGCCATCAACAGTTATCACAAAGACGGTCTCGTAACCTTTCACGATAACTGCACTCGGATTCAAAATTGATTCAACAAAATATTCCGGAGTTTGAATTGCTCCAATACCGGTAAGCTCCGGCCCAACTTTCGTCCCCCGACCTTTTACCATATGGCATTTACCACAGGTAACATCAAGCGATTCATCATAAAATACCTGTTCGCCTTCTTCTGCTGTAACTTCCATAGGTGAAACCCACGGTTTTACCTTTTTCTTTGAAGCCTCCGGTATCTTATCCTTAAATTTCATAATGGAATCTATATCCGGCTCTCCACCCAAGGTTTGCAAATATGCAATAACAGCCAATATTTTTTCACGCGAAAGCATAATAGGCGGATCATAAACCTTTGGCATGATCTTATCATATCCTTCCACCACATATTTATCAGGGTCAACTATAGATTCAACCAGATAATCCAAACCGCTAGACAAACCAAGGGTTTTCGCTCTCTCCTCTGCCCTTTCCGCCAAACCCTCCTGATCTGGCCCCCTTGTGGCACTACCACTAGATCCAATTTTATGACAGGTACTACACTGCCCATCACCCCAGAAAATCTGCTCTCCTGCTTCAGGGGTAACACCACCCGCAGACTCTCCTCCGCCCGTACCGGACAAACCTGTCACATAGACAGTGATGTACATATAAAATCCAATGACAGCAACTCCAAACGCTACAATTTTTAACATCGTCTTATTCATAAGCCTTCTTTTGCCTTCTTCTTACCACCATGATCTTAAAAATTTATCAACACAATCATTATTTATCATAATGAGTCAACTACCAAGGCTATCAAATAAATAAATACATTAACTATCGATCCAAAAATACCCCGCTATGCTTCCGCCTCAGTTTTTACTTTTTTTTCTCCCAGGTTTGCTAACCAGAACACAAACGACACTAATCCAAGGAACAGAGCCACGATCAAACCAACAACCCTTCCCATAAACGAAAGAGTTGGCGTATACGTCCACTGAGAAGTATCCTGCAAAAGACCATACACGTGCCAATCCATACGCAAGCCCGAACGAATAAATCCCATAAGCCCCATCAAAATTACAATTACGATACATAGCAGAAGCAATGCATACTGCGACCTCACAGGCATCTTGCCCCACACAATATCTCCGACAACCTTAGCTTTACGGAACACAAAAATATCGATAACAGCATTCATAATCAGACAACTCATCACAATAGACACCTGGGTTACCGATAAGTATCTTAACACCAAATTTGCCTTCTGCATAACCTGAAAACCGTAAAACCAAAAGTACAAAACCGCAATACACGCCGTAACACCAAACAGAATAAACTGTGCGAGTTTTCCCTTATCTTTAAACGTCAAAAATGCGGCAAAACAAACGGCTAACGATTGGATATACAAAGCAAATATCAACGGTTTTACGTATCCTTTAATCTGTGCGTCCAATTCAACAAAATTCAACGAAATTGCATAGGAGATAAGCATCAGCAGACAAAATCCCAAGCCGGACAAAATACCAATCTTCCCCGCCTTCCCCTGCTCAGAGAATCTCACCGTCTCCCCTTTGTTGCTTCGCCTATATATAAGGAATGAAAAGAATGTAGACAGAATGATAAGGTTAACCACTGCATTCTTGGCCGCCATAACGCCAAAATACTTAGAGAAAGGATGATACTGCTCACCAATCATCGCCCTCTCCTCGCCGCTCAGAGGTAAGTTGTGCGGTGTGAGCCAAACAGCAAAACACATAAAAATGATAACATTAAGGTATTTAATGTATCCCGTATACCGTTCAGATCCTTTAATCCTCCCCATACCCAACCAGAGGTAGTAATTGGCGCCTATAAACAACATACCGATAAGAATCGCCTGAATTATAAATGTCCAGGAAAAAGCTCCACCCATCATGATGTTCCCCATGACCGGACTTGCACTATAAACCTCGCGGCCCAGCCAGTATCCTGCAAACGGCAAGGGAATTAAAGCGCCTATGCCAATAAAGTTACCAACATAACCCATCCAGTCATAATGAGCCCGTTCCTCTTTGGTTTTGGAGCCGAGAAATTTAACTGCCGCATACGCCCCAACAATAAAACCTCCAAAACAAACATTTGCAATTAAACGATGAATATTGACAGGCATCCACAACTCATTATAAAATGCTTCACTTAAACTTAAAAGCCTCCCTGTCTTCATGCTAACGCCTGCCGGGCTCATCATATATGTCGCCCATGAATTAGTTAAAAACATAAGAGCGGTACCAAAGAGATTCAGCAGCACACCCAAAGAAATGTGACTCCATTTCTTAACCGACGTCCCCTTAAGAATATCCCAGGAATAATAGTAGCCATACAGCGTAAAGGCTTCACCAAAAAACAAAAGTGCATAAACATACATCGTCGGGGCAAACACATTTGTCAAGTGACCCATGAACTCAGGATACAATCCAAATAAACAGAAAGCGAGCAAACCACCCAGCGAAGCTGTTGTTGCAAACGCAGCAGACAGCAACTTGGTAAATTCCTTCGCCATCTTATCATACTTTATATCCCCACCCTTAAACCCTACGATTTCAACGATAACTGCAAATATCGGCACGCCAAGCACAAATGCCGCAAACATCAAATGCAATTCAGATACAATCCACACAACAACACGCGAATCTAACCCAAAAAATGTACGGTATTGAACCGGCTCCAGTTCCCCTTCTTCCTCTTCCTCAGGCGGCACCTCTCCTTCTGCGACACCCTCAGCGGTTTGTTGCTCTCCGGATGATTTACCCTCACCCTCGAATTCAGGCAATTCAACTCCAGCCTCTTCGGCATGCACTGCAGAGCGCAACGCTCCACCTTGCCAGGAAAGAGAAAAAACCGCACCTAAAGCAAAAACAACTAAAATAAAAAAAATGCTTTTTTGTTTTACTAACTTTGACAATAACTTAGAAATATTCATTATATGGTACGCCTTTTCACAAGTAAGTTACACAAACCATAAAAATCATTACACTTATTTTTTCGCATAAACAAAATCCACAACTGCTTCCCCACCAGCAGCTACGGTAACTTCACCTTTTCTCTTGCCCAATTTCTCCTGCCAGACCGATATCGCGTATTTACCAGCCGGTACATTATCCATCTTGAACTTCCCGTCTGCATCCGTTACCGCAAAGTAAGGATTCCCCTTCACCACGAGGTAGGAACTCATCCACTTATGGACATCACACGTTATTTTTACCATTTCCGGAATATCAAACTTTTTCACCATACTCCCATTGCCAGAAACCCCCTCATTAAAGGCAGGATTCCTTATCGACCAGGAATGGAGATTGTGCATAATGTTGTCGCTGTTCAATAAATTCACTTCAGTACCAGCACAAAGAGCAACAACATGAGGTTCAAACATACAACCTTTCTGGTCTAGCGTAACTGGCGCAGTATCCATCGCCTTTCCCTCTGCAATGTCATCCAGCGATACAACTGCATACTTGACACCCATATTATCAGGATTAATCACCAACTCCTCAGAAGCCATCTGGCCATGGCCACATGTCTGCTCATCTTTATCTATTTTTAACATCTTAGCTTTAGGGACATTTCCTTCAAACTTCACGGTTCCCACAATTGTCCCGCCGTTTTTAACCTCAACCACGTTATAAACCGGGGCCTTCCCCTTTGCCATTGCTGCCTGGCTCGCACACACCAAACTCAGCACGAGACCTCCCATCAAACCAACAATATTTAAACTTTTCATCATACCCTCCATACTTCGTCTGAAATTTCCTAATTCAAGAATTATTCTTAATTTAGAGACACATCCGCAATCACATTGATGAATATTAAGAATACTTAAAACTATTAACTATACTTATTATGATTGAACGGTCGGCTATAATACTTTCATTAAATTAAATTGTCAACCAGAAACTTACTGCTTATGTATCATGAAATTTTTTTTACACAAGATCTTGCAATAGGTCACAAGCAACAACAAGATTCATTCCTTTTTTTAAAAAAAATTAAAAAAAAACGAAAAAATCTTCGTAACTACCTAAGCATCAATTTCTTAGTTTTCTTTATCGAAAAAAACTTAGTCAATCACAATAAAAAGTTCAATTTCACTTCTGAAATAACTGCTTCGCTTTTATTTCACCTTTGTAATGTCAAAATTTTCAAAGAAACAATAAAATTTTTTTTCACTTTTTAACATCAGTTTAATGTTCTTTTTAAAATTTCAATATCTCTCGGTTTCACTGTTTTCCCCGATTCTACAATAACGTCAGGCTCCATCTTAAAACGCCTTACCCATGTTGTTTCCTCTAGTGACTTCCAATATAATTTATATTCGCCGGGCGAGACATTCATAAAATGATAATATCCCTCATCGTTTGTGACCGTTTCAAGTTCCAAAGCACCCTCTACCAGACGATACTCCTTTAACAATAAACCACTCTTTTCAAGCCTGCGCAATTGTACAAGACAATCCTTTATTGGTTTTCCACTTTTTAATATTCGCCCTTCAACAATGCCAAGATTCGGGTCTTGTAAGGTGGTTGCTTCTTCTACAAGTGCTTCCGCAGTGTCAAAAACTTCCTCATTCCCCAAAATATCTTCTTTATTTTCATTGATTCGAAATGTCTTTTCTTCCAACATACGTGTAGCCTCAGTATCGTCACTTGCCCTAAAATCAGCAAATTCATTTTTATCGAAACGATCCCCTGCTTCAGCTCCAACATTTTCTTCCTTAAAAACCTTTTTTGTTTTAAATTTATAATGTTTTTTTGAATTCAGTCCACCGCTAATGTCAGTTCTTAACTCATCTGCAATCTCTCCCGACCCTTCTTTTTGCATATCATTTCTCTGATTTTGCGTTTTATATTCGCGAATTCGATCTTTTTCGCCATTTTTACTATGTACTTCCGGCATATTGGAACTGTACATTTTTTCATCTGTCACCAATTCACCATTCTCTTTAAATGACATCTGGATAGAAGATATCGCAAAGGCTGGAATCAATATAATTATTTCATCTTTTTTTATCTCTTTAACTTTACACTCCAAAGTTATTTCTTCTTTATCCAAAAAAATCACATCGGAGAAATAATCGTTTTGAGAAAACTGCATTTTCAAAGATTTCATATCTCTTTTTGGTATTTCCACACTTACATATTCATCAGTAGCACCCAGCACCCTAAAATCAATTTCTTTATTGAAATCTTTCAACACAATTACATCTCCGCTGGTTACGGAAGAAAAACATACGCTCAAAAACAAAACCATTACATACGATTTCATCATTTAATAAAAACTCCTCACCACAATAAATATTTACTAAATATATTATCACTTGTATAAGATTTGCATCTGTTACCAATCACTCTATTCTCAAGTGCCAAAAGGATTTATTTAACCAATCGCATTAGTTTATCACTCATTAATTGTGTATATCAAATAAAAAAAGGGACGCCACTCTTCAGTGCAACGTCCCTTTTTGAAATTTTTACTAAAAGATAAATATCTTTTTATTTTTTTCTCACTTTTACTACCGTTTTTGCCTTGCCTTTTACTCCATCCGCCTTAAAAGTCACTTTCGCATTACCCTTCTTATTTTTGGCGGTAATTGTAAACACCGCCTCTCCATTTGCATCCGTTGCAGTACTTTCCGGCGATATTTCTATCCGTTTTTTGCTCTTTCTATTTAATGAAGCCGTAACAGTCACGCCTTCAGCGGCACAATCATCATCTCCTGTTACCATTACTGTCACTTCATCGCTTTCCTCAAATAATAGTTTAATTTTTGAATCAGAAACGTCTATATATTCAGCTTCACACGAACCAGGTACAGGCGTTGCCGTTGGTGTCGGCGATGCAACTGCTCCGGCAATCATTGTGGCAGTTGTTGTATAAATATAATCGCCTTTGTTCGTTTCGTTTCCATTTGCCTCATTTCCCGCAGCATAAATTGTAACGGGGTCATCAGCAGCGCCGGAAGGGGCTATCCACACAACCGACCAGCTAGAATCATCCGATCCGTTAAGGGTATGCGAAATATAATCGCCTTCACCCGTTTGCGTCTTATTATCAACATTGTTAAAAAGCCCAACATGCTCATTATTGGCATCCAGGGCAGAAAGCTGAAAACCATGTTTAGAAGTGGTGGAGTTAGTAAATGATACGATGATTTCTACTTCTTCTCCCGGAGTATATGTGCTTGGTACAGAGAGAGAAAATACCGCACTTCCGGAATTCACCTCAAAGGAATCATGACATTGTGTAGAAGCACAAGTATCTCCATTATCAGCAGGAGAACCCGTACGCCCGTCCGGAGGACCTGAAGAATAAGAGTATGCCACATTTACACCAACACCCATCGTTACTAATGAAAAAATAATACATGCTGACAGCTTAAAAAAGTTTTTCATAACACACGCCTCCTGATAAAAATTAAACCACTCCATATGACAATTAATATATATTATAAGTCAAACTACTGTTTAACGCCAAAGTGTGCCGCCATTATAGTAAGTTCGGTGTTTTATGTCAATCAATTATATTTTCACAATGATTTTAAATTAAAAACATCAAATAACGAAACATCCATCTTTTGATTGAGTTATCGGATTTTTTGATATAAAATAATTTTGGTATGAAAAATCTTGATCCGATTTCCCATGTCATGACGGCAAACTTAAAGACCGTCTCCATAGACCAAAAACTGAGCACTGTACGCAAAATGATGGCGGAAAATCAAATCCACCACATCCCTGTGGTAAATGATCAGAAACTCGCAGGACTCATCAGCGCCACAGATATATTAAAATTAAACATCAAATTCGCGGAAACAGATAATAAATCCATTGATGAATTAATGGATCAACAATATACTGTAGAGCAAGTAATGCAGAAAAATTTAGTTACCATTAACATTAAGGACTCGGTGCGAAAAGCCGCATACCTTCTCAGTAATGGGCTTTTTCACTCACTTCCGGTAATTGATGATGACCGCAATCTTATTGGAATAATTACCAGTACGGATTTGATCAAATACCTGGCAAAATCATACTAAATATTTTAAGGAAAGGGGTTGTTATGAGAAATTATTCAGGAATTGCTTTGCTACTTATTTTTCCTCTGTTATTCGTATTTGGCTGCAAAGAGAAAGGCAAAACAACTTTAACATCTCCAAAACCTCATGAATCATCGGAACTTTCCGGCATCTGGGTATTGGAGAAAGAAAATGTTATTGGGTATGATATAGATGAAGGTGAACGAGAAGACTGGAACGAAACTAATGTAATTGACGAAGAAATTTTCCAGTTTAATGCAACTATCGTAAAATGGTATACAAAAGAGGAAAAATGCTACGAAGTGGATGATACCATTACTTATAAACTCTCCGGCAACAAACTTATCGGTCCATTTTGGGAAGGGACAGACTCCGAAGACGGAAGCACTACCACCTGGTCAACCTCAATAGAATTTAAAAACAACTATCTTGTTATGACACGGACAGAAAACACAAAAGAACCTGATTATGAATCGCATGAAAAAATTATACAATACTTTAAAAAATACACGGGCGCATTACCACCACCTGGCTGGCCAAGACAACTATGCGAATAATTTTCTCTGAAAATACTGTCTAATTTTTATGTATACAAACCATTAAATTCTTTCCTGCAAAGAAAGGGAGGGCATTCTGGATTCTTAACGAATCGTTATTGAAATTTTAAATTTGATCTTTATCCTGTTACTGTAATAAAAGAAAAAATGTCAAACCTTTCAGAATCCCAACGCAATCTGCAATCAGGTAACATATTATATGAACAGGGGAATCATCTCGATGCATGCAGCGCATACAAGGCTGCCATAGCACTGGATCCGGGCAATGCTATTGCTTACAATAATTATGGACTCGCCCTTTTCGAACTTAAGGAATTTGAAGAGTCAATCAAAAATTTTCAGAAAGCAATTTCGATCGAGCCCGAAATTGTCCGCGCTTACAACAGTTGGGGGCTTGCGCTTTATCATTTAAAAAAATACAACGAAGCTTTCGAAAAATTTCAACTGGCCGTTGGAAAAAATCCAAATCACGTGGGAGCATATGCAAGCTGGGGCATTGCCCTCTGTGATCTTAAAGAATATGAAGAAGCCATTGAAAAATTTCAGGAAGCAATTGAAATAGATCCTGAGTATTTCGACGCTTATTACAACTGGGGACATGCACTCATCAACCTTGAGATATATGACCAGGCGGCGGAAATATTTCAAGCTGCACTGGAAATAAATCCCCGTTCTATCGATTCATACATTGGCTGTGGTCTTGCCTTTTATCATCAAAAAAAATTTCAGCTTGCAGCAGAAATATACCAGCAAGCTATTGCAAAAGAACCCTCAAATGCCTGCATATACACCCACTTGGGTAATGCTTTAGCGAAACTGAAACTTTATGAAAAGGCGTTCGAAAATTTTCAAAAAGCCGCACAGATTGACCCGTCCGATACTGAGGCTTACCTCTCCTGGGGCCTTGCCCTTCAGGAACTTAACAAATACGAAGAAGCTATCGGAAAATTCCAAAAAGCCGTCTCTATAGACCCTACATGCATAGAGGCATATGCATACTGGAGCAACGCACTTGCACAGGGTAAAGAGTATGAAAGTGCTATTGAAATATTGCAAAAGGCAGTAGAAATAAACCCAAATCAATCCGGTATCCGTATAGTAATGGGAAATCTTTTTTATCGGCTGAAAAGATATGAAGATGCCGTTACTATTTACACCGAGGTAATTGACGAAGATATTGATGCAGCAGTCGTATATTTAAACTGGGGAAATTCTCTTGTGGAGTTGAAAAAATTCCATGAAGCACTAGAGAAATTCAAAAAAGCTATCATTATTGACCCTTACTCAATGACTGCCTGCCTCTCGTATGGTACCGCCCTTATTGAGGCAAGCAAACATGAAGAAGCTATTGAAATATTTCGGCAAATAATCGAAACCAAACCGAATGACATTCCCGCCTTATATAACTGGGGAAGATGTCTTTACAATCTTAAAAAATATAAGGAAGCTATTGAAAAATTTAATACGGTAGTTTCTTCGGACCCTAACAACATAGAGGCGTTCCTTGCCCTTGGTCTGTCTTATTACAACCTGAAAAAATACGAAGCGGCTATCGAAACATTCCAACATTGTGCAACGCTTGATCCTAAAGCGTCTATGCCTCATGCTTGCCTTGGAATAATTCTGTATGAACAAAAAGAATATGACGAAGCCATTAAAAAATTCAGAAAGGCTACCCGTCTTAATCCAAAAAATAGTATCGCAAATCATGGTTGGGGCAATGCCCTCTTCAAATTAAAAAACTATGAGGATGCAATAAAAAAATATAAAAAATCAACATCTCTGGATCACAATAATTTAGATGCGCATTACAATTGGGGATTGACCCTGTGTAAATTACAGAAGTTTAACGAATCAATTAAAAAGCATAAGCAAACATTAACAATCATCCCGAATTATACAAACGCCTATGTTGGCTGGGGAGTGACCCTCTATGAAACAAATCAATATGAAGATACCCTGAAGAGATGTGAAGATGCCGCATCTATCGACCCCGCACATCCCAATGCCCTTTCTCTCTTGGGACTCACCCTTTATAAATTTAAACGATACGAAGATGCTGCTGAAAAATTTTTACAGGCAACTTTATATGATACCGCTCATGCAGACATTTTTAATGTTACTGCTTACCTGCATTGGAAACAGGGAAAGTACGAAAAAGCCCGGGAACTCTGGAAAACCGCTTGTACACTTTACGAACAAATGAAAGTAACGGCAAAAGAGACTCATTCTGCCGATTCATTTCAAAATTATGGAGACATTCTCTACGAAGTGTTTGGAGAATTGGACAGTGCGGAAGAAATTTATCAGGAAGGGCTTTTACTTAACCCGGAGCATACCGGAATTTTGATAAGCCTTACGCAGTTATACCAGGAAAAAAAAACTGCAAACAAAGACTCCGGAACTTATGCATTTTTGAAGTCGCAGGAAGTATTTCAAAAAGCGGAAACCAGCTTAAAAGAACAACTTAAGCTGGCAAAAAACGCGGGAAAACTTTACCAATTGGCACAATTGTTATTAATCATGGAAAACCTTGAAGATGCGGAGATGTATTTCAAAAACGCCCTGGAAGGAACCGAAGACAGTACATTGACTGAAAGAGAAAAATCAGAGACCTATACAAATTTAGGAGTAATCTCTCTCCATAAAAAAGATTTCCGGTCGGGAATACAATATCTGAAAAACGCTATCGAACTAGACCCAGCGAACCTTGCGGCACAATGTAACATTGCTGCGGCTTTTCTTAAGATGGAACAATGGGAAAATGCTGAAGATATATACAAAAAAATTTTAGAATTCCTCCCAAACCACGTGGAATCTCACATCGGTCTGGCGGAAGTATACAGAATAATGGGAGATCGCGGCAACGGAGGTTGTTATAAACAAGCACTCTCACATATATCACAGGCACTCACTCTTGCCAAATCAGACGTGGGTTCTAAAAGACTTGAAAAAAATATACTTGCGGCTCTATTCTATTTAAGAGGGTACGTCAGAATAAAAAACCACCTGGCATTCAGGAAAACGAAAGACAATAAACTTTACCCCCTGGCATTTGAAGACTTTGAAAACTGCAGAAATTATAACCCTGGCAACATCCCGGCAACCATAGCGATCAATTTATTGCAAAAAAAACTACATAAGGTTTCTACACAGTGGATTGCAGAAAAAGCCGGCCCCGTAACGATAATACTCCTTTCTCTTCTGGTTTTCATCGCAGGCCAAACAAGTTTTTTTGCCGGTATCCCGAAAACCATTAACCTGAATCATTATGCAATTATAACTGCAGGCTCTCTTATTTCCATCGCAGCAGGTTTTTATTTACCACAAATTATGAATCAAAAAAACGGAAACATTGAATTAGAGGAAAACCCTCTGCCTCTGTTATCAACCGTAACAAGCAGAATCGGGGTGGAACTGGAAAAGAATCCTATAGACCTGCTGAATGTACTCCCACCCAATATTACTAAAAAAATATAAATGAATAGCTCTTTTATGTTAATCTCTTGACAAGGAATACGTGCGATGATAGACTCCGAAAGTTATCTAATATAAAAGCATAAGTACGTGAACATTGCATGGTTAGGCAACCGCAAACAAATATTTTTATTCGTAAATCACGCTGATCTGACATAATGACATTTCAAGAAATTATTTTAACTTTACAAAAATACTGGGCAGACTATGGGTGCATACTCTGGCAGCCGTATGATACGGAAAAAGGGGCAGGAACCTTTAACCCCGCAACATTTCTCAAGGTACTTGGCCCTGAACCATGGAAATGTGCCTATGTTGAGCCATCCCGACGCCCGACAGACGGAAGATACGGGGAGAATCCGAACAGATTACAGCACTATTACCAATTCCAGGTAATCGTAAAACCCGCTCCCGACGATTCACAGGAGATTTATTTAAACAGTTTGCGGGCATTGGGGATAGACCTTGTAAAACACGATGTGCGATTTGTTGAGGACGATTGGGAGTCTCCCACGCTTGGGGCGACAGGACTGGGATGGGAGGTGTGGCTGGACGGCATGGAGATCACGCAATTCACTTACTTTCAACAGATAGGCGGATTTGAACTTGAGCCCATCACTCTCGAACTCACTTACGGACTCGAACGCGTTGCTATGTTCATTCAGGAAAAGGAGTCGGTGTTTGACCTGGAATGGGTAGCAGGATACACCTATGGCGATATCCATAAGCCGGATGAGGAGCAATTCTCTACCTATAATTTCAAGGTTGCGGATACGTCTATGCTTTTTAAACTTTTTGAATTCTACGAAGCAGAATGCCAGCGGTTATTAAAAGAGGATCTCCCACTGCCTGCGTATGACTATGTTATGAAGTGTTCTCACACCTTTAATTTACTGGATGCACGCGGAGCAATCGGCGTTACCCAAAGAACAGGATATATAAAAAGGGTAAGAAACCTTGCCAGAGGTTGTGCCGAAAGTTATATTCAGTTGCGCGAATCATTACAATGGCCGCTTTTAAAAAATGCCACTGTGCCAACTTGTTAGGTTTCCCACAAACATTCTGTAAAAATATCCTCTAATTCACGTATGGCGGCGGCACGGGATATTATTGTTTGTAACGTCCGGCATGCCCTCGAAAGTAAATAAAATTGCCTTTTATTAAATACAACAGGCGTTCCCGGGTGATAGCATGTATCAAACTCCTGCACCAGTTTTTCATATATAACGTCCAGTCCTTCCTTTTTTTGAGCGGAAATATAACATACCGGAGATGCAATTTGTGATTCAATGATCTTTTTGTCTAATTGTGCGGGAAGATCGTTTTTGTTTATCACAGGAATTATGATACGCGTTCTCTGCATTTCGCAATCTTTTGCCGTTTTCCACAATTTCAGGGCGCCTAATATCTCCCAATCCTCATGATCGAACGGCTTTGAATTATCAAAAACGGCAAGTACCTTATCTGCGCGCCGGAGCTGTTCCCGCGTCATTTCGATGCTCATAGATTCCAGCATGTCTTCTGTTTTTCTCATACCCGCCGTATCGATAATTTCAAATGGGATATCTGCAATAGAGACGATTTCACTTGCATAATCGCGTGTTGTGCCCGGTTCATGATGTACGATCATTTGCTCTTCGCCAAGTATAGCGTTAATCAGCGTTGATTTGCCAACGTTTGGCTTGCCAAGGATTACTATAGCCTGGGGAGCTGTCAATGCCATACCGAACGAAGCGGTGTTTAGCAGAGGTTCAATACGATGTGCAATTTCTTTGATAAAAGAATCGTTTCTTACGTCAGTGTTTTCCTTCCCTCCGGGAAAACATTCTGCTCCTTTTATTATGTCCATGCATTCATGAAGTATTTTTGATAATGCCCCTTTGTATTGGTCGAGAAGCACTTTTGCACATAATTTTGTGCGCGATGTAACGAGTTCTCTTAAAGCCTCTTTTTGAATAGCATCTATTTTTTTCTTTTCAATCGCTTGTGCTGCAAGCCCCTCCCAATCTACCTTTTTTGCCCCATGCGAAATAATCAGTTCATACACCCGCATGAGAATACGAATACCGCCATGACAATTTATCTCAACTATATCTTCGCCGGTGAAACTACTCTCATGTTTCTCAACATTCAAGATAACCTCATCGATCCTTTGGTTGCCATTAACGACATGGCCGTAATAAAGTTTATTGTTTTCCGCGTCGCAAAGGTCCTTTATGTGCTTCCCTTCAAATAATTTATTCACAATATTTAAAGATTCGGGACCGGAAACAACAATCTTGCCAATTCCCCCTTCTCCCAGAGGGGTTACTATCGCTGCAATTGTTTTGTTATAGAGACTGATATTCATTTTATTAAAATTATGCCACAGCAAAACTTTGACGCATCAATTCCTGCTTTGCTTCACCTGCAATGTATGCTGACCCGGTAATACACACTAAATCGTTACGGGAAGCGGTGCTTTGTGCGGCAATTACTGCGGTTCTGGTGCTCTCATATATTTCAACTTGTTTTCCATATACTACTTTTATCTTTTTGGCTAACTCTTCCGGGGGAGCAGCACGGGAATTCATGCTCTTTGTAACGAAAATAACGTTTGCAAATGGCACAATTTCCTGAAGAATATTGTCCAGTTCCTTATCCTGTGAGAATCCTAATATGATAATCAGTTTATCGAAGGTAAAATTTTCAAACAAGGTTTCCCGTAAAGATGCCATTGATTCAACCGTATGGGCATAATCCAGCACTATCAATGGATTTTCCCTTAAAACCTCTATACGACCCGGACACTGAATATGTGCAAGCGCCCCGCGTATGGTTTCATTGTCGATGAAAATGTTGTTTTGATCATGCAGGATTTCCAACGCCCCTAATGCCACCGCACAGTTTTTTGCCTGATGTATTCCCAGGAGAGAAATAAACAAATTTTCATACGTATGTTGCCAGGTTTTTATAGTACACAACAACCCTTTTGTACCGTGTTTTGTATACGGTCGTGCATCTTCTATTTGAATATCTTTACCCAGGAGATAAAGAGGCGCTCTCTTTTCTTCGCATACCTTATTAACAACGGAAAGGGCTTCCGGTTTTTCCACAGCAGAAAGTACCGGTATGCCTTTTTTAATAATTCCCGCCTTTTCATACGCTATTTCGGGTATCGTATGCCCCAGAATATTGACATGGTCAAGGCCGATATTGGTAATAATGGAGGCGAGCGGCATTATTACATTGGTAGAATCTAACCGTCCTCCCATTCCTACTTCCAGAATGGCCATATTTACCTTTTTTTTCCTGAAATAAAGGAAACATATTGCGGTAAGTATTTCAAAAAAAGTGGGAGATTCAGAGGGATTCGTATTTCTCAAATGCTGAATATACGGACCAAGCATGTTCAGTGCATCGGTAAATTCCGCTTCTGATATATTCTTATGGTTTAGCTGAATCCGCTCTTTAAGGTCTGTCAAATGCGGGGAAGTAAAGAGTCCGGTCTTATATCCGGCATGTTGAAAAATGGTTGACAGCATAATCGCGGTTGATCCTTTTCCTTTTGTCCCTGTTATATGGAGAGAGGGAAATTCCCTGTGAGGATTACCTACTTGTTCAAGCAACCGAACCATCCTGTCAAGGCTGAACGTTGATGCATTATACTGGTAACTGATGAGCTTTTCATAGTCGAGGGATTTGTTAAGAAACGCATATGCCTCTTCGTATGACGGTAAGTCTAAATTATTTTTTGTATCCATATATAATCAACCTTCAGAAAACATGTTATAATCACCATAAACAAAAAACTGCATACTTTGTAAGAACTTACAAATAAAAAAAGTGTATCACTTCACGTGCAACGAGTCAACTTCATAGCATTCGTTTTGATTTTGCTATAGGACCCATTAAACCAAACATATGGATAAATAAAAATTACCCCATATACGGAGCATTAAATCCCTTTATTTTGTATATATACTTTAGTTGAAAGTATTTGACCAAATATACTTATTGTGTTATCATTTAACTTTTTATAATTCCTTGGTTTTTACTTGTTTTTGGAGAACGAACGTTATTATGGAAGAAGAACTAACTTACGCGTTAATAACACCTTACAGCCTTTTAAAGAGCCGTACCGGAGGTATTTTAGGCCGTTTGCTTTCACTATCAAATCTCGAGTTTATCGGGGCGACAATGTTTGCTCCGAGCGATGAATTTGTTGAGAAATATTGCGCGACCATTGAGGAACAGGAAGGGAAATCCTCATGGAAAGAAGTTATGATTAATTACATTAACAGCAGCTTGAGAAAAGGAAACAAATTTGGCATTACCAACAGGGCGGTACTGCTTTTTTTCAAAGGACACAATGCCATTAAAAAATTAAAAGACGATGTGATCGGCCCTATTTCAAGTTTTCAGGGCCATACTATTCGCGGTAGTTTTGGCGATTACATAGAACGTTCAGACGGCACAGTTGAATATTTTGAACCTGCAGTTTTGACTGCTGCCGATCATAACTCCAACAAGAAACAACTGAAACTGTTCTCGGATTATTTAACAACCGATGGCGGAATTCTGGAGAATATTGTTACGTTTTCTGAAGGAGCAAAACCGGAAACAACACTGGTAATTTTAAAACCTTTTGAAAAACAAAGTCCACTGCCAGGTAATATCATCGATATGTTTTCAAGAACGGGTTTATTTATTGTCGGCATAAAATTATTGACTATGAGTATTGCCCAGGCGGAAGAATTTTACGGTCCGCTGGTAAGCATCTTTGAAGAAAAGTTGAAACCAAAACCTGAGAAAATTGCGGTACAATTAAAAGAAGGTCTAAAATCCATTTTCTCTTTTGAGATCCCGGAGACAACGATAAATGACCATGCGGCGCAATTAACAGAACAGTTAAAAGGGATGAATGCGATACACGAGTTTAATAAAATTGTGCATTACATGACCGGATTGGATGTGGCAAAGGCCACAGAGTCTGAGAAAAGGAAGCCCGGAACGACTCGTTGCCTTGCCCTTTTATATCGTGGGCCAAACGCAATTAATGAAATAAGAAATATTTTGGGACCTACCGATTCGAAAAAAGGCGAGCCAGGCAAGGTGCGAAGAATCTATGGGGAGGATATTATGAAAAACGCGGCCCATGCCTCAGATTCTTTAGAAAATGCAGAACGGGAAAGAAAGATTATCGGATTGTGGGACAGCAAAAGCACGCAGGAACTGAGGAATCTGATAGAAGAATATTTAAGCAATAAATAATTATAAATGATTATCAAAAAGATAAATGTCGGACCATTGCAGGTATGTACCTATATTGTGAAAGATGATGATTCTGTTGAAGCAATGATTATTGATCCGGGAGCCGACGCGGAAAAAATTATTACATTTCTCAATGAATTGAAATTAGTTCCAAAACATATCGTAATTACCCATGGCCATGGAGATCATATCGGGGCAAATGCTTTACTGAAAGAGACTTTCCCTGAGATACAAATTTGTATACACGAAAAAGACCAGGATATGCTGCCTTATCCCGCAAAAAACCTCTCAATCCTTGCCGCCTTTTACGGTGGCAAAACGGTGCGGTCTCCTCTCGCAGACCGATTGCTTAAAGACGGGGATAATATCTCAATAGGTAAATGTGTTTTTGAAATACTTCATACTCCCGGCCACACACCCGGAGGGATATGTCTCTACGGTAAAAATCAGGAAAACGGACAGCCGCCCGTGTTGTTTTCCGGTGACAGTCTTTTTAAAGATGGAATAGGCCGCACTGATTTTCCGGGATGCAGCCAGGAAATACTTTTACACTCTATCAGGAATAAATTACTCGTCCTTGACGAGAGAACAATCGTCTATCCCGGACATGGTCCATCTACAACCTTAGCAGAAGAGAAAAAAAATAACACTTTTCTCCAATAAGAAAGTAGCAGATGTCAGAAAGAAGAGAAAACATAAAAGACTTATTCATTGAAGAAGAAATGAAGGATTCGTATCTCAGCTATGCCATGAGCGTTATCATGAGCAGGGCACTTCCTGACGTCAGAGACGGATTGAAACCTTCGCAGAGGCGTATACTTGTCGCTATGAATGATCTGAACCTGACCCCGAGGGCTAAATTCAGGAAATGCGCCAAAATCGCCGGAGATACCACCGGAAACTATCACCCTCATGGCGAACAGGTAGTGTATCCTACCCTCGTTCGTATGGCGCAGGATTTTAATTACCGTTATCCTCTTATCAAAGGTCAGGGAAATTTCGGATCAATTGACGGAGATCCTCCTGCTGCGATGCGATATACGGAAGCACGCATGACGGATGTAACAATGACAATCATGGAGGATCTGGAAAAGAAAACGGTGGATTATGTTTCCAACTATGATGATACCCGTACAGAGCCGGTTGTTCTGCCGTCAAAATTCCCAAACCTGCTTTGTAATGGTTGTTCCGGTATTGCCGTTGGCATGGCAACAAGTATCCCGCCGCATAATACAAATGAAATATGTGACGGAATTACCATGGTTATTGACAATCCTGACATTACCATAGAAGAATTGATGAAAGTGATCAAAGGGCCGGATTTCCCCACCGGGGCGTTAATTTGCGGAACAGAGGGAATTAAGGAAGGGTATAAAACCGGCAGGGGGACTATTGTTGTACGGGCACGGGCACATGTTGAGACGTCAAAAAGCGGGAAAAAGAGCATTGTAGTAACGGAAATCCCTTATCAACTCAACCGAGATAATATTTTGGAACGCATTGCCCTCCTGGTACGTGAAGATCAAATCAAGGGCATTTCTGACGTGAGGAACGAAAGCGATAAAGAGGGAAGCCGCCTGGTTATTGATCTGAAAAAGGGAGAGGATGAAGAGGTCGTTTTAAACCAGTTGTATAAACATACAAAGCTGCAGGATAGTTTCAGTATTATTATGATCGCGCTGGTAAACAATCGTCCGGAAACGCTTAATCTCAAGCAGTTGTTGGTTTGCTATATTGAACACAGAAAAGTTGTTATCGTCAACAGAACAAAATTTTTATTGGAAAAAGCACAAAACAGAGCACATGTGCTTGAAGGTTTAAGGATAGCCTTAAAAAATATAGACAAAGTAATCGAGCTGATTAAAACTTCGGAAACAGTTGATGCGGCACGCAAAGGGCTTATTACTTCATTTTCTCTTACGGAAATCCAGGCAAATGCTATCCTGGATATGAGGCTTCAAAGACTTACAGGACTTGAACAAGGAAAAATTGAAGCCGAATACGAAAAACTATGCGCTGATATAAAGGAATACATGGCTATATTGGCAAGTGAAAAGTTAGTGTTGGATATTATTAAAAAAGACGTTACGGAAATAAAAGAACAGTTTGGAGATAAACGCCGAACGGAAATTGTTGGTGCTGTGGGAGACTTAAACATAGAAGACCTCATAGCGGAAGAAAATGTTACGGTAATTATCAGCCATGAAGGATATATCAAACGATTGCCCTTAAGTTCTTACCGTAAACAACAACGCGGGGGAAAGGGCGTTGTCGGCGCTGAAATGAAAGAAGGTGATTTTATCGAACATTTATTTGTCGCCTCAACCCATGACTATATCCTCTTTTTCACGGATCAGGGCAGAGTATACTGGCTTAAGGTATACGATGTTCCTCAAATGGGCAGAATAGCAAAAGGCAGGGCGCTTATTAATCTGCTGGAATTAAAAGAAGGAGAAAATGTTACCTCTCTCATCCCTGTCCGCACTTTTGATGAACGGCAATTGGTTATGGCGACCAGCAATGGTATTATTAAAAAGACAGTGCTTAATGCTTATGGTAACCCGAAAAAAGGCGGCATTATGGCAATTAACCTCGATAAAGGCGATACATTAATCGGGGTAAAGTTAACCACCGGAAAACAAGACCTCGTTCTGGGGACAGAACAGGGAAAGGCTATACGCTTTTCGGAAGAAGACGTCAGGTCGATGGGGCGGGTTACGCGCGGGGTAAAGGGAATAACGCTTAAAAAGGGTGATAAAGTACGCGGCATGGTTGTTGTCGATGAACAAGCGTCATTCATGACTATCTGTGAAAACGGATTTGGCAAGCGAACAAATTTTGAAGAGTACTCAGCAATAAACAGAGGCGGACAGGGTGTTATTAATATTAAAACTACCGAAAGAAACGGGAAGGTGGTGGGATTACTTGACGTCAGGGAAAGCGATGAATTAATCATGATAACCAAAGGAGGAAAGATTATTCGCACTCCGGTAGATACCATTCGAGTTATCGGAAGAAATACTCAGGGCGTCAAACTTTTTGAGATTGATAAAACCGACAAATTAATTTCAGTTGCACGCGTAATTCCTGAGGAAAATCCACCCCAGGAAGAAACTGAATACGAAAACAATACCCCTACTGATGAAAGCAATGCCCCTGAACCGGAACAAAGTTAAATATATACCTTCCTTATCCTATAAACAGGATAAAATAAATGACTCAACAGTATTCTATCTCCGTTTGTATTATCACTTTTAACGAAGAAGCCCGGATTCGTGATTGCCTTGAAAGTATCAAATGGGCAGACGAAATCATTGTGGTGGATTCCTTCAGTACAGATAGAACGGTGGATATCTGCAAAGAATATACGGAACGAGTTTATCAACGTGCATGGGGAGGAAATATCGATCAGAAGAATTATACGATAGGACTGGCGACAAAAGACTGGCTGCTTTGCCTGGACGCCGATGAACGACTTTCTCCGGAACTTACGAAGGAAATACAAAATGCCCTCAAAAACTCCGATACGGCAGACGGCTTTTTTTTCCCCAGACGAAGCAGCTACCTTGGCCGCTGGATTTTTCACGGCGACTGGTACCCCGATTATCAATTACGGCTTTTCAAAAGGGGACACGGAACATGGCAGGGAACAAACCCTCACGGGCGGGTAATTATTGAGGGAAAAACACAGTATCTGAAATACGACTTGTATCACTTTAACTACAGGAATCTTTCCCACCAGCTAAGGACGATTGATAATTACTCTGACATCTTTTCCGACATTATGATAGAACGGAATAAAGATTTCAGTTTGTTCCAGCTCGTTTTCAGACCGCTTTACAAGTTTATTAAGGTATACATAATAAAGAGAGGATTTTTAGACGGCCTGCCCGGCTTCATTCTTGCGATTACGAATTCTTTTTACATCTTTGTTAAATACGTAAAACTTTGGGAACGTACACGGGGAAGTGGCATAGAGAAAAATTCGTCATGAAAAAGATATCTAATTTAATACTATCCCGCCTCTCTATCTTCCTTGGCAAGACACGCTTGCCATATTTTCCTTCAAAAATTACCATCGAATCCGGCAATGTGTGCAATTTGCGGTGTCCTTTATGTCCGACGGGGCAACATGATAACAGCGCCAAAAAGGGATTTATTTCTTTTGAATTATACAAAAAAATACTTGATGAAATTGGCGGATACCTCCGCCTGATAAGGTTATATAATTGGGGGGAACCTCTTTTAAATAAAGAGTTGCTGCCCATGATCCTCTATGCCCGGCAATATGGAGTAGAGGTAAAAATAAGCACAAACCTTTCATTGAAACTAGACGACACTGATATTACAGAACTGTTACAGTCGGGATTAAAGATACTGTACATTTCCTGCAATGGTGCGAGTAAGGACACGTACCTTAAATACCATGTCGGAGGAGATTTTGGTCTGGTGATAGATAATATGAAACGGCTTGTGCAAAAGAAAAAAGAAATGACCGGCTGCAGGACGAAACTAGTATGGTTATTTCATGTTTTTAAACATAATGAACATGAAATAGCAGAAGCACAGAAAATGGCAAAAGAAATCGGTATTAAGATTAAAAGAAACAAGATGAGACCCGACATGGGAAAAGAAATCTTTGAAACGACACAAAGCGCATTGGAAAGGGACGCTGAATGGATACCTGAAAACCGGAAATTTTTAGTATACCCGGGTAAAAAGAAAAAACGGATAGCCTGCACACTTCCGTGGACAGAAACCGTTATTAATTGGGATGGTACTGTATTACCCTGCTGCGCTGTATATAGTGAAACATTTGCATTTGGCAATATTCAGAAGGAATCATTTGCCCAAATATGGAATAACGAAATGTACATTTCCGCCCGAAAAGAAATTTTGGGAAAGAAAAATAAGAAAAACACTATATGTCATATATGCAAAAGCACGGGATATCTGCATAGTTTTTGATTGTTTTCACTCTTTTCAAACGGCCAAATTGTTACGATTAAATGGAGTGTTGTTGATTTTGCATTAGCCCTGAAAAAGCGTGGGTTACACAATCTCGCTTATTTTTAGTTTAATTGCACCACCTTCCTTCAGATTTTTCCTCCGATCTTTTCGAGAAGTTCGTGCGCAATCTTATCATCAGGCGCAAGTATTAGTGTCTTACTCAACGCATTTTTCGCCAATTCATATTGCTTCATATTATAGTAAGCAATACCAAGTATCCTGTGGGCATCAATTGATTTCTCATTTATTTTAATCGCTTTCTGGCATTCGTTAACAGCGTTTTCCCAGTTTAATTTCTTCAAGTAAATATCCGCAAGGAGCAAATGAATATTTATATATCCATGATCAGTATAACTTCTGTTGAATTCACGCAAAAGAACCTCCGCACGATCATAATTCTGCACATCAAGATACTCCCCTGCTAAATTATGTGTATAAATCGGATTATCCGGCGCCAACTCAACTGCCTTCTGTGAAAATTGAATGGCATCATCGTACTGTTGTTTTCTTTTATAAATAACGGCAATGTTATTGTAGTAATCCGCAACGGACGGATTTCGTTCAATGAGGTTTTTATAGCAATCGAGGAGTTCATCATATTTTCCAACGGATAGACAGGTCTTTGTTAAATTTTCCAGGTAGGCTTGCCCATCCGGATTTAGTTCCAGCGCCTTTTTAAAACTTTCAATTGCCTTATCCGGCATACCTTTTTTAAGAAAAATCGCACCAAAATTATTATAATACGCAGGTTCGGAAGGATTTATTTCCACAGTTTTTTTTGAGAAATAGAATGCCTTCTCCATTTCTCCTTTTTGTAAATAAATGTTTGTCAGACGTTCTAAATACGTGAGATCTGTTGGCCGGATCAAATATGCCTGATAGAATTCTTCCGCCGCACGATCCTTATTCCCTTTATTTAGATATAAAAAACCAAGATTCCCATGGAACTGTGCCTGAAAAGGGTCCATTTCTATTGCCTTGTTGTAAAAATCAATAGCTTGATCAACCGTAGGCCGATTAAATTTCTCAGCCAACATCTGATAAATCATACCAAAATGAAAAAACCCAACGAAATGTTGCGGAATAACCATTAAAGAATTATTTGCTTCCACAAACGCTTTTTGCACCCATTTTTCATCATTTGTATTTGAAGCTTTTTGTATGTATACTTTGCACAATTCATCACGATACATATTTTCATAAGGGTTAAGAAGCACTGCCTTGTTTATAAAAAACAACCCTTTATCCACAATTGGTTCTGATTTTTCCCTTTCGGAAAAATTTAAAATTCTCCTTCCATATTCAAAATACATATCCGCCGTGTAAGCGCGTAAAATAAATACAGTAATAAAACCCAACATGGCAAATACCAATCCACAACAAATCCACTTAAGATAGACTTTACCTTGCCGTAATCCCTCATTGCTCTTTTGAATAATTTCTCCATGCTTAAGCCTCTCTTCTTCGGCTGCAACCTTTTTTTCGGTATTATTTATTTTAATTATCGAAATACAAAGCCCCATCATCACCCAAAAAAGCATAACAATCGGTGTATTTCCAAAGCTAAACTGATTTTGGATAAGATAGCAAATTAAGCCGGAAGAAAGTCCCAATATAAGAATCTTATCCTGATTGTTCAGATGTTTATAGTTTTTACTAACATATATTCCAAAGGCGACCAAGAGCCAGACATACGTTCCCAATCCAAAAATACCACGGGTAACGGCGGTATCAAGGATATCGTTATGAATTCTATCTTGTCGGGGGAATTGAAACCCTTTATCCTTTTCTAAAACAGAAAATACCTTTGCCAAATTTTTTTGAAAGACAATCCCTATGGTATCGGGCCCAATACCAAGAGCAGGGTAGTCCTTTATGATCTCTATCGCTGCCAGATATTGAAAAATACGGGAAAAGGAGGAACCTGTAACAGCAAATTTCTGAGAAATCCATGGTCGTGGGTGGGTATGTCGCTCAAAAATCACGGGTGATTCCTCTCCGGAATCTTTTGCTTTTTGCACATCATCAGCAAAATGCTTAATGAATGACGTATCATGTCTTACATTAAAAAATATTCCTATAAGAATAAATGAAACGACAATGATTACAAATTTATGCCTTCCTGTGGTCTGGTTTTTAAAAATAAAAAAAAGAAACGGAAAGACTCCTCCAATAAGCGCAACAAAACATGCTCTCGTATTGGTAAGCCAAAAGGCGGTGTATATAATTACAGACACTACATAAAAAATCCAAATTACATATAGTTTGTTAATTAAAAACCCATTTTCTCCATTTCCCTTTTGAGCAGTAAAGCAGTTACCGAAAAACAATGAAACAGCCACTGGCAATACCATAACAAGTTGCGCCGCAAAGAATACAGGATTTCCAAACGTAGAAAATACCCGGGGGCCGCTGCTGCTCCAAGAAAAATAATCAATACCGCACCGCTGAAAAATGCCATAAATTGATGAAATTACCGCACAGCCCGCCATCGACATGAAAAGCAAATAGAACCTTGTCCGTGTAGTAATAAAATGTATTGTAGCATAGAAGAGAAATATATAACAAATAGTTGCGGTCAACCCTTCAAAACGCTTATATGTGCCAAAAAGGCTCATAATCGGATTTATCGATATGCTTGTAGCAACAACAAAGACCGCTATATAGGCAAGTACTGGAATGTTTATTGGAACATGCAAAAACGTAAAATCATGCTTAACTGCCAGCAAGATTGTCCACATTACAAGTATCACTATTGAAAATAAATATAACGCCGTTACCTTACTTAAATCAAAAACACTATACAGTCTTATATCAAAGAATAATGGAACAACAACAGTTGCCGCGCACAGTAATCCTATTATTATCTTGTCGCAACAGATTATTATATTCTTGGAAATATTCTTCACGCGAAAAATTTTTCTCTCCAAATCACAAAAATTTCAAAGAAATACATATCGCCATCGTCACGAAAAAGAGTATAATTATTAATTGAACGGTATCTTATAAGTATTATAATAATTGAGTCATTAGCACAACAGAACTAAAAGTTTTTTTTGTATCAATTTAGCCGTTTGAAAAATATAAACACCGTGCTATCAGAAGTAGAGACGCATTGCGATGCGTCTCTATACAGTAACCCTAACGCTGTATCATGTGACAGGAGGAAACTCCTGCCACCACTGCAAGAGCGTGGTGAATTTTTCAAAAATCTAAATTGTTGCAAAGTTTTTTATTATGGCAGAATTTTAGCCTTTTTGCAATGAGATATAGTCAAACAAATGACTATATATTAATTAATATCCAGGAGAAAATTATGCTCAAGACCAGAATAAAACTCACCTATAATGACTATGCAGCCATGGATGATGATAAACGATACGAACTTATTGAGGGAGAATTGTATATGGTACCGGCACCCGGTTTCCAACATCAAACCATTTCAAGAGATTTAGGCGTAGCTCTATGGGAATTCGTAAAAAAGAATAACTTAGGAACAGTTCTTTACGCACCTTTTGATGTTGTCCTATCGGAAACAGATGTAGTCCAGCCTGATATTGTTTTTATTTCTAATGAGAGAATGGGGTTGATGACAGAAAAAAACTTACGGGGAGCACCGGATTTAGTCATCGAGATTTTATCCAGTACCACTAAAGAAAGAGACAAACTGGTAAAAAAGAGGCTTTATATGGAATATGGCGTGAAAGAATTCTGGATAGTTGATCCTGACAAAAAAACTGTTGAAATTATGGTGTTAAAGGACACTGGTTATGAAACTGTTGGTATATATTTTATTGACGATGAACTAGTGTCTCCCCTTTTAAAGGGTTTTCGGCTTGATTTAAAAGAGGTATTTTCCACCTGAGAGGTTAGTTAAACAATCTTTCTCTTCAAAATATATTTTTTAGTTCCATTTTTAACCCCTTCAATATTGGAGATTTAAGGGATTCGTTCTTCATAAATGCTTTAAAGATCTGATAATGATTTTCCTCTAAGATATAGATTTCTATTTCTTCCGTCTCCGGTATCACAATCCAGTATTCCTTTACGCCAAATCTTGCATACAGTCCCTTCTTCAGAACGATATCTCTATAAGCACTGTTTTCTGAAACTATCTCAATTACCAGGTCAGGCGCTCCCTGAATATTTTTTTCACCTATAATATTCAACCTGTCTTTAGAAACAAAAAGGATATCCGGCTGCACGACATTTGTCTCATCAAGATAAACATCGTAAGGCGCATCGAAAACCTCCCCAAGATTATTTTCTACTATAAACTTTTCAAGCATAAATTCAATCTTTCTTGAAATCCTTTGATGCCTTGTAATAGGAGATGGCGTCATGAGTAATTCTCCATCAATAAGTTCGTACCTTTTATCCTCTGAGATTTTCACATAATCTTCATAGGTATATTTTTTCTTTTCTATAACCGATGTCATGGCAAATTCCCTCATTTATCTTTACTATAGTATCACAAGCATCCTGCTTGCTTTTACCGCTCAAGCTGCCTGCCTGTCGGCAGACAGGGAAGCTTGAGTTACTTTTAAATCTATTGTTGAGTTAACTCAATAACCATTTTCAATTTTTATCATGCCAATTTAAATACCATCTCTACTTCAACCTCGAATCCCTTAAGTAGGTTAGAATGAATTTTACCTTTTTTAATCCCCTCATTGAATAATTTGAACATCCCACCCACATTTTCATAAATCTCTATGCTTTTCTCTATAGGGTCAATAACCCAGAATTCCTTTACGCCTGATGATTCATATATCCTTTTTTTGTGTCTAAGATCATAATAGGCAGTGGCTGGCGAAAGTATCTCTACAATCAGGTCAGGAGCAGACTCTATCTTTTTTTGTCCAATGATGTTAAGTCTGTCATTTGAGATAAAAATAATATCTGGCTGATAGGTTTCCTCTTCTGAAAAATATACATCAATTGGTGCATCAAGTATAATACCGAGTTTTCTTTCCTCAACAAATTTTAACAATTCATATTCCATCCGCATCGAAATTATTTGATGATACGGTACAGGTGATGGCGTCATAACCAACTCCCCTCCTATTAACTGGTAAGGTGAACCTTCCGGCAATTTTTCATAGTCTTTATAAGTATAAGACTTTTCTTTATCTATCTTTTCTATCGGTACAACAGCCATGATAAAACCTCCTTCCTATTTCCCTCTCAGATTATTTTTATATCCAACCCCTTTAACACCTTGCTTTTAAAAGGTTCGTTAAACTTCAAGGTAAAACAATCGTATTTATCATCTTCAAGGATATCTATGACGGCCTCTTTTTCAACATAATCTACGAAGTATATTTCTTTAACTTTATATTTCCTGTAAATTTCTCTTTTTGTTTTCAAATCGTAGTTTTTGCTGGTTTTAGACATAATTTCCATTATCAAATCCGGAATGCCTGAAAATTCATATTCAGCAAAAAAACCCTTATTGTCTTTTGATATAAATACTATATCTGGTTCAAATCTAAAATCACTGTTAAATGCGATTGTAAATCTCGATCCCAGTACCTCTCCAACATCGTTTTTTGTCCCATAATTATGGAATTGCGTTAAGATATTCCTAAATATCCTTTCATGTTCAACACTTGCAGGCGATTGCATTACAATTATCCCCCCAATAAGATAATCAGCTTTCCCTTCTTCAATTTTATAATAATCCTCCAATGTACCTTCAAATGTCAGAGTATATTCAGAGCTACTTAGATATTTAAGAGCCTTTTCCGTTACCTTATTAGAAGTCTTAAGTAAGGTTGTCATGCTCGGCTTCTTTCTTCAAAATATTTCCTTCAGTCCAATTTTTAAACCTTTTATCAAGGGAGATTCAAGGATATCTTCCTTGCAATATGTCATATAAAGTTGGTATGTGTTGTCTTTCAGGATATAAACCTCTCTTTCTTCTGTTTCCTGAATTACAATCCAATATTCCTTTACACCGTGCCTTGCGTATAGTCTTTTCTTAAGCACCATATCCCTGTAAGCGCTATTTTCTGACACGATCTCTATTACGAGATCCGGGGCGCCTTGTATATTCTTTTCACCTATAATATTCAATCTGTCCTTTGAAATAAACAGTATGTCAGGCTGAACAACATTTTCTTCGTCGAGATATACATCACATGGTGCATCAAAAACCTCACCTAGATCATTTTTTGTTACAAATTTCTCAAGCATAAATTCGATCTTTCTTGAAATTCGTTGATGCCCCGGGACAGGAGATGGTGTCATAAGTAATTCTCCATCGATAAGCTCATATCTTTTATCATCTGAGGTTTTCACATAATCTTCATAGGTATATTTTTTCTTTTCTATAACTGATGCCATAGCGAACCCCCCTTCATTTGTAATTATTCAGCGTAATTTATAACACACCCCTAAATCCCCTCTTGATAGTTTGTAGAGACGCACGGCCGTGCGTCTCTACTTGCATGTTACGCGTTATAGGAAACGTATAACTATCCCCTCTAAAAAGAGGGGTGGCAGCGCAGCTGACGGGGTGTGTATTATACGCTGAATAATTACCTTCATTTTTACTTTATAAATTTCAAAATACTAATAATTGTTGCCCCCTGACCTATCAGGAAAATAAACAACCACTTGATAATTTCAGCCTTTACGTTAGCGAGATCATTTCTAACTTTATTAATATCTTCTTTTAGTTCACTTCGCAAACTGGCAATATCATTCTTTGTTGTTAAACTTACTTTATTAATATCATCTTTCAATTCACTTCGCAAACTGGCAATATCGTCCTTTGTTGTTAAACTTACTTTGTTAATATCTTCTTTTAATTCAGTTCGCAGATCAGTAATATCATTCTTTGTTGCCAAAAAAGTTTCTTGTTTCTTTTGGTATTCCTCTAAGGACTTTTCTAATGCCTTTGTTAAAGCACGTGCCTCTTCTTCCTTGAATTGTGATTTTAGGTCTTCATAAATCTCAAGGGTGTTTATGATAGGCATAACAACCTCCATATTTGAAAGTAAGACGCCGCATATTTACCGGCAAATATTTTAATTATAGCAGATTTTAGGAGTTTTAACGCTATTTTAATTGTAAGGGAACTTCAATATCTGTTGATTAGGGGCAGGTTCTAAACCTGCCCCTACTTGTGTTCTCCCTTATCCGGCACAATTCAAAATGTTTTATGTTTGTTTCCCGTTTGGGCGAACACAAGGTTCGCCCCTCCCCTACACAGGTGATATAAAAAAGTCACTGGAGGTCTAATTTAATGCTAAGGAAATTCAAAGTTTCAATATCAGGATAAAGCTCTGAATATTCACTTAATTTTATACCACCTTGAATTCTCATTATAAACTCATTATCAGCAGATTTGCCAAATAACATACCAAGTTTATCAACTACTGCCATATGTCTTAATCCTAACGGAGACATTTTGTACATTCTCCCATTTTTCTATCATCTTCTTTCAGCATTTCCATTTCCACAAGTTTGTGAAACATTTGAACGCCTATTTTTACCTCAGTTTCCGCAATTTGCTCTAAATTACCATCTTTTGCTAAAACAGCCATTTATAATACCTCTTTAATAATTCAAAAAAGTCAGGCAGGTTTCTATTTGGATAACCAGAGGGCGATCATAGTGCCCAGGAGTGTAATCCAGAAACCAAAAAGCCATTTGTGAGCATCTCTATCTTTGCCGTTCCAATCTTACCGATCAGATCGAGCCGCAGATTTTCAATTTTACCCTCAAGGTCACTCTTTGTCTTTTCAATTTTACCTTCCATGTCCTATCTTTAGCAATTGTAGGTCTGTCTTGGTGGCAATATCCCCTTTGAATGACTCAATGAACTCTATAAGTTACTTGGCCTCTTCTTCACCGATTTTGGGTTCAAGTTTTTTTATGAGATCGTAAGATTTATTCATGACACAAAAGTAACAAAATCATTATGTGAAATCAACGGCAAAAGGGGAAAGCGGGCTGTGTTTCTTTAATAGCAAATAATTTTGGACACGGATTTTTACAGATAAACAGGATCAAAACTATTTTCTAAAATTATCAAACACCTTACGTTTAATCTCGGGTTTGGAGCCAAAATTTAGCAAAAGCCCAACCTCAATATTGGTTGCCCTCAGATAATTTAATAACTGGGCTTCATGTTCTACTGCTAAATTTTTCGCTGCTTTTACCTCAACAATTACTTTATTGTCAATCAGTATATCAGCAAAATATTCACCGACAACTTCACCTTCATATAACACCTTTATTGCACATTGAGGTACAGCAGGAACACCTTCTTTTTTGAATTCTATCATCATTGCATTTTCATAGACCTTTTCTAAAAAACCATAACCAAGTTTATTATAAACCTTGTAAAAAATTTCTATAATCTTTTCGGTTAGGTCTTTAAATTTAATATGCTGAAAATCCGTGTTCATCTGCGTTTATCCATGTCCTATTAATGCCTAAATTTAATCCCCATGCATTATCTTACACCTCAACCACTTCTCAATATTCACCTCACATCTCCAGAAATCACATTTATTACATATCAGAATAATGTTTTATCGGTTGTTTCAAATATTGGAATGTTATATAATTCGTATTCATCCGTGTCCTATTGAGAATTTACGAACCAACATTACATGAAGATAGCTATAAACACAACGTCTGCCGTTGCCGGTGGTGGCGTTACCTACATAAAAAATCTTTTAACATATCTGTCAAACCTAAATACACATCATCAATTTCTTATCCTTACGACGCTCAAAGGAAAGGAGATATTTTATTTTCAGCACCCGAATTTTAAATTTTTGTCTTTTAGAATACCCTCAAAAAGTTCTTTATTACGCATTCTTTGGGAACAGATCATTTTACCTTTTTTACTGAAAAAGGAATGTGTCGATGTCCTTTTTTCTCCCGGAAATTTATGTCCACTTTTTTCAACAATACCAAATGTCGTTATGGTACAAAACGTTGAACCATTTAACAACGAGCTTACAAAAGGGCAGGGTTTAATCCAAAGAATAAGATTGAAACTATTAAAATTATTAACAATATTATCGATCAAAAGATCCCAACGGGTTATTTTCCCTTCAATAAAAGCATATGCTCTTACGGAAAGGTTTGGAATCTTGGTTCAGCGTGCTGAAGTCATTTATCATGGTATAGATAAAAAAATATTTTATCCCCGTATTGAAGATAAAACATCTTATCTATTAAAGAAAAAATATGGTTTAGATAAATTTATTCTTTATGTATCTCATATCCAGAGGTACAAAAATTTCCTGGAGCTTATAAAGGCGTTTATACTACTGAATGGTAATGTCGATGATGACGTTCAACTTGTGTTTGCTGGAAAGTGTTTTGATAGGGAATATTACGATGAAATGAAGGCTTTTATTGCAGAGCAAGGATATGAGAGCCGGATAATTTTTTTGGGCAATATCCCATATGAGGAATTACCATACCTCTATTCTGACTGTATGATATTTGTTTATCCTTCAACCTGTGAATCATTTGGAATGACTTTGGTGGAGGCAATGGCTTGTGGTGCTCCAGTACTTGCTTCTCAGATGGAACCAATGAAAGAGATTTGTGGGGACGCAGCTATCTATTTCAACCCGATGGATTTTGCTGCAATGGCAGATACACTATATACAACACTAAGAGACCGAAACCAAATTTTTACGATGAGCAAAAAAGCACAAGAAAGGGCAAAAATCTTTTCCTGGGAAAATACTGCAGCAAAAACTTTGAGGGTTTTTGGATAGGCTTCTACTTATATAACCACTGGCAAAGACAAGCTTCAGACCAATGAGAAGCAAGATTCAAGTTGGATTGTATAGCTACATAATTGGATGGTGTATAGCCATATAACCATTCAACCATATATCATGGAACATGTACCATGTATTTTCCATCAAAAGACTTCATTCATAACAAAAGAGAAGAAATATCTCATGATTCTGCTTTGCGAATTTTATCGATATATCCGCTTTTGCCATAAATAATCTCTGAGAGTTGATAAAACCTTCTTCCCAAAAACTTTTAAAACTGCCTGCCTGGCTAAATGCCTTACAAAGCTGTTTGCACAAATACATGTCTCGTTAAAGGTTGAAGAAAGTTTGTAAGATCTCCGGATCATCCAGTCATTAAAAGTAAAGGTCGCCCCCCCCATGCCCCCTGCCCGCATCCGGGCAAGGACATTATCGAGTATAATCCAGGAAATATTTTCCTGAAGGCATCGCAATACGAAATCGTAATCAGCTCCTATACGGTAGTACGTATTAAATTGTCCGACACGTTTATACACAGTGCGCCGTACAAAGGTCGCAGGGTGTTGTACTGTCATTCCTTTATGAAGGTACAGTAAACTCGATTTTAGAACAACCTTAGCTCCATCAGGAGAGTCTTCCCACACTTCAATCGAGCCGGAAACTATACCAACATCGGGGTTATGTGAAAATGCCGATGCAACACGATCAAGTGTACCTGGCAACCATGCATCATCACTATTAAGAATGGCAATGATTTCACCCGTTGCACGTTTAATGCCTTTGTTCATTGCGTCATATATGCCGTTGTCTGGCTCTGACTGCCAGCCGGATATCGCAGTCGGGTATTTTGTAACGATGGCTTTGGTATTGTCTGTGGAGCCACCATCCTGTATAATAATTTGGATATCAGGCCAGTTCTGGCCCATTATGCTTTTAAGAGTATCCTCAATGGTCTTTGCGCTGTTAAAGGAAGGAATAATTACGCTAACTTTCACGGTATCTTCGGACTAATTCCACTGTATTTTTTGAAGAAAAATACACCATCATCCACCATAATTCGTTCCCAATTGTTTGTATCCTTTTCAGCCAGTGCAGAATTTTGTAACACATTAGCTTTTTGAAACACCAGCGGTTTCTGCTTGCTTGTTCCCAAACAGGAGTTTGGGAGCGAGCAGATTAAATTTATTTTTCAAAATACTAAACTGTTACGAATTTTTTTATTTTAAAAAATTTTTCCAAAAAACTGTAACGATACCATTTTCACTCTTTTGCCCTTTCCACAGAGGAAATAAAACCGGTAATTTGATTTACAAATTCCATGAGATCATTTTTATTTTAAACACTATTATGCATCCAATATGATATTTCTAAAGTGTACATACTCACAGTATCTTCTACTAATCTTTTCAATAAAGTTAGTCCTGATATCTTCAGACCTGCTTAAAAGAAGAACACCTTTCCTCAAAACAGCCATTTGAAATGCAACGGGCGCATCGTTTACTACTTTTACTTCGACAGGATAACCTGTCTTTTCCGTAAGTTCGTAAGAAAGAGTAGTTTCTGTTTCTAATTTATTAACAGATTCTTCTACAAAAAGTGCAATATCTATATCTCTGAAATCGGCCCCTTCCACGAAAGACCCGTGTAAATATGCAAAGACGATGTCTTTTATCCTATAAATAGATTCTTTTAGTATCCCTCGTATTTGTGTCTTTGTTTCTTCGTCAATTCTGTTTTTCTTTAAAAACCTTGTTTCACTCATGTTTCTTCGCTTCATAGTCATTCGGTATTTATTATAAAATCTGACTTCGTGTTTTGTAGTATATAATTTATTTGCCGAATTTTGCCCTTACGGCCTGTCTGAATGACTTTCATATACGGAAAATCTTTGATTTTTGCTTCCATACACAGCGTCATTAATCAGATACGAATACCCGTTTTCACGAGGACAAGTATGTCATTCCCGCGAAAGCGGGAATCCAGAAAAACGCTGGATTCCGGGTCAAGCCAGGAATGACAGACAGTTATAAACTTATGTCGTTATGTATAATTTCTCAGCAGTCAGGTCTTTGGAGTTACCAGAGGGATCGGTGCTACAATTTTTATCAAAAATGTAAAAATATTTTTTGTAAAGTACTAATCCCTCAGGGTGTCTTGTAAGAAGGACATAAAACAGTGCATATCCTTCTTTATGTGATCCCAGTTCATAATGATCTTTTGCTTAAGGTTGTCAACTCTTTCCTGGTCAAGCTCATAGTCATAAGCATGCCGGAAGATATGCCTAAACCCCCTTATTTCATCAAGGACACGGTAACTCTCCTGAGAGAGCAATTTTGGCCTTATACCCGGGATATCCATGTACATACGCTTTAGAAGTTCCCTATGGTATTTAGCCGGATCCTCTACCTTATTTTCAAAGGTCTTTGCTATCTCTTCCGCCAATGTTTTAAAATAATCTTCCTCCAAACCATCAACAGCCACGTCGATATCAGAGAACGGATAGAACCTTCCCTCCATAAGAACAGAACCAACAAGAATTACTTTTCCGACATGCTTATCCTTAAAATAAGTCTTTAATGATTCAATAGTTTTTTTTAGTGTTTCTCTACGCCGCCTCTCCCTTTCCTCGTACTCCTCATCAAGACGTTTACTCAATAATGACAAATCTGTTTTTTTCATCCTTTAATCTCTTTGAGAAGGTCTTCTACTGTACCATCACCTATTATATTGCCTGTTTCTCTGTCTATATCTGCTTCTCTTTCCATATACTGCCACTGTTTTGTCCAAAAATATGTTTGTGAAGGATCTATAGCATTTTTAGCCTTTATAAAACATATAAAGTCTAATACCTCTTTAATCTTTTCATAAGATAATTCGTCTATTTCGTTCAAAATTTCTTTTTTTAATTCTGCAATAGTTATCCCCATAATGACTCACCTCCTTCCTTTATTGATATGCATAGATAGTATAGGAGTTAAAATGTTTCAATGGTTTAAATGTTTGCTGAGTAGTATTCGGGCATAAAAGGATCGTATTAAGTTTTTGTCTTTCCGAACCTAATCTAAAAACTTTATTTGGTAGCAATGTGAGAGGAAATACCCCATCACAAAAAACAACATCATAGTTTGGAAAACTTGAAATGATATAGGTTGCAATTTCATTTTGCTCATTATAAATATCATGGTTGGCGCTCCAGTTATTTAATATATTATAAACAAAATCAACCTTTGGTTGTTTGCTTAACAAATAGTTGCCATAACCAAATCTGCCCAATTGGAAAACGCAATAAGCTATAGTCACACCGGAAAAAAGATAAATGGCGTACCTGTAAAGTGGTTTCCTTAGATCAACTAATACATACAATAAAAGAAGATATGGAGGAAAGATACCTATAAGTGAGCGAGCTTGTGGGAGTTTGGTTAACCAAATAAAATAATATAAGACAATAAATACAAATAAAAAAAATAAAGATCTAATCTTCCACAGACGTCGTTTGAATATAAAGTATAGAATAATCGGGAAGAAAGAAAGATATAAGATACCAATACAGCATGAATTACCGCCTTGATTATTCCGTATTGATAAAATAAATAAGGCCTTTATAGCTCCCAAATAACCACCAAATTCGTTCACTTCTAATTTTACAAAGGATGGAAGGTAAATTAACTCACCGGTAAGAAAATAAGTCCGTATATAAAAAGGCAGTGAACACACAACGGCTAATACTATACTAATAAAAATTGGTTTTATAAATTTGTCTAAAACATTGTAGTTAGCAATAAGCAGGGCGAACAGTAAGCAACCAAATATGGTCATGCCTAAATAATTTAAAGAAACAAGTGCACCGCCGACAAAACCCAAAAAAAAGGTATACAAATTTTCGGAACTTCTTTTATCAAAATTTGATAAAAGAAAGTATAGCAATACTGTGCTGAAATAAGCAATTAAGATGTATGGCCTCCCCGTAGAGATAATAAAGCTCATTAACGGATTGGCTAAAAAGATACAAATGATTAAAAAAAATGAATTTGAACTAACTTTTTCCTGAGTATAAGCAGTAGTACACATCTTATATAAAGTTGTTATAATAAGAAGTGTTAAATAGAAATTAAAAGCCATAACAATATCTAAAGTTCCAAAATAAGCCAGAAATGCAATAAGGGCTGGATGCATTAATGGCATCTTTCCGTGCAGAATAAAATTTCCAGCAGAAAAATTTCCTTCTGAAATATAAAGTTTTGGCAGATAACTGTAATGGCTTAAAGAATCGCCATCGGCCAATGGAAAAGAGCATTTTGTAAAATATATAAACAGAAGAAAAGCGGATATGAGAAATTCCGGACGGAGCGGTTTATTAAAGGAGGGAATTGAGATTGCATTTTTTATAAAATCTATAATATTTAGCCGATTAATAATACCGGTTGTTGTTATTGACACAAACATAAGCACAAATATTAAACTAACGCTTGATAAATTAATTCCCAAAAATAAAAATATGTTGTAGATAATAAACAATAAAACTGATATGCCAAACGCAAGTGCAGGTATAAAGGTGTTAAAAATCAGCCGTCCAATAGCATATGATGCGCAGAAGAAAAACAATAAGATACTATGATTTATGATATTCTCAAAAAACATACTAAAAACAATTTAGCATTATCTTGAATTTTGAGAAGATAAAATATTTAGCAAAAATAACGAGCAAGGTGCTATAAAGTAATATAAAAATAATATCGAAAAGCCAAATTTTATCTTTCATTTTAATCTAGCAACACAAAAATTGTTCATACCGAATTGAAAGTATGTATGCCTTTCTATCACTAAATTAGTTTCCCTAAATAGTAACTTTAATTCATTTAGGTCATAATATTTCTTATGGTCTTTTACCTCTTCTTTGTTAACTATACCTAGCTTGTACGACAAAAACTCCAGTACAGGTTTGGATAACTTACTTGGGGCTGTTAAAATCAGCTTTCCACCTGGCGCCAGAACTCGTTCAATTTCCTTTATGATTTCTAATGGTTTGTTTAGGTGTTCCAAGACTGCTAACATAGTTACTACATCAAATATTTCGTTATCAAATGGGAGCTTTTCGTATAATAAAATTTTTCTTATGGTAATTTTTGAGCTTTCCAGATCATTCGCCTTAAAATCAATTCCAAAACCATGTTCTATATAAGGTTCAAGGTTTCGTAATAATTTGAAATCATATCCACATCCGATATCAAGCATTTTACATTTTCCATATTGCCTTATTACCGTTAGGACCCTCCGTATCCTCATCCACCGCAGTATTGGTTCCAAAAGAGGTTCTTTGATTTTATAATATTTATTCAACCTGATTTTCCCTATGAACAATAGTTTATCTAAAAAATTTATATTTGAATATGCAATATACTGTTCTTATTCCATCCTTCCAGGAAATTTTCTTACCTTCGTTATATGTCCTTCCTGAATACGAGATTCCAACTTCATATATTTTTATATCATTTAATTTTGAAATTTTTGCAGTAATTTCAGGTTCAAAGCCAAACCGATCTTCTTTTAAAGATATAGACTGTAAAACTTCTTTACGAAATGCCTTATAACATGTTTCCATATCACTCAGGTTTAAGTTTGTAAACATATTTGATAATTGTGTTAAAAATCTATTGCCAACATAATGCCAGAAAAATAAAACCCTGCGGGAATCACCGCCAATAAAGCGTGAGCCATAAACCACATCAGCCTTTCCATCAATAATTGGTTTTAACAATTTTGGATATTCATTAGGGTCATATTCAAGATCGGCATCTTGTATTATAATAATGTCTCCATTTGCTTCTTTAAACCCGGATCTTAATGAAAAACCCTTACCCATATTTTTTTCATGATAAATAACTTTATATATATACTGTTCGATCTCTCTTTTAATAATTTCCCTTGTTCCATCGGTTGAATAATCATCAACCAAGATAATCTCCTTATTCTCAAGAGGAGAATGTTGAACAGCCTTGATAATTTCAGAGATTGTATTAATCTCGTTATAACATGGAATAACAATAGATACTTTCATTTGCTTACAATTTCATCCCAATTAAGTTGCCTCTGTAAAATGGAATTCTTAACCTTTCAGTCACTTTAACTTTTCAGCGTATTTAGAAAAATTTCTTTTAATCTCTTCCTAATCGTTTTCAGTTCGGCTTTCGACTTTCCTTTTGCAATAAAGGTTTTAATATCAACAGGATTTTTAAATCTAGTGCTTAATTGCGTTAGTTATTACTCTGTCCGTAAAACCTGTAACCCTTGATTTGTGTGCTTTAGAGCGAAAAATGATATAGCGATTATTTTTGCAATTAAGCACTAGTATATTGATTCCTAAATAACATAACAATATGCTCTATAAAGATAATAGAGA
>SOET01000002.1 GCA_021646465.1 Candidatus Kuenenia hertensis | reverse complement strand
TTGTCTCAGGCGGCCATGATTTTTTGATGCTTGAAGATACAGAAATGATTGAGGTGAAGCAGGGACCCTATGCCGGTGAAGAGGATAAGGAAAGGTTTTAATAGATAGATTAAGATTAAGATTAAGATTGAGATTGAGATTGAGATTGAGATTGAGGAATGTATAAAAGTTTCAGGGAAATGCCCATTTGGGGTGAGGCAATGGAGATAGCGGAATCGGTTTTCCGGTTAACGGAATCTCTTCCAAAGAAAGAGGATTATGGTTTGACTTCTCAAATACGACGGGCAGCTTTAAGTATCTCTGCCAATATTGCAGAAGCATTTGGTAGGTATCATATAAACGATAAAATTAATTTCTATTACTTTTCCAGAGGTTCTGTAGCAGAGACACAAAATCATCTGGAATATGGCTTAAGAGTTGGGTATTTCCGCCAGGCAGGTGTAAGTACAATTGACTCGAAGCTAAACAAATTATATGAATCTATCAATCGCCTTATCAAATCCCTGAAATCTCAATCCCAGTCTCAATCTCAACCTAAGCCTAAACCCGGATATACCAAACCATGATCCCCGTCAACGAACCACTGTTAAATGGCAATGAAAAGAAATACCTGGCAGAATGCATTGATACCGGCTGGATATCTTCGGAAGGGCCGTTCGTCAGCCGTTTTGAACAGGGTATTGCTGCGCGTGTATCAAGAAAACATGGAATCGCCGTAAGCAATGGCTCTGTGGCACTGGAGGCGGCTGTTGCAGTCCTCGGCATCGGAAAGGGAGATGAGGTTATTATACCCACCTTCACCATAATATCCTGTGCTGCCGCTGTCATTCGTGCAGGTGCAATACCAGTTTTGGTAGACTCTGACCCTATCACCTGGAATATGGATGTGGAGAAACTCAAGATTAAGCTTGAGGATGAGATTGATAGGAAAGGGAATAAAAAAATAAAGGCGATTATGGTGGTTCATATTTACGGACTTCCCGTGGATATGGAACCAATATTAGAACTGGCGGAAAAATACCATATTATGATTATTGAAGATGCGGCAGAGATGCTAGGGCAAACATATAAGGGACAACCCTGCGGCAGCTTTGGCGATATAAGTACTATGAGTTTTTACCCGAATAAAAATGTAACCACCGGTGAAGGAGGAATGGTACTGACCGATGATGATGCACTGGCAGAGAAGTGTCGCTCTCTGAGAAACCTTTGTTTTCAGGCCAAGAAAAGGTTTATCCATGAAGAACTTGGCTGGAATTTCCGAATGACCAACCTCCAGGCAGCCATTGGAATAGCCCAGTTAGAACAACTGGACGTGTTTGTTACAAAAAAACGTAAAATGGGACAGAAATATACTGAAATTTTATCCGATATCAAATCAATTGATCTGCCGGTACAAAGAACTGATTATGCAGAAAACATCTATTGGGTCTATGGCATTGTACTAAAAGACAAACTACCGTTTGATGCAGAAGAAGTCATGAAACGATTGGGTGAGAAAGGCATTGGTACCAGGCCATTCTTCTGGCCGATGCATGAACAACCGGTCTTCCGGAAAATGGCACTATTTAAAAAAGAATCTTATCCAGTTGCTGAAATGATTTCCCGCCGTGGATTTTATATCCCCAGCGGCCTGGCCTTAACGGAGGACCAAATTAATGATATTTCCAATGCGCTCCACGAGGTGCTGGTATGAAGGTTTTTGACAAGTATTCTGACTATTATGATATTCTCTATAATGACAAAGATTATGCTTCCGAAGGAAATTTCATTGATTCTATTATTAAAAAATACCGACCAAATGCAAAATCGATTCTGAATCTTGGATGTGGCACAGGAAACCATGATTTTCTCTTAGCACAAAAAGGATACGAAATTACTGGCATAGACTGTTCCGAATCCAATATCAAAAAAGCGCACTTAAAGCTTATGGACATCGATGAATTTAAAAATTGCCTGGATTTTCAGAATGGCGATATTCGCACCTACAGAGCAAGTAAAACCTATGATATTGTTATCTCACTGTTTCATGTGATCAGCTACCAAATTATTAATGCGGACTTGAAATCTGTTTTTGAAACGGTAAAGATACATCTGAATAAGAACGGGCTTTTTATTTTTGATTGTTGGTATGGACCTGCAGTATTGCATATGCGACCTGAAACGAGAATAAAAGAAGTTGAGAACAACGAAGTCCGTATTATCAGAATTGCAGAACCAGAAATATTTCCTAATGAAAATAAGGTTCATGTAAATTATCACGTACTGATCATAGACAAAGTTACAAACAAGGTTACAGAAATCAAAGAAACTCATCCAATGCGATATTTATTTAAGCCGGAGATAGACGAACTTTTGTTTACATCAGGATTTGAAATTGTTGAATGTACAGAGTGGATGACTGGCAATCTGCCGGGTTTTAATTCATGGGGAGTTGTTTTTGTTGTTAAAAATCAGGTTGCGTAGAATTATGGATCCCTTTGGTTAATTAGCAATTACAGCCCCCTTTTAATTAAGGAAACCTTTATGGCAGGTCTCTACTTGAAGACGTTGCTAAAAAGGGAAATATTATAGAAGGAGCATCTATGGAAATTCTCAATCCACACGACAAATTCTTCAAAGAGACATTTTCCATAAGGGAAAATGTTATCGACTTTCTTAGCGGGACGTTTCCTCCGGAAATTTTAAAAAAGCTGGATTTATCTACTTTAACACAAGATAATAATTCATATATCGGCGAGGAGCTCAAAGAACATTTTTCAGACATTGTATATACCTGTTTCTGTAAAGACAAGGAACTCCGGATAGCCCTTTTATTCGAGCATAAGAGTTATGCAGCGCCATATCTGCACATACAGTTGTTGAGATATCTTTTGAAGATATGGGAAACAAACATAAAGCAGAATGAACCATTTAATGTGGTGATTCCTGTTGTATTGTATCATGGGCAAGAGAAATGGAAGCACAGAAGATTTTCAGAGTATTTTGCATGTATAGATGAAGCACTGTACCGGTTTATACCTGAGTTTGAATATTTGCTTACAGACCTAAGCAATTATAGCAATGAGGAAATAAAGGACAGTGCATTTAGAAGGGTATCCCTTCAAATAGCCATGTTGTTAATGAGGAATATCTATGATGAGAAGTATCTGGAAGACAAGTTGAAGGGATTCTTTGAAATAGGGAGACAGTATTTTGAAGAGGAAGAAGGGTTAAGGTTTCTGGAAAGTGTAATCAGGTATTTGTACAACGCATCGGATATAGCGGAAGAACGGGTAATAGATACCTTAAAGGAGATATCTGAGGAAGGAGGTAAGTTAAGTATGACAATAGCAGCCAGGTTAATAGAAAAAGGCAAAATGGCTGGCAGGGAGGAAGGTAGGATGGAAGGCGAGAGAGAAGGCGAAAGGAAGGGAAGGATAGAGGGCATTAAAGAAGCAATAGAGATTGGCTTAGAATTAAAGTACGGGGTAGAAGGTTTAAAGATTTTAGAAAAGATTAGCACAATAACATCGTTGGAGAAATTAGAGGCAATAAAAGAGGCGGTGAAAATATCAAGGAATGTGGAAGAAATTGAAAAATTACTCTAAATTTTGGGGACACCATATTTAACCGTAATCTGCATCGGCCAACTCTACATTGGGCATATAATTGTATCTGTTCAGCGAAATTTACCATATTCCCCCTTATTAAAGGGGGTTAGGGGGGTGTCTTACATTTTAATGTTTTATTACAACCCCCTGAAATCCCCCTTTTCTAAGGGGGACTTGGTCAATGATTATTTCGCTGAATAGATACATATAATTTACAATTGATAATTGCATGAGTTCCATGCTAAACAGAAATTAATATGTTGTATGGAGGTATATATGGTTCGTATACCAACACATAGAGAGCTAACCCATCCTAGGGAGATGCTCCTGGAAGAATTTTTAATTCCGATGGGTATCAACCCAGCGTGAATTGGCAAAAGAAATTCATGTCCCCTATCAGAGGATCAATGAAATTATCAACAAACGGCGTGGTGTAACACCCAGTACAGCTTTAAGACTTGCAAAATTCTGTGGGATTTCAGAAAATTTTTGGATAAATCAACAACTTAGATGGGATATGTATAAAGCGAAACTTAATGAGGCAAAAGAATTAAAGACAATTAGGCCCATAAGAATGAATGAAGAATTGGCACGTTCACAGCTTTAAACAGACATGCCCAACCATGCGATATTGTGAAATTGCAGCACTTTAGCTTTTTGCAAATATCCAATAGAATTAAGGGTTTTCGGTTTTTATAAAAAATAAGGTACGCATATGATTGTTAAACATACCCCTTGCTCGCAGAGACTCGGAGAGAAAACACAGCGAATAAAGCAAACACTCTACAAATATCTCTTCAAACCGGAACTTGAGCATTTTTTAAAATTATCTGGTTTAAAAGAAATATATTGTGCAGGATGGATGACCAATAAGTTGCCGGGCTTTGATACATGGGGAATATATTTCATTATAACACCTCAAATAAACACTAATTAAATGTTGAAGATAATTAATGAGTAAAAATACAAACATGAATAATAATACGGCAGTAGCTCTTATTACGGCACACGGCTGGATCGGAGTTTCGACCCCTGTTGTCATGACAGCCAAATATCTTGCCAATAAGGGATATCTTGTCGATATTTATATGACAGAAGACGAACTCTGCAATAACTTAGGAATAGCAACGCCAGACATTACGAGTAATAATATCAAAATTTATAAAAATATAACACAGAATAGCCGTCAAATGATTACCACTTCTTTGGGATTAAAAATCTATGCAGCAGATTTAGAATTTGCCGCAAGGTATGATTCTCCACCCCAAAAATATGAATGGATAATCGGTTTTGATCCGGCAGGATTAATAAGGGCTGTTCTTCTCGGCTCTGCATGGAATGTTCCTTTTATTTACCACTCACTTGAACTATGCAGCCAAGAAGACCCGTATAAAGAGATTGAACGAATATTTTCACAAAAAGCCCTGTTCACACTTATACAGGACAATGCAAGGGCTGATATTTTTGCCCAAACCAATGGCCTTGACAGAGGTAAAATAGAGATAATTTACAATAGTTCTCTTGGAGATGCGTCTTTTGAAAAAAGCGACTTTCTTCGGGATACCTTTAAGATACAAAAGGACAAAAAAATAGTCTTGGCCACTGGAACTCTTCTTCCTATTACCTGTATTGATCAGATCATTACATCAGTAGACAGTTGGCCAGATAACTTTGTTCTTGTTCTGCATGGCTGGATACCGGATAAAAATTTTGAATTAAAAGTCCTGAAAGAAATCAAAACTAAAAAAGATAAAATCTTTCTATCAATGGAAATATTAGGCGTGGATGAAAAACATAAGGTTTTCCAGTCTGCCGATATTGGGCTAGCCTTTTATAATCCCATCGATACTAATTTGAAATTTGCTGCCGGGTCATCTGGTAAAATATTTGATTTTATGAAAGCAGGCGTGCCCATTATTGGCAACAACATTCCGGGCATGTCAGAACTATTGGTGGGTAGTGGTTGTGGAATGGTCGTAAATAATGCGTCTGAGATAGGGAATGTTCTGCATAATTTAATGGACCAATATGAAATCTACAAAAAAGGATGTTCAGAAAGTTTTCCTAAATATGAATTTGGCCGTTGCTATGAAAAACTACTCAATAGAGTAGTTTCGGAAATTCAGCACAGTAAGAATCTGAAAAAAGATTCACAAGACATGCTTCCTCTCAATAATAATGGCAGTCAGAACAGGCTTCAATCAACGGATGAAAACATCCTTCGCAACACTGATATCATTATCGCTTCCTATCCACGTTCTGGCAATACCTGGGTACGGAATCTTTTAGCTGATATTGTCTTACAGGTACATGGTATAAATACAGATACGCATCGATGGGAGGATACTGACCGCGTCATTCCTGACATACACCAAAAACAATTAAACAACATAGACGAACGCCTGAAACTTCCTTATAGGCTCATCAAAACACACGATGTTTTCAACCCTCTTGTTCAAAAGACCATCTATATATTTAGAGAAGCATCAGATTCTCTTTGCTCTTACTATCATTTTTTAAAAGACATTAGTAAGAAAAAAGACTTAGAGGATATTGATAGTTTTTGCATTAATACTCTTGGCGAGTGGTATAAACACGTTTATTCTTATGTTAATGCCTATAAATCAAAAGGAGCGAAAATTCTCTTTATTTCATATGAACTACTTCATGAAGACCCTATTACGGCGCTTTTATCAATAACTGAATTTCTTGGTCTCAAAGTAAACAAGAAAATGTGTGTAAGGGCAGTAAAAAACCAGGAATTTCAGAAACATAAAAACCAATCGGTTACTTTTTATAGAAAAGGCATTATTGGATCAGGCAAAGAAGAGCTAAAGGGAACAACGCTTGAATATATTAAGGAAAAAACAAAGTCCCTCTATGATGAAACAACAAAGTTGATTTGTCTATCACGATTTGAGCAGGAACTGGAGCGTGAATTCAATAATCTGAGAAAAATTAACGCTCCCAAGCCAGATGAGAGATTTGATTCTTTTATCAAAAAGACAATGGATATTGCTACTCAGGCAAGTAGGGAGGATCAATTTGAAACAGCCTTGCGTCTGATTGTAATGGCAAAATACCTGAAAATGCCAGTTTACGGCCTTGATTACACTCGTGCTCTTTCCTTTTTAGGTTTAGGACAAAAAGAATCCGCTGTTGAGGCATTAAAAGAAGAACTACGTTACTTCCCGCAAAATCCTGAGGCAGAATCATTACTGAAAAATATAACAAAAACATCCTACACTACAGAAACTGCTAAATATAACTCGGAATTTCAGGAAATACTGAATACCGTCAGGCCATACACAATGGTAGGAGAGGGACGTCTCTTTACACTTTATCAATTGGCCAGGAAAGTCTGTGAAATGGATATTCCGGGAAATTTTGTTGAATGTGGAGTAGCAGGAGGAGGGTCTTCCGCCCTTTTGGCAATGGTTATGAAACGACACAGTAAGCGTAAACGTATCCTATTTTCCCTTGACAGCTTTGAGGGGATGCCAGTGCCAACAGAAGAAGATACCCATGGGGGGATTGCTGCAGATAGCACCGGATGGGGCACGGGTACCTGCGCTGCTCCTGAAGAAAATGTTCGGGAACTATTCCGGAAACTCTGGGTACTTGATGTTGTAAAAACAGTAAAAGGTTGCTTTAAAGATACATTACCACTAATACGCAATGAGATAAATCATATAGCGCTTCTTCACATGGATGGTGACTGGTATGAATCGACACGCGACATATTGATCAATATATACGACCTGGTTGACAGCAACGGTTTTATCCAGGTTGATGACTACGGTTATTGGGATGGATGCCGGAAGGCCATCCATGAATTTGAGAAAAACAAAGGCACTCATTTCAATATACAAAAGATAGACGGAACAGGCGTATGGTTTCAAAAGCCATCAGAAAGAGTATCAAGTGTCAAATTGGACAAAAAACTAAAGTTACTCAATCTCGGTTGTGGTTCGCATTATAAAGAGGGCTGGGTTAATGTTGATTTTAATTCAACCGGACCTGGTGTAATTGCTCATAATCTGGCTAAAGGCATCCCTTTTGAAGATGGTTCCTTTGATGTTGTTTACCATTCTCATCTTCTTGAACACTTTTCTAAAAGCGATGCCCAAAGATTTATGGAAGAATGCTACCGCGTCCTAAAAGATGGTGGGATCATTCGTGTAGTTGTTCCTGATCTCGAACGGATAATTAAATGGTATTCAACGTTGTTGGAAAAGTCCCTTAGCGGTGATCACGATGCACAGAAACAATATGAATGGATTATGCTTGAGCTTTTTGATCAGATGGTACGCAGGGTATCGGGGGGAGAAATGCTTAAGTATTGGAAGCAAAACCCTATGCCAGCCGAATCTTTTGTCATAGAACGGTGTGGTTCTGAGGTACTCAATGCAATAAATTATCTGAGAAACAACCCAAATGTATCCCAGTTTGAAGATCATGTAACTTCGGAATCAGTACTGACTCCGGAACAGGCAGGAAGGTTTATACTTTCCGGCCAAAACCATCAGTGGATGTATGACCGTTACTCATTGCCCAAGTTATTGAAAGAAACCGGGTTTGAAGAAATCAGGATATGCAGCGCCAATGAATCCCGTATCTCCAACTTCGGCTCCTATTTTATGGATATTGAACCTGATGGTTCTGTACGTAAACCTGACTCATTGTTCGTAGAGGCGATAAAAAAGGAAAAACTTGTTATCGTTAATGCTGAGGAGAAAAACGCAATAAAAATTGTCCACCTCTGCATGCAGGACTTTGGCGGGGCTGGCGGGGCGGCATACAGGCTTCACCGCGGGCTTCTTTCTATAGGTGTAAATTCGACAATGGTAGTCCTGAATAAAAAGAGCGAGGATCCCAGCGTAAAGGTGATTCCTGATGCCTATTCAGGCCCTATGACTTCATGCATTGATACTCCAAGACATGATTCATTAACCTGGCAGAAACATGCTCAAAGATGGGGAATGTTATTGGCTCATTATCCAAAAAGGCCTGATGGCTTAGAAGTTTTTCGTGATGCAGATTCCGATGTCCGACTTGATCTCATCAAAGAAGTTCAGGAAGCAGATATCATAAATTTGCATTGGGTGAATGGTGTATTTGACTGTAAAAGAGCACCATCCTCCATGGCAGGAAAACCTGTAGTCTGGACAATACACGATATGAATCCCTTCACGGGTGGATGCCATTATGCGGGAGATTGTAACCGCTACAAAACGGAATGCGGAAAATGTCCGCAGCTTGGATCTGAAAAAGAAAACGACCTTTCAAACATCATATGGAAAAAGAGAAGCAATGCATATCCATTGCTTAATATAAATGTTGTATCACCGAGCAAATGGCTTGCAAGGTGCGCTTCAGAGAGCAGTCTATTTTCTCAACTTCCTGTTAATGCTATCCCCAACGGTGTTCCTGTTGACAAATTCAAGCCGTATCCCAAAAAGGATGCTCGTGAGGCTTTCAATATAGATATGTCTGCAAATGTAATACTTTTTGGAGCAGACTCTGTCGTTAATAAAAGAAAGGGTTTTGTATATCTTTTAAAGGCGCTAAACAACCTCGCATACAACGAAAAACAAAATATTCTTCTTGCCACATTCGGACATATTCCTGACAACGTAACGGTAAATATAAAGTACCCGGTTAAAAATCTTGGCACTATTTCAGAAACAAAACAACTCGCCATGATTTATAGCATGGCTGATCTGTTTGTTATACCCTCGATCGAAGACAACCTTCCGAATACAGTTGTTGAATCAATGGCATGTGGAACACCGGTTGTAGGATTCAATATTGGCGGGATTCCTGATATGATAGATCACAGGGAAAACGGATATGTTGCAAAACCTACTGATGCTGAAGACCTGGTAAAAGGAATTAACTGGATATTATCTTCTTCTGAAGAGACAAAATCAAAATTATCTGAACACTGCCGTAAAAAGGCAGAAGAAGTATATTCGATGAGAACGCAGGCACTCTCTTATAACAAATTGTATGAGGCGCTGTATAAAAAACATCAGTCAGTTATAAAAACAACAACTGAATTAAACAAACAGGCTAAGAAAGAGCTGCAACAAGGCAATATTCAAAAATCAAAAGAAATCCTTTCAAATATCCTCCATCAGTCGCCCAATAACATAAAGGCGCTTAATAATCTTGCTGTAACAAAAATCCTTGAAAAAGATTATGCATCGGCAATAGAAACCTTGAACAAGGTTTTCATGATTGACCCATCTAATAAAGTTGCAGATGAAAATTTAAAATATGTAGAACAACAGATTAATTTAAATAAATCTGTTGGTACCATAGACAACACAAATAAAACTGCTCCTAATAATCTTAACCTTACTGGTTGTAATCAACCATCTTCTTTTGCAGCAACAAAAGATGGAACTTTTGTTGACGTTAGCATCGTTGTTGCAACAAAGAACCGTGCTTCGCTACTTGAAAAAATGCTTACAAGCCTTAAAACAGCAGCATCAGGAGTAAGTTACGAGATAATTGTTATTGCAGGCGATTCTTCTGATAATACTATGGAAATATTGCGAAAACATGGAATAAACCAAATATACAATGAAACCAACTATCTGGGTGAAGGCAAACATTCATGGCCTCAATTATACAATTTTGGTTTTTCTAAGGCCATGGGAAAATGGATAATGTATGCAAGCGATGATATTGTATTCCTTGATCGTTGTGTTTTTAATGCAATAGAATTGCTAAACGAACAGGATTCTAATGTTGCAGGTGGAATTTTCTTTTATAAAAATGCGATTGCAGAGTCAGGATGGGATGAATTTGGTATAGATTTTACTTACGGTCAGAAATTGTTGATGAATTATGGACTAATAAGAAGAGAATCCTTCGAGGAAATAAAAGGGTTGGATGAGGAATACAAGTTTTACTGTGCAGATGGTGATCTATGCTTAAAACTATATAAAAATAATAAAGTATTAATCCCTCTTCCTCGCTGTTTTGTTCTTCATAATAATGTGCTTGATAGCCAAAAAAAAATAAACCTTAATGATAGCAATCAAGATATTGAACTATATTCACAAAGATGGAAACATTTTGTGCCAATAAAGTTACCAGAGCCAAGACGTTTAATTTGGAATAAGAACCTTATTAATGATGAAAATAGTGATGCACATATTAATCCGCTGCAAACGAAGAAGAGTTACACAATAACACCTGATTCCAATATCCTTGATCAATTGCGTAAAACCGGGCCTCGGATTGATGGGAAGCCGTTAAGAATTCACCTTGGGTGTGGTGAAAAGAATCTTGAGGGGTACGTAAATATTGATTACCCCCCCTCCGAACACAATGTGATGAATGTGAAAGCGGATGTTTATGCAAATATTACCTTGCTTGATTACCCGGCAGAAAGTGTGGATGAAATTCGTTTGCATCACGTATTTGAGCATTTTAATCGGGTAACTGCATTGGCAATGATCATAAGATGGCACAAGTGGTTAAAGGTAGGAGGTAAATTGCATATTGAGACGCCTGATTTGATTGGAAGCGCAAAAATGTTACTTTCCAACGTACCACTTAAAACTAAGATGAGTGTTGTTCGCCATATAATCGGAGACCAAACTGCACCATGGGCGTATCATATAGACCACTGGTTTGCCGAGAGATTTGAACACACTCTTAAAGAGCTGGGATTTGAATATATCAAAACTTATCCCTGGTCATGGAAACATGAACCATATTTGTCAAATATAGAGGTAGTTGCCGTAAAATCCAAAAATGTTCCTTTAGATGACCAATTAATTAATGCTGACAAATTGTTATGGGAAAGTACCGTTGCAGATGGAGAAAAACCAACACACCTGATATGGACAAAACAACTTCGTGCTGTGATTGAAAAAAACGATATTCAGGTACCGGAGAATATACCGTTATCGGACAATTTGGATATTACAAATATACCTGCGATATTATCACCTGCCGCTTCTGAACTTCCCTTGGAAGAAATCCACGACTTTAATCAAAGGGAACGCGACAGATGGATTCGGAAAAAGTCAACAAGTATTCAGGCAGGGTCACGCATATTAGATGTTGGAGCGGGAACATGCCCGTATCGTTCCTTTTTTGCCCATTGTGATTATAAATCACATGATTTTAAAAAGTATGAAGGTATTAAGCTTGGTAATACAACAGATTACGGAGATATTGATTATGTGTCTGAAATTACCAATATACCGGCGCCAGATAACTCTTTTGATGTTATCTTATGCACAGAAGTACTTGAGCATGTTCCTGATCCCAAAGACGCATTACGTGAAATGTCAAGAATTTTAAGACCGGGAGGGAGAATGCTGATAACAGCTCCACTGGGTTCAGGATTACATCAGCTACCATATCATTATTATGGTGGTTTTTCACCACAGTGGTACAAACATTTTTGCCAAATGTTTGGCCTGGAAATAAAGGAAATAGTCCCAAACGGTGGTTTTTTTAAGCTGCTGGCACAAGAGTGTGCACGTGTATCATGGACTCTTCCGGAACATCAACATCTGCATGGAAATAACGTCGAAACTATACGAAATTTATTTGGTGAATGGATTCCACGTTATCTCTTCGCATTGGAAGAAAAACATTTTATCGATCAGTTCACTGTTGGCTATCACGTAGATATGGAAAAATTGAGTAATGCAGATACTTCCCAAAAATAACGAAGGAAGGATTTACTAACCTTGAGGAATATTTCAGATAATAGTCAATTGAAAGAAAATAAAAACCATACATCAATTGTTGCAGACACATATTTTGGATTCCTTAAAAAAGCGGAAGATTACTTTCAACAAAAAGTATATGACAAAGCAATTTATAGCTACAAAAAAACCATTGAAATTAACCCTTCCTTTCCTGACGCGTACTTCAACCTTGCCATTGTCTATACAAAAACAAATCAGATAGAGGATGCCATTGAAACTCTTGAAAGAGTAATTCATTTGTGCCCCAGCGATGCTTCTGTTTATAACAACCTCGGAGTATTGTATTTCAAAAAAAAAGGGTATTTGGATGCAAAGACATATTTTGAAATAGCTTTATTATTAAATGACACGTATAAAGAGGCAGATGAAAATATTGAAAAAGTTGGTAAAATCCTGGAAGAAACTTCTCATGCAAAAAAAAATAATCAAATACTTGGACTAATATTCAGTAAAGACAGGGCAATGCAATTGGATGGTACGTTAGGGTCGTTTTCTATGCATTGTAAAGATACCATATCAATAGATTTGAAGGTGATTTATAAAACTTCTCATGCGGTACTTGAGAGACAATACGAAGATTTAAAAACCGATTACGACAATGTGGAATTTATAAGAGAAGAAAATTTCAAAGAACAGGTATTGTCGCTTATCCGAAAGTATACCTTTGTGCTCTTCTTAGTAGATGACAATATTTTCTTAAAAAGTTTTTATATTTCTGATTTAACCAACAGCCTGAATGAAAATACAAATGCTATTGGGTTTTCTTTGCGGCTGGGAGAAAATACCGTTTATTGTTACTCATTGCATTCTTTACAAAAATCACCGACATTCACTCATATTACGAATGATATTTTAAAATACGACTGGACTTCTGCCGAATTGGATTTTGGCTATCCACTGGAAGTCTCAAGTTCATTGTATCGGGTCAAAGAGATCTATCCTTTACTTGTTCAGATTAACTTCTCAAATCCAAATACCTTGGAAAATCAAATGGCAGCAAACAAACACATATACACAAAAACAAGACCTATACTCCTTTGCAGCAAATTATCTCTTACTTTTTGTGCACCATTGAATATGGTACAGGATGTGTGCAACAATCGGGCTGGAAATGAAAATTGCTATTCCAGCGAAATGCTTGCGAATAAATTTGGAGAAGGGTACAGAATAGATGTTGAAAAATATATAGGCTTTATCCCAAATGCATGTCATCAGGAAGTTCCCCTTGATTTTATAAATTCAAAACAATGAACCCTACGGTATCAGTAATTATTCCATGTTACAATCAGGCAAACTTCTTGCCAGAATCATTAGAATCGGTAATCAATCAAACATTTACCGATTGGGAATGCATAATAGTTAATGACGGAAGCAGTGACAATACATGCCAAGTGGTATATTCTCTGATCAGCAAATACCCTAACAATAAGATTCAGCTTATAAACCAGGAAAACAAAGGTTTGGCAGAGGCAAGAAATGCCGGCATAAGAGCATCAACCGGAAAATACATACTACCTCTGGATGCGGATGATCTGATACGCCAGGAAATGCTGCAAAAAACAGTTTTTTTGTTAGAAACGCATCCAGAGATCGCCATTGCCTATACCGATGTAAAACATTTTGGCTGTGTTGATAAAATTGACTATGCCGGCGAATATAATTTCAAAAAACTTTGCATACAAAACCATCTCAATTATTGTTCTCTGTATCGACGGGAAGCATGGGAGGCCGCAGACGGATACAACCCTAACATGATCTGGGGGTATGAGGATTGGGATTTTTGGATCACCTGTGGCGAGAAAGGATTTTATGGCAAGCGGATCCCGGAACCACTATTTTTATATCGCGTAAAAGAAAGCAGCATGTACACAAAAGCCCTCCGATTCCACAGTGAACTAATGTCTCAAATTGTCTTAAACCATCCAAACCTTTACAGTACAAATACCATCGCAGATGCAAAAACTATACTAGAGAAATGCTCTTACAAAAAATTGCAATCCTACCCCTGCGTCTCAATAATTGTTCCCACGTACAACAGACCTGATACCTTAAAGACAACTCTTGATAGTATTGCAGCACAAACATACAAGAATATTGAAGCACTTGTAGTTAATGACGCAGGTAAAGATGTATCGGGTGTTATAGATACTTTTAGGAATCGATTATCTATTAAATATTTTGTTCATAATAAAAATAAAGGGCTTGCTGCTTCCCGAAATACTGGAATCAACGCTGCAAAAGGAAAATATATTGCGTATCTGGATGACGATGATATCTTTTACCCGGATCACATAGAAACACTCGTTAATTTGTTGGAAAACAGCGGTTATAAAGTGGCATATACTGACGCATATCGCGCACACCAGGAAAAAGAAGACGAAAGATATGTTATAAAGCAAAAAGATATCCCCTATTCTTTTGATTTCGACCCGAACCTTATCCTGGCACAAAATCTTTTCCCGGTACTTTGCATTATGCACGAAAGATCATGCACAGATGAAGTTGGTCTTTTTGATGAATCACTTACCACCCATGAAGATTGGGATTTATGGATCCGCATGTCCAGAAAATACAGGTTTGCTCATATAAAAAGAATCACCTGCGAATTTACCTGGAAGACAGATAGTACTACCATGTCCAGTGAAAAGCGATCTGATTTTCTGAGAACAATGGTCATCATCTATAAAAGGTACTGGGAATTTTCAAAAGATAAACAACGTGTTTTAGAATTGCAGCGAGAATGCATAAGACGCCTCCAATTAGAGTTAAAGCAGGCACTGAACAGGTGCTACCCAAGGGTGTCCATTATTATTCCAGTTTTCAATAAAATCGAACTTACCCGAAAATCTATAGAGTCAATAGTAAAAAATACCACTAAGGAATCATATGAAATTATCATTGTTGACAATGCTTCAACAGACGGTACAAAAGAATTTCTTTGCAGCTTGAACAGTAACATCAAAATAATTGTCAATGAAATAAATCTGGGGTTCGCCAGGGCTTGTAACAAAGGGTCACAAAAAGCTTCTACAGACTATCTCCTCTTTCTCAACAACGATACAGAACCAAAAAAAGGATGGCTGGAACCGCTTCTTGAAGTCCTTACAAGAGATAATTCAGTAGCAGCAGCAGGAAGCAAACTTTTGTTCCCTAATGAGACTATACAACATGCAGGAGTCGTTATTGCCGATAATAAAACCGTAAATGACCCTTTGTTAGCTACACACATCTATGCTAATGAAACAGCTAATCTGCCAGAAGCAAACCAATTAAGAACCTATCAGGCTCTTACTGCGGCCTGTTTGCTTATTCGTAAATCTGCCTTCAATGAGGTTGGGGGATTTGATGAGGACTATTGGAATGGGTATGAGGATGTTGATCTCTGCTTCAAATTACAGGAAAGGGGATGGAAACTTGTTTACCAGCCTGAAAGTGTTGTTATCCATCACGAATCAAAGAGCGGGCCTGAACGATTTATAAAGGTAAAGGAGAACATTCGGCGACTTCATGATAAATGGCTTGGGAAGATTATGCCTGATATTATTATCAAAGAAGACGGTTCAACCATAATTACGGGAAATAATAAAATACAACGATACTCCATACCAGATGTACCTACGGCAGGTGAATCAAATATTAAACCACAAAAACTCGTTTCAATAATAATCCTCACCTGGAATGCCCTTGAATATACAAAAAAATGTATTGAATCAATTTTTAACTATACGCATTATCCTTTCGAAGTTATCTTCGTGGATAATGGTTCTATAGATGGAACGTCAGAATATCTTCATACGCTAATCAAAGAGCACTCGAATTGCAAACTTATTGAAAACCAGGAAAATAAAGGGTTTGCGGCAGGGAACAACCAAGGCGTAAAAATGGCCGGCGGAGAATATATAATGCTGATTAACAATGATGTTCTTGTATCCGAAGGATGGTTGGAAAGCCTTGTAGAGAGTCTGGAAAAAGATGAAAAAATCGGTATGGTTGGTCCTATTACAAATTCCATCAGTGGCAGACAGCAGGTAAAGGATGTCCCGTATGCTGATGGAACAATAGATTCTCAAAAAGATTTGAGAAATAATACAAATGTTTTCTCTGCGTCCTCTGTGCGCTCTGCGGTAAAAGACGGGTTTTTTGACGAAAAAGGGTTTCACCGTTTTGCACAAAGCATACAGAGAAATTTTAAAGGCAGGTTAACTCCCCGTCACCGTATTGCCGGATTTGCTGTTCTCATGAAAAAATCTTTATACGAAGAAGTTGGCGGTTTGGATGAATCATTCGGCACAGGAAATTACGAGGATGATGATTTATGTTTGAAGGTACGGCAAAAGGGATATGCAATAATGGTAGACGAAAGTGTATTTATTCATCATTATCGCAGCCAAACCTTTAAAGAAAACAACATCAATTACAGAAACAGTATTGCACTTAATGATACCCTTTTTAGAAAAAAATGGCTGAAGGTTAACTATGAGGAACTTTTAGAAATCCACAAAACCCTTGTGGATATAAACGCAGAACTTGTTAAAAAAGGGCAGCAGGCATTGCAGTCGGGTAAAACAGAGGAGGCATTTAAATGTTATACAAAAGTAATAAATACGAACCCCATTGATGAAGCAGCTGTCTATGGTATAGCACTTGTATATCAAATGGAAAACAAAATAGACGAAGCTATCAGGCCTTATAAAAAGTCGATAAAGATTAATCCTGTTTTTTATGATGCATATTATAACCTGGGTTTTTTATATGCAACTATCAGTGATATAGACAATGCAATTGCTGCCTTAAGTAAGGCAGTTGAAATACATAACAATGACGCTTCTGTTTACAACAACTTAGGTGTGTTGTACTTCAAAAAGAAGCAGAATAAAGAAGCACGATCTTGCTTTGAAAAAGCATTAGCTATCGACCCCGATTACCAGGAAGCAAAACAAAATCTTGATAAAGTATTATAAATCAACCTAATCTGAACAAGTCTGAATCAGACAGGAGTAAATAAATAACAAACTGCAAACAAATAGGGAGCATTCCTAAATTTTTGCAAAATTCCAAAAGAAACTATGGTTCGTTCCAAAGCCTGCCTGCCGTTAGGCAGGTAATTGCTTTAGAAGCCCTGTCCGCCGACAGGCAGGTTCGCTTCTCATAGCAGGAAGCAAGAGCTTCCTTCACAATTGTGTTTCCAAGCAGGAACTTGGGAACAAGAATGAATATTTTCTTAACAGATGTGCTAACCCGACTTTCGCAATTCGTGCCGAAAAACGGTTATTTTTTGTCATAAATCGCCGTGAAACCCTTGATATTAAATGGATGAATTTTCGAAACGGCTTGTAGTGCCGACCTACCCTATTGACGCAGGCAAGTGGAGTTGAGAAAATGGGTACATGTTTTTACGAGCGAAAACACGGACGAAAGACGGAAAAACACACCGGTATTGGAGTGTTGTGGAGAACCACCGGGTCAACGGAGGTCGGGCTAAACATGCACCCATTATTTATCGTAAAAAAATTTTTCAATATATTCCGCATAGGATTGATTATTAATTACTTACGATATCGCTTTCCACAAAAAAAGCCTGCACCACAATCATCTGTGATGCAGGCAAAAAATTTACATGTAAATCACACCTTATATTATGGCAAAAATGTCCCAATAACTATGGGTGGATCGCTACATGATTTCTTTACTTTTTCAATGAAACCATGATGCGGATGTTTCCTTTGGATTGAATTTAGCATGACATTCGTCACACCCATTAACTACTTTGAAAAAGGCAGCCATCGCCTTATCTTTGTTTTTTTCCTGACACGCATTCACTAATTCAAGGGTATCTAAATGGAATTGAACGTCAAGCTGCACAAATTCCTTTGGGAGGTTATCCTTATTTTCCCCGGTAAATACTACAGGGCTCGCATTTTTTAATTTTTTTGTATCTTGTTGAATGGCTTTCCAGTCTTCTTTATTAATAGAGGTCTGTAAATGTTTCAGTAATAGCTTAATATCTTTCATGTGAACAATAAAACCTTCTTCATTTTTAATAAAATCATGCTCCCCTTTAGAAGAAACATTTGATTGATTTATTTCGGTTACAGATATTTTTTCCTCAAGTTTTTCCGTTTCGCTTTTTCCGCAACCTACAACACATAAAATTAACATTGCCACACTAATATATTTTTTCATAACTGACACCAATTTATATTTTCCAAAAAAATTAAAGTAATTTTATAATGTTAAATTTTTTTCGTTTAAAAATCAACCGCATTAATGCGGTAGGGACTTGTTTTTAATTCAATATCTTCAATGCTTTTCCGGTTTTTTTAAAATGCTCTATTGCCCATAAAAGATCATCTTCGCTATGCGCAGCAGAAAGCATTGCACGTAAACGCGCCTTTCCAACAGGTACGGTGGGGAATCCGATTGACTGTATAAAAATTCCGTCTTCATACAATTTCTGGCTAAAATCTTTTGCTAATTTGGCATCCCCAACCATTATTGGAGTTATTGGTGTTTGTGTTTTTCCTATGTCAAATCCTATCTTTTTCATTTGTTCCTGGAATAAGGCAGCGTTTGACCAGAGTTTTTTTACCTGAATTTCCGATTCCATAAGAATTTCCACCGCGGCAATACATGCCGCTACATCTGCTGAGGTGACCGCACTTGAAAAAAGAAAAGGGCGACCTTTTTGCGCCAAATAGTCTGTCAGCTTTTTACTTCCCGCCACATAACCACCCACTACCCCAAATGCCTTAGACAACGTTCCAACCTCGATATCTACTCTCCCATGCAAATTAAAATGATCGACAATGCCTCTTCCGCCTTTCCCTAAAACACCTTCTCCATGCGCATCGTCTACCATGGTAATCGCATTGAATACCTCAGCAATCTTCACAATTTCCGGCAAGGGTGCGATATCACCCTCCATGCTAAATACCCCATCTGTAATTATTACACGTCTTTCCGCATTTTCTTCCCGTGAAATTTTTTCTTTCAGATCGTTAGGATTGCAATGTGCATACCTGACAATTTTCGCGCCGGAGAGGCGGCATCCATCTATAATGCTTGCATGATTCAGTTCATCCGAATAAATGACATCATTTTTACCGACTATAGCAGGAATAACTGCCAGATTTGCGCAAAATCCCGACTGAAAGGAAAGAGTACTTTCAACGCCTTTAAACTGTGCAAGTTTCTGCTCCAGTTCACAATGCATTGTAGTAGTTCCGGAAATAGTCCTTACGGCGGCAGGTCCTACACCATATGCGTCAACTGCTTCTTTCGAAGCAGATTTCAACTTTTCGTTATTTGCAAATCCCAGATAATTGTTTGAACATAGATTGAAAACTTTCTTTCCATCTACTTTAATCCAGGCACCTTGAGGGCTTTCAATGGTTCTTATATTGATAAAAAGCCCATCTTCCTCAAGTTTTTCCAGTTCCTCATTAATAAAATTAAGGTTGCTCATTGGAATAACTTTAAAATAACTTTTCCGCACTTCCCATCCCTCATTAATTGCATACCTTTCTCATATTCTTCCAATGAAAATGTATGGGTAATAACCGGGCTGGGGTCTACCAATCCTGAAGACAAAAATCTTGATGTCTTATACCACGTTGAAAATATCTTTCTGCCGGTAATCCCATAAATACGTATTTTTTTAAAAATAACCTCTTTATTCAGATCAATATTTACAGGGGTTTCATAAATTCCTAAAATCGAGATTCTTCCTCCGGGAGTAAGAGACTTCAGCCCCTGATCAAGCGCCAGAGTATTTCCGGAAAATTCCAATACCACATCTACACCATTTCCCCCGGTCGCTTCCAATACAAGTTTCAGAATGTCTGTCTTTTTTGGATTTGCCGCAATATTCGCGCCCATTTTTTTACCGATATCCAGCCGATAATCATTTGGATCGGAAACAATAATTAATGAAGCTCCACAAGCTTTTGCTATTCCGACAGCAAAAAGGCCAATGGGACCTGCTCCTAAAATAAGAACGGTTTTCGAAGATATGTCTTCAGACATTACCGTATCAACGGCATTCCCAAACGGCTCTTGGATTGACGCCCATTTATCAGGAATATGAGGATCATCTTTCCACAATACATGCTCAGGCAAACTGAGATACTCGGCAAACGTTCCATCACAGTCTACTCCTAATAATTTACTCTTTCTGCATATTTCTCGATCCCCATTTTTACATTGATAGCAATAACCGCATGAAATATGGCTTTCCGCAGAAACCCTCTCCCCAACCTTGACAAATGTAACTTCTTTTCCAACTTCTTCCACATAGCCGGCAAATTCATGGCCTATGGTATGAGGCGGTGTAAAGCGTTGCTGTGCCCAGTTTGTCCAGTCATCAATATGAACATCCGTTCCGCATATAGAGGCAACGTGTACCTTAATTAAAACGTCTCTTGGTCCCAGCTTTGGTTCCGGAATCTCTATCAATTCCAACCCTCTCGTGCGATTTGTCTTAACTACCGCCTTCACACAAAAATCCTTTTACAAGAAACGTACATTAATAATGTAAATAAAAATCGATTAACATTCATAGACAATATTCATACAACAGCATTGAAGAAATTGCTATTGCGGCAGTCTCAATTCTCAAGGTCGAACTACCCAGAGCTATTGGAATACTGCCTTTTTCAACGGCAAGTTCAGTTTCGTAATCGGTAAAACCACCTTCAGGACCTATGAGGCAAATAAGTTTTTTTGCAGAAGGCCGTTCGCGTAAAACAACTTTCAGGGACTTTGTATAAGATCGTAAACATGCAATGAGTGAAAGATCGTAATTGCATAAAGTGTTCAATAAATCTTTCACCGCCACTCCATCCGTTATTTTTGTAAGAACATTTCTTTTGCATTGTTTTGAGGATTCAATAGCTATTTTATTCCATCTCTCCCGCTTTTCCGTAAACTTTTCGTTTATTGTCACAACATTTCTTTCGCAATGGAGCGGAATTAATGTGTTTATCCCCAATTCGGAACATTTTTGAATCAAGATATCGGAATATTTCCCTTTGGGAATGGAGAAGGCTATTGTAATCTCCACTCCAGGTTCTCTGTTAACTACTTGATTACTTTCAATAAATACTTTTAACCTGGAGCGCTGAGTTTCGATAACAACTGCCTTATATTCTGTCCCTGTTCCATCAAAAAGGGTAATTTTATTTCCTCGTTTTGCTCTTTTGACGTGTAAAATATGGTGGGCTTCTTTCCCTTCAATCCAGATATCTGAATTTATGGGAGTATTAGGTATGAAAAACCTGTCCTGGTGCATTTATTGCAAACTATACCGCAGAAGTAGAACTTAATTCTCTTGCATAATTTATTATCGTATGATTGGGACAAACTTCTACACATTTGCCGCAAGATGTACATTTTTGGTAATCAATTACTGCAAGATTATTTTGTACATGGATTGCATCATAGGGGCATTCCTTTTCACAACGTTTACAGGCAATGCAGGAATCCTGGCATATTTTCCGTGCAACAGCGCCTTTATCTAACGATTTACATCTTACATGCACCATTTTTGATTCCGGCAATATGCTAATGATATTCCGTGGGCATACTTCTGCACATTTTCCACAGCCCGTACAACGTTCCCTGATTACTTTGGGTAAACCATCTTTACCCATGTACATAGCTTCGAATTTACACGCCTCAACACATGTACCTAAACCTAAACAGCCGTAATCACAACCAAAGTAACCGCCGCTAATAATATTTGCCGCCCGGCAATCTTTCATCCCATTATAGATAAATTTATTAGTAACATTTTTTGCATGGCACATTACAACGGAGAGAACTCTTTCCTTATTCTCAAATTCGACCCCCATAATATTGGCAACAAGCTCAGCCACTGCAGCTTGTCCAACCGTACAGCCCGTAACAGAAGCTTTTCCCTCCACTACTGCCTGTGCAAAACCGGCACATCCGGGCTGACCACACGCCCCGCAATTTGCTCCGGGAAGTACTTCGTTGATACTTTCGATACGGGGATCAACTTTCACCGCAAACTTATCGGATGCAATAGCCAAACCTATGCCAAAGACCATCCCTAATATGCCAAGTGTAATTGTTGCACTTAAAATTATTTCCATTTTTTCTGCACCAAAAATTTCAATATATCTCTGTTAAAAAATTGTGAATATACGTTTCTCAAAATTGTTAACAACCAAGACCTATGCCATTGTTCCAATCATTTGGTGAATCGGTTGGCCAGCGGGAACCATAGGGAAAACATTTTCAGATGGGTCAACCCTAAAGTCCATAACGACAGGCTGTTTTATGGAAAATGCTTTTTCCAGTGTTGGGCGCACATCTTCCTTTTTTTCTATCAAAAACCCTTTCGCCCCATATGATTCCGCCAATTTGACAAAATCAGGATTGCCATTTAAGTATACACCGGAATACCGTTTGCCATAAAACAACTCTTGCCATTGCCGAACCATCCCAAGATACCCGTTATTTAATATAACAACCTTTACCGGAATATTTAAGCGAACTGCTGTACTGAGTTCCTGAATATTCATCTGGATACTTCCATCTCCTGCAATATCCACCACAATTTTATCAGGGCATCCCAACTGTGCTCCGATTGCTGCGGGGAATCCGTATCCCATAGTACCCAATCCTCCCGATGAAAGGAAGGTACGAGGCTTCGTATACGTATAATACTGAGCAGCCCACATCTGATTCTGTCCCACTTCAGTAGTTATAATTGCCTCGCCATGCGTCGCTTCACATATTTGTTCTATTACATATTGAGGTTTTATAATATCCCCACTATTATCGTAGGCTAATGGTTTTTGTTCTTTCCATTGTTTTATTTTATCGAACCACTCTTTTCTCTCAACAAAATTAATATATTTATTCAGTTCTCTTAAAATATTTCTGGCATATCCAACAACCGGTATATCTACTTTGATATTTTTACTTATGGAAGAGGGATCAATGTCGATATGAATAATTTTTGCATTAGGAGCAAATTCATCAATTTTACCGGTAATCCGATCATCGAACCTCGAACCAATTGCAATTAAAATATCGGATTCCGTAACTGCAAGATTCGCATATGCAGTCCCATGCATACCCAACATTCTCAAAGATAAATCATGGTCCTCGGGAAATCCCCCAAGCCCCATAAGAGTTGTAGTTACGGGAATATTTCCTTTTTCCGCAAGCTCCAATAATTCCTTTGTGCTATCAGAAGCAATAATGCCACCTCCAGTATACAATACAGGGCGCCTTGCATTATTAATTACCTCCGCCGCAATTTTTATTTGACGGATATTACCTTCATACGTGGGTTTGTACCCCGGTAAATCTATTTCAGGGGGCACTATTTCTTCACATTCTGCCATGGTAACATCAACTGGTAAATCTATTAACACAGGCCCCTGCCTCCCTGAACTTGCCAAATAAAATGCTTCTTTTACCACCCTTGCCAAATCTTTAACATCCTTTACCAGATAACTGTGTTTTGTTATAGGACGAGTTATTCCAACAATATCAACTTCCTGGAAAGCATCATTACCAATAAGAAATGTCTTTACTTGTCCTGTTATAGCAACCATTGGAACGGAATCCATGTATGCCGTTGCAATAGCAGTCGTTAAGTTTGTAGCACCAGGGCCAGAGGTCGCCAGGCATACACCAACTTTACCTGTCGCCCTCGCATATCCATCAGCAGCATGGCCTGCACCCTGTTCATGCCTTGTTAACATAAATTTAATTGGCGATTCGTACAATACGTCAAACAAAGGAAGTACTGCGCCTCCGGGAATGCCAAACACATATTCTACTCCTTCTCGTATCAACGCATTTATTAAAATTTGAGAACCTGTTCTAATCATTGATTTTTGTTAAATAAAAATACAAAAGTTTAGCAGATAATATCTAATAAGAAACACCAGCAGAAAACACACTTTCGCTCTATCTTTCACGACAGGAAGTTCAAAAAGGTATGTTTAAATTGAACAGTTAGAAGTCATTTGATATGAAACATCCATGAACTATTGTTCACAAAAGGTATGAAATCTGGTCACTGTCCTTAGTATGCCATTCCGAACACATTCACTTTGTGCAGTGTAATTTTCGTGAAGAATCTCAGGAATTCCCTCATCGAAATGACAATTCCAGGTGTAAACATTGAGTTGTGTAAACTCTTATTATTTTTCAACCATACCGTTCTTACTGCTTTTACACCCTCATAAATCTTCGCTAATCTTCGCTACTAAAATCTTCAGCATCCAAATCTTCCATATCCTCGTATTTTGGTGGCTTGTAACCTGGCTGCTTAGACTTTTCCACTTCCTCTCTATAAGCGGCAAGAACCTTTTCTTGTATTTCTTCTCTACATTTTGAATTTATCGGATGGGCAGTATCTGCATGTAATTTTAACCTCCCCGCACCCTTAGAAGCTCGTTTTTCATCTAATTTTGTACCACAATCATTGCAGAACTGAGCCATCAGGTGATTTTTCCCTCCGCAACCCGGGCACCGATCAGTAAGCTTTCTGCTTGGCATTGCCACAAAAGCCCCCTTATGCCCTTCGATAACCTTTAGATCTCTAACGACAAAATCATTATCAATTGTAATGCTGCAAAACGCTTGTAATCTGTTTTTTTTTGCTTCGGTCAGCTTCACCCTAACTTCAGTTATATTCACGGCCATCCCCTTTCCTGTTCACTTAGTTATGCCTTCGAAATCACCGGTTACCACAAACACATCACCAAAACCAAACGTTTTTAATTTTTGCCCTATATTCTTTGCCTCACTCTCCCTTCTACACAAACCATACATAGCAGAGCCACTCCCTGATAAAAGCACACCACAAAAATTAAATTTTTCCAATTTCTGTCTTATTTTTTCAAGTTGAGGATAAAGCTTAAAAACAACATCTTCTAATCGATTGTATAAATATTTCCCTAATAGACCAACATCGCCTGATTCTAAAGCGCGCAAGGTGAAATTAACATCTTTAAAATTTTTTGTCAAGGCAATTTTGAAATTTTTATATATGATTGCCGTACATACTTCAAATCCTGGATATATTATTACATAACTATACTTTACCTTCGATGGAAATGGTTGAATTATCTCGCCTCTCCCTTTACAAATAGCCGTATTTTTGCCTATAAAAAAGGGAATGTCGGAACCAAGTCTGGCTGCAAATGACATCAGTTTTTCAGTATCATACCCAAGCTGCCACATCTTATTTACCCCAAACAGAGTTGCAGCGGCATCGCTACTCCCTCCACCAAGGCCGGCTCCGATAGGTATATTTTTTTCTAAAAATATTTTTATCCCTCTGGAAATCCCCGACTCTCTTTGCAATAACCGCACCGCCTTAACAATCAAATTATCTTCACCCTTTTCAAGTTCTGGGTTTGAACAATTGAACTCCATGCATTCATTATCTTCCATATATATGTAATCGTATAAACACACTTTTTGCATAACTGTTTCAATTTCATGATAACCGTCAGGACGTTTTCCCAAAATCTCAAGAAACAGATTGATCTTTGCAGGTGCTGCGATTTTTATTTTCCCCTGATCTTCCCAATATTTCATAGTATTTTTTTCACCGTAATGTCTTCTTGAAAAAAGACAGTTGTGTTTCCCTATAGATTCTCGTGTCGTACAAGGTTAAAAATAAAGCTTGTGGCGGTATCTCCAGCAACGTTTTTCTATGCTGAAATACAATAACACCTTCGGAACATACAATATTTCTTTCATACAAGGAAGACAAAAAAATTAACAGTTTTTCCCTATAAGAATATTTATCTATAAGAGGATATGGTGGGCAAGCAAATACAATATTTATTCCGTTAGTATTCTGTTCCAAAAATGGAATAAGTTTCAGCACATCACATTTTATAATTTTTGAATAGTTCAGCAGTTTTGTTACTGTGATGTTTTTCTTTATCGTCTGGATTGCAAACTTATCATTCTCTGCAAATAAACAAAATTTCGCACCCCTGCTTAATGCCTCGATTCCAACAGATCCGGTACCTGCATATAAGTCCAAAACATTACTGCCCGGAATAATATGCGCCAATATGTTAAATAGCGATTCCTTCACATTATCTGACATTGGCCTTGTTTTACTCCCTTTGGGAGAATAGAGCAAAACGCCCCTCACACTACCCGCAATTACGCGCACAATTGAATCAGTTTTTACCTGCCTTAATAAATTAATTTAAAAATGCATGGAATTTTAACCAAATATCCTCCGCCATTCATCATGGGGAAAATATTAACTACGTAATACTAAGAGTAAGCATATATCAGTCTCAAGTCAAACCCAAATTCCATGTTGACACATTTAAGGGTTTTTTGTATTATTGTTCGTAAATATTATAATTTAAAACAATTTTAATTACTGTTAAAAAGATTTTTAATATTCCAGACTTCTTAAAAAAAATTTAAATCTTGTTTTGGTTTCACCCCAGAAACATCCAATACGAATTTTAAAACTTTTGAAAATAAAAAAACAGGTAAAAAATGACTGAAAACATCGGAAAGGAACTCACCTACCTCAGAAAACGTCTCATTAACATAAAGGACTCTCTTTGACATAGAAAGCAAAGAAAAAGAACTATCCGAACTCGAAAACAAACTCTCTTCTCCCGGTTTCTGGGAAAATAAAGACAAAGCACAACAGATTATCAACAAATTAAAAACTCTCAAAGAAATTGTATTACCTCTTCAGGAGTTACAAAAAACATACGAAGACATAGAGTTTTTGGTTACCCTCGCGGAAGAAGAAGACGATGAAAAAACAACAGAGGAGGTAGTCAATGATATTGAGTTATTTACACAAAAATTAGAAAAACTTGAATTGCATACGATGCTTGGTGAAGCCCATGACCATTGTAATGCTTATCTGAGCATTTATGCCGGTGCCGGGGGAACAGAATCATGTGATTGGGTTTCTATGCTTTTTCGCATGTATTCCCGCTGGGCGGAAAAAAATGGTTATAATCTATCACTTATCGATTCGTTAGAAGGAGAAGAAGCAGGATTAAAGAGAATTACTGTTCTTATCGAGGGTGAGTATGTTTATGGACATTTAAAATCCGAAATCGGGGTACATCGGTTAGTAAGGATTTCTCCATTTGATTCTAATGCCAGAAGACATACTTCATTTGCTGCTGTTGATGTATTGCCGGAAATTGAAGAGGAGGAAGAAATAGAAATAAGCGACAACGAGATACAGGTAGATGTATACCGTGCATCGGGCGCAGGAGGTCAGCATGTAAATAAAACATCTTCTGCAGTTCGTATTACCCATTTACCTACCGGAATAATAGTACAATGCCAAAGTGAACGATCACAACATCAAAATCGAAGACGAGCATTAAACATGTTAAAGGCAAAACTCTATCAAATTAAAGAAAAAGAAAAGGAAAAAGAATTAACTGCAGCTTATGATGAAAAAGGCGACATTGCGTGGGGAAATCAGATACGATCTTATGTATTGCAACCTTATTCACTCGTTAAAGATTTACGGACTGGCAAAGAAAGTGGAAATACGCAAGCAATGTTGGACGGTGAAATAGATGGGTTTATCGAAGCTTATCTAAAATGGAAAATGACTAAATCTAATTAAATATATTTATGAAAAAAAATGGGGAATTATGACAACGCTAAAACAAAATGATCCGGATGTCTGGAATGCCATACAGGAAGAAGCCAAAAGGCAACAAGAAACAATTGATTTAATTGCATCTGAAAATATATGCAGCCTTGCCGTACAGGAAGCACAGGGGTCTTTAATGACCAATAAATATGCCGAAGGTTATGTAAAAAAACGATGGTATGCTGGTTGTAACAATGTTGATACCGTTGAGCATCTGGCCGTTGAAAGAGCAAAACAAATCTTCGGCGCTGAACACGCTAATGTCCAGCCCAATGCAGGTTCACAGGCAAATATGGCTGTTTGTTTTGCAATGCTAAACCCTGGAGACCGTGTGCTAGGAATGGATCTCTCTCACGGCGGGCATTTAACGCACGGATTTAAAAAGAATTTTTCCGGTATGATGTATGAAATAACCCATTATGGGGTAAAAAGAGAAACCGGCTACATCGATTATGATGAATTGCGCAACATTGCACTTACCACCAAGCCAAAACTTATCATTGCCGGAGCAAGCGCCTATCCACGAATTATCGACTTCAAAAAATTCAGAGAAATTTCGGATGAAGTAGGCGCCTATTTCATGGCGGATATAGCTCATATCGCAGGATTGATTGCAGCAGGCGTTCATCCCTCTCCTGTCCCTTTTGCTGATTTTGCGACCACAACAACCCATAAAACATTACGCGGACCAAGAGGGGGTCTCATTTTGTGTAAATCTAAATATGCAAAACTGATTGACTCAATGGTGTTTCCTGGTATTCAGGGGGGCCCTTTTATGCACATCATAGCGGCAAAGGCAGTAGCTTTTAAGGAAGCAATGTCTGAAGAATTTAAAAAATGCCAGCAACAAACAGTGAAAAACGCGCAAATCATGGCACAAGAATTTATAAAAAAAGGATATGATATTGTTTCCGGCGGAACAGACAACCATTTATTTCTGGTTGATTTACGAAATAAGAATATTGCCGGTAAAGAAGCTCAAAACCTGCTTGAGAGTGTTAATATCGTATTGAACAGAAACACCATCCCTTATGATGAAAGAGGCGCAAACGAACCGAGCGGCATTCGCATTGGAACTCCAACAATTACTTCCCGTGGAATGACAGAAGTTGATTCAGTAAAAATTGTGGAATACATAGATAAAATTCTTTCACAACCAAACGCTGAAAGTGTAAAAAAAGAAATTAAAAATGCTGTGCGAGATTTATGCTCCGCTCATCCTCTGCATGAAGCAGGCGCATGCCAGGCTCCAAAATAGGAATTAGCATGCATAACTTATGTTTTTAAATTACTCAAACATTTCATACAAAGGGCTGGATTGCATCCAGCCCTATTTTTATGTAAATACAAAAAAATGACTTTACATTCCACAATAAAAAAGATAACTGTTATTGGAAATGGCGGATGGGGAACTGCTTTAGCAATTTTACTTAGCAAAAAGGGTAATGAAATCACTCTTTGGGGCCATAACAAAACTTACACGGATCATTTAAGAGAGAAAAGAGAAAACACAAAATATTTAAAAGGAATCACCCTTCCACCTGATATTACGGTTACTTCCGAAATTACCCCGAAATTAATGGATGCACAATTTATAATATCTGCAACACCTACTCCTTATTTGCGTTCTGTGCTTATCAAATTCAAAGAAGTATTTGTTGATAAAACCCCTGTCATTAGTATTACAAAAGGAATCGAAAACGAAACACTTATGAGACCAAGTGAAATTGTCCGGGATGTTCTCGGTGATCAGCCTGTTACTTTACTTCTGGGGCCTAGCCATGCAGAAGAAGTAGCACATGGTTTGCCAACTACCATTGTTGCCTCTTCAAACGATTTAAACTTGGCACAAACAGTCCAGGAACTTTTTACCACTGACCGATTCAGAGTATATACAAATACCGATGTAATCGGAGTAGAACTAGGAGCTGCGCTGAAGAATGTAATTGCCATTGCTGCTGGCATATGCGATGGATTAAAACTTGGAGATACCTCAAAAGCCGCACTCATCACGCGCGGTTTAGCGGAAATAAGCCGTCTTGGTACTGCCATGGGCGCAAATAAAATAACTTTCTCAGGCCTTTCCGGATTGGGAGATTTGATAACTACCTGTATTAGCCCCTATGGTAGGAACAGATGGGTAGGCGAACAAATTGGTAAAGGAAAGTCCCTCCAGGAAATCTTAAACAACATGGAACAAATTGCAGAAGGTGTGTGGACCACAAAATCCGTTATCAGGCTTTCTAAGAAATACAATATAGAAATGCCTATTACCGAGGAAATTTATTCTGTGTTATTTTCAGGTAAAAAACCATTAGAAGCGTTAAATAATTTAATGATGCGGACGCCGAAATCTGAGGTAGAAGAATTATATTAAATTTAACATTATCAACCTCTCTCCGGTAAAGGCAGCCCCATCATCAATCTTCCTTCTCAACCTGGATCATTAGGGCATTGAAAACTGCTGTAACTTTGCCGCACTATGTGTTACAGTATCTCAGGGTTGATCATCCACAACAAAGACCATGTGCCATTGTCCTCCCTTTTCAGGCACACCATGCCCGCCGGTTTGAAAGAGATAAAATCTCGTCCCTCGTTTCTGCAAAGCAGAAAGGATGCAAGTTTGCTGAGATGGGGGAGATGTCCTGCAAGGAGAATGGTATTATCCGTTTCTCCCTTTAAACGTTCCGCCCAAATCATGGGATCATCAAGCGGCGTCAGTCCATGGGCTTCTGCAACGCCGCCGGACGGTTTCAGATATTCTGCCAGTATCTCCGCCGTTTGCTTTGCCCGGAGCTTACTGCTGTGAAATATCCGGTCGACCGTGATATTCAGCCGCGAAACATGCGCGGCGACTTTATTTACGTTTCGTACGCCATTTTCAGAGAGCGGCCTTGCCTTGTGTTCTTTTTCACTTTTTGCCTCGCCATGCCTTACCAGATAAAGAATCATCATTTGTCTCCATCCACATAGTGATTATTACCAAACGTTGTCAAATTTTTAATGCAAGTATCCTATTCTTTCCCGAATAAATGTCAAGCATGTATTTTTGGTTTACGGTTTCATAATTAAAACAACATTCAATTTCCTTTATTATGTCGTTTAATGGCATTGTTCTCTCCAAAAATCTTCTAAGGTTTGTAAAAAGATATTTTTTGCTTATAATAAGGTATCTATGAAAACAGAAGTCCAATCAAAAGGCACATATTTAAGATTACTAGGCTATCTGAAACCATACTGGTGCAGGGTGCTTGTTATTTTACTGCTTTCAGTGGCCGGCGCGTATGTTGCCGTGTTGCCCACCCAAATATTGGGGATAGCTGTTGACGAGATAAGGATGTTTGACCGCTATGCGAATGTTAGCGTTCCCTCCGGCCAGGAAATAAACGCGGCAGTTGATGGATCTGAACCAATACGGAAAAGTTCCATCCCCATAGCAAAACCATTGCTGAGCGCTTCTGAATCTATTCATGGTCGTTGGTTTGCGGGGTATAACCCTATTATCGTAACACTTATTTTTCTCGCATCAAGTTTTATTCTTTTGCACGCCATGAGTAGTATTATTTCACTTGCACATGGATATATTACCTCTGAACTGGGACAACGGCTCGTTTATGATATGCGGAACCAGCTTTACGGCCATATCCAGCAATTTTCCCTGAGTTATTTCGAGAATCATAAAACCGGTGACATTATGAGCCGTATTATGAACGATGTGAATTCGCTGGAACAGGCAATTGTGGGACCGGTGATTACGTTCATTACCGATATGTTCAAGTTCTTCTGGATTCTCTATTTTTGCATGAAACTTGATTGGCAGCTTACCTGTATTGCTTTATTTGTTTGTCCCTTTATTTCGCTCTGCACCTATAATTTTGGAAAAAGAATCAGAAAGGTCTTCCGTCTGTTGCGGGAAAAGACGGGGGATCTCAATGCCCTTATTCAGGATAATATATCGGGGATTCGCGTTATTGCAGGTTTTGCGAAGGAAAGGGAAGAATTGGACAGGTTCAAACACAAAAACCATGAAAATTACTTCCTCCATGTCAGGATTTTGAGGCTTGTTAATACCCTGAGGCCGACCGTTGATTTCATAACGGAAATCGGTGCGGTGGTGGTTATTTGCCTGGGAGGATACAAGGTACTGCAGGGGCAGCTCTCGGCGGGAACGTTTGTTATCTTCTTTCCCTACCTGCAAATGATGTATGGTCCTATTACGGGATTGACGCGATTTTACAATCAGGTGCAGCGCGCCATTGCCTCGACGGAACGTGTTTTTGAAGTGCTTGATACCCCGGTGGAATTGAAAGACGCTCCGGATGCCTCGGCGTTACCCGTGGTAAAGGGATTTGTGGAATTCAAGCATGTACACTTTATGTACGGCGATGCTAAGGAAGTGTTAACGGACATTAACATAAATGTCCGTCCTGGCCAGATGATTGCCTTTGTCGGGCCGAGCGGGAGCGGAAAAACCACGTTGACAAAACTCCTTCCCCGGTTTTATGATCCGACAAAGGGAGATATCTTTATTGACGGACAGAATATCAAAAACGTTACCCTGGATTCATTACGAAAACAAATGGCGATGGTGCTTCAGGAAACATTTCTTTTCAATGATACGGTAAGAATAAACATTGCGTATGCGCGGTCTGATGCGGTGGAAAAAGACATTATAGATGCCGCTCAAGCAGCAAATGCGCATGAGTTTATCATGCAGTTGCCGAACGGTTACGATTCCATTATCGGAGAGCGGGGGGTAAAACTATCAGGAGGGCAGAAACAGCGTATCGCGATCGCACGGGCTATTCTTGCAAATCCCAGAATTCTGATATTGGATGAAGCGACATCGTCCGTTGATACGGAAACAGAGCAGCTCATCCAGAACGCCATTTACCGCTTGGTAAAAAACAGAACTACATTTGTAATTGCCCACAGACTCTCAACAATTCTTCACGCGGATATGATTGTCGTCCTGGAAAACGGAAGGATTATCGAGACAGGGCTTCACCAGGAACTTCTCTCAAATGGCGGATTGTACAAAAAATTATTTGAAATGCAGTTTGATGCCCAGGAAAAAACAAAGACGGAAGCCGAAGCCGCTGAAAGTGTGAAAATCCCCGAGCCGGTTATCGATATTGAAGAATCCCCGCAAACTATGAAATGGTAGAGGCAATACATTTGCTGATAGTAAGCTTAATATAAATTCAGAACTCCTGATCTGTTGGAAACTGAAACCAGGCCGGGATTTACCTCCTTGCTTACCACGAAAAATGGCTTGCCCAATGCGTCATTTTACCCGGTAAAAGGCTGCAAACGCCACTATTATCAGCAACGATTGTAATCCGTAGTACCTTTTGGGAAGGCAGAGATAGTTGTTTGCATACTTCAGCAAACCATTTAATACATAGATAAAGGTGTTTGAGCTTTATGGGTGTATCTATAAGCGTGAGAAAGGTTCGCATCATATATTAACCCATCCGAAGGCAAAGAGAGCAGTAATTATACCTGAATATGACGAAATAGATGTCGAAAATAGTTGATTTCTAAGCCGAGCGGCAAGTTTTTTTCTCATGACTACTCGTATATTCCTGCTTGGTAATTAGGAAATTATGCGCTAATTGGTCAGCGCCGCAACCCTGTTCCCCCCGTCGTTTTTTGCCTGATAAAACGCTTTATTTGCAAGTTTGACTAAAGATTCCACTTCTTTGGCGTGTTCAGGAAAGGAGGCGATTCCGATACTGACAGTAATATTGAGCGAACGGTCGGAACCAAAATCATTAAAGTTGGTAAATTCTATGCGCTGCCGTATTCCGTCAGCTTTTACAAGTGCCCTGGTAGTAAATGTTGTTGGCATAATAATGGCGAATTCTTCAGTATCGTACCTTGCTACAATGTCTGAATCACTGACAGAATCACTTAAGATACCGGTTATTTGCTGCAAGAGGAGTTTTACTGCATTGGCGGAGCCACACGTTTCGGTTATCGCTTTGTAGTTGTCTATGCCCAGTATGAGAAGGCTTAGGTTCTCGCTTCTTCTTTTTGCCATAGCAACTTGTTTTGTCAACAGTTCGGTAAAATATCGTTTATTGTATATTCCGGTAAGTTCATCGGTTACGTTTGTATGTTTCGCAATATCCAGGAGTTCTAATTTGTGAAGAGCGAGTGCCGTTGTTTCTATATAATTTGACATGAGCCTTTGTACTTTTTCCTTCTTCCACATCCCGAATTCTTTTTTTATCATAAGCGTCATACCTGCTGTTTTGTTTCCTACTACAATGGGAAAGCAAATATAACCTCCGGTTTTCCCCTTTGTTACAAGGCATTCACAAGACGATTCATCCGCAATGTCGTTTACAATTAATTTTTTCCCGCTTTTTATCACTTTGCATAATGAAGGATCTAGCAGTGCGTCTCTTTTAATTAATTCCTCGCCGGGATTCATTTGATCGGCCAGAGGGAAATAGAGCATGTTTTTTTCTTTATCCACCATAACTACTGTTACGGTATCTGGAGTAAAATGTTTTTGTAATGCGGAAACAAGATGCTTTAAAAGGCCTTCTTCCTGTTCTTCATCATTAATAGCGGTGGAAAAAGACATCAAATCTTCCAGTTCTTTAATGTGGCTGATTCGTTCTTCTTCCACCAGTTTGCGTTCAGTTATATCTTCTTTTACTACAATAAAATGGGTGATTTTACCTTCATGGTTTCTTATTGGAGAAATATATGCATTTTCCCAATAAACTTCTCCGGTCTTTTTTTTATAGCAAAATTCTCCCTTCCATTCTTTTCCTGTAAGGAGGGTTTTCCATAATTCCGCAAATTCTTCGAGAGAAATGTTTTCCGGCTTGAGAACGCGCGGGTTTTTCCCAAGGACTTCTTCTGCTGTGTAACCGCTTGATTCGGTGAACCGTGGATTAACGTATTCTATGATTCCCTTGGAATTTGTTATAAGGACAGTAGATGGACTTTGTTCGATAGCGCGTGAAAATTTACTTAATTCTTCCTCTGCTTTTATGCGTTCGGTGATGTCTTCTTTTATTGCAATAAAATTGGTGATAACGCCTAATTGATTTTTTACCGGTGAGATATATGCGTATTCCCAATACAAATCGCCATTCTTTTTTTTGTTGCAAAATTTCCCCTGCCATTCATTTCCGGAAGTAATTGTCTTCCACAAATGGTTAAATTTTTCTGATGGGATATTGCCTGGTTTTAAAATATTTGGGTTTTTCCCAATCACTTCGTCAGGCGCATAACCGGTTAACCTGGTAAACCTGGGATTGACATATTCAATAGTTCCTTTTGCGTTGGTAATTAACACCGCACACGGACTTTGTTCTATTGCGCGCGACAATGTCCGAAGTTTTTCTTCAGAATGCATTTTTTCGGTGATATCTTCCTTTACTCCAATAAAATGAGTAATTTCTCCGTTTTGGTTTTTCACGGGAGAAATGTAGGCATATTCCCAGTAAAGTTCGCCATTCTTTTTTCTGTTACAAAATTCACCCTGCCATTCTCCTCCGGATAAAATGGTCTCCCACAATTGGCGGTATTTTTCAGAGGGGATTTTGTCAGGTTTTAAGATGCGGGGATTTTTCCCAATTACCTCTTCTGGTGTATAGCCGGTTAATTGCGTAAACTTGGGATTAACGTATTCGATATTGCCCGCTGCATTTGTAATCATCACAGTGCAGGGACTTTGTTCAATGGCGCGTGATAATTTGCGCAGATCTTCCTCTGCCTTTAAATGTCTTGCTAACTTCTCTTTAAGCTTTTTATTTTCTTCCACAAGTTTTTCTGTTGTTTTATTTTCATCGTTAACAATTGGTTTGTCTGCAGCAGAAAATCTTTGTTGTAAACTTCCCAAAGTATCAAATATGGCGGTTCTGTAAATGGTGGAACCATTCTCGTCCGCATCTTTTGTGCTTATCAGTTGGACGGTTAAAATGGAATGTCCTCTTGGGAAAATGTTTACTTCAGAAATTACCTGCTCAATGGAGTGCCTGCATTGTTTTAGATGATTTAAAAAGGTATCCGAAGATTCTGGGGTAACAAAATCAAGAAAAGAAACATTTATTAATTTTTTTTGATCAGTACCAAGCAACTTTGCTGCCGTTTGATTTATTTCACGTATAAAACCATTACTGTCGATAGAGGCCAGGCCTATGGGAGATGCATTATAAAGGCTCTTATAATACTCGCGAGAATCTTCTGGTTTTGACATATTTTTATGATGTGGGTTGAAACAGTTCAAGCGTTTTTACTTAATCTGTGTGGTAAATATTTTGAAAAGGTACTAATAATTTCTCAATAGTAATAAGCATGCATAACTATATATCAAAAATACATGATATGCAAGCCAAAAGGGATTGCGCGACATTATGAATGCCAAATTCCCGTGCTGTCAGGAGTTTCCTCCTGACAGCCTGCCTGCCGAACAGTCGGGCAACTTCTAAGCCGTATCAATCAGGTGGCAGGAGGAAACTCCTGCCACCACTTCAAATGCCAAATAGACTAATCGCCTTTTAAATTAAATCTCAATCCGTCGTTTGCGGCAATAATATTGAGGCCTGTTTCGTCCGATAATTGCTCGGCAACTTTGTGCGGGTGGGCCTTAAGCATTGTCATTCCGAAGTGATTTAATATGGTTGTTTTAGGTTTTAATGTAGTTACTATCTCTTTGACGTCTCTTATGGTAAGGTGATAAAGCCACTTTTTTGTGTCCCGGTCGACGTTATAACGGACGACATTAATGATTAAAACATCTCCTTTATAGAACTTTAACAGATCCGGAAAGTAACGGGTGTCAACAATATGTGAAATGGTATAGTCGGGAGTTGTGAAATTGATGCCGTATGTTTCACTTGGGTGATGATGTTTGAGCGGTGTTTGGAAGGAGACGTCATCTGATAATTGATAACACCCGCCTTCTTTAATAATATGTATTTGTGTAATATAGCTTCTCACATAGTGGAAAACGACCGGGTCTTCTGTTAGTGCGTCTTCGGGTGTGTACAGAGTCCCTCTTTTTTTAAATCCGCCCTCGGTCATTGCTTCAATCATTACATTCACATCTGCGGCATGATCCAGGTGTCTGTGAGAGAGAATAATTGCATCCAGTTTCATCGGGTCCATTTTGGGCCTGCTGGAAATACATCTGACAAGGCATCCCGGACCCGGATCTACCAAAACGTTATAACCATGCAAAGAATACCATATCCCGCCGGATGCACGCAGTTGTTTTGATACGACAACTCTTGCACCAGCCGTGCCGAGGAATTTTATAAAGTCTGTTTGAGGTGCTTCTTTCATATCGGGTAATGATAACACGGGCATGTAAGGTGGTCAATGTAAATGATAATGCCTATGTTTCACAGCGTATCATCTTAGAGGTAGTTTTGCTGTGGTATGTTTTAAATATTCGTTTTAATGAAAATCTTTTGTTTCTATTATTACCATATTATATAATGTAAAAAATTTCAGCGAAACATTTAATAAATAGGAAACGATTTTTCTTGAGTATCAGACCACATTCGAAAAGCACGCCCATTTCTCCCATTCTAACGGCTTTAATACCGGTCTTTTCCTTTCTGCTTTACATAAACGCTACTCACGGGAAATTTGTTTACGATGATTTTAAGGTTATCGTGGATAATGGTTTTATAAAGGAGTGGAAATATTTTCCCGCGCTGTTTTCAGCGGATTATTTTACCATTTCCGGGGAAATGAGTTATCGGCCGTTCGTGACATTTTCTTATTTTGTTGATTATAGCATCTGGCATATCCACCCTTTTGGTTTTCACCTTACAAACATTTTATTGCATGCGGTAAATACAGTCCTTTTTTATCTTTTCCTCCTCCCGTTGTTAAAAAATAAAAAAATGTTGTGGCTTTCCACCCTCTTTTTTATAACGCATCCGATTCTTACGGAAACAGTGAATTCTATTGGCTATCGTGAAGACCTTCTTTCAGCAACATTTGTGCTCCTGTCTCTCATTTATTTTAGAAAGTCTGATAATTTGCTGACGGGAAATGTTGGAGGAAAAAGACGCTTTGTCATATATTATTCTGTTTCTCTTATTGCGTATTTTTTCGCGCTCTTTTCAAAAGAGATGGCAATAACGTTGCCTGTTATTTTATTTTTGTTTGTTATCTTTACAGACCAAAGGATATTGCCTGGAATTTTACGGAGGTGTAAAGGTATCTATATTGGATATTTCGCAGTCTCTCTGTTTTATCTCGTTATCAGATTTGTAATATTGAGAAATCCCGCAGTACAGGCTGAATATAAACCGGGAGGGTTTCTGGTAAATATTTTTACAATGCTGAAGGTACTGGCGTCCTATATCAAAATATCTTTTTTTCCCTTTAATCTGAACGCAGATTATGTGGTACCCTTTGTGAAATTTCCCCTGGAAATATCGAGCATCCTCTCCGTGCTGTTTTTGTGTTCTGTTTTTGTTATCCTTGCAAAACTATGCAAAATGAGACATTTTTTTGCCTGCTGGATGGCATGGTTTTTTATCATGCTCTTGCCGGTTATGAATATTATTCCTATTGGGAATATTATGGCGGAACGATATCTTTATCTTCCGGTTATGGGATTTTGTGTGGCAAAGGGGATTCTTATTTATCGTATTACCGATAGAACGCTATCTCCGCGGGCTATTCCTTTAAGGAAAGTGGTGCAATTAGGGATAGTAATTTTTATGGTAGGGAGCAATAGTTTTGCTATTATAAGGAAAAACGGAGATTGGCGGGATGAATTTTCATTATGGACAAAAACCCTGGAAAGATCGCCGCAAAGCCACCGTGCGCATTGCAATCTGGGAAATGTTTATCTGGAAAACGGAAACATTCCGCGCGCTCAAAAGGAATATCAAACAGCATTACTTTGTAATGCGGAAGACGCAAGCATACATAGCAATCTTGGCATAGTCTATACAAAACAGGGATTGGAAGAGAAGGCAGAGGCTGAATACAATGAGGCTATCCGGCTGGATAGATACTACGCACAGCCGCACAACAATCTTGGTAATATTTATTATAACCGGGGACAACTTGATAAGGCAAAGGAGGAATATCTGGAGGCGCTCAGGATAAAACCGGATTACGCTCATGCGCATAATGGCCTTGGCAGCGTTTACAATTCGATGGAAAAGCTTGACGAAGCCCTTGACGAGTTTCAAAAATCCCTTTTTTATGATAGCAAGTATCTCCTTGCCATAAACAATGTAGGGGTAAACTATGCAAAACGCGGGAAGCTGCGCGAAGCCATTGCGTATTTTGAAAAAGCACTTGCGTTAGACAGGAATCAACCGCAGAGTTATTACAACCTTGGTTTTGCGTATGAAAATCTGAAAGAAGAAGAAAAGGCTATTCAAGCATACCGCATGGCTGCTCAGTTAGCACCGAACGATTTTAATATCCTCCTTGCGTTGGGCAATCTTTATTACCGCATGGGGAGGGTCGATGATGCGATAAACATATTCCGGCATATCACAAAGCGTTTTCCCTGGGATGCGATTGCTTACAAAAGACTGGTGTTTTTATATCTTGTGAACAAGCGTGATGTTGAAAAATCAAAAATATATCTGAATGAACTTTTAAAGAGAGATCCGGGTCAGGCAGATCAGGAAGATATTAAACAGGTGGTAGAGTATTTTAAGGTTTCAGGAAAATAAGGAAATTCCAAAAGTAATTGATTTACCTGTACTTAATCAGAAAAGACAAAAACAAATAAAGCAAAACGGGAATGAGTTACGCAATGAATAGCCGGATAATCATAGAAACGATACCGGCAATGATAAATCCTGTCATCCATTTAAGGACACTGATTTCTGCCTTTAAAATCTTTATATCCGCCGTGACGTCTTTAAATTTAGTTTTTTGCAATAATGCCGCCAATTTCTTCCGCAATTGCTAAAATAGACTCTTCTGCGTCTCCGACGCCGATAATTGCAACACATTTCCTATTCATAATCGGTGATTATCAAATGAGTTTAAAAGAAAAAAATGATAAAAAACAGGATGAATAAATTTTGTTTGGAAGAGAAACCCGGCCAGCAGCATGTTGAGGGGATAAAAATAAAAAAGTCAGAGTACGAAAAAATTATAAAAATGGGCCCACAAGGATTCGAACCTTGGACACGCGGATTATGAGTCCGCTGCTCTAACCAACTGAGCTATGGGCCCCAATTGTGAAAATGGATTATAACATAAATCGAAACTATTTCAATTTCAAATTTATTTCGTGGTGTTTCCCACTGAAGATAGTGCTACCTTATTTTGTTGTTATTGCAAAAGAAAAATTATTGCAAATTGCAAAATACTATGCTTTAATGCCATCCATTTTATTTGCACTTATTTTTCCCCGAAGTATTTATCTTATAAATGTAATAGAAAAAATGAGATGAAATATATCCTTAAGCTTTATATATCAGGGAAAACCGAAAATTCTCAGAAAGCGGTAGAGAATTTTCAAAAATTAATTCGTGATCTCTCTGCCAGAGAGTGTGAAGAAGAAATTATTGATATAGTTGAGAACCCTGAAGCCGCGGTAGAGAATCGCATTCTTGCTACCCCCACACTGGTAAAAATTTCCCCGGGAAAAGAAAGAAGGGTGGTGGGAGATCTTTCTGTGAGGAATCAGGTTCTCTTTGGTCTCGATTTGTAAGATGAAGAAATAAACGGAAATTGATGTTAGAAACTACGGTTATTCGGGGTTTTTCTTTTAAAATCCACCCCTTGACAAAATACGTATTTTCTTTTTCGGTGTATTGATTGTGTTTAAAACAATAAGAAACAAGCTGTTGCTGTTTGGACTTTCCATTTCGCTCATTCCGATCATTTTGATTACCTTCCTGTATTATTTTCATGCCGGAAAAGTATTGAAACATCATCAATTGAACGAGCTGTCATCGATTGCTGAATCCAGGAAGCTTCATATATTAACGTTTATCGAAGCAAAAAAGTGGAGAACAACGGATTTCAGTTCAGATGGGTTTATAAGGAAACAACTGGAAGCAATTTTTTTTGCAGAGGATGAAAAAAAAGATGACGTCACCGTCTTAAATAATTATCTCACTACGCAAAAAAAATCATTGGATACCCATATTGCTGCGATATCAATTGCACGCCCCGATGGAAAGATTATTGCCTCGACTAATGAAAACATGATCAATCTGGAGTTATCAACAAATCATGATTTTGTACTGTTCAAAAATCACCTTTCTAAAGATGCGTTTGTCGAGCATCCCTTGTACGTTCCCGGCATAGATATAAATTGCATTCCAATGATGGTTGCAATACCTTCAAAAAAAGAGGGTGAAATTCTCGGTATATTAACGAATTATTATCTGCTTGATTCATTAAGCGAAACGACATCCAGCCGGGTGGGGATGGGCGATTCGGGAGAGATTTTATTAGGGGTAATGGTTCGGGACAATATTACTTTTTTAACGGCTTTGCGTTATAGAACAGAGCCTCCTCTCAACGTGCGGGTTCCTGTAGAATCCGGAGAAGCACGGCCAATGAAGTTAGCGTTGGAGGGGAAAAGCGGTACTCTTATTGCACATGATTACCGGGGTGTTGACGTTGTGGCGGCATATGAATATATTCCTTCATTGCAGTGGGGGCTAGTGGCAAAAATAGATAAATCGGAAGTTTATGCGCCATTGAGCACTTTGGGAATTGTTGCACTGATTACAGGAGGTGTTAGCGCCGCTATTGCAATTTCCGTTGGAGCCTTTTTTGCGCATTCAGTTTCCCGCCCGATTAATACATTTAAAATTACAACGGAAAAATTTGCATCGGGGGAACTGAATCGAAGGGTTTCAATACTGAATAAAGATGAAATCGGAAAGCTGGCGATGAGTTTTAATACCATGGCGGAAAATCTTTCACACGAGATTGCCATTCGCAGGCAAAATGAAATGCAGCTTCGCAAACTTTCATTCGCAGTAGAACAAAGCCCGAATTCTGTGGTAATAACCGATCCCAAAGGAAATGTTGAATATGTTAATCCCAGTTTTTATAAAATTACCGGCTATTCCTATAACGAAGTTATCGGAAAGAATCCCCGCATATTAAAGTCAGGTGAGACATCCTCAGAAGAATATAAACAATTATGGGAAACAATTATGTCCGGGCGGAAATGGCAGGGAGAATTCCATAATAAAAGAAAGGATGGTAGTTTACTCTGGGAATATGCGATCATCTCTCCCATAAGAAATGAAGAAGGGGTTATTTCCCATTTTGTTGGCGTTAAGGAGGATATTACCGAACGGAAGCAAGCCGAAGAAATTCGTGTACGCCAGAAACAGGAGAGGGAGGTAAGCTCATTAAATCAATCATCGGATTTTCTTCTAAGTGATGTTAAGAATAAGGTGCGTTATTCCCAGTCGATGAGTGAAAACGGGGTTGATCTTTTTGAGGAGTTTGTCGGAATATATGTAAATTTATTGGATCTGGCGATAAAAGAACAGGTATATAAGGTTGAGCATCGTCTTTCAGAGCATCTCCGGAGTTTCGCGGAACGATTAGGTTCGGCAGGGGCCGGACCGGATGATGTAGCGCAGATCCACAGCACTGCCATGAAAAGAAAATGTAAAGATGTTCTATCCTCAAAGTTACAGGCATATACGGAGGAAGGGCGTTTTGTGATTATAGAATTAATGGGGTGCTTAGTTTCTTATTACCGAAGAAAGAGCAACAGGGGTTGAAAATCTTCAACCCCTACGCAAATATATAGTTTTATGAAGATAAGCACCATTTATTGAAATAATAGAGGAAAGAGTTATGTCAAAATATGTACTAAGGTTATATGTTACGGGAAATACGGAAAGATCAAAACTGGCTATTGTGAATCTGCGCAGTATATGTGAAAATGAACTGCACGGCATGTATTCCCTGGAAGTGATCGATATTTTGGAACACCCGCAATTGGCGGAGGATGAAAAAATATTAGCAACTCCGACGCTTATTAAAGAATTACCGCCTCCCATCAGGAGGATTATCGGTGATATGTCGGCGACCGGGAAGGTTTTACTTGGGCTTGATCTGAAATCAAAAATTTCAGAAGATGACAATGATATGTAACATTATATAAAGGAGAAAAAAACAAATGTATGTTCAAAAACTTGCAACCGGGATCCCCGGATTTGATTTTATTTCGAACGGCGGACTGCCAAAAGGACGTAATACACTGATAACAGGTACTTCCGGAAGCGCAAAAACAATCTTTACCGTCCAATTTTTGGCGGAGGGCATATTGCAGGCAAATGAAAACGGGGTATTCATAACATTTGAAGAATCTCCTGAAGATATACGAAAAAATATGCATGGCTTAGGCTGGGATATTCGAAAATGGGAGAGTGAGGGAAAATGGGCGTTTGTCGACGCCTCTCCGCAAATAGAAGGAGGGGTGATTATTGTCGGTAAGTTTGATCTGGAAGGTTTGCTGATTCGCATAAAGAGGGCTATTGATAAGGTTGGTGCAAAGCGCGTTTCCATGGATTCTTTAGGAGCTATTTTTACTCAGCTTTCATCTATTCCGATAATCCGAAGCGAACTTTTCCGTATTTCTGTTGAATTAAAGCAGATGGGTGTTACCTCCATAATGACGGCAGAACGTACTCAGGAATATGGAGATATCAGCCGTTACGGCGTGGAAGAGTTTGTTGCAGACAATGTAATTATCCTGCGAAACGTTCTGGAGGCGGAGAAGCGCAGGAGGACATTGGAAATATTAAAATTCCGCGGAACAAACCATCAAAAGGGAGAGTATCCTTTTTCGGTAGTGCCGGAGAAGGGAATTATCGTTATTCCGCTGTCAGCGATTGAGCTGAAGCACAAATCGTCAATGGTCAGAATAAGTTGCGGAAATGATGAATTGGATAAGATGTGCGGTGGCGGTTTCTTCCGTGATTCCATAATTCTTGTTTCCGGCGCCACGGGTTGCGGGAAAACCCTTATGACCACAGAATTTATCGCAGGAGGCGCTAAAAAAGACGAAAGGTGTTTGCTCTTTGCTTTTGAAGAAAGCAGTGACCAGCTTTTCAGGAATGCCAGCGGATGGAGCCATGATTTTGAAAAAATGGAAAATGAAGGAAAACTGAGAGTGGTATGCACTTACCCCGAAACAACGGGATTGGAAGAACACCTTATAAGAATGAAAACGGAAATTGACCGGTTTAAACCCAATCGTGTCGCAATCGATAGTTTATCTGCACTGGAGCGAATATCCACCATTAAGGGTTTTCGTGAATTTGTGATCGATCTGACGTCTTTTATCAAACATCAGGAAATTGCCGGGCTTTTCACCGCAACAACGCCAACGCTTACGGGGGGAACATCCGTTACCGAAACACACATTTCAACCATTACTGATTCCATTATCCTTTTGAGATATGTGGAGATGTACGGTGAAATGCGCAGAGGCATCACCGTATTGAAAATGCGCGGTTCTGCTCACAATAAGGATATTCGCGAAGTCACGATAGATAACCATGGGATGCATATTGGCAAATCATTTACCAATGTAAGTGGCATATTGGCAGGAAGACCGATGCAGATTCCCGCAGGGGAACTGGACCGTATTAATACCTTATTTACCGATGAGGCAAAATAATAATTTGCAAATAAAATGCAAAATTCTGAAGGTATAAAAAAAGGCGATATTAAAAACTACGCACTTGCCTACGAACAGTTTCGCGATATTGTGGAAAAGAGTCCGGTTGGTATTATTATAACGAATAAGGAAGGCGTTATTTGTTACGCAAATCCCGTTGCAAATGATTTATTTGGGATTAATGATGAAATGCTTTTGGGGACACCGTTTGGAATGCCATTGACGCATGGAACTGTGGCCGAGATTGATATTCGTCAATCTGACGGGTCGGTTGGAATTGCTGAGATGAGGGAGGTGGAAACGGTATGGAACGGTGAAAAGGCATTTCTTGTTTTGATACAGGATGTGACGGAAAACAGAAAAATAAACGAACAGTTGCGCAAATTATCAAAGGCTGTTGAGCAAAGTATGAGTAGCATTGTAATTACCGATATTAATGGAAACATACAATATGCAAATCCAAAATTTGCGGAAATAACAGGCTATACAGCGTCGGAAATTATGGGACAAAACCCCCGGTTCTTAAAATCAGGGAAAACAACACCGGAAGAATACAAGACATTATGGGATACTATTACCATCGGTAATTGCTGGCAGGGGGAGTTTTATAACAAGAAAAAAAATGGAGAATACTATTGGGAACTTGCGCAGATATCACCGATAAAGAGCAAAGAGGGCGAAATAACCGGCTTTCTTGGTATAAAAGAGGATATTACTGAAATGAAACGTGCCGCAAGCATACAGGAGGAACTGAGAGAACAATTATTCCATGCGCAAAAGCTGGAATCAGTCGGAAGGCTTGCTGGTGGGGTTGCTCATGATTTTAACAATATTCTCATGGCAATTATAGGATATACTAATTTAGTGGAAATAGCATTAGAAGATAATACTCCGGCAAAAGAATATCTTCATAAAGTTCTCACACTTGCCGAAAGGGCTGCTGATTTGACGCGCAGCATTCTCGCATTCAGCAGAAAACAGGTAATCGTAACTCAACCGCTGGAGTTGAATACCATTGTACAAGGAGCCAGAGTGCTAACAGACAGGCTTCTCAGAGAGGAAATACAGTGTAATGTACTGTTATCTGATAAGAAATTGGTTGTTAAGGCAGACAAGAACCGACTGGAACAGGTAATCATGAATCTTGTTACCAACGCGATAGACGCAATGCCGGACGGCGGGGAAATTACCATAAAAACGGATAGTGAAATAATTGATGATGACTTTATTAAAATACATGGTTTTGGGGAAAAAGGGGAATACGCACTTCTTTCAATAACTGATACGGGCATTGGTATAGACTACGACATAAGAAAAAAAATATTTGAACCTTTTTTTACGACAAAAGATGTTGGAAAAGGTACCGGCCTTGGCCTCTCAATTGTGTATGGCATTGTGAAACAGCATAATGGTTTTGTCGACGTCCATAGTGAATTTGGAGAAGGTGCAGCTTTTTTTATTTATTTGCCCCTTGCAAATGATCTTCCCGGAAAACCCGCGGATTCCGATACCGGACCAGATAGCTTTTCTGCTGTTAGCGCGGGGCGGATATTGATAGCGGAAGATGATGAATCGGTAAGGTTTCTTATGAAAGAGGTGCTGGGAAAATTTGGTTATGAGGTTATTGCGGCAGTAAATGGAGCAGACGCCGTGGAAAAATTTAAAGAAAACAAGGATGTAGTCTGCCTTTTGATTCTGGATGTAAAAATGCCGGTAATGAATGGAAAAGATGCCTATGATGAAATCAAAAAGATTGCACCGGAAGTGAAGGCTATTTTTCTCAGCGGCTATTCCGAAAATATTATTGACCAGAGTATGTTTACGGGAGAAAGCGTATCATTTTTGCAAAAACCTGTCTTGCCATCGAGGTTAGTCAAAAAGATTCATGAAATGGTAGCTAAATAAAAACACATGACAGACGAGCATATTCTATTATCTCATGCAGTTGAACAGAGTGCGTGTGCAGTAATTATTACCGATGTGAAGGGTACTATAGAATACGTAAATAAAAAATTTTCCCAGTTGACTGGATACGCCAAAGAAGAGGCAATGGGGCAAAACCCTCGGATTTTAAAATCCGGTGAGATGCCGCAGGAAGAGTACAAAAATCTATGGGATACCATCACTTCCGGCAAGGATTGGAACGGGGAGTTTCATAATAAAAAGAAGGACGGAGGTTATTATTGGACACACGCGAAAATTTCTCCGGTAAGAAATAAAGCAGGAACCATTACCCATTTTGTAGGCATACAGGAAGACATTACCAGCTTCAAATTACTGCACAGGGATTTTCATAATATTGTTGCAAGGAGTGCTGATGGAATTATTGTTGTTGATGTGCAGGGAACTGTACGTTTTGCCAATCCGATGGCGGGAATTGCTTTAGGCAGTAGTCCGGAAAAGATTGTTGGGTCTTCCTTTGGCATACCGGTAGTTTCCGGAGAGGTGGCAGAAATAGACATTAAAAGGGCTGATTCTGCATTGGGCATTGCTGAACTGCGTGCCGCTGATACTGAATGGGAAGGAAGAAAAGCTCTGCTTGTGATGATACGGGACGTAACGGACCGCAAACTCATGGAAAACAAAATACACCGTATGGCATACTATGATGTGCTCACTGGCCTGCCGAATCGTTCGTCGTTTGACGAACGTTTTGCAATGGCAATAGCATGGGCAGGGCGCCACAGAAAAAAAGTAGCAGTGTTGTTTCTTGACATTGACCATTTTAAACACATTAATGATTGTTTTGGGCATCAGGAAGGGGATAATTTTTTGAAGATTGTTGCACACAGGCTTGAAAAATGTGTGAGGGGAGTTGATACCGTTTCCCGTCTGGGAGGAGATGAGTTTACGGTTTTGTTAGCTGAAATTGCATCTGCGGAGGATATCGTTAAAGTTGTCCAAAAATTACTCAGGGTAGTTAAAGAACCAATATCACTCGCGGGAAAAGAGGTGTGCGTTTCCACGAGTATTGGTATTGCGTTCTATCCTGAAAACGGGACAAATGCGGAAACATTATTAAAAAATGCGGATGCTGCTATGTACAGTGCGAAAAAACAAGGAAGAAACAGATATCAATTTTTCAATACTTCATTTGCTGAACAAGAAGGAAAAGATGCTTGTACAAAATAATTGCTAGCTGGTATAATTCCAAAATTTACAATTGGAATGCTCCCATTGGAAGCAATTGTGCGCTAAGTATGTTTTTATGTAAACGTATCGTTAACCATGTTTGGAAATGAGTGAAATCATGAAATCTGGCAGCAATCTGGAGAAAATACTTTGTAGTGGGAAATTCGCGGTAACAGCGGAACTGGGCCCTCCCAGGGGTGCAGAGAGATCGATAATTGAAAAAAAGGCAGAGATGTTGAAAGGGTATGGCGATGCATTTAACATCACTGATTGTCAAACAGCTGTGGTGAGGATGTCAAGTATCGCCGCCGGCAGAATTGTGATTGATGCAGGTGTGGAACCGATCATTCAGATGACATGCCGCGACAGAAACCGCATCGCCATCCAGAGTGATTTGTTGGGTGCGGCGGCTTTGGGGGCAAAAAATGTATTGTGTTTAACGGGGGACCACCAGAAGTTTGGTGACCATCCGATGGCAAAAGGAGTATTTGACATTGATTCGATTCAACTTATCCAAATTGTGAAAGCACTCAGAGACGAGAAACAATTTCAGTGCGGGCAGGAGTTGAAGGCAGAGGAACCAAGATTTTTTATTGGTGCGGCGGAAAATCCCTTTGCTGACCCGTTTAAATATCGTGCGGTGAGATTGGCAAAAAAAATTCGAGCGGGAGCGGATTTCATTCAGACTCAAATTATTTACAATGTAAAAAAATTTAAAGAATGGATGAAAATGGTTACCGATATGGGGCTTCATGAAAAAGCTTATATCCTTGCCGGAGTGGCGCCGCTTAAATCAAAGGGAATGGCAAAACATATGAAAAATAACGTGCCGGGTATGGACGTGCCTGATGAAGTTATGGATCGTATGACTGCTGCTGCCGAAGCGAAAAAAGGAAAAGAAGAAGGAATAAAGATTTGCCTGGAAGTAATCGAGCAGGTGAGAGAAATAAAAGGCGTTGCAGGCGTTCATATTATGGCGGTTGAGTGGGAAGAGGCGGTGCCTGAAATAGTGAAACAGGCCGGATTACATCCGAGGCCTTCCACAGAAAATTAATACATCTACATCAATATAAACAGACACTGTCGTGCAATAGGACATCTGACCAGTACTTAAGGTTTTTCCGTATGTCCTTTGTCGTTACGAGAAATGCGTGTGCGCCGCGTAATAAATAATCATACCGGTCGTGGATGTTATTCGATAATATGGTAATGAAGATAAACGGCAAAGCCTTTTTTATTTTTGCAAGAAATTCTTCTACTCCTGAAGAGATCGACTCTGCGTCAATAAATATGTTATCAATTTTATAACCTTCCAGGACGCTCATGGCATGTTCGGTATCTTTCACAAAATATATCCTGAAACCTTCTTTCTTTGATAAATCGCAAAAGTGTTGCTTCAGTGTTGTGTTATCGCTTACTACTAATATTACCTGAATATTTTTTTTGTTCAGTTTTATAAAATCTTCAAAGTTTTTCCGGTAAAATATTTTTTTGTACAACGATTCTACCAGGAAGCTTATTTCTTTTTCACTGCATCCCTGATTAAAATAGTTATCTATTTCATAGGGAATAGCCTGCATCAACTCATCGGCATTATTTATTTCAATCAGGAACCCTATGTCTGAAAATTCAGCCTTAATGTTTCTTATTAATTCAAAATTTTCAACTTTAGCAGTGTTAAAATCGGAAATTACAATGTCGCACCTGTTTCTCCGCAGCAACATAACGGCCTGCCCGGCATGCCTTGATTCAAATACGTTGTAGCCTTCTTTTGTGAAAATTTCTTTCATCTGCTTGATAAGTTTTTCGAACGTTGAAACAATTAATATGCTCAAACCATTTTTCACAGAAAGACGTTTTTTTATTAAATAGCAATCTTCCCACTCCTGCTTTAATTCTTCGACTTTATTATGATCAATTGCAAGGGCGCCGACATCATACATAACTCCTGTAATATCCGAACACTCAATAACCCTCCGCACTTCCGCGTAAATTTGTTTTTGTGTTCTCTTGTACAAAAGATTGTTATTTCCATTTTCGGTCTTTTTTGATACATAATAAACCTTCCGATGAACTCCGACTCCCTCTTTTTTTTGTATAATTTTAGACGACAGATAAAAAGTGATTATCAGTATCGTAGAAGGCATAATGGGTTTATTGGAAGTAAAACGTATTCCATGTTTTGAGATGTCTTTTATGTGAATCGGGATTTCCTCATGCATAAAATCGATTTGATCCCTTCTTACAGCAGAACAAAAACCTTCCGTATCCAAAACAAATCTTTCCTCTGTGCGTTGCTGGCGAGCATTTGTTCCCTGTTCCGGGTGGAAGAATACCACAGACTCTTCCTTCCTCTCAAAAGATCTTTGTTTTGTACTTGTTTCTCCTTTTTTGCTCTCTTTTTGAATCAACTCAGAAATTAAGCCTTGAGCTTCTTCAAGTTCTTCCAGAGATAATTCTAAAAGAGTATCTTTCCATGATTTTTGCATACTGCGTGTCGCCGTCACAAAAATGAGATAACAGGTTTAACTTATTTTTGTATAATACATTAGAGACATACTGTTTTACGAAATTACAGAATATACGATAAGAAGTCAAGAAAATATCTATGGTACGCTGTCTTGAGAAGGGCGTGATAAAAAATGAATTATGTTGTTTAAGCCTCTTTTTTCGGGAGCATTCCCAAATTTTTGCAAAATTCCCCCCCAGGCGGGTTCAGGTCTGTGACCTGAACCCCACGTTTCATACGTGGTAATTTAGCCATGAAATGTATATATCGCTATTAATCACATAAACTATTGGGTTCAGATTACAAATCTGAACCCGCAAGGGACTTCCTTCACAAATGTGTTGTTCCCAAGTAGAGACAGGTTTCAAACCTGTCTCTACTTGGGAACAAGAATGATGGCTTTGCAAAAATTTGGGAATACTCCCCTGCGCATGGAAGGTTTTACGTTTTATAAAAAACATTGTTGCGCTTATGATGCGCTTTCTTTCAAAAGGGCTATTTGTTTTGCCAGCAAATTAAGATGTTTTTTTTCTTCATGTATTAATTGTTCAAAGGCTTTTCTTCCATCATTGTTTTTTGTATGCTGTAACGCCTCGCGATAATAGAGAATTGCTTCCTTCTCAGCCTGTATGCCGATTTTTAAAGCATCGACGTCGTTTTTTATCTGTAAAGCCAGTTCTTTCGCTTTGTTTTTCTGTGTGAAGACGCCCGTATCTACAAGATGTTTTAAATATTCTTCTGCCGTATAATCTTCACAACTAACCATCTGATCCTGCGACGAAGGTAAAGAGTCATAAATCCTCTGGAAGGTATCCATATGTTCTTTTTCCTCTTCTGCAAGTTTTGCAAAGATTTCCTTCGCCCGTGCATCTTTGGTGTTTTCAGCCATAGTGGAATAAAAAACCAGCCCTTCTTTTTCCATGTTAATTGCAATTCTCAGGGCTTCCTGATCGTTAAAGTTTTCGAAATTCATATTTTAACTGCCTTCCTTTTCTGTTTTGTGATTTATGTTTTAAGGGAACAATCCTCTTACGGCAATAGCTTCTGCTACCTTTTTAATAGCCAGCATCATGGCAGATGTGCGTAAGGAATATTTGTTTTCTTTTGCGAAAGAATAAACTTCATTGAATGTTCTTTCGAGAAGCATTCTCAGTTTAACATTTACTTCGTGTTTGCACCAAAAATAACATTGTGCATCCTGAACCCACTCGAAATAGGAAACAATGACTCCTCCCGCGTTTGCAAGGATGTCGGGAACGACGGTTATCTTTCGGCCGGACAATATTTCATCTGCCTCCGGAGTCACCGGACCATTTGCCCCCTCGATAATCAATTTTGCCTTTATTTTATCGGCATTCTTTTTTGTGATTTGCCCCCCCAATGCAGCGGGGATCAGTATATCGCACGACAGTTCCAGCAATTCTGCATTGGTAATATTTTCTGCAAGGGGAAAATGTTTAAAAGAACCGTTTCCCCGGTAATATTCCATAATGGCGTTATGAGATAACCCCCTGGGATTGTATATCCCTCCCCCAGAGCTACTAATGGCTACAATTTTACAGCCCATTTCTTCAAGAAATTTTCCGGCGGCAGACCCAACATTACCATATCCCTGTATGATTACTTTAAGGTTCTTTAATGTTTTATTGCTTTGTTGTACGGCACTTGCGGTAATAAAGGCTATGCCAAGACCTGTGGCATCTGCCCTGCCGAGAGAACCGCCGATATTTAAGGGTTTTCCTGTAACAACACCGGGTGCACAAAAACCTGTATTCATGCTGTAAGTATCCATCATCCATGCCATTGTCTGTTCATTGGTATTGACATCAGGTGCGGGAATATCCTTATCTGCACCTATGATTGGGTGGATAGCATAAGTATAGCGGCGGGTAATTCTTTCAAGCTCACCGCGGGAGAGTTTTTTGGGATCGCAAACGATGCCTCCCTTTGCGCCGCCAAAAGGTACATCGGCCAATGAACATTTCCAGGTCATTTCCATTGCCAGCGCCTTTAAATCTTCTAAAGTAAGTTCGGGATGATACCGTATTCCTCCCTTATAAGGTCCCTTGGCAGAACAATGTTGAACCCGAAAGCCTTCAAATGAGACGACTGATCCGCTATCCATTCTAACGGGGACAGAAACAGTAAGGATTCGTGAAAAATTTTTCAGTAACTGATAAGTATCTTCAGGGAGGTTCATCAGCTTTGATACATAATTGAATTGTGTTAACGCTGTTTGCCATGGGTTATCTTCTTCCGGCTTCTTTGGCATTTTAGAAAATCTCCATTTCAAACAATATATGCGGATGAAAACAATTGAAACATATATCCTTCAAGAATCCTGTTTCCCAAATGACTCCGCTGTCCATTTTTCAATCTGTATATTTTTCAGATTATAAATATTCATTGAAGTGAGAGGCGGGAGATAGATATTAAGAGCCACTAATCCGTCATTATGAGTATTTGATACTCGATGAATTGTCGTAACATCGATGCAGGATGCCTCGTTTGCTGAACATAATTTCTTTACAGAAGGGACAATCATACCCGATGATAATTGTTTGTCAAATAATTCTTCCGTCATAATCCCTTCATAAATAAAGGCAATTCCAACTGACCCGCCGTGATCATGGATCGGTGTGTACTGCCCTGGTTTAAAACACAGTATAACCAGTTCACATTTTGAACTGGTATAGATAATGTTTCTTTTATATTCATGTTCAGAAAACATTATGTATTGATCAATTGAAAACTGTTCACGGGACAAGCCTTCGATACAGTTTCTTAATTCCTTTTCGGTAGGAATTTCCTGCAATGATTCAAAACGTGCTATGTATTTTTGAAAAGGTGAAGTATTCATGGGTTACACTATTGTGCCGAAAACCCTCCATCGACAAATATAACTTGTCCGGTAATATAGTCAGAAGCCTTTGAAGCAAGAAAGACAACCGTTCCGGAGAGGTCCGATGGCAGACCAATCCTCTTTAAAGGGATTTTTGAAATAATTGACTGTTTTATTTTTTCGTCTTTCAGCATTTCCCGGGTAGTATCAGTTTCCATGGTATAGGGGGCTATTGAATTGACATTTATGTTGTATTTTGCCCATTCAACCGCCAGGGCTTTTGTTAATTGTATTACCCCTCCCTTGCTGGAACAGTATGCAGAAGACCTGCTCGCACCAAATACACCAAGGGCGGAGCTGATAGTGATTATTTTTCCCCGTTTTTTTTCTATCATATGCATCCCCACCGTTTTCGTACATAAATACGCGCTTGTGAGGTTTATTTCGATTGTTTTGTACCAATCGTCTAAAGAAAATTCCTGCATTTTACCGCCAATAAAGGCGCCGGCATTATTTACAAGAATGTCAATAGTATTAAATTTAGCCAATACTATGTCCACCATTTTTTTTACATCTGCCAGCTTCGTTACATCAGCGGCTATTGGAATTGATGTAACACCGTTTCCCTCGATCTCTTGTGCTGTTTCTTCCACATCGGAAAATGTCCGGCTTACTACTGCCACATGTGCACCCGATTCTGACAAAGCTAACGCCATTGATTTCCCTAGCCCTTTTCCAGCGCCTGTTACCAGGGCAACTTTATCATGGAGATTAAATAGTTCAACACACATATGCACCACCTGTATACTAATATACGAAAAAATAAAATGAAATAAGATGTTTTATATCAGGAATCCGTTTCCTTTTCCTGTTTAAGAAGTATCCTTCCTAAATAAAAATTGACCTGACGAGTTTCAGAATCGGTTAATAACTGAGGATCAAAAGAACGCATCATTTCTATCACTTTTATCCAGTCCGATTTTGTTCTTTTTTGCTGGAATACGCGCTCAAGAGTGTGGCACCGATGGCATTTGTTCAAAATTATCTTCATCCCTATTTGAATATCCATTTTTGATTCATCAATGCCGAGATTTTTCACTAAAAAACCCAGCACCTGTAATTCTTCCAAATCGGTTAAATTTGATGGATCCTTTGCCTGCATGCGTGCGACATAATCTCTCCATTCATCCTCTGTTTTTAAATGTGAATAGACTCTTTCCAGCGAATGGCAACTGGTGCATTTCGTCTGTACGACTTTTCTTCCTACACTAACATTCACCTTTACCGGCTTGTCTTGTTGTAAAAGTACTATGTACTGGCTGCGCGCCAAGGCAAGGAGAAAGTAACCTCCACTCAGAATAACCGTTAAATAAACGGCAATCATTACGACCATGCCATATAATGGCAGGCGGTGATAATATATTTTAAAGCCGCGAACAATACAAATCTTTGCAACGAGCAAAGGAAAGATAGTAAGGCCGAGATACGCATGGATAACGTCCTTTGCCGACCAGGTAACCGGGTCGCTTGTTATTTTTAATGACATTAAATAACATATGTAAAGATAAAGAACAAAGAATGTATAACCTGCAAGACGATGTCCCCATCGGAAAAAATTCGGACAGCGTGTCTTTTTATTTTTACCGAGCAGAATAATAATGAAGATGACCGCAACAATACCGATAGTAAGCAGGATGAAAGCAAGCAAAGAAGTTATTGTGGGTTTCATAGAAACTATTTATTCCGTAAGGCTAATGTGTCTTTATTTTTTTAATATTAAAATCGTTATTTAAGATTTCTTTCTTATGCAGGCTAATATCAATCTTGTTTTCAATAATTTGTCCTAATTCATATGCATTTTTTGTTTCACCAAGAAAAATAGCGCCAACGGGAATTCCTTCCTTGATAAAAAGTTTTTTATATACCTTTTTGTCCAAATATTTAACCTTGATTTGTTCAACGGTATCGTCTTCCGGAGAAATATTCCCAACGGAAATCAAATGAATGCCGGCCACTTTCAGTCGTGTGGAAGGTACGGTACCCATATAGGGGATGTGCCCTCCTGCCATATTTGTACCTGCAATTACTCCTTGTGTGTGCGCAGCGGGCCAGATACCGTAAGTTGTATTCCTGTGTTCGGCAACATCTCCTGCTGCATAGATATTTGTTATATTTGTTTCCATATAATCATTAACGATTATCCCTTTATTGATTGAAATACCGGCATTCTTTGCCAGTGTACAGGAAGGAACAATACCTGCGGAAACCAAAATAAAATCACATTCTAAAGCATCTCTGTCCATCAATTCCAAAACTTTTTTATTTTCTTTTTCTTTTATGGCGCTTGATCTTGCGCCAAGGACAAAGGAAAGGCCAATATCTTCCATTTGCCTCTGTAAAATTCCGGAACCTTCGCTGTCCAGTTGCTTCGGCAGTAACCGGTCAAAGTATTCAACCACCGTAACAGAAAGACCTGATTTTTTCAGCCCGTTTCCCGCTTCAATACCTAACAGACCTCCACCGATGATAATTGCAGACTTCGAAGATTCAGCGTATTTGGTAATACGTTTAACATCTTCAATTGTACGTAGGGTAAAAACTCCTTTACCTGTATTGATTCCTGAAATAGGGGGTAACTTACTTGTACTGCCCGTAGCAAAAAGCAATTTATCATAAGGGAAACAGGTTTTGTTTGTAAGGGTAACGGTTTGTTTTCCTGGTTCTACATAATTTATCTCATGATTGCAATATATCTGTATATTGTTTTCCTGATACCATGACTGATTAAAAACAAAGGTTTCCTCGATAGTTATTTCCTTTGCCAGCAGTTCCGGCAATCTGGGTTTAGAATAGAATAAATAGTGTTCGTCAGTAAAAATTTTTATATCCGCAAGAGAATCAAATTTTCGGATATTTTTTGCTGCCTGAACTCCGGCAACCCCATTGCCAATAATAATGTGTTTTGTGTTCAATAATCTTTATATGAATAAATTGCGGGGCTAAAGGAGCCTTGAAGAAATTACGATTGTCTGCCGAAATTAATACCAATTTTTTCTGCTGTTTTTACCAATCCGGTTTCAGTTGGTACTTTTTTTTGTCCGCCGACTACATTAATCAGCGAAACGGAATCAATGTTTTGACCTTTTAAGCACACCATTTGCCCAAACTGATTGTTAACAACTAATTCAACTGCTGCAACACCAAATCTGGTGGAAAGGAGTCTGTCAAAAGCGTTAGGCGAACCACCCCGCTGCAGGTGTCCCAGGGTTGTAACCCGTACATCTATTCCGGTATTTTTTCTGATTTGTATTCCAACCTTGTTCCCAACGCCTCCAAGACGTTCGGCGCTTCCCCCTTCTACGGCGGGTTGCAAAACAGTCAATGCGCCGCCTATCGGACTTGCTCCTTCAGCTACAACGACAATGCTCGACCGGCAGCCCTTTTGATTACGGCGGATGATCTTCTGGCATACCTGTTCGATATCATAAGGGATCTCTGGAATAAGTATTACGTCTGCTCCCCCGGCAATTCCGGATTCCAGAGCGATCCATCCCACATATCTTCCCATAACCTCCATTACCATAACCCTATGGTGGCTTTCCGCAGTAGAATGTAACCGATCCAGCATTTCTGTGGCGGTTTCAACAGCGGTACTAAATCCGAAAGTGACGTCTGTTGCCGGAATATCATTATCAATCGTTTTTGGCACGCCTACAATAGAGCATCCCAGGTTATAAAAATGAGATGCAATATGCAATGTGCCGTCACCGCCGATTATTATCAGGGCATCCAATTCTAACGTTTTTATTCTTTCTACAACGTCAGAGGAAACATCCCGTATTTCAGTGTTGCCGTTTACCGTTATTCTATATTTAAAGGGATTCGCCCGGTTTGACGTACCAAGAATGGTTCCTCCTACATGAAGTATGCCCCTGCTGTTCCAGGGAGTCAACTCTCTTGTTTTATCAGGCAACACCAATCCATCGTAACCGTCTTCTATTCCGATAACGGTAATATTATGTCTCTGGACGGCGGACTTTACTATTGCACGAATGACCGCGTTTAGTCCCGGGCAATCACCGCCACCCGTTAAAACGCCTATTTTTTTTATGCTGCGTGGCATGAGCACAATCGTATTAAAAGGGAAAAAAAGGACACTTCTTCATTCTCCATGTAAACAGATGGAGAATGAAGAAGTGAATATTAACTAAACTTGCTTTTGACATGCAATGGCGGTTATCACCTTTTCTTTTTTTCTAATTTCCTTACATATTTGGCAAGGGCCTCTATTTCTTCCGGTTTTAATCTTTCACTCCAGCGCGGCATTTTATTCTTTCCGTTAGTAATGGTATGCAGAATTTGTTCGTCAGTTATTGAACTTTGCCACTCAGGATCACATAAATCCGGTGCCTTTAACGCTTTTCCTCTTTTGTTTGCTTCTCCGGTCAAACCATGGCACTTGGCACAATGATATTCAAAAAGTTTTCGTGCATTTATGGTCTTTTCTTCTCCACGTGAAGGAGAAGAAGTGAAGAAACCGGCAAGCAAAAATAAGGCAGAAAAAATGAAAACAATTCTTAATACATTGTTTTTCTTATATGCCATAATGACTACATCCTCCTCCACTGTTGCAAAATTTTTCAGTACAACTTACTCTTTAAAACCTCTGATAACAGGAACCAATGCTTTAATTTCTTCTGGCGTAAGTTTCTCTTTGAAGGGCATCATCATTTCCGGCGTGCCTTCGTTTATCTGTTCTATGATTCGTTCATCATTCGTTTTTGCCTGCCACTCAGGGTCGGCAAATTTGCGGGCGCCAAGACCTGTACCAAGATCTGTTGGATTCCCGTCTGCACCGTGGCATGTTTTGCAGTGTTTTAAATATATTTTCATACCGTCAATATCCGCGGCTTTTGAAACAGGTGTTTCGGAAAAAAATGTACAGGCGCCAAAGGCAACGGAAAATAAAGCAGTTGTCAAAAGATATTTATTCTTCATTTTTCTTCTCCTTAAAATGAATATTAGAAATAAGAGCCAATAATTTTACTTATATGTTTCTTCTATTTTAATACCGTTTTTGGATACTATACCAAGGGAATACACTTCTTTGCACAATTTAATCCTCATATGCAAGTACACGTATTATCCCCATTGTATCACCACCGGTATTGGTTATGCTGTCAGAAACTGAAACCACTCTTGTGATATTGTTTTGTTGTAAAAAATTATTCACCTCCTTATCAAGTTCTACAAGTTCATTGTGGACATGAAATATTTTCAGAGGGGAAGTAAATGTTTTCACTTTTACCATAAATAAGAACTCCTTGCGAAAAATGAGTATTATTTTGCTACATTTACTTCCTTCGTACCTTCCCATATACCGTGGAGATTGCACCGGCTGAATGCCCTGAGTGTTCTGGAACCTTCATGGTGCAAAACTATGGGAAAAGAGACTTCCGGCTTTGTCATCTCAGCGGTAAAATCGATACGCGAAAGATAAATGTGACCGCAATATAAATCGATAAATTGTATAAAATGTCCGTTTTCCATTACATGCGGTGTTTCACCGACTTTGATTGTTACGGTGAAGGATTCGCCGGCTTTTATCTTTTCGGGCGATGTGATTACCGGTACATGTTTTTTGGCTGTTTCCGCAGGACCTGTCGCAGCAGTGTTTATCTGACAAAATAATCCGGGTTCAGACATGGTTATTCCCTCCTTAAATAAAAAGTATTATAAAAAAGTTTACGTTCCGTGCTAAGCTTCTTTTACTTCAATTTTCCTTGGTTTTACATGTTCCGCTTTTGGCAGTGTTACCGTTAAAATCCCATCTGACATCTTTGCCTCAATCTTTTCTCTATTGATGGCGTCTGAAAGGATGAAGTGCCTGTGATAATGTCCTATGTTATATTCATTGTATAGTACTTTCTCATCAGTATATGCTTCCTGAGAGATTTCTCCGTTAACAATAAGCTCATTATTTTGCATATCGACTGTTATATTATCTGCGCCCACTCCAGGCATATCGATCAGGATAGTAAAATTGTCCGGTGTTTCATAAATGTCAGATAAAGGATAATACCATTCACCTTTCCCTGTTACAATACACTTATCCGGTGTAAGTTTCTTTTTTTTCACAACAGGATGCTCTTTTTTATCCATTACAAACATCTCCTTTTTATGATTTTTGTATGGTTATTTGTTTCGGTTTTTTTTCTGCTGCCTTAGGTAGCGTTATAGTCAAAACACCGTTTTTGTATGAGGCGGCAACCTTTTCCGCATCAACTTTTTCCGGTAGCATAACAGAACGGGCGAACGTACCAAAGTTTCTTTCCCTGCGCAAATAAGTTACCGTTTCATCGCTAACGTTTGGTTTTCTCTCGCCTTTAATGGATAGAATGTCTTCCGATACCTGGACATCCAGATCGTTAACCTTAATACCAGGAATTTCCGCTCTTACAATAACGCTGTTTTTGTTTATAGATACTACTACCTGAGGAAATTCTGCGCCAACATATCCTTCGATTTTGGGTGTGGAACTCAGGAAATCAATCAAATCACTCATTTCACGCTGTATATGAGTGAAGCTTTCTAATGGATCTGTACTTTCCCATCGAATTAAATTCATGTTATCCCCTTCCCCGATAAAAAATTAAACGAAAAGTTGAATGAAATTATGAATATAAAGTCAAGAATTGCTACTATTCCAATTCTCTGTTATTTTTTTAAGTTTTAAGCGTAGAGCAGGCAAGGAGCATATAATGTCCTATCGTCTCCTGTTATATTATCCTGTAAATGAGGTGCAATCAATGCCCTCTTTTGGGTAGTAAGATATATTATATAAAAAAAAGGGTTTTTATTACCAACAGTATAGGTATATACAAAAATTTTGTTCCTTTTCCATTTTCTTATTCCTATTTGGTAAAACGCAAAAGTCATGCTTTAACAAACCGTTTGCCAGAAAGTTGTTTTACCAATTTTTTAATTTCCAGGATCATTAATGTACTTGAGACAATAGAGGTAGGAAGTTTGGTGGATTGAATAATTTCATCAATATATAACGGAGAGCTGGATAAAAGGGAAAAAATCTTTTTTTCATGGGAGTTGAGTAATAAATTTCTTGGATCAGTTGTAGAAGGAATTTCGCTGGGGGAACATAAAGTATCTGCAACCGGCCCCAGTTCCTGAATAATATCGGTAACGTCTTCCGTGAGTTTTGCGCCTTCTTTAATTAATTTGTTTGTGCCGCGGCTATATAAACTGTCAACGTTTCCCGGCAAGGCAAATACCTCTTTTCCTTGTTCCAATGCCCATTGTGCAGTGATGAGAGAGCCGCTTTTCAGCGTTGACTCGATAACCACCACGCCGAGTGATAAACCGCTTATGAGTCTGTTACGTGGCGGAAAATTGCGATAGTCCGGAGGTGTGTTTATAGGGAATTCTGAAATGAGTGCTCCATGTTGTATGATTTTTTCTGATAAGGCAGTGTTATCTTTCGGATAGACAGACCCTAACCCACAGCCAAGAACTGCGATAGTCCTTCCGGTTGAACTTATTGCTCCCCGATGTGCCGCTGTGTCTATTCCCCGCGCCATACCGCTTATAATGCAGAATCCTTTTTGCGCCAGCTGGCGGGCAAAACGTTCTGCCTGTGAAAGTCCGTAATACGTACAGCGTCTCGCGCCTACAATTGCAAGGGCAATAACATCGGTTTCCATCAAGCTGCCTTTTACATAAAGGATGAGAGGCGGGTCGTAAATATTTTTCAGGTGTTGCGGATATTCGGCGCTTGTATAGGGTATAATTTGGATATTGTTTTTTTCTGCCAAATCAATTTCCTGATGTATGTCGATGTGTCGTGATTCTTCAAGAATTGAATGTGCTATTTTCTCCCCTATACCGGGTAATTTTTCCAACTCAGCTTTGGTTGCCTGAAATATCTCAGAAACAGAGCCGAATCTTTCGACAAGGGTGTGGTATGTTCTTACCCCTATGCCCTTTGTCATATGAAGGCGCAAAATAGCTTCAAATTCACTCAAGGTATCTATTCCGCTATAAATTAAAGAAAGTCTTCAAAGAAACTTAAACAGTTTAAAAAACCGTGATATTCGATGTATAGTCAAACAAATTTGATTTTCGAATATTTACCCCCCTAAATCCCCTCTTGATAGAGGGGGCTTGTCTTCTCTCCCCTCTATCAAGAAGGGGCTGGGGGTGTGTTTCATCAAATAAATCTATTTTTTCAAAAAGCTTAATTTTCGAAAATCAAATTTGTTTATACATGACAGCAGAAGTCCTTCGAATCTATCGTGAAAAAGCTTAAAGAGGGTTGTCCAGTATTCGATAGAGAATTTCATCGCTCACCTTATCAGAGATAATAACCTCGCCAATTTTTGTGGGGAGAACAAAACGGAGCCTCCCGGAGATCGTTTTCTTGTCGGTATACAGTGCTTTTATAATCGACTCTGATTTCAACCCGGTTTGAATGGATAAGCCGAGGTTTTTTATTAATGATAGTTGTCGTTCAAAAACGGTGTTATCCGTGAGGCCAAGTTCAATCGCAATTTTTGAAGCGTAAAGCATGCCAATAGCAACCGCCTCTCCGTGGCGATATTTTTTATAATTGGTAATGGTTTCTATGGCATGGCCTATGGTATGACCATAATTCAATATGGCGCGAAGGTCTTTTTCTTTTTCGTCCTGCTCAACTACGTTGGCCTTTATTTGACATGATGTGGCAATGATTTTAAGCAGGGCTTCATGGTTTAATTGAAAAATATCATACATTGATTTTTCCAGGAATGCGAATAATTCCGCATCCCTGATCACACCGTATTTGATTACTTCAACAAATCCGGCAACCATTTCTTTTGACGGGAGAGTAGAAAGTGTATTGGTATCAATGAATACTGCTGTTGGCTGGTAAAAACATCCGATCATATTTTTCCCTTTCGGGTGATTGACGGCTACTTTTCCACCGATGCTGCTGTCCACCTGTGCAAGGAGCGAAGTGGGGATTTGTATATAAGGAATACCACGCATAAATGTCGCCGCGATAAAACCGCTTAAATCGCCTATGACGCCGCCTCCCAGGGCAACGATCAGGGATTTTCTGTCAAGTTTATGGGCAAAACAATGATCGTAAAGTAACAATGCGTTTTCTATGTTTTTTTGATCTTCACCTGGCGGGAGGGCGAGTAATTTTACATCGAAATTGTTCTGCCGAAAGTTTTCAGCGACGATTTCTCCGTAAATTTTTCCAATATTCTCATCAGTTATCAGGAGTGTTTTGCATGGTTCTTTGCCCTTCGCGATCATTTCTCCAACTTTCACAAGGAGATCTTTGTCTATGTAAATATTGTAACTATTCGCGGAAAGATTTACATGGATTTTCTTCATACGTTTTTGTCCATAAAGGGTTAAGTTGTTACTTTTTCTCAAATAATTTTTTCATTTCGGAAAGGGCTTTTGATGCGCCTTCTTTTGCTGTTCCTCCAGCTTCTTTTACTTTATTGCCTATTGTGTCAGCGCCGCTCCCTAACAGTTTGCCCGAACCGGTAACAGCTTCAATGACAGCATTTGAAATGGCTATAAACAATTCCTTGATAACTTTCGAGAAATCCCGTCCTCCGGTATCTTTCCCAATGTTTGTAAACTGAAGGTCTTTCAGTGGAATATCCACCGTTTTCCCCTGCAATAATGTAGCGCTTAACTGAATCTTTCCATTGAGCAATTGAAGATTGTCTATTTGAACTGTCTTTCCCGCTTCTGTTTCTGTGGGGGCGGGAGCTTCTTCTGTTTCTGTTTGTGATGGTGAGGAAAAAGCTTCCACGTTCTTTTTTATTATACCGATATTGCTACCTGCAAGAGATGTTTCATAGGTAATTTCAGGATTGTCAACGAGGATTTCCTGAATGACAATTTTATCGGAAAAAACAGACATGGGGCGAATGGAAATTTTGATTTTATTCAGAAAAAAGGCAGAAGGTGTGCTAAAACCTTCCGGATTACCCACCACAAGGCCGTGTAGTTCTCCTTTACCGGAAAAAAGGGATATCTTTGCCTTTTCCAGAGTAATCGGGGTTTGGGTCATCTTTGGTCCGAAAGTTTCGATGCTTTTCTGAATTATCGTATTGATGAAAAGAGAGAAAAATATCAAAACCGCTAAGATTATTGAAGGGATAATTATTAAAGGAATTTTAATTATTTTTTTCATGGTTTTCCCACTTTCTCTATGAATGAATATCGAGTAAATTGCAAAAAATACTTTATCGTGGAGTATATATTAATGAGATAGTTAATATTTTAGATTTTTATATAATATTTTTCCAATTCTTTTTATAGCCTGTGTTCAGGGAAAGTATTTTTGTAAAAAGGTTTTTGTTGCAAGATGAATATGTTGAAAGGAAGGAGAGAGAGAAAAATTATAACGGTTCAATAAACTGTTCGATTGTATCTTCTATCCATTGAACAGGTACTTGTTCTGTACAACGTTTAAATACTCCGGAATCGCTGGTAAGAACAATAAAATGTTTGTAAGAACCGGTATTTAATTTGGCAATCTCGATTATACTCGCATCAACCAGGCCCAGTTTGATAAGCATGTCCGTATTCATATCCACAATATGACGGGTATCTTCAATGAACTTTAACTGACACATTTGGTCTGCACGAGCGTCCAAAAACGACGCTGTAGTTCTATGGTGTTTCCTCCAGCGCGAAGGATATGCCCCTGAAGTTCAGCAATTACACCGGGAGAAGTTATCAAACGACCTTTATGCCGATCAAGAAACGTGCGAAAACCATCTCTCAATATTTCATTCTTTAGCGCCACGAATTTAATAGCATTCTTGAGCCAAGTTGAATGGTACTGTTTGTCGCATTGCCAAGCAAAAAAATCCAATAGATGTCCCGTATCTAGTACAAAATATTCAGTGCGCACAATTCCTGTCGTCACAATTTATAAAAAAGGTTATACATTATAATTATGAATAGGTGCTGCTGGAATGTCATACGTTTCACAAAGATGTTGACTTTTTTTTTGTAACCAATTCATCAGTGCTTCGTCATAGTTTAACAAGTCTTTGCAAGCTTTATTAAGTCTATCAAATTTATGTCCAATATAAAATTTCAGGAATTCCATGCCGTATTGATCCCAGAATTTTGAATCCGTGAAATGTTCAGGTATAGATACGACTCTATTTATAACATGTTCTGCAACAAGAAGTGGGAACTGTTCATCTTGGTACGCACCATCGGGATAAGGCTGTTTGGCTGATAGATACTCATTCAAATAACACTTAACCTTATCTATAAATCCTGGATTATTGGAGAGACTTGTAAATGACTCCTGTGCTGCCATTTCAAGGGTATGTACAAGCTCATCATGGAAGGATAGTTGTTTAGTAGCATCGGCATTTGCGTACAGAAAATCCCGATAGATATGACGAGCGGATGAAGAAAGATAGCTTTCAAGTGATCGTATAAATTCTAGTTTTTTGTTATATAATCTAAATGTTGTGCTTCCATTATGCAAAAATGATAATTCGATTGGAATTATTTCCAAGAGAGGATTAATCACTTCATAAACCCAGCTTGCGACACGCAGAGAGTGTTTTTTGGGATTTGTTTTGCTTATTTTAGCCATTTTCATTCATCATTAAATAAATTTTGAGGTGGCAGTTAAATTACATTTTCGTTAAATAAAGTCAAGAAAATTATACTATATTTCGGTGAGCATTAAACAATCTTTCTTCTAACAAAACTGGAAAATACTATCGATGATAGGGAGTGCTTTTTTCTCTTGTTGTAATGTGTCAGTTAAGACAAGAAATTTCCGTTTGATTAATCAGCAGATTTTGCGGATTAAAAAGTTCCTGTGTGCGGGAAAGAAAGTCTTCGTTGATGGAGGTGAAGTATTTGCTGGAAGTTTGAATTTGAACATTTGCGTTATTCGGAATGGCTATTTCGATAAAAAACGGGCAAGTACCGCTATTATTTTTAATAATTTCTTTTAGTTGAACAAGCTTGGATTCGTCAAAATGAGAGGCGTCAAGGCGCAATCCAAAAGATTTCACGAGGCGAGAGAACGCATTTTTTTCCGATATTATTTCGTTTATTCTTACGCTTGGTGCTGAACCTTTAAATCCTACATTGCCACAAATAAAAACAATAGTATCTGTTTTTACTAAAGAATCATATTTCTTTAGTTCTTTATCGAAGATAACGCATTTGATTGCGCCTTCCATATCCTCAAGAGTGATGTACATCATAGGATTGCCTTTTTTTGTCGTGCTTCTTTTGGCATCGGTGATAATACCTCCAATAATCACGTCAGTTCCTTCGGGCAGTTCGGATAGTTCGGTTGAAGAAGTTGTGGCCAATAGTTTGATTTTTTCTGCATAAGTGTTCAAGGGATTTGAGCTGAAGTAAAATCCCAGGCTTTCCTTTTCCGCCTGACGTAATTCATTTTCTGTCCATGGAGTTATGTTGGTATTCATTGCAAGATTTCCTGTTTCGAATACGTCCATGGTGTTTCCGATATCAAATAATGACCTTTGCCCCGTACGTTTTCCCTTGTTCATAGCGCTTCCCACTTCCATTGCAGAATCCAGACAAGCGAACAGTTTTGCTCTGTCATCATAGAGAGAGTCAAAACTTCCCGATTTAACCAGACTTTCAATCACTTGTTTGTTTGCGGTTCTTAAGTCAACCCTTTTGCAGAAATCAAGTATTGAAGAAAATTTTCCGCTTTTTTCTCTTGCAGAAATAATGGATTCGATTGCCTTGTCACCGACATTTTTAATGGAACCAAGGCCAAAACGAATTTTGTTTCCGTTGGAAATGGTAAAATCGCTGTAGCTCTCATTGATATCCGGCTTGAGTATCTCGATGTTCATCCTTCGGCAATCTTCAATATAATCAATGATCTTGTCGGTATTTTGTTTTTCACAGCTCAGTTGGGCTACCATATACTGAAGCGGATAGTTAGTTTTTAAATAAGCGGTTTGATAAGTAATTACAGCATATGCAGCTGAATGTGATTTATTAAATCCGTATCCGGCAAAATATTCCATAAGTTCAAATATCTTCACTGCTATTTTTTGAGGAATGCCGTTTGAAATGGAGCCGTTTACAAACTGGTCTCTGAATTTTGCCATAATCTCCGGTTTCTTTTTTCCCATTGCCTTGCGTAAATTATCGGCCTCGTTCAATGTAAATCCTGCCAGACGATTGGCAATCCTCATTACCTGTTCCTGGTATAAAATAACTCCGTATGTTTCTTTCAGGATCGGTTCAAGGGATGGATGAATATATTCGACCTCCTCTTTTCCGTGTTTTCTGTTAATGAATGAATCTACCATGCCACTTTGTAATGGTCCGGGGCGGTAAAGGGCTACCAGGGGTAAAATATCAGCGAATTTATCCGGTTTTAATTTTTTCAATAATTCTTTAAACCCTTTGCTGGTTTCTACCTGAAAGACGCCTTTCACGTTGCCACTGGAAAGCAACTGATAGGTTGCCTTATCGTCCATGGGTATTTTTGCGAGATCAATATTTTCCCCTGTTGTTTCATGAATCAATTGAAGCGCTCTTTTTATTACCGTTAATTTCCGGACGCCCAAAAAATCGGCCTTAAGCAATCCTATTTTATCTACCAGTATTTCATCGTAAAATTGTGTGGTGACAGCGTCTCCTTTTTTTGCGAGCGGAACATATTCTGTTAATGGCTCGTCGGAAATAACAATGCCTGCCGCATGTACTGAGGCATGGCGGCATAACCCTTCCAGTTTTTTTGAAATATCGAACAATTCCTTAAATTGTTTTTCAGTTTGGCAGATCTCTTTTAAAGCTGGTTCCTGTTCTAATGCCTCTTCTAAGGTGATGTTGAGGGTATTGGGGATTAATTTTGCTATTTTATCAACTTCGGAAAGGGGGATGTCAAGCACTCTGCCTACGTCCCGGATGACGGCTTTTGCTTTCATCGTACCAAACGTAATAATTTGAGCAACATTGCTATCGCCGCCATATTTTTTTCTTACGTACTGGATGATTTCTTCACGGCCTTCTGCGCAGAAATCAATATCCAAATCAGGCATCGATATTCTTTCCGCATTCAAAAATCGTTCAAATAATAAATCGTTTTCGATGGGATCTATATTGGTAATATTCAATAAATATGCCACAATGCTGCCGGCGCCTGATCCCCTCCCCGTGGCGGGAATATTTAGTTTGATGGCACAATTTATAAAATCCCATACGATTAAAAAATACTCGACAAAACCCGTGTTTTCGATAACTTTAAGTTCATGGTCTAATCTTTCAGCAATATGTGGCTGAATGGAACCGTATTTTTTTATTGCACCTTCTTCGCAGAGTTTTCTCAGATATGCGGTATTGCTCATTCCTTCCGGGGGCGTAAATTTTGGCAGGTGCAACTTCCCAAAATCCATTTTTATATTGCAGCGTTCCGCAATTTTTAGGGTATTTCCAATGGCATGAGGTATTTCTTTAAACAATGAGTACATTTCCTGGTAATTTTTAAAGTAGAATTCACTGGTATCAAAACGAAGTCTTTGTTTATCAGATATGCGCTTGCCGGTATTTATGCAGAGCAATGCATCATGGGCTACGGCATCATCACTATCCATATAATGTACATCGTTAGTTGCGACAAGGGGAATATTTAATTTTTTTCCTATTTTGAATGTTTCAGATACCAATTTTTCCTGCAAGGGGATTTTATTATTCTGTATTTCAAGGTAAAAATTGTTTTCCCCAAAAACTTCTCTGTATTCTTTGGCGAGATTCAAGGCATCATTATAGAGGTCATTGGATATGTTACGATTGATTTCCGATGCCATACATCCGCTCAGGCAAATTATTCCCTTTGAATGAGATTTCAGCAGTTCTTTATCAATTCTTGGTTTGTAGTAAAAACCTTCCAGATATGCAGAAGTGGAAAGTTTCAGTAAATTTTGGTACCCTTCGTAATTTTCTGCGAGGAGTGTTATGTGGCTAAGGGTTTCTTTCCCGTTTTTTGATTCCTTTTCAAGGCGGCTGCCCTGGGCTACATATGCTTCATACCCTAAAATGGGTTTTATTCCAGCAGTTTGCGCCGTTTCATAAAATTCGATTGCACCGTACATGTTCCCGTGGTCTGTCAGGGCCAGTGCGGGCATATTAAAGTGCAATGCCTTATTAACGAGGTCTTTTACCTTGCATGCACCATCCAGAAGGCTGTATTCACTGTGGACATGGAGGTGAACAAAGTTGTTTGTGTCCATAAATTTACACAAGCGTTGAGTTTGTTCTGACGCCGGGAAGGTTTATCCTTCAGGAGAAAATATGTCTTAAAAATCCAAGATATTGTAGTAAGAGTACTATCAGTAAGCAATATATAGATAATCAGGTAAAAAGTCAATATGAAAATTCGGTTGAGTGGCGTAACTGGATAAAGGGACGTCCAATTTTAATGACAAATTTACTTGAAACTTGTTTTATATTTTGCTAGCATGATCCTCACCTCAATTTTCGTTTCGCGGAGAAGAGTAATGAATTTCGTAATGTATTATGTGTGCGGAAAGTTGTTTCTATAACATAATTAAGATAGGTTTAGCATAAATGCAGAATAAGGGAGGATTTTGATGGCGGGTTGTAATACTAAAGCGAAGGCGATTATGGTTGTGCTGGTAGGGCTTTTCGGTTTGCTGTGTGTTGGGTTTGCTGTATCAGTTACTTAGAAGTATCGATTGCAGAAGGAACGTGTTCACGGTCTTGAAAGACAGCTTCGGGCTGGTCGTTCAGAGGTATTAAAAGTTCCTGAGTTAATGCAGAAATTAGACAAAGTAGAGGCTTCTAAGAAAGAGGTTGAAGGAACTTTTGCTGAATGTTCTGAAGAAAAAGAGGAATTAACCGAAAAAGTAGGCGAATTACAGGTAGAGGTTGATTCTTTTGGTGCCGTAAAGGCTGCGGTTGGGCTTCAAATTTCATCATTGGAAGGCATTATACAGGAGCAGCAGCAAAAGATATCTGAGGCGGAAGAAAATAGCGCTGCATTGGCGGAGCAGATTGCTGCAATTGAAGAAGAACGCAACGTCGCAGAAGAGAAATTTGAGATGCAGATAGAAGATATTAAACGCGGCCAGGAAGACGTAAAAAACCAGCTTATTTATTTTACTGAGGCGAAAAAGATTGCCGATCAGGAAATTGAGGAAAAGAAAAAAATTATTCACGAGCTGGAAGCAGAACTGGCAAGGTTGAAAGCCGGGGAAGAGACTTCTTTGGCACCTTCAGAAACCGGTGCGGTTAGTGCGGCTCAGTGGGACCTGAATTTGACTGAGGAGCTTAATAAAACCTTTACATTACTACGTGAAAGGCTATCTTCTCCTACAATGTCACTTACTGAGGTAAGTATATTACTTTCCAGGGCGGAACATGCTTTAAAAAGATTGAAGTAGGGCGTTAGTTTTTAGAGGTAAAACATATTTGAATTAAGAGGGAAACAGATAATTATTTGTTTCCCTTTTTTATTTATTCTCAGTAAAAAAATAATATTATTATGCCGTAGGTTATGACATTACCATCATATCTTCCCCTATTAATTACGGGTGTTAATGGAGTGCCCGGGTACAATGCATTTCGGTATTTTCACTCCATGTATCCCGATCATGTGGTTGCGATTCGTCCCACCCGATATTGGCCCTTGCGAGGGAAAGGAATCATTCCGCTCGATGTAGAGGATTTGCAAGGACTTTTAACATTGATGAAAACATGGGAATTTAATTCTATATTGCATGCGGCTGGTTCCTGTGCCTTGAAGTCATGCGAATTGAATCCTGAAATGGCATATCGGGTGAATGTTCAATCTGTGAAGAATATACTGAAAATGATAGGAAGCCGTAATATCCGGCTTATATCCCTTTCTACCGATTTAGTATTTGCGGGAAAACCATCGGGTTGTTACACAGAAGAGGAGATTGTTTGTCCTGTTACAGTATATGGCAAAACTATGGTTATGGCGGAAGAGATTATAAAGCGCAAATACCCTTCTGCGGTGATATTCCGGATATCACTTCCTATGGGGATCAGTGTTAACGGTCATGCGGGGGCGATAGACTGGATATTGTCACGTTTTAAAAAAAATAATCCGGCAACGTTATATTACGATGAAGTCAGGTCTCCTTTTTATTGCGAAGATTTTAATAGAATTGTGGAAATTACATTAGAAAATAAAATATGTGGAATATATCACCTTGGTTCGCATCGTTATCTCAGCCTCTATCAAATTGGACAGATAGTGAATAAGGTAGGTGGCTATTCTCCTAAATTGCTGAAAGGGTGCATGCGCACAGAAGCAGGTCCTATACCGCCCAGGGCTGGGAATGTTGCTATGAGTAATACAAAACTTATTACTGCATTAGGATTTGATCCTTTTCGAAAATGGCCATATCATGAAAACCATGTTCCGGACAGACATGACTGGCATTATGACCGTCCTGAAACCATGGTATTCCACCCTGATCAAATCCACAAATACCTTTATACGATGTCTTCTGTTGCGTTTTGAATAGAAATATCTTTCAGCTATCAAATACAATGAAGACAGGTAAAATCATGACCACTCTTGTTTTCTGCTACTTCCATTTTCTCCCCTCCTTCCTTTCCTTTTTTTCTGTTATATTGTTTGTATAAAAAATATTACTGAAATCATGCTGGTGGCAGAGTTGCGAATTTCCTACAAGTGGGGTCAATACTCGTAGTTGCCCATCTCTTATCAAATCAAAACATAAAATACAATTACATCTGCCACCAGCATGATTGCTCTTGTGAATACATGTACAGGAGCAATTTTAAAAAGAAGCAGAAGCGTTTGTTTTTGTCTTAAATAATTAAGAACTATCTAAAATGATTAGACGGAATATTTAGGGAAATTATGATTTTCTTAAAAAATATTACGAAAAATACTAACCGGACAGTAAGGGATATAATGTTTTGTGAAACCCCCACGAGCCAATGGTTCACAAAAGGGAGTGAAAATCAATAATCATTGCAATTATTTCATCGCAACGTAGGGGCTGAAGATCTTCAGCCCCTACACGACAATAATCTATTTTCGAAGAAAAAGGTCAAGGCAAGTTTTTGATTATTTTACATAAAAGCTGTATTGTTCAATTTCCCAATCATTACATTCGAAAGAATTCACTATTCCCTTAGGGGTAGCATGGGTGTCAGAAGCATAAATCGTTTCATAAGAACCAGGATGATGTGTGGTATTTTTGTTTTTATATGCGGACTGTTCCAACAGTGAAACGTTAAATGGTTCTTTTGTTGCAAATAACTTAATAGTTTCCTCCCCGGTACAATTTAAAAGAACGCCTACTTCAGTACTTATATCCAATGATTCTCCGGCTTTAACCATGGTCATATTACTATTGTGGCCGATAAGAGGATAAATGACTTCTATCTTACCGTTGGGACTTATATCAATGAGATGGCAATAATAAGTATTCGTTGAGTTGTTTGTCAGGGAAAATGTTACCATTTGGCCAAACGTCAAATTCTTGCTTTCCATCGATGAAGTTGGATATATCCCCGTTTTTTTGAAAGAACGTCCATCGGGAAGCGTAACACAATCAGGTTCCCTGTTACATGAATCTTCCGGTTTCATTATTATTGTTTGAAGATCGATAGCTTTTGTCTTATGTTGAGGGGATATTATTTTTTTTACCTCCTGTATGTGAAGAATCTTCTTCATGTTTCCAATTAAGACCTGAAACCCTTCATGGGCATTATCCATATTAATTCGTAAATTTTTTTTGACAGATATTTTTTGTAGCCGGCAAAATCCATACTTCGGGGGACTCGCCTTCAGAAGACATTGGTAATGTATGGGAGGCGGATTCGTATACAGGTGTTGAATTTGTTATTTTGGGTCGTACAACAAAAAGCGTAATATCAGATTTCTTTTGAATATCCGTAATTTCCAAACCAGGTATTTTGCTTACTTCCTCAATTATTTCCTTCAATAATATTTCATCTTTTAAGAAGCTTGCTTTGCAAAAAATCTTTATTGGTTCATAGGGATATGCATGGGTCTCCTCTATTATGAGGTCGTCTTCATTAAAATTTCCACAGTGTACTTCACCGTCACTTGAAAAGGCTCTCACCTTAGTAATTACGAATTTTGACGCATCTGTATTCATTATTTTTTTTTGATTGTATGCAACATATACCGACCCCTTTGTTACCCCATGTAAATATCCTGCTTTAATTCGTACCATCTTACCTCCCAACATAACTTTGTTGACAGGAATTGCATGGATAGTTTCTCTAACACCGTGGCCATATGTCCCTTTATCTTCAAATTTTTTGCCAGCATAGGTGAATGACAGAAAATGAATAAATGCTATGTATAAAAAGATGATAAGTGATACACTAATTTTATAGTTCTTTATAGTATTACTCCGTAAAAAAACTTCCTAACAGGCTTTTCTCAACAAAGACTTTATTGTGAGACTTTTCTTTAATCGTGCGGGGTAAAAATGAAGAGTCGTTTTTTTCCTGCACTATTCATTACGTCATTTTTATAGTATCTTCTTCTTTTGAGAAAAAGAACGATTTATCACAATATTCTTCACCAATATGCATAATATTTTCTCCTATTCGTATTACTACTCCAGGGTAAACATTTCTGTTTACAACCACTTTGGCATCTTTATTTACCACAAGTCTTTTTAACGCCACGGTATTCATTTCATTCAAGTTTTTAATTTTTTTCTTTAATTCCTCTTTTTGAGAAGTGAGATATTCATACATTTTTGTGAATTTTGACATATCTCCTCCTTTTCCACGTTTAAACTCATTTAAAGTATTGAGTTCTTTTTCAATTTTATTCAATGCATTTGCCGACTCATTCATTTCTTTTTTCATATTCAGCAAACTTTTCCTGTTAGAATAATCAATGCCAACCTCAATTTCAGTAAAAGTTTCAGACCGGCTTCCCAGTGTCTCTACTTCTATTATTTGCCCTGCTGTTGTTTGTCCGCCTGTAATAGACAGCCTTCCTCCCTTTACTTCAACCGAATTTTTTGCAAAAATAGAACAATCGATTGCTTCACGCAAAATCTTTACCTCCTCTGCTATAATCGTCTGATTCCTGCTGAACCCAATCATTACACGTCCCTTGGAATTAATTATTCCTTTGCCTGAACCCACAAATCCTCCTTTGATCAAAACATTACCGTTTGTATTTATCACTGCGTCTTCTACTGTTCCACCAATCTCTAAATTGCCATCCACATTCAAGCAAAACCCGCTTTTCACATTGCCCTTAACAACGACAGAACCTTTGTAGGTAATATTTCCTACACTGAAATCAACATCTTCTTCAACAACATAACACGATTTTACTGACAGAACACCTCCCTGATATACAACATTCCCACCAATTTCCGATATCAATAACTTACTATCCTTCCCGGAAATCTTTGTATTTTCTCCAACTGGAAGATTGCAAGGTTTTCCAGGAACCGGTGCGATTGGCTCCTTGTAAACGCTTTTACCCGGTTTTCCGGGAGTAGGGTCAATTAATCGGGCTAAAATTTGTTTTTCTTCAACATTTTCTATAACACTTACATTGTAATAATCCACCTTACCATCGTCATTGACTTTCGGTTTAATTTGTTTATTTACTTCTACCAAAAATTCAATCTTACCGTCTTCTCCGTCAATAGCCCTGATTCCTTCCGCAATAAGTACATTTCCCACCGTAATATTTTCCTGACGAGCTTTACCTAACGCAAAAGATATGGCATCCTCTTTTATTCCAAATTCAATGCTCTTTGATTTTAAAAACTTCAAAATATCATCAACCGTAACTTCAACCTCTTTATCGTTAAACGGATATACTGTTAGAAACACTTTTATCGCTCCATCCGTAACTTTTATTGAAAAAAATCTGTTCTCGCTTTTAAATTCGGACATATTTTTAATCTTAAAAAAATGATTTGATAAAGCGCCTGAATATATTACGGTCTAAGGAAATCAACATACAATTTGATTTTTGACTAAATAAAAAGAAGAGTTTTTTTTTGAAAACAAAAACAATTGTTCAAATAAAAATAGCTGTTCTCCCTTTTTAAGAGAGAACAGCTATTTTTAACATTTCCCATAAATTATGAATAAGTAAATTATTCATAAGCGGAACGGAACAATTTTTTTCTACGACTTCTCTTTATGATTTAAATGGCGAGGCCGACGGGACTCGAACCCGCAACGTCCAGATCGACAGTCTGGTACTCTAACCAATTGAGCTACGGCCCCTTAGACGATACATTTTATTATGAAAAACGCAGCTTTTTATAATGAATTGTGAATTGTTTATTGGGAGGGCACATAAAAACGATGTTGCCTAATTTCCAAGAAACAGAAAGGATATTAGCAGTTTTTTGTATTAATTTCAAGCGTTTTGTTTTATTTAAGTCATCACATAATTAATGAGCAAAAAGAAAAAGGTGTTCACAATTTGTCAATTTTTTACAAATTGAACACCCAATTTATAGGGGAAAATGGTGGGCGATATAGGACTCGAACCTATGACCCCTTGCTTGTAAGGCATTTTTCGGTGTTTTTACTATATTTTTATAACTGACTGATAGCGTGTCTGTTATGACCGTAATTGCTCCTAATAAAATAAGTTGCTACTTATTTTGAATTCTGACAATTCCGTTTGATTCCGTTGGAGTCCGCTGGAGTTGACTACAATTTGACTACAGTCTTCCGGATTTGAGAGAAAGAGAAGGAGGTACGTTTTGAGCGGGAAGGAAAAGGATACGGCGCGGCCTGATGCTCCAAAAGAGGATGACGCTCATAAGAAAAAACCTGTTAATAAATCCGGAGAAAATGATCGAAGTAATCTACAGGGAATGCTGAAATTATACATGCGTGATTTGCCAGGCCATGAGGGTGATTAGATTGGATCCGATTGTCACTTTTTTGAAAGGAGGGTAAGAATACATGATTATGGAAAAAACGTTTAATTATGGGGATAGGTATATTCTAAAGCATATCGACAGTAACACCGGCTTAACCGTGAAGGAATTTGCCCTTAGTGAAGCTGAGTATAAAGATAAAACTGAGTTGTTGTTGATAAATGATTACATGAGAGAAAATCCTGGGGTTTCCTATAGCGAGGCACTTCTTGCCGTCCAGACAGGTCAAAATAAGAAAGCGGAGACAAAGAGTTTAACCCAGGTAGTAATGGATACTTTCGATACGATGCGTAATGATATGATTTCCGAGTATATGGAACAAAATAAATGCGTTTCCTATAGCGAGGCAATGCTTGCTGTTTCAGTGAAACGGCCTGACCTTTTTTAATTTATCAGTATTAATTTACCAGCCAGGAGATAAAGAATATGGCAAAGCAAACAACACCCAACGAATTACCAGAAGTTAAAAAGTACAGAGAATTAAAAGGGCAAATGGAGATAGAGCAAAAAAAGCTTTCAGAGGCGGAAGATGAGTTGACGAAATTAAACACCAGGCTTAAGGAATTGGAGGCCGAAGATTCAAAGATCGGGTTGAAAAAGAAAGCTGCTTTAGAGCGTCACGCCTCAAATGAAATCAGTTTAAGCGAATTGAAGAGTGAGGTTCGTAAGCATTTTATAAATACAACACAAGAACAGAATGATACTAAGGAACTTATTGATGTTGTTGAGACAGTAATCGAAAAGCAAAAAGATACACTTTTGCAGTTACAGCAACAAATAAGAGATATTTCTAATGCCATTTGGGGAAGGATTGCTGATGTATACCAGAAGAAATTGGAAAATGCAATTGGCGATACAGCAAATTTTTTATGGGTAGCAATGCGGAATGCGAATCCTCACGTGTCTCCATTTCGTTCCCATGAATTACCTGAAGGATTAAAGAAGTTAGCAACACCCGATCAACCGGAATGCGAAAATCTGCGGAAAAAACTGTGGAGTGAGTTTGTCGGAGAGAACTAACGATTAATGTCTCAATAAGGGCTTGTAGCAGTGATAAAAAATCAGTTTAAACAGCTTGTATTTAAACTGACCTCCTTTTCTAAGCTGTTACAAGCCTTTATCATTCTGCAGGATGGATGGCCGGCTACTCCCCATCATACCGGAGCCGCTGTTAGGCGGGCCCGCCGCAGGCAACGCCGAAACTTTCCTGCTGTCATCCTGCTTCATTGGTAAACATCTTTTCGGTGTCGGATACGATAGATCGTTATAACCTTCCGTTCCTCATCCACGGTATAAATTACCCTGAAATCTCCCACCCGTAACCTACGCTTATCTTCGCCTTTTAGCTTCCTGGATTGCGGAAAAGGATATGGATTTTCTTTCAGAGATAAAATTGCTTCGTCAATCTTTATAAAGAACGGATCGGGAATTTTATCCAGTTCCTTCCTTGCCGACTTTTGGAGGATAAGCTTATACACTTAGCTTTGACTTCCTCTTTTTGCTATAGGTCTCGTAATCTTCTCCGGGTTCGTTTTTCCTGCCTTCGATTGCCTTTATATCAGCAACGTTTTCGATCAATTCCTCCAGCCGTTTCAGCTCTTCCATTTCGATTATAGCTGCTACCTTGCGGCCTTTTTTATCGGTGATGTACTGCTTTACCTGGATAAGATCATCTTCTTGTTTTACGGCGGTAGTCATAATGAATTCTCCTAATAAAAAACGCATATAAACACCCTTTGTGGTGGGCAATGCCCACTCTACCAAGCCTTTTGATTTTACGGTTTTGGGATTCCGAGATCCTTACAGATTTTATTAACAAGGAAATCATTAATTTCTTTGTGCCTGGGTACTGTGGAAGTTTTTTTCGTAGTGCGGTTGACGTACACGGTATGATTCCCGCCTTCCCGTAAAAATCCGCATCCATGAGTTTCTAAATAGCGAATAAGGTCGCGGCGTTTCATGGCGCGGAGACCGGGATTTGCTCTTTTATCACCTCTTGCCCTTCAAGTGATTCTTCTGCTAACTGCCTGTTGGCATCCAGAACTAATTGTATTGCCTCTTCAAGATTATTCCTTGCTTCATCCAATGTTGCCCCCTGCGTATTTGCCCCTGGCAACTCCTCCACAAATCCGATATACCCTTCGGGCACCTTTTGGAAAACAGCAGTTAATTTAATGTGCATGATACATTCTCCTAACAAAATGCATATAAACAACCCTGGAACGTGACCGAAGCGGATCGCACTAACGGCCCGTATATGGCCGCTAGGCGGGGCGTCCCCCCTTGCCATATACGTTTCCAGGAAGTATAAGGGCGGGGATGGCGACCCCCATTGGCTCATCAACGGAGTATTCTCCGAAGGCCAAGTCAGCCTGACCCCTTATACCTTAGCAAAGGATGATGATCGGTCACGGCTTACATGCCGATACGTGCAGGTAGTTAGGCGGAGTAAGCCTCCCCTTTCCTGAACGTTCCTTTGCAATCCCCCGTAGAGACGCAAGGCATTGCGTCTCTACAAGCAACAAATTCCCCTCAACTCCAATTCCAAATACGGAACGGTACGGCTGGTGGATTCACCGCGTCGCCGGGAAAGATTCTTTGTTTAAAGGTTACCATAAAGGGTAAAAAAGGTAAAGAGGGTTGGAGGGGCGCCATCCCGCCCTAAGCGGGCATCCCTCATAGGGCCGACTTGTAAAGTCCGTCCAACTGGCCACGGCGTCTTTCCAGTTGTCAACCCTCTTTATGAGCAGGTTATACATTGATCAGCAATGTATAACAGTCATGCGTAAGAATTGGCTGATCCCCCTCAACATGACTCCTTATGGCTGCTTTACTTCTTTGAGGGTTCTTTTTTGGGACTGCCCAGTGCCTTTTCTATTAACTGCCTTACTGCCTCAGCCCTGGATTGAATCCGGTTTTTAAAGCGGTAATCGTCTATCAAATCCAACATTTCCGTTGGAATTTGAATATTTATAAAAGTTTTGTCTATTTTTTCTGACATCGTATCTCCTTTCGCTTTCATTGTATCCATACATTTTGTATTGTCAATACAAAATTTTATCTTGACAAAATATACTTATTGTATTAATTGTATTATTAGTATTATTAATACAATTATTTTATTGCTATTTTTAAATGGAGGTAAAAAACTATGAAAAGCTTAGTGAATTTAGAAGATGTGAAGGAAGGGTTTGACCGGCAGGAGGCATTGAAGCCGGTGGATGTAAGGTTTGAGGAGTTTAACGGAAAGCCTTTAAGGATTGCTATTGTAGCGATGAATGGCGAAAAGGTGCCGGTGGTATCGTTAAATGATATCGCTGATTATGTTAGCTACCAAAAAGAGGCACTTTGGCGGTTAATTGATGGCGATACCCTCTTAAAAGAGTGGTCAACCATTGTCGTAACGACAACGGTTGATGGTAAAAATCGTGAAGTTATGGCCTTAACCCTTGATGGTTTTATCGGTTTGATGGTGAAAATCAATCCAAAAAGGGTGAAAAATGTCGAGCGGCGGGGAAGGATCCTGGCATTTCAGCGGTGGGCTATACCAACCTTACGAAAGATTATGTTTCAGGAGAGGTATCACCTGGATTCCGACAGGATTCCGCTTACTGCCCAGGAGATGAACGCTATCTTTGAGATGATCAAGTATTATGAAAAGACCAGGAGCACGAATACCTACCAGCTTTTGAAAAAGACGCTGCAGAAGGTGTACCCGGATATTGTTATTTCTGATGGCGAGGCAATGGAAAGGGTGATTAAGCAGCTTCAATTGCCGTTTGCATCGATAGGGGCGTATGGCAATACGCCCTTACAGGTTACTTGAAAAAGGCAAAAAGAATGGCAGTTAATATGCCAACAATGGAGGCGAATTGTCCTATCCAGAAGATGAACATCCATTTGATGAGGTCGGTCCTGGTGGATTCAATCTTTTTTTCAAGGTCTGAGCGGGCAGATTCGATTTTTATTTCAAGCCGGGTGGTTTCTTCTGTGATGCGTTTTTCAAGGCGGGTGGTTTCCTCCGTCAGGCGTTTTTCAAACTTTAGTTCTACGGTTTCTATCGTGTGCGCCTGGCTGCGGTCTTCTACCCTGTCGAGTATTTCTACCAGGGCGTTTGCGCCTTCATCGGTGAGTTTTTCACGTAATATGTTTGGTATGGTAATGATAGACATGAACTTAAGCTAACATATATCTGAAAATTTGTCAATAAGGAGGAGAAAGGACAATGAAGCGGAAAAGGGTGTCGGAATTTCTTACGGAGGATGAGATTGGCGCCGTTTTGCGTGTGCCTGATCGGAGAACATTGCAGGGCAAACGGGATTATGCGATTTTGCTTCTGATGTTTTCTACGGGGCTACGGAAAGCGGAGGTGTGCAGTCTGAGGGTTTCGCATGTGAGCACGTACCGGAATCAACCGGTAATAGATGTAATTGGCAAGGGAAAGAGGCACAGGCGCGTTGCGCTGAATAAGGATGTTGTGGAGGCGGTGTTGGAGTATCAGAAGGCAATGAAGCTTGTAGAGACGCAAGGCATTGCGTCTCTACGGGGGGATCATACAGAACAATATTTATTTTATACCATGGGGGAACATGGGAAGTGTGATGTGCAGCCGCTTACGCATAAGGCGGTGGATTGTCTTTTGAGAAGGGTAAGGAAGGCGGCTTTGATTGCCAAGAGGATTACGCCGCATACAACACGGCATTCCTTTGCCACAACGCTCCTGGATAAGGGGGTTGATCTTAAAACCGTGCAGGAACTTTTAGGGCATTCGCATATAAGGACTACGGAAAAGTATCTGCATACGACAGATGAAAAGAAGATGGACGCTGTGGCACGGTTGCAGTTTGCTTTGTAGAGACGCAAGGCCTTGCGTCTTTACCCGGAACCACAGACACAGATTACACAGATAAAAAAATAAATTGGAGGGAAATAACCATGTCGGACGAGAAGGAAAAGGAAGGGAGTTTTGATCCGCGATGTGTTGCGGATATCTACGATAAGTTGTCGAACCATAACTACGCGCTGAGGGCGTTTGGCGCGCTTCTGAAAAGTTCTGATTTTAACGAGCTTTCGGATGATTCAGCAGGAGAATTGCCGGTGACGCATCCCGACCACCCATGCAACCTGAGATGGGGTCTTTCTCAGATTATTGATCTGTACCTGGCGCATCAGGAGAGTATCCTTGCCGGGTATGTGGATCAATACCATAAGAGCGATATTTGTTTGCTGAGACGCGCCAAGTATATTATCGATTCGATGAATCATGGAAGCTATCAATCAAAGAACGTGGCAATACGTGAATTGCGTGAAGCGGCGGATCGCCTGGATACGGTAATCAACCGGAACGGGGAATTGAAAGAGAAGGCTGAGGAACTGAAAAACAGATGCATGGAATATTTACAGCCGCTTACGGGAAAGAAGGCCGTGGGCGGTTAGTGTAATTTTTTTTGAATATTTTAGAAAAGTATTGACAAAAAAGATTTTGAAACATAGAATCTATAAACCATTTATAAATTCTATATTTGTAGTGAGGAAAGGAAATGATAACAAAAAAGGAATTGTTAGAAAAGCTTGCGGGGGAAGGGATAAAAGTAACTGATAGCATGCTCACGCATTTTATCACTTTGGGGCTTATCAAAAAGCCTATGCGTTATGGCTTGGGAAAAGGGAAAGGTTCGGTTTCTGAATTTGATGATAGGGTTTTTAATGAAATTAAGCAGATCATGAAATTACATGATGAAGGCCTTACCTACGAGCAAATTAAGCATAAAAGAATGTCGTCTGATGAATGGCTGTCTCTTGTAAGACAGATAAAAGAGTCTTCTAAATCAGAAGATGACGCATCTGATTCTATTAAAAAACTTCCTTATTTGGCTAACTGGGAAAAAGGACGGTTAAAATTAATCAGCGATATGGCAGAGAACCTGACAAGGATATTTACGTCTGAATTATCGGTAATGTTGGCTCCTTTTGCCAATAAGTCTGAAGATGATTTGTATGATGATGCCTACGAGGTAATAGAATCTTATCTTGATGATTTGTTCTATACTGGCGGGATAGGATGGGAAGGTTGGGAAGAAGAGCTTGAAGAATATCTCGAAGGCAAGAAGTCTTATACGTACTTTTCGCCTACGGGGTTACATGGCCCTTGTGTGGGGTCGTTGGGGAAAAAGACAAAAGGAGAGAAAAAGGACAAAAAGTCCGGAAAGGGAGGTAAACAGAAAAATGGTAAAAACGATTAAAAACATTATGGTTTCTGGCGTCCTAAAACCAGATGGAAAGTGTCCAAATCCTTGTTGCAATCACTTTATTATTGTTCCTGACAGGGAGGGGTACAAGTATGTTAGAAGCAATGGCATCGTTGAATATGATAATGGGGAGCAATATATTAAGTGCAAGAAATGCGGGAAATTCGCTATGCGGCCAAAATTGGCTGTTTAGAAACAAATAGTAAGGGCATGTAAGCCGTAACCTAATAAGGCATCTAAGCTCAGCAGTACGAATAAGGGCATGTAAGTCAGGGTTATGAGAAAGTATTACAGACGGTTGTGTAATATTTTCTCGTAATCCTGGCTTTTTTTATTGCCCGGAGAGCTGGTTTAAATCGATTTTTACCTGTTTATAAACGCCATGAGGATATTTTTGGAGGGGAAATGGCATTAGGACATCAAGAAAAGTTTTAAACCGGTTTAAGAGACAATTTGTAAAGGGTATGGCAGTATGGAGAACAACCCCCCTGTCCCAATTGTAGAGACAGGTTTGAAACCTGTCTCTACGCCGGGGGATTCGACAGAGGATTTATCAGATTGGAGCGGACGATATGAACGTTAAAAAAATGCTAGACAGGATTGATTACCGGAGTTTTTACCAGAAGCATATATCCGGATTTGAAGCCAATGGGAAAACGGAGGTTCAATGCCTTTGCCCTTTCCATGATGATAAGAACCCTTCCCTATCGGTAAACGTGGAAAAGGGTGTTTTCCGCTGTTTTGGATGCGGGAAAAAGGGAGATGCGGTTACGTTTCTCCAATTGTGTTATGGGTTAGATAAGAAAAGCGCCGTTAAAAAGATTCGGGAGGAAGCCGGGACTCCACCCCCTGCCCCCGCCAGCGGGGGACAAGTGAAACCCAGCGCCAAAAGTCAGAAAACCGCATACCTTACCCTTGACCAGGTGAAGCTTATTCATAACCAATTGCTGAAGAATGAGACGGTGTTAAAGACCTTCCAGGGGAGATATGGCCTATCCGTTGAGACCATACAAAAGTACCTCATCGGCTATCAGAACGAGCATTACGTTGTCCCTATTGCGGCTGATGAGCCTGGCAAGTGGGCGCTTAAGGAACACAAGGGAGGCCAGACCAAAGGATCAAAAGCAACGTTGTACCCTTCCGGCATTATCAAAGAGGGTTTGCCGTATATTATTATTGCTGAGGGAGAATTCAAGGCGTTGTTACTCAACCAGATGGGTTTCCCGGCTGTCTCCGGAACTGCCGGGGCTGGAACGTGGAAAAGGGAATGGAATGCTTTCTTTCAAGGCCACAATGTAATCATTGCGTATGACAATGACGATGGGGGGAGAGAAGGAACCGAGCTGGTAATTAATAACCTCAAGGGAGCTGCAAAAAGCGTGAAGGTAATTGAGTGGCCGTCCTCTATGGATTCCGCAGATAAAAAGGACGTAACGGATTTTTTTATTTCCATGGGCAGAACGGCAACGGATTTCCAGCAGCTTATTGATAATGCGAAGGAAGTAACTTCCGAGGTCAAGGAAATTGATGGAATCAAGTTTATTGAACCGGAAGGGTTTGAGGTTAAAGAGGATCGTGTTATTCAGATATCTTGTTACGGCAACACTTCCGTTAAAAAACCTGCCTTTTATACACCGCTGTTTATCGTTGGGCGGGCAATAGATGTAGACCTTGGCCTGGAGGATGTAAAGATCGCTTTCAAAAGAGACGGCAAATGGAAATATACGTGGATATCAAAGCGTATTATTTCAGATTCGAAAAAGATACTGGAGCTTTCAGACCATGGGCTTCCGGCAAACAGCCGTAATGCCGGGAAAATGGTTGAATATCTTGCAACATTTGAAGCGTTCAATATGAATATTATTCCGAGAACGTACATTTCCAAAGGCGTTGGCAGAAAATCTATTGAAGGCAAACAGGTCTTTATTCTCAATAAGATGGTATCTCAGCAGGAAAACAAGTCTTTTCAAGGCGGCAAGGATATCTCCGTTGAGTTTTTTCCGGAACCTGGCTTTGAACGGTTTGTTAAAGCATTGAAACCAGAGGGAACGTATGTGAAATGGAGGGAGTGTATAGAACCTACTTTGAAATATCCTTACGCGGCTTTTGCCTTTTATGCATCGTTTGCGGCGCCGCTCTTACGAATGCTGAAAGCTCCAAATTTTATCATCGATTTTTGGGGGCATACCAGCCTTGGCAAGACAACTGTTTTGGAACTGGCTGCCAGCGTATGGGGAAATCCACATAAGGAAGCAGGCGGGTTAGTTTTTGGCTGGGATTCGACAAGGGTATTTCTTGAGAAGATAGCGAATTTCTTTTGTGATATTCCCATCTTCCCGGACGATTCGCAGACAGTAGATGATCGTACTATGTCGAGTATGCTCTACCAAATTGCCAATGGTGTTGGTAAGGGACGGGGATCAATCGCAGGCATCAGGCATACTCCCACATGGCACACCATCTGTTTTTCAACCGGTGAACGCCCACTTTCTGAATGCACAAACTTTTCAGGGGCGCGGGCGCGTACTATTGAATTATACGGCAGCCCTTTCCCTAATGCAGGCGCTGAGTTTATCAATGATCTTAAACAATGCATTCGCGAGAACTACGGGCATGCCGGTATAAAATTCATACAAGGTCTTTTATCTTTCTGGAATAACCAGGATGAAATAACAAGGCTTAAGGCAGACTATAAGATGTATCAACGGGCATTGTCAATGGAGGCAAATTCTGAAGTTGGTGACAGGTACAGTCAGTATTTTGCGGTAGTGAAGCTGGCAATTGATCTTGTCCATCAGATTCTTGGCATAGATGACCCTATTACGGCAAAGGAGAGTATCGACAGGGTATTTGGTTATGTGATCGAGGAATCATTGGAAGATATTGATATTGGCACACGTGCAATGCAGCATCTTTTGTCCTGGGCAAGCGGAAATGAAAAGTACTTTAAAAATACCGACTGCGAATCATACGGCCAATGGAAGGAAGGTGAATATATTGGCATTTATCCGCATAAACTTGCAGAGGTTCTGAGATCTGAAAAATACTCCGAAAGGGCAATACTGCGATCATGGGCTGAAAAAGGGTGGATTAAACGTGAAGGCGGGAAGTTTACGTGCTCAAGAACCGTCAGGATAGAGGAAGGGGTAACGAAAAATAGGAGATTAACCCTTATTCCCTGGCAGGTGATTAAGGAGTTTTCAGATATATGATATACGATTGTTCAAATAAAAAATGTGGTGTAGTAGGTGTAGTAGGTGTAGTAACCCGCACCAGTCAAGGGATTCCGGCTAGAGTGAGGTGTAGTGAAGGTGTAGTAAGGTGTAGTAAAAAAAATTAGGTGTAGTAAAAAAACAACCTTCTATGCCAGTATTTATAAGGGTTACTACACCTACTACACCTTGATTTCCTATAGCAAATTTACAAAATTTCAGTCATTTTTTCAGGAGCAACCAATTATGGCCAAGAAAAAGGTGGTTGTTGATACCGATAAGGCAATCCAGGATGCAGCGTATAAGGCGGTAAAAGTTATACGGGAGGGGGCAAAGAAGGCTGATATTTATGAGCTTAAGATACTTCGGGTGGTTACAAAGATGATTTATTCCGATTTTGACGTAACAGAGTTAAAGAGTTAAAGAGCTGGGGAGTTAGGGAGTTAACTCTTAAACTCTCTAACTCTTCAACTCCTAAACTCTAAATGGGGGCATAAAATGGCAAAGAAAATTACTGCCAGACAGAAAACGAAGATATGGGCAAAGGCTGATGAGATAGGGATGCCGGAAAAACAGCTTCGGGATATCGTAGGGTTTGTATCCGGACAGAGATCTACGAGGGCGCTTACTAAAAGACAGGGAATAGTGTTGATTGATATTCTGGAAGGAAATCCTCCCCCTAACCCCCTCCGGAGGGGGACAACTTCCGCTGATCCGTTACAAAAGAAGATATCTCCGCATTCAAGAAAAGGGAAAAAGGTAATTGCCCGTTTTTCGTCTCTTGCTTCTCAGAGCCAGATAGATTATATCGAATCTCTCAGGATAAAAGCCGGATATGGGGATGACGACCATTTTAAGAACCATCTCCGAAAGTATCGTAAAGTGGAATCGTTACAGGAACTGGATGCAAAAAAAGCCGGGCAATTGATTGATTTTTTAAGGGGTAGGAAAAAGAAACTGGAGGGTGTTTGATGTCTTACCTTGATACCGCTAAAGGGCAAAAACTTTTTGGACTGTATCTGAAGCAATATGACGGCGGCAGCCAGAGGGTCTACCGCTCTGAGATACAACAGTTTTTCGGGTCCGGAAATTATGATATCCAGGACATTACCAAAGAGATCCTTCACGTGTACCGGGAGAAAATAGCCGGGGAACATTCGCCGAAGACGACCAAGAGGAAGTTTTCCATAGTAAATAACTTCCTGAAATTCCTGGAAAAGAAGGTAAAGGGGTTTCAAAACCCTATCGTCTCCCTTGCGGATTTTAAGACGCATAAGGGGGTAAAAAGCGATGATCTGAAAAAATACCTTGAGGGGTTTATTGCTTCTCAGAATACGCACAATACCAAAAGGAGCTATGAGAACCTTATCAAGCTGTTTTTCACATGGGCAAATAAGGACCTTTGCGAGATATCAAAGGCGGACGTTATGGCATACAGGGATTACCTCCGTAAAAATTCCTATAAGGATACCACTATCTGGAATAAGTTCATTTCCCTTAACAGGTTTTTCAAGCATATAGAGAGGGAAAACAGGAAATTCCGGAACCCCATTATCTTCAGGGAGCTTTCTCTTGTTTTCCCGAAGAAAGATAAGGGATACTATTCCGTCCTGAGTGTAGAGGAATCAAAGAGGCTGCTGCAGCAGCCAGACCGTAAGACGGATATCGGCAAGCGTGATTATGCGATACTGCTTTTTATGCTGGTGTACGGCCTCCGGGCAAACGAGGTATCAGGGCTGAGGCATAAACACCTTGAACACGACAGGGTAAAGGGTCAGCAAAAGGTGTGGATTGTTGACAGGAAGGGAAGGCATCAAAACAGGCCAAGCACTCCAATTATATTAAACGGCAAGGCGTTGCTGGCATTTGACGCCTGGATCGATACGGTAAAGGATAACGGCATAAAGATAACCGGGGAGCTTCCTATTTTCCTGCCCTTTATTTATGACCGGGTGGATCATGGTCTGGTGATACGAAGGGATCGGCTGCCAAATGCCCTTTCCGTAAAGTCTGTGGAGAATATCGTTGCACGGCATATAAAAAAGGCAGATATCCGGAGAGAGGGAGCGGTTTTAAGCGCCCATGCGTTGCGGCATACTGCCTTTACTACACTTGCCCAGGAAAAGGTAAGGATACAGGATATCCAGAAGCTTGCGGGACACCAGGATATTAATACTACGATGATCTATGTGCATTCGGCGCAAAGTTATGAGGATCATCCTGGGATGCATAATCCGTTAAATAAATAAGGCCACGCGCTCCGGTAAGCGTGTGGCCATGAAAAAATCAGGGGGGCGTCTTTCCCTTTTGCGATACGACAATTTATATCACGGAAGGGAGGGGAGATGGAAGAAAAAAAGCTGATGCGTATGTTTGAAAGGGATTTGGAGGGTTTTCCGATGCTTACTCAGGATGAGGAACGGATATTGACACGGCAATCAAAAATGGGCGATGTGGGGTCAAGAAACCGGCTTGTTGAATCGAACCTGAGATTTGTTCTCAAGGTGGCATACCAATACTGGCTGCCGGGGTTTTCCATTATGGATATGGTTTCTGAGGGATGCCAGGGTCTCATAAGAGCCACGAAAACCTTTGATCCGGACAAGGGCATTCGGTTTCTTACGTATGCAGGCATTGCAATTACCCAGGGTGTAATGAAGGCAATGGCGAATCAGCGCCGGGATGCCTGCGTTTCACTGGATGAACCCCTTTACGATGATGAGTTTGAGACAACCCGGAAGGACGTCCTTGTATCTGAGGATCCACGAAGTGATGAAGCGGCTTTTTATCATCAGATTCAGGATAGTATGAACCGTTTGTGTGAAAGGGAACGGATGATTATTACCCTGAGATTCTGGCAGGGCCTTACCCTGGAGGAAGCAGGGATGAGGTTAAACATTACAAAGGAAACGGTACGGAAGATTGAGGCAAGGACGCTTAGAAAATTGCGGTGGGAGATAGAAAGGAATAACACACCCCTTAGTCCCCTCTCGAGAGGGGATTTAGGGGTGTGTAATGTCGATTGAGGGGAATTCTTTCCCTGGGAAATAGGGTGTTCCGTAATGGTAGGTATGAAAGGTTTTAAAAACGGGGAAAAGGTTTTAACACGGCGTGAAAGCCTTGATAATACAGGGTTTTCATGGGGATTTCGTGTAATAGGAAGATTATATCCTATACATAAAGGCAAAAATACCTTGAATCCCTTTATTTACAAGGGTTACAAGGCGATTTTACACAGGGTGGGTATTTGGGAAAAAAGGCGAAGTTTTACGAAATACAAATTTTCATATGCTTTTGTTAGTCCTGTAATATCAATATGTTATGACTTATATTGCAAGGTGGGTATGTTAAAACTTTTGAGAGTTTTAACATGCAAAAAATTTCCATGCGCAGATATTGCACGCGCAGTGCCGCATGAAGTGGCTGATTTCAGCCATATGAGGGGCTGCGGGGCTATCCTTAATAATTTGGGGGTTTCGGGAAAAAAAGGTGAAAAAAAGTTCGGTAAATGTACGGTGGTTTTCTCTATGGGAGGGTTAAAGTGAAAAGGGTAAAAGACGTTAAAAAAGTACAGGTAGAGGGGAAGAAACACCTGGTAGTACATGAGGATGCGGAAATTGAAAAACTTCTCCGGAACGGATTATCCCTTAAAGCAAAGATTAAGGACCTTGAAGGGAAACTTGGCATGATCCAGGAACGCATTATTGAGATTGCCAGGAATAGGCGGGAGAAAACAACAACCGTTACCCTTGAAGGTATATCGACCCAGGCCGTTGTCACATTCCGGGAATCCTATATCGTACAGAATGCGATCGAAAATATAAAAGTTCCGTTGGGGCCATTGTTTGAAAAGTTTTTTGATAAAAAGACGGAGTATAAAGTTACGGCTGATTTTAAGAAGTTTATGGAATCGGATCATTCCCTGGGGATCGAATCTCCGGAGGAAATAAAATCGGATATTATGAAATACGTCTCAGTGAAAGAGACAAAACCTTATTTGAAAATGGAGGAAAAAGGTTAATGGAAAGCGCAATCCTATTGGAAGACCTTCACCCTACCTATCAACAATTGGCCGGGGTAGTGGGTTGAGAACGCCATAAAGCTTGGAAAGGAATTAGGCGGGGAACAATTTTATTTTCCCAAGATAGATACCGGGCTGGCCAAGGTCCGGAACCGGAAGATTATTGCAGAATTTAAAGGCGGCAACTATGTTGAGCTTGCAAGAAAATACGGTGTATCATCAAATTTTGTCCGTAATCTTATTAAAAACAACAAACGCCGGAAGGCATTAAAAAACGGGTAATATAATTGAATCTTTTATGACCCAAGTTAAAAATCGAAACCAGTAAAATCAAGGGTTTGCAGAATGCCGACCCTATAGCAGATTGGGTAATAAAAAATCATTTTAAAAAGTATACCATGAAAAAACGATACGCAAGCATTAAGGAAGTTTCTGAATATACCTCATTGCTGGTTAAAACACTTTATGACTGGGCAAGCCAGAGAAAGATTCCATCAATCAAATATAGGCGCCGTGTCCTTTTTGATCTACAGGAAATAGACCAAATAATGGCCGCTCACAAACGCGATATACAACAATGCGAGAAAACGGCCAATAAGATCATTGGAGAGATTCTCGAAAATGATTATAATGCCTGATAACGGTCATACAGACACAATCAGTCACGGGAAAGGAGGGCGCCATGTATAAGCGTGGCGGTGTCTGGTGGACTTGTATCAGGTACAACGGCAAAAAGATTCAAAAGAGCCTTGAAACGGCTGAGAGGAAACAGGCTAAGGCTATAGAGGCAAAGATTAAAACCGAGCTAACGGAAGGCAAATTTTTTGATAAACCGGTTGGTCAAAACAAGACCTTCAAGGACATGATGGAAAAGTTTATGAAAGAACATGCTCCGAAGGTATCCGGGAATATGAGGTCTCTTTACAAGGTATCGTTAAAGCATCTTTCTGATTTTTTTGGCGAGTTGGCGCTATCTAAAATAACCGCTGGAAAGATTAACGAATACAAACAAGCAAGAAAGGAAAAAGGCGGTGGGGCGCCTTCCATCAACAGGAGTTTGTCAATGCTTTCAAAGGCCTTCAGTCTTGCGAGTAAGGAATGGGAATGGGTTAAAGAGAATCCCGTCTTAAAAGTATCACGGGAAAAAGAGAATCGTGGGCGGGATCGCTGGTTGACCTATGACGAGGAAAAAAGGCTGCTTGATAATTCGCCGCAATGGCTGAAAGAAATTATCCTCTTTGCCTTGCACACAGGTTTACGGCAAGACGAACTGCTTTCCCTTCAATGGGGGCGCGTAAACCTTTTCAACTGGACTATTATAATTCAAGAGACAAAGAACGGAAAACCAAGAACAATCCCTTTAACGCAGATTGCCTTTGAAATTCTACAGGAAAAGGCAAAGGTTAGGAACCTGAAAAGCGATCTCGTTTTTCTGAGTAGCACAATAAACAAGATTGACCGCCACAATCTGAGAAGGGCTTTTAATACTGCCTTGGAAAAGGCTGAGATTCAGGATTTTCATTTCCACGACTTGAGGCATACCTTTGCGACACGTTTGGCACAAAGGGGTATTGATATTTACAAAATATCGAAGCTGTTAGGCCACATGAATATTACCATGACGCAACGTTATGCACACCATTGCCCGGAAAGTTTAAGGGAAGGAATTGAGGTTTTAGAAAAAGTTGACTACAATTTGACTACAGTAAGGGAAAACAGACATGTATCATGAGATTGCAACAATTTATAAGTCTTTCAATTTACAGGAATTAGAATGGTGGGCGATATAGGACTCGAACCTATGACCCCTTGCTTGTAAGGCAAGTGCTCTAGCCAATTGAGCTAATCGCCCCGTGATCCCCTAAATTGTATAATGCCTGTTTGTGCTGTATTTTTTCACAATCGTAATCCAGCATCTCGTTTGGAGTTAAACCGCATAACATGCATATGGCAAGTAGGGTTTCTATATGAGGGAAATGGTCTCCGCTTTCAATCCTACTAATACCAGAATGCGTTATCTCTATCCCATAATCACTAAGTTTGCGGGCAAATTCATCCTGATTTAATCCCAGTTCCTTTCTGAGTTGTCTGATTTTCATGCCTAGTGTATTTTTTTTAAGATACATAACATTGTCCTCCATAACGCATTGCAACTTATTTTTACTTTAGTCACAAAATTATTTGACTAAAGTAAAAATATTCTTTATATTACCGCAAGTTTTGCGTTGTTCTTTTTGTCTTACTTACGTCACACCCATTTATAAGTTAAGTGTGACCTTTTTTTACATTCTCAACCTTTCCCCTTATAAGAGGAAAATATGGACAAAAAAAAATTGCTTTCCACTTCTGATATTTTGCGGATTCTCAAAATCAAAAGGGATCGCCTTGAATATCTATTCCAAAGCGGACGGCTTCAAAGAGATCAGTTTGATCAGGTCGGCAAACGGAGAATCTACACCCTTGCAGACGTTGAAGTAATCCGAAAAGCTTTGTCAGATATTAGAATATCTAACTAACAATCAACACTATTGATCAAAATTATATATCCTGACCGTGTTCATTGCAACAAATTTAGAAAAATTTTTTAAAGGAGGAATTGTATGAAGGAAAAATTAACAGTAGGTCTTATCGGAGCAATCGCGGGCGTGGTGATTATGAGTCTTGTATATGATACGTTTTTTATGCGGCCAAAGACGGATGCGGTGATAAAGGCTGTCCGGCAGGCGATGCCATGCCCTACGCATAATCAGCCGGTACAAATGTATAGTGCAAAGATGGTTAAGGGCGTGTATGTGAGGGGTAAATATGAATAAGATACGGGCGACAGATGAGGTAAGGAAACTGCTTGTTGAACTGGATGGCCATTTTGAAAAGCTTAATGCCCTGAATACCATACTGAGCGACCAAAATGTTGATTATGCATTGGCTACAAGTGCAGGGCACGAAAAAAAGCTTATGGAGGGAATTATTATAGGATGTGCGTTTAATATTAATAAGGCTTCAAAAAAGAAGAAAGGGGAATAATAATCATGGATGAAAAGTATGTAATTGTGAGAACATATTCGGCGGGTGTATTCGCGGGATATTTGCAATCGAGGAACGGCAAAGAGGCTGTATTGCGCGATGCAAGGCGAATCTGGTATTGGGATGGCGCCGCAACATTATCGCAGCTTGCGATGGAAGGCACGAAAAAGCCTGGAAATTGCAAGTTCCCGCAACCGGTAACCTGTGTAACACTTACAGAAGCAATCGAGATCCTTGCTTGCACTGAGGCTGCAAAAGAAAGCATAGAAGGGGTGCCTATATGGAAGAAATAGAGATTAACGGTGACGGTTCCGGTGACGGTTCCGGTGACGGTTCCGGTTACGGTGACGGTGACGGTTCCGGTGACGGTTCCGGTTACGGTGATTAGTGCGTAGTTTTACAAGCCATGCCCACTACGCATTAATAAATATAGAGGCATGGCGCTCCTTTCACTTCTAGACCGGGGAGAGTGGTTGGCTTCGCCACTCTTCCCAATTTTTCTACAGGAAAAAAATAAAATGAATGCGAAAGACCTACAAGATACGTATGAAGAAAAGATAACAAAAAAAAACCAGGCATCTCCCTTTCAAAAGGCAACGACTACAAATCGCCGTATCAAACTTTTCCTATGGGGAGATTCTGGCGTGGGTAAAACTACGCTTGCGCTCCAATTCCCTTCACCGGTGGTTATCGACCTTGAAAAAGGAACAGAGTTGTATGGTGAACATTTTGATTTTCACCGCATGACCCCGGAAACATCGGATCAGGTTGCCGAGGCGGTAACCTGGCTATTGAGTAATGACCACGAATACAAGACATTAATCATAGACCCCATCACGATCCATTGGGAAGCGTTGCAGAAAAAATGGAGTGATATTTATCTTGCCCGAAACAAGTCAAGCAAGGGATATAAATACGAATTCTACGACTTTCAGCCAAAAGACTGGATGACCCTAAAGGCTGAATTCAAATCATTCCTTCGCAAGCTGATTGCGCTTGACATGAATGTAATTGTCACAGCTCGCGAAAAAACGAAATACAAGGAAGGCCAGTACATGCAGGCTATCGGAGAGACGTTTGATGGGGAAAAGTCGCTGCCGTACTTATTTGACACAATTGTCCGCTTGTACATAAAAGACGGCAAGCACATGGGACATATCCTAAAGGACAGGTCAAACAAACTTCCCCGGACAGATTTTGAGTGTTCTTACGTAACAATTAAAAAATGCTTCGGAGAGTCGCTTGAAAAACAGGCAACAAAAACTGAATACATTACTGGCGAAGAACGGAAAAAGATTGAACATTATTTGCAGGTGTTACAGTTGCCCGCAGAATTTGTTGCAAGCAGATTGGCAGATTATGGGGCGGAAAGCATTGACGATTTAACGTCAGAAAATGCGAAAATAATCATAAACAAACTGGAGGCGTCACTTGAGAATAAATAACAGTTTAAGCAGTTTAAACGGTTTGAACCAAATTCTTATAACAAAGGAGGACTATCATGCCAAGAATTGATTTTGACAAGATTGGTGAAATTGAAGATTACTCGCCGGTTCCGGAAGATTCATATGTTTGCGAATTAGTAGAAATCACGGAAGATGAAACGAAAAATGGCGATGAAATGTGGAAGTTGAAATTTGAAATTGCTGAAGGGGAGTACCAGGGGCGATATCTGTTTGATAATATAGTGTTTTCGCCGGAGGCGGCGAAGAGGGTTAAGTTTATTTGCTCGAGGCTTGGGCTGAAAACATCTGGCAACGTGGAGTTAACGCCAGAAATGCTCCTGAACCGGAAGACAATTATTAATCCAATTACAGAAGACTATATAGACGAAAACGGAAAGACGAAAAAGCATAACAAAATTCCGTTTGCGGGGTATGAGTTGTACGAAGGCGCTCCTGTTGGAACGGCAACAAATTCTCCGTTTGGTACAAGAGAAAAGCTGCCTTTCTGAAACAGAGAATATAAAGGGGGAAAAATGATTAGCTATGTAGACAACAAGGGCAATATTGTTAAGGTAAGCAAAGGTATTTCGGATTCGGAATGGATGTCTTGCTGTGTCAAAAAAACAGGATCGCTGAAAAGGATTAAATCAAAATATCTCCCTTTGCGATCCACAAAGAGGGAAGCCCTGCAAGACCTTACTCTCTATGCCAGCAAAAAGAAATGGAGGCGATATATACCGGATGGAAAATAACATAACAACCACCTTGCCGGAAATGCTTGCTCAGATTTTCGCTGATGAGGCGGAAACTATTGAAAGCACGGAAAATAATTCAGGCATTTCACTTTCTCTTGCGCTTGCGCTTACCCACAAAAAACGGGCAATGCAAAAGCAATACGATATGATTCGCACCTGGCTTGAGGCGGAAAGGCAGAAGAAAGAATATCGGGAAAAGTTTATTGACTACATCCTGGAGCAATTCATGATGAATTATTTTAGCGAGACGGGGAGTAAAACGCTTGCATTGCCGAATGAATTCAGACTCAGTTTGCGCAAGAAATCTGAATCGGTAGAAATTGAGGATGAGCAAGCGGCGATCAAATGGGCGCTTGAGAACGAACGCGATGAGATATTGAAGACGGAGTATTTACTCCGGAAAAAAGAAATCATGGCACACGTAAAGGCTACCGGAGAATTGCCTCCTGGCGTAAAAATTAACACTGGAGAAGGATTTTCGTTTTCTGTAAAGGACCAGAGCGATGGAAAACAATAAGATCAGGTGCAGCGAGATAGAAGAATGTAATTTCAGGGAATGTATGCATTATAAATGGCATGCCTACGTTGCTTTTTGTGATGCAAAATGCAGCAGGATTAAGACTGCGAAATGCGAAGGGAAAAATGAAAACAAATAGAATTGCAAAATACTTGGAACAACCAAAACAAGTGGAATACAGACTTGAATCGTTCTCGTTGGCAGACCTGTTAGAAGCCATTAAGCAATGCTATATCTGCGAGGTGAAGAAAATTCCTAACCTGATTGAAAAATCCAATTGTGTAAAGCAAAACAAAATCATTGCAGTAATCGCGGCAATTGAGAATCTTGAAAGGTGCATACAAATACTAAAAGATGGAAACACTAACTGACACGATAGCATCGATCAAATACCAAAAGAACGGCTACCTGATTGCGAAGACTGCAAGCGGAGTATCCGTAAAGGGAAATATGCCGGGTCCACAGTTGGGACTGGAATATACCTTTGAAGGGAAATGGGGCGGAAGGCATCCGCTCTACGGCAAGCCTTTTGTGTTTGAATCCTACACAATCAAATACCCGAAAGAGATATCGGCAATACATGCATATTTGATTGATAACGCGAAATGGATCGGGTTTCAGATTGCAAAGAAGCTGACTGATGCGTATGGGGAAGATACGCTTGAGGTGTGTAAAAATGAACCGGAAAGGGTTGCAAGGGAAATTTCCGGTATAACAGAAGCGCGGGCAAGGGAAATTTCCGCAATGCTTTTGCAAAACCAGGTGAATGAGGAATTGCAGCTTCAACTGAAGACCATCTTTCAGGGCGTGCAGGTTAACCGGCGGGTTGTTGCGAATATTATTAGTCTCTACGGTCAGGATGCTGTGGTAAGGACGAAGGAAAACCCTTATGCGCTTATCGGAAACGTTGAGGGTGTAGGGTTTCTCACAGCCGACAGGATTGCTATTAATGTCGGGTATGCGAAGGATGGAGAGGCGAGAATTAAGGCGGGCATACGGCATATATTAAAAGAAGCAGGCGTAAGCGGACATACCTGTTTGCCTATTGAGGCGCTTATCGAACAATCAGCCTCTTTGCTTGGTCTCTCAACTGATTCAATTGAAAAAGAAATAACGAATATGGAAGTAAACAGTGAAATAATTATGTACGAAAATTACGCATATTTACCAAACATGTACGAAAACGAAAGGTTGGTTGCGGATAAACTGAAGGAGCTTGCTGCATGCTGAGTACAATGCAGGTTGAATTGTTTCTGGCAAGGCACTTCAATACCAGAGTGAATATGTTAGTCCCCAATGTGTCATGGGGGATGGGATTCCGCTATGAAATTGATCTGCTCCTGATTCGACCATCTGGCTACATGGTTGAGTTTGAAATCAAGGTTGCTAAAAACGATTTAATTGCCGACAAAAAGAAAGGGCATTTTCACAAGAATAACAAGATAAGGGAATTATACTTTGCGATACCGGAATATCTGGAACCATACACGTCTCATATCCAACCAGATGCAGGCATATATTTGATTGGTATGAAAGGAGAAGTTAAATTACTCAGAAAAGCGGATATAAAAAGTGATTATAAGATTACTGATAATGACAAAATTCATTTGGGGAAATTATGTTCAATGCGAATCTGGAATTTAAAGGAAAGTGTATATTCTTCCAGTAAGGCTTATAAAAATTTATTAGAGGAGATTAGATAAAGATGCTACCAGAAGATGATCCGAAAGATCAATATGAACACTATCAATGTGATAAATGCGGAGGCAGTATAAGACAAAATTGTAAAGATGAAAACCTTTGGGAATGTGATAATTGCGATGTTAGGTTTCAGGCAAAAGAAAACAAATGAAATTACACGAAGACCAGGAACAAGCGATTGATCTTGCAAAAAAGAGTCCGGTATGCGTCATTACCGGCACTCCTGGTACAGGCAAGACAACCGTGGTAAAGACTATTATTGAGCAGTATAAGCAAAAGGGTCTCAGGACGGCGCTTGTTGCCCCTACGGGCAAGGCTGCCAAACGGCTTGCCGAGGTTACGGGAAGCGCTGCGCAGACTATACACAAGCTGCTTTCGCCTATGCCAATGCCTGGCGGTGGGTTTTGTTTTAACTATAACAGGGAAAACCCGCTGGAAATGGATTTTATTGCTATTGATGAGACAAGTATGGTGGATATACCGCTTATGTCATGTCTGCTTGGGGCTGTGAAGCCGGGGACGAGGGTGCTGGCTGTGGGGGATCACTATCAGTTGCCAGCGGTTGGGGCGGGGAATGTGCTGAAGGATATTATTAACTCAAAGAAGATTGCCTGCTTTGAACTGGAGAAGATCAAAAGGCAGGACCCGGGGTTTATCATTACCAATTGCCACCGTATTAAGAACGGGAAAAATATTGAGATTAATAACGAGCAGTCGAAGGATTTCTATTTTATTGATGGAAATAGCGAGACCGGCATAAGGGATATTATCCTTGAATTAATATCCAAACGGTTGCCGGGTACATACGGCCTTGATCCGTTTAAAGATATCCAGGTGCTTAGCCCTCTTAACGAGAAATCCGAGCTATCATGCATGAGCCTGAATAAGGCAATTGAAGAAAGGCTCAACAAGAATCCTGCGATTGAAAAAGGCAGGTTTCGTGTGGGTACAAAGGTGATTCAGTGTAAAAATGATTATCAAAACGAAATCGTAAACGGGGATATGGGCATTGTGAAGGATATCGGGGTAAAAGAACAAACGATCACGGTGGATATTGAAAACACCGGAGAGGTAAAGCTGCCGTTATATGAAAACAATCTTGCCCCTGCCTATGCAATTACCATCCACAAATCGCAAGGCAGTGAGTGGCCGGTTGTGATTATGCCGGTTCACAGGTGTTTCGGTACGATGATCATGCAGCGGAATCTGCTTTATACGGCAATTAGCAGGGGTAAAAAGATTGTGATACTTGTTGGCCAGCGGTCGGAGATTCCGAAGATCATTGCGCGGAATCAGCAGGCACGAAGGTATACGAATTTAGAAAGGTTTTTGAATTAATAAGAGGCGGGGCGTGAAGCCTGGTGCGGAAGGATAGGGGATAAGCTCCTGAAGGGTACGCAGACGAGAAAACAGGGTAGCTCCTGTACGCGGTTAAACTCCGCGCCGCCTCTCAATATCTCAAATATGAAACAAAAGGGAATTAAACACGATCAAGGTTTTAACTGCTTATGAAAATCCAACAAAACCAAAAGAAATCGGTTAAAATCACTTGCTTTTTAACCCAAAATATAGTATATTATAGGAGTGAACTGTGAAAATCATAAAAGTAACGAAAGAGTATTTTCAGACAGAGGACGAGAAGGTTTATTTCTTCGAGCCTTTGGAAAAAGAAATATCCGTTGAGGATATGCAGAAGATTGTGGATGCAAACGAGAAATTAGTTAAGGAATTGAAGGATGGGAAAAGTTCTAATTGCTTGTGAAGAAAGTCAGATAGTAACAAAAGAAATGCGGGCGTTAGGTATTGAAGCCTATTCTTGCGATATAGAGCCGTGTTCAGGTGGGCATCCAGAGTGGCACATCAAAGGAGATGTAACGCCGTTACTTGAACAGGAATGGGATATGATTATAGCATTCCCACCATGTACTGATTTAGCCGTATCGGGGGCGAGATGGTTCAAGGAAAAACAAGCCGACGGGCGACAATACAAATCAATTGATTTCTTTTTACAGTTTACTCGCCTTTCTTGTAAGTGGGCAATAGAAAACCCAATTGGAATAATGTCTACTAAATTTAGGAAACCTGACCAAATTATACAACCGTGGCAATTTGGACACGGTGAGACAAAGGCAACATGTCTATGGCTTAAGGCCGTGAGCAAAGAATCTGGAAAATGGCCCCATCTCCAGAAAGAGGAAAACAACGGAGTAAAACCTTTCCTGGTATAGCAAAGGCTATGGCTGAACAATGGGGGCTATTGGTTAAATGAAAATATATAAAATTACAGGTGAATATTGTGGCTAAAACAATATCAGAAGAAGAACGAAAAAAGATAAGCGAATCTATGAAAGGTCGCAAACTATCAGAAGAACATAAAGCAAAACTTCGTGAATCTATGAAGGGTGTGAATACTTGGGCAAAAGGCAGAACGGTTAGTGAAGAGACAAAGAACAAACTAAGTAAAATAAGAAAGGGTAAAAAGCGAAAGCCCTTTTCTGCCGAAACAAGAGAAAAAATGAGACAAGCCAAATTTCAAAACCCAACTAACTATTGGAAAGGCAAGAAAAGACCACCACATACAGAGGAAACAAAAGCAAAAATGAGAGAAGCCGCTTTTGAATACGCAAAGAATGTATGTGATATTATTTGTCCAAGAATAGGTAGAAACGAGAAATCCATTTTAGATGCGGTTGAGATTGAAATGGGAGTTGTGATTTTGAGGCAATATGAATGTCTTGGGTATTTTATAGATGGGTATATTCCAGAAATGAAAATTGCAATAGAAGTTGACGAGAAACCAAAAACATCACAAAAAGATATTGAGCGGGAGTCTATTCTTACTGAAGAACTTGGTTGCAGATTTATCAGGATTAAAGACTATGACTAATCGCATCTATAAAATCACAGAAGCAAGCGATTATCTTGGTGTGTCAATTAACACGCTCAAGACGCTTGCCAACAATGGAAAAGTGAAATCTTTCAAGACTAATGGTAATCACAGGCGTTTCCGTCAAGATGATTTAGACGCTTATATGGGAGTTGAGAAAGAGAAGCAAGAAAAGTTGACTGTGATTTATGCCAGATGTTCGACTGCAAAGCAGAAAGAAAACCTTGAACGACAAAAAGACAGGTTAAGAAAACACGCTGAAGCTAAAGGCTACAAGTATATGATGATTGACGAGATTGCCAGTGGAATAAACGAAAAGCGGAACGGCATACACAAGTTAATCAAGATGTGCTTTGAATGCAAAGTTGAACGAGTGTTGATTGAATACAAAGACAGGCTTGCTCGGTTTGGTTATGAATATCTTGATGCAATCTTTAAAAACTTGGAAATAACTGTTGAAGTAGTGGAGACGAAAGAAAAGAAATATGAAGAAGAATTAGCAGAGGATATTATGAAAATTCTTACTTGTTATTCGGCAGGGTTTTATGGTGCAAGAGGTGGAAGAAAGAAGAAAAATAAGGCAGAAAATAAGCCTAACGAATCTAATGGAATTTAAAAAGGATGAATTCACTATCATAATAGACACCAGGGAATCGCTCCCTTATGAATTTCCTGACGTAAAGACAGTCACCAGGAAGCTTGACGCAGGCGACTACAGCATAGAAGGATATGAAACAAGGATCACCATCGAACGCAAGACGCTTGCCGACGCTTATGGCACTATCGGGCAAGGCAGGAAACGGTTTATCAATGAGCTTGAAAGGTTTAAAAACTACGAGTACGCGGCGATTGTCATTGAATCGGATTTGAAAAACTTCCTGCAACCCCCGCCATATTCCAAGTTAAATCCAAAATCGGCGATTAATTCGCTGCTGATGTGGTCGATTCGCTACAAAACATATGTGTTTTTTGCCCATGACAGGAACTACGGGATGACGCTTACATTGAGGTTGCTGGAAAAATTTAGGAAGCATTGCAATGAGAGTAAGAAATAAGAAACTTGGGGAATATAAAGGACAATGGACAGAGGCAAGAGACGCGGATTGCCCGTACAAAAAATGCTACCATCCGCATGATGTAGGCTACAGACGCGCAGATGGCAAATGGATCGTAAAGATGGAGTGTCTAACCCGATATCATTCTGGATGCCCGAATTAACCAAAAAGAATATAAACTACGAAGAAGGGTAAAACTTGCAAAATAACGCCGTTTGGGAAGCATACCGACAAAAGATTTTAGAAAAAATCTCCGCATCTGACATATATGGCCACCTGAAAGATCAAAAACCGAGCGGCAACGGCTGGATTTCATGCAGATGCCCGCTCCACAATGACCGAACTAATTCATTCGGTTATAATGCAGAAAACCTTTCCTTTGTCTGCTTCTCCGGATGCGGCAAGGGAAGTGTGTTTGATTTCACAATGATCTCATCGGGAAATGATTTTAAGGAAACACTATATGCTCTTGGAGACAAGTACAATATTGAACGTCCGTTCAACGACAAACCCAAAAAGCCCCCCATTCCAGAAAGCCTTGTAAAAGAATATGCCACAAAGCTTGAAGCCAGCAATGAAGTCAGACAGTATCTTATAGAAAAACGAGGCCTTACACAGGAAACCATCAAAAAATATGAAATCGGATGGGATGCAAAAAAACAGCGATATACTATCCCCATACGCGATGCAAAAGGCAATCTTGTTAATATACGGTTCTATAATGCGAAAAAAGACCCAAAGATTATAAGTTACAGCACTGGACAGTGGAAATATGGGGAAGCACGCATTTACGGATTGCCAGAATTTGCAAGTTATAAAGGCAAGCAAATTATAATTACTGAAGGTGAATGGGACAGACTTTTACTACAGCAGGAAGGCTTCATGGCCGTCACTGGTACGGCTGGCTGCGGAACCTTTAAACCTGAATGGGTTTCGCATTTTAGCGGAAAAGATGTTGTTATTATTTACGACTGTGATATCGAAGGACAGAAGGCCGTAAACGGAATCGTATTAAAAGCGTTCAAAAATTCAGCCATTGCATCGATAAAAAACATTATGTTGCCGCTGAAAGGTACAAAAGATGATAAGGATATAACGGATTATTTCCACAAGCGCGGCCTTACGGAAATTGACCTACAAAAATTAATAGATGATACACCATGCTACCGGTACAAAAACGATGAAGACACTGTTGAGCAAATCATTGAACTTGAATCGTTTGTTGATGCTGAGAAAAAAGAATATATTGACAAAAAAATACAATGTGATATTACTGTGTGCGGCGAGACTTCAGAGGCGTTTCACGCTGTAGAAGAATTTCGCATTACATATTGCCAGAAGATGAAAGAGGGGAAGTGTTATGAATGTGCTGGACCAATTAAGGTGCCGCATAACAGTCAGGAATATATTGGCATTTGCATGTCAACAAACGTGCAGGTTATACATATGCTCCGGATGTTTTGCTGCCAGTACGGGCAAAAACCGGCCATTGAAATAATGAAGAGAACCACAATCAAGGAATTCTTTTGTCACCAGAAAGTAAACCGGATTACACAGTCTAAGGATGAGGAAGGGAACACAGTAACCCTGATTAACGGCCAGAACCAGGAGCTTGTTGAGCGAAAGGTATATTATTTATCGTCTGACAGTGTTAAGCCTGGCAACTACCTTGCAACCGGATATGTCAAGACCCATCCTAAGACGCAGCAGGTTACGTTCTTAATAGAATCCCTTATCCCACAAGAGGACGATTACCAGGCATTCAAGCTCCATGAAAATATCAAACACTTACGGGAGTATCAGAAATTCTCTCTTGAGGAAATCATAGAGGATTTGTCCAGCCATGTAACGAAGATATACGAACAAGATGAAGTATTACTAACGATACTCCTGACGTATTGTTCTCCGCTGTGGATTCCATTTAATTCCGAAGTCATACGCGGCTGGCTGATATCGCTCATAATAGGCGACAGCGGACTTGGAAAGACGCAAACATATTCCAGGATAGCAGAATTCCTGAATATTGGCGATTGTCTTTCCGGTATTACATCATCCAGGACCGGCCTTGCCTATGCCCTGTCAGAGCATAAGCAGAAAGGCTGGCAAGTGAAGATCGGCAGGTATCCGGCTAATTCCCGAAAGATTCTCACGGTAGATGAAATACAGTATATTGCAGAGGAAGATATGCGGACAATTTCGAAGGGCATGGATGAAGGATTTTTGCAAATTGACCGGGTAGCGTCAAAAGGTTATGAGTCCATGACTCGATTAATAATGTTGGCAAATCCCAAATATGACAAAGTAATGGACACGTTCAGTTATGGCTGTGAATCGCTCCGTAATATCTTTCCCGCTCCCGTTATTCGTAGAATTGACTTAGCCGCCTTTGTGAATGCCGGAAATGTCAAATCTATTAGCAGGGTGAATAGGAAAACACACGTAAACGGTAATCAAAAAATTACCCCTGCGACGATGAGGGCGCTGGTGTATTTCGCATGGAACCTGAAATCAAATCAGATTGTATTTACAGATGAAGCGGAAACAGAATGCCTGGACACTGCTACAACCGTCAGCACTATATTTGGCGATGCTACCGACATCCCGCTTGTATCTCCGTCAGATTTTCGGCATACGCTTGCAAGGATCGCAACGGCATTCGCTGTGCTTACCTTATCCACTAATGACAATTTTACACAGCTTATCGTTAAGCCTGAGCATGTTACAATGGCCGAACGTCTTATTACGGGAATATACTCTCATGATAATTGCGGGCTGGATTCATATTCGGAAATACAAAGAAAAAACAACCAGGTGGAAGATTATGAATCGATCAAGGAAGGGTTTCTGAAGAAACGAGCAAATGAAAAGCATGCTCCTGGGGAAAACAATGATATTTTCCTCAAGGCGATTTATTTTCTGAGGATTAACGACAATATTCGCAGGGACGATTTGTCGGAGCAGATTGGATGTAGTATTGAGCAGGTTGCTAATATAGTGAAATATTTAAAAGGATACAATCTTTTAGACACAGGCAAAAGAGGTTACGTTAAGAAACCCAAGTTTATTAAGTTTCTGCGTAGATTTTTACGGGAATGCCCGGAATTCTTTGAAGACTGAAAAAGCTGTGTGTATAGTTTTAAGTGCTTACTGTGTAAGTCTTTAAGCCAAGAAACATGCCTAACTATACACACGTTTCGGAGAAATGAGGCCACTATGTAAATCACCCATGCATGGGTAAGTTTTAGGGTGAACAAGAAATCTTAATCTGTGTGTATAGTTAGTAGTAAATACATATATAAGTAATTATAATACAACAACTTAAAACTATACACACGGCTTTTTGATCTATACTACTTTTGGTAGGACTAGAGATACTCTATACACAATATGAAATTCAATCAATTAAATCTTAAAAATAATATACACATAATAAATAAACCTGACAACCATAGTAAACCTAAGTATTTGACCATTCAAACAAAGTTCAACGACCAAATCATTCTCATTCTTGATAGATCAATATTCGACAACCTACTCTCTGAATATCCTGACACCCCTATTTACTTCCCTCAAGAAATTGATGAGCTTTACGACAAATGTAAAGATAATCCTGATCTATTACTAAAGACGCATATGGTTAAAAAAATATTCAATGGCTGGGTTATTCCTTCTATTTCAAATGTGCAATAAATATTTCATTTTGAAATTATTTTACTTGACAAAAAAAACTATTTTGTTATTTTACTCACATGAGCGTAGTCATAAATGTAGATTTCTCACAGGCTTTACGCAAAAATAAAAAGCTACAAGCCTTAACACGCAAAGCTATTGTGCGATCACTTAATCGCGTAGGCGACCAGGCACGCACTGCCGCAAGTAAACAGATACGCGAGCAATACAACGTCAAGGCAGGCGATATTTCAAAGGCAAGCAAGACCATACGTGCCAAAGCCTCTCGTCTGCAATATAAAATCTTTGTGCGCTCAGGTAGGCTGGGACTGATGAAATACGGAGCACGGAAAACAAATAAAGGCGCCACGGTTAGAATTAAAAAAACAGGGGGGCGCAAACTGATACCCCATTCTTTCATCGCACCTTGGAAAAAAGGTGAATCAGAACAATGGGTGTTCCTGCGCGACCCTAAACTGCCCAAGACACATCGCACAAGCAGGCGCAAAGATAAAGCCTTTTATCTCAAGGATGCTGAGGCAAGGCGCTCTTTGTTTGGTCCGTCTATCACACAGCTTTATGCAAACAAAAAAGTTGCTAAGAAGATACGCGATACCATCGACCAGAACTTAACCAAGCGATTGAATCATGAGCTTAATTTCTTATCAAAAGGTATGGTGAACAAAAGGTGAACATTAACATACTTATGACTCGGCGTTTAATTTCTGAAACGTTTATGTTTCTAAACATTGTGTGTGTAAGTATAAGTGCTCAAGGTACTTCCAGAAGCCTTTCGTTGCGGGTGGTGAACCAGCCCAGAACTTCGCTAGATTTTAAATTTTTTAGATACCTTTAATTTTTAGAAAACCATTGCTTTTCTGATGAATTCAATAGAAAAAATAAATTTATTAACTGAAAATCAGAATCTCAAAAAAATGCTTGAAATACTAAAAGAAAGAATATCGGCACATTGTGTTGACTGTAAAACAACTATGTACCGGAGCATTAGTAGTTTCTATGGTTGCGATAGGTGTACACTGACTGGTCTTGGCCATGGATAAAGTGCAGATTACCGAAAAAGTAACATCCAGAAAGCTTTTGATTTCTATCGCGGGCATGGCGGCTATTACTGTAGTAACGTTATATTATTTGACATTGCCCGAAGCAATGAGATTGGAAACACGTGAGATTGTACATGAGGCTTTTTATGCAATAGGATTTATAACCTGTTCGGGAATTGGCGCGCAATTCTGGCTGGATAAAAAGAAAGGACCGTAAATGGTAAATTGTTGTTTAACAAAAATTGAAATACAGGAAAATTTGAAATCTTTAGCTGATGATCTTGAAATAATCAGGGATTTAAAACCGCATGATGCAGATGAAAAGCTGACAAGAATTGTTGGTACATTGAGAGATATAACTTCTTTCATAGGGGGGAAAAGATGAGATATCTGCCGTTTATGGCGCTTTGTGTGATTATGGCGTTTTGTTTCTGCGGATGTGCCAGCGTAAAATATGAAACTGCAAATGGTGAAAAATTTAGATATTCCCGTATTGGTTGGATGGAAATCCAGGGTTTTACGGCGGATATAGGGCAGGATAAAAAAGCGATTACGTTGGAAAGTTCTAAAGGAACCGGCGGTGAGTTAGAAAAAGTTTTGTTGAATTTATCGGAATTAGCAAAGGGTGCGGCAACACCGTGAGTCGTTTTCATCAAGGAGGAAAGAATATGGAAAATGCAGTGTTGGACGAAAAACAGTTGGATGTGAGAGATGCGCTGGAGAGGAAGCTTGTGGCTTTTGAATCGGCAATCAACCGTTACGGACACCTTGAGATAGATGGCGATATACCGGGCGAAACGCCGGAGACGCACTACATAAAGGTGGTAAACCACCAGACAAAGGAGGCCGACCAGATCAGCCTGGCGGCGATTATGGCGCAGGAGGTTGACGATATCGCTGAGGCGCTTGCCACCGGCGTAACGGTGAAGGTGTGGGGGGTGACAAGGATTGTGGGCTACTACAGCCGTGTGACGAACTGGAATAAGTCGAAAATCAGTGAATTACATGACAGGCATAATGGGAATTATGGAATTAGTCCAAAAACATGAAATTCACCGAGAGAGATATACTATTATTTAACAGCAATTTTGATAGCTTGTCATTTACTGAAAAAGCATACCTTATGGCAAAGCTTTCAGGGTTGGCTTATTTGCCTTTTGAAAAGACAAATATGGATTTAAAAGTCCTGAATGATAGACTCAAAGAGATTAAAATAGATTTAGTGAACATCTTCAACAATAATGGCACACAGGCATATCTTGCAAAAAGAGAAGACAATTACTTTCTTGTGTTTCGTGGGACAGAACTTGACGATTACAGAGATTTAATTGCAGACCTTGACAGCAGATTTTACGAGACAATAGATGGAAAGAGACATAGAGGATTTTACAGGGCATTTAATTACGTCAAAGATGCTGTTTTGGAAAATATACCAGAGTATTTTCCGACAATTTTCAACAGGATATACATTGTAGGACATAGCCTTGGCGGGGCGATTGCCAAAGTCGCTGCGGATGAAATATATGCCAAAACAAGGCATACAATAACAACATATACGTTTGGGTCGCCAAAACACAACGATGGGACAACAGAATTGTATGGATGTCGTTTTGTCAATGCAGGTGACCCGATACCGGCCTACCCTTTTAATTCTGAGTATAAACACACAGGAGACCTTTGTTTTCTAAAAGGCAGAAAGATAATTTCAGATGTTCCGTTTTTAGATAGATTGTTTTATTTCCTGAGAAATGTTTTCATGAAACGCAAATTATTTAACAGGCATTCAATCGAAAGTTATTGCAAACACCTGGAGAGAATAGTATATGACAGATGATAGGCGTGATTACGATAGTTTGTTCAGGTATATAGATGAGAAAATGTCAGGTTTTGAAAAGAATATGAATAATACTATCAGAATAGCCTTATTAGAAGCATCAAGAGATTTTCACAATAATGTCAGGCCGGAAATACTCAGGGACGCTCTTGAGCATTGCGAAGGCCACAAGAGATTTGACACGACTGAAAAAAGAGAAGAATATCACGAAGCAATAAGAGGGATACGGGCAAGCAGGAAAAGAGATATGATAATATTTGGTATTAGTATTACAGCAATCAATGCTGTACTGGCAACGTTGATAAGGAAATATCTTGGATGATAGAAATACTAAAAAAGCTTAACGAGATATTAAAACACTTAATGGAAAAAAAATTTTATGGAAGTTTCACTATTAAATTTGAAAATGGCAAAATTGTACATTGTGAGAAAAACGAAAGCATAAAACTATAATAATTTAGGGTATTGAAACAATCAAGCCCGAATTGGTCGAAACTGTGAGCGCAACCCCCAGGCGTGTTCACATCTCCGGCCAGTTCGGGCTTTTTTTATTGGTAAAAAATGACAACTTGTACAACAAAAGATTTGGCAGGTATTTACGGTTGCTCCGTTCAATATATCGGTGAGCTTATAAAAAAAGGATTGTTGCCGAAGCCTGTAAAACAAAATTGCCATGATGTGGTAAAAGCTGCTACTGCAATCGTTGACATAATCAAAAGCGAGTTTTCGGAAGCGCAATCGGGAATTGATGCGGAAAATTTGCGATTAGTAAAGGCGCGGGCGAGAAAAGCAGAATTTGAGGTTTTAGAGCTTACAAAGATTCTTGTGCCCGCAAAGGATGTTGAGAGCGCAGCGTTTGAAATCGCAAGGCAAGTACAGGATGCGCTGCTAAATATACCAGATAGGTTGGCGGCATTACTGGCGGCTGAGACGGATAAAATTAAGATACACGAAATGCTTGAGAAAGAAATCGACCTCGCATTGGAAAAATTAAGCGGCAAATACAATGACAACAAAAGAAAAAGCGTATGAGGTATATAAAACTGGGTTTAGTTTAGGGATAAGACCAGCCCCGCGTCTTACGGTATCGGAATGGGCGGATTCTTTCCGAACACTTCCGAGGAGGTCATCAGCGGAGCCGGGAAAATGGCGAACATCCAGAACGCCGTATCTTAGGGAGATTATGGATTCCCTCAGCGCCAGAAGTCCGATAGAGCAGGTAAAATTTGTAAAGGCAACTCAAATAGGCGGCACCGAAGCAGGTTGCAATTGGTTTGGATATATTGCGCACCTTTGCCCGTCTCCGTTTATGCTTGTATTGCCAACACTAGACCTTGCTGAAAAGCATTCTAAGCAGAAAATTACTCCAACAATAGAGGAAACCGAAGAGTTGAAAACAAGAATAGGTGAGTCTAAGTCAAGAAACTCAAGCAATACGACACTAATTAAGACATTTCCTGGGGGCATGTTGGTAGTCTCTGGCGCAAACAGTGAGTCAAGTTTTCGCAATGTGTCTATACGCTATTTGCATTTGTCCGATATCGATGGATATCCGTCAGACGTTGATAATCAGGGAGATCCTTGCGGCCTTGCAAAAAATAGAACGGACGCATATGGCAACAGAAAGATATACATTGAAAGCACCCCAACAATCAGGGGTATTAGTAGAATTGAGCAAGAATATGAAGATTCAGACCAGCGGAAGTATTACGTTCCATGTCCGCATTGCCATGAAAAGCAAGTTTTAATGTGGAGTGGGATTATATTTGAATATGACAAAAAAGATTACAAACTTTTAAATGATGCAAAATATAGTTGTTTCAATTGCGGGTCATTGATCGATGAATATTACAAAACATATATGCTTGAAAATGGGGAGTGGATACCAGGCAACCCTGGGCATCCGTATCGTGGATATCATTTGTCATCTTTGTATAGTCCGATAGGTTGGCTTTCATGGAATGATATTGTTAGAGAATTTCTGAAGGCGAAAAAAAATAATGATTCTACGCTCCTGAAAAAATGGACAAACACAAGGCTTGCTGAAACGTGGGAAGATGAAGGTGAATCGTTAAGCGACAACGCTCTTTTTAACCGGCGCGAAAAATACGGACCGGAAGTCCCTGAACAGGTTGTAATCCTTACCGCTGGCGTTGATATACAGGATGATCGTATAGAGGTAGGCGTTGAAGGCTGGGGATTGGCTGAGGAATCATGGGGTATTGAATACAAAGTTATATATGGCGATGTTACAAAGCAAGAAGTTTGGAGGCATCTTGATGTGTTTTTATCAAAAAACTATCGCCATGCCACGGGTTATACCTGGCAGATATCTTCCATAGCGATAGACAGCGGCGATAACACAAAGCATGTATATGAGTTTGTGAGGCCAAGGCAGGCGCGTAACATCTGGGCAACAAAGGGATCTAATACACATGGATTGCCTATTATAAGCAAGCCCAGCAAAAACATACCCGGTATATATCTTTATCATGTCGGTACAGATACTGCAAAAAACCTGATTTTTGGACGGCTAAAGATATCTGAGCAAGGAGCCGGATATATTCATTTCCCTTTTGAATTCGATGATGAGTATTTCAAGCAACTTACGGCAGAAAAGAAAATTTCTAAGATTAGAAAAGGATTCCGTTTTCATGAATGGGTTAAAACAAGAAACCGCAATGAAGCACTGGATATTAAAGTATTGAATATTGCCGCATTGCATATAGCGCAATCCAGGCACTATCCTAACTATACAGTGAGTCAGATGCTTGATAAATTATCTAACGATAACGAATCAAAGCGAAAAGAAGTAGAAGATCATATCCCTATGCCGCAGAATCGACCAAGACGGCGGCTGGTTAGTAAGGTAGATATTTATTAGGGGTGGTAATATATGGCTGGTATAACATTAGCAGAAGCTGAGGCGCAATTATCAACATGGCTTGCAGCATCGACCGCGGTTGCAAGCGGGCAGAGCTATAGTATTGCAGGACGTGCTCTGACGCGGGCAAATGCATCTGAAATCAGGGAGAATATTACGTTTTGGGATAACCACGTAAAGCGATTAACACGTGGCGGTATCAGAATAAGAGGGGCAACGCCTTATTTTTAAAAAAAGCAAATGAAAAAAACATTTAAAATTGCAGGAAAAAATGTCACGGTAAGGGAAACTATGCTTGATAGAGTTGTAAATTATTTCAATCCTGTCAAAGGTGCTGAAAGATTACATTCCAGGGCGCAGCGTTCCATGTTTGAGGCTATATCTGGCGGTTATAGCGGCGCGTCCAAATCAAGGCGCTCCCTGTCTGAATATACACCTAAAACCCTTGATGCTGATAGCGCAATCCTGCCGGATTTGCCAACACTTAGAAGCAGATGTGATGACTTGGCAAGGAATAATCCCATTGCCCTTGGTGCAATCAATACAAATGTTACAAACGTTGTCGGAACAGGGTTGACCTTACAATCTAACATAGACTGGCGTGTGCTAAATATTTCTGAAGAAGAAGCAGACGCTTTACAGGTGCAGATTGAAAACGAATGGGCGTTATTTTCTGAATCGAAAGACTGCGACATCACAAGAACGCTTGACTTTGGCGGTATACAGGAATTGGCTTTTCGCTCAATGCTTACAAAAGGGGATGTATTTGCAGTGCTGCCGTATCAAAAACAAACACAAGATTTCCCTTTTGGTTTTAGAATTCAGCTTGTGGAAGCGGAGCGGATCTGTAACGAAAACAATGCAAGAGACACAAAGGAGCTTTCCGGTGGCGTGGAAAAGGATGTTAACGGTGCGCCTGTAGCCTACCACATAGCAAGGACGCATCCAGGAAATACTCTTTATACAAAGGTGACTGAATGGGACAGGATACCGGCATTTAATCCCCGCACAGGACTTAGAAACATCATACATCTGTATGACATGCAGAGAATTGGTCAAACACGTGGAGTCCCCTATCTATCGGCTATCATTGAGCCGCTTAAACAGCTTGGACGTATGACAGAGGCGGAGTTAACCGCAGCCGTAATTGCGGCCTGTTTTACGGCGTTTATTAAGACTGAATCGGGAGATCCCGCGTTATCACCTATGGCGCCCACGTCTGAAGTCGGCGGCGCAACGTCCGATGAAGATTATAAACTAGCGCCTGGGGCAATTATTGACCTGAGACCTGGAGAAGATATTACAACAGCTACACCCGGACGACCCAATCCGGTTTTTGATACATTTTGTCAGGCGATATTCAGACAGATAGGCATGGCATTGGAAATGCCTTATGAGATATTAATTAAGCACTATACCGCAAGCTATTCGGCGGCGCGTGCGGCGATGTTAGACGCATGGAAGGTATTTTTAAAACGGAGGAAATTGCTTGCTGAAAACTTTTGCCAGGTCGTGTTTGAAAACTGGATGTATGAGCAGGTTGCTTCAGAAAGAATTGCCGCTCCCGGTTATTTTGACGATCCCATAATTCGCAAGGCATATCATGGAACGACATGGGTGGGGCCGACGAGGGGTATGATTGACGAAACCAAAGAGGTAGACGCTGCAAAGGGAAGAATCAATATAAGCATGACAACGATTGCGGAGGAGACCGCCGCACTAACCGGAACTGACTGGGAATCAAAGTTGCCACAGATACGCAAAGAGAGGCAAATATTGAAAGAACTTGGTTTTGTACAAGTACAGAACGAGAAAAAAGGCACTGCAAATCAAAACGAAAATATGAAAGAAATGGGTGAACAAAATCTGATGGAGGAATAGGTTTTTTTGGTTTCGTTAAATTTTATAGGAGGAAAAGAGATGAGAAAATTATTTTGTAGTTTGTTATTTGCCGGCTTTGTTGGAGTAATACCGATAGTTGGCAATGCCTTTGCAGGTGAGAAGGCCAATATTTTAGTAACGACATCACCCAATCAAATAATTGCAATGGGCATAAAAGGTGCGGTTACGGGTTCGTCTACGTTTACAATTAGTGGTATTGGAACGGTTACATCTGTAATTGCTGGATTAACAGCGGTCGCAGATGATGTACGCTACGTAATGGGTACATCCAGTGGGGCAAATGTGACGTTAAAAGTGTATGGGATAGGAGCTGGCACTGCAACGGCTTTATCAACCACAGCCGCAAATGTGGAATATATCGCCATAGGCACTCCTTAAAGGAGCATACACATGCGTTTACTTGATGTAATGAATTCACCATGGGCAATCCTTCCTGCCCAATTACAGGAAATACAGAATATCTATCTCACGCATTTGCGAGGGGAAAAGATTGACATTAAGGGTGTAGAGGATCGACTGGGGAAGAAGTTGAAGAGCGAACAGAAGCGGTATGAGATAAACGGGAATGTTGCAATACTTCCTATTGAGGGCGTGCTTGCTAAGAAAATGAATCTATTCAGTGAGATTTCCGGCGGAACATCAACGGAACTTATTATAAACGACCTGAAAACAATCCTGCAAGATGAATCTGTTAAGACGGTGATTCTTAATATTGATTCAACGGGCGGGAGCGTTGACGGAACGCCAGAGCTTGCAAATGCAATTTTTGAGGCGCGGAAAAAGAAAAAGATTATCGCACATACGAGCGGGAACATGGCAAGCGCAGCGTATTGGATAGGTTCGGCGGCCGATGCTGTGGTCATATCCAGCGATGTCACGCAAGTGGGTTCAATCGGTGTTGTTGCCACCCATGTTGACAAATCCATGGCTGAAGATATGGCAGGCATCAAAACAACGGAAATAGTTGCGGGTAAGTACAAGCGTATAGCATCGCAGTATGCTCCATTAACGCAAGAGGGAAGGCAAACTATACAGGAGCATCTTGATTATATTTATTCAGTATTTATTGATGATATAGCAAAATTCAGGGATGTAAGTGTTGAAAGGGTATTAACCGATATGGCTGATGGACGTGTGTTTATTGGCAAACAGGCGATTAAAGCCGGGCTTGTGGACGGTATATCCACGTTAGAGGCTTTGATTGCTGATTTAAACGCCGCCGGTGAGCGTGCGATTATGATTTAACTTTATTGAGATGGAGGTAAAAAAATGAATGATTTCAAAATAACGGCAATGACGCCGGAAACCCTGGCAGAAAAATTCCCTGACGTATTCAAGGCTGTTGAAAGCAACGGATACGTTAAAGGAGTAGATGAAGGATTTAAGGATGGGCATATCAAAGGCTTTGCCGAAGGACAATTTAAAGGCGCTGAAATCGAAAGGCAGAGAATCAAGGCGGTTGAAGCGCAAGCATTATCCGGTCACGAGGCATTAATTGAAGGCTTAAAATATGATGGCAAAACGACTGGTGAACAGGCGGCTATTGCTGTGCTGAATGCAGAAAAAGAAAAGCGCAAGACTCGCATGCAGACGCTTGAGGAAAGTGCATCAAAGCCGGTACCGCCTTCCAACACGGATGCGCAACAGTTTAGCGGTGTTGACCCTAACGCATCAGTAGAGGATAGGGCAAAGGCTGAATGGGATAAGAATCTCCCCTTACGCGCCGAGTTCGGTTCGGTGCAGTCGTACACAGCGTATCTTAGGGCGATAGAATCTGGCAGGGCTAGGATTTTAAAAAAGTAATATATATTCCCGGTTCGGTGTAATCGGCAAACAATTTTTAACGGAGATAATTAAATGACTACTTTAGCAGCTAATTCAGCAAGAGATTTTGAGCTTGGCGATATTAATGAATTGCCAGTTATCGCATCCGACATAATTTATGAAGGCGCGGCGGTGGGTGACAATGGTTCTGGCTATGCAAGACCGCTTGTTGCGGGAGATAAGTTTAAGGGTTTTGCAGAATCAAAGGCAGATAATTCAAGCGGTTCGGCTGGTGATATAAACGTGCGGGTTCGTGCAAAAGGGCGTGTGAAAGTATCTATTAGCGGACTTGTAATCGGCGATCTTGGGAAGCGTGTATATGCTTCCGATGATGATACGTTTACGCTTACAGCCGGGTCAAATTCTGAGGTCGGTTTTGTGTATAGGTTTGTAAGTTCAGGCGTTGGTATTGTGGAGTTTGATACAATAACCGCATAAAAAACAAAATTATGGAGGACTAAAATATGGGAGCAAGTACATTAAGCAGTAGAGCAATTATAGGCGAATTCTATAACCGCCTTGAACAAAATATCGGAACGGAATGGATTGACGCAGTAAGTATGTTATTTACTTCGGATCAATCAAGCGAAACGTATAACTGGTTAGGTATGTCACCTGTGATGCGTGAGTGGGTAGGCGGCAGGCATGCAAAAGGATTTAGGGAAAATGGCATTACGATAACTAACAAGGATTATGAAGCAACGCTTGAGGTGTTGGTAAAGGAACTCAGGCGGGATAAAACAGGGCAAATACTTGTCCGGGTGCGTGAACTTGCAGACAGGACAAATGCGCATTGGGCTAAACTGTTATCCACGTTAATTATTAATGCAGAATCAACTGTTTGCTATGATGGGCAATATTTTTTCGACACCGGCCACAGCGAAGGAGATTCGGGCACGCAGGATAATGATATAAGCGTTAATATATCTGCGTTGCCTGCCAATCAACATGGTAGCACGACTGCACCATCTCCAGAGGAAATGGAATTAACTATTTTACAAATGATCCAGCAAATCCTTGGTTTTAAGGATGATCAAGGCGAACCTATGAACGAGGGTGCAAGGAATTTTCTTGTTATGGTGCCTGTACCATTCATGGCGTCGGCAGTAGCGGCGATTAAAAATCCGGTACTTACGTCGGGAAGAACCAATACAATTGTAACCTTGCCAGAATTCAGCATAAGACCGGTTGCAAATCCACGATTAACGTGGACGACAAAACTTGCCGTGTTCAGAACTGACGGCAATACGAAGCCATTTATCCGACAGGAAGAAAAACCGGTTGAAATTGCAGCGATTGCTGAAGGTTCAGAATTAGAATTTAACGAGGCGAAACATCATTACGGAGTTTCAGCAAGCAGAAATGTCGGGTATGGATACTGGCAGCATGCATGCCTTGCAACACTTACGTAATCTATAGGAGGTTATATGGAGAAATACATTGTTGTAAGTACATGTGTTAATATTCCGTCCGGCGTTATCGGCTTGAATGAAGAACAATACGAAAGCAGGAAGCATAAATTGAACAAAATGCCATCAAAAGGAATGTATGAAATCACAAATACTATTCAGCTTAAAAAGGGCGAAACATTTGGATTTGAGGGCGAAATGAACAAAGTCCTTGCCTCCGATGTCGAGTTGGCACTGATAAACAACGAGCAATCTCATACGATAGATACTGGTGTGGATGTCGGGAAAAGGAACAAAAAACGATGACATTGAGTGATGATTTGACAGGCGATCTTGATACTTTTCTCGATACTGATGACTTTGGGACGGCCATTACCTATGGTGGTAATACTATTTATGGGATATTTGATAGTGCATATGAAAGCGCAGATGGCGTTGAGAGTTCTGGGCCGCAGGTGGTCGTAAAATCAAGCGATGTTCCCGTCATCGCACACGGTGCAGCGATGGTTATTGCCGGGACAACATATTACGTAATCAATGCCCAGCCGGACGGTACGGGAATATCGGTAATTTTATTGTCAAAGGATGCTCCGTAAATGGCAACATCTATAAGACGCACTATCCTTAATGCTATGAATACGCAGTTATCCCTGATTACTGTCGCAAATGGATACGAGACGAATCTTGGCAACAATATAAATGAAATGCGGGATTTAGAATCAAATCCATTCCAGGACACAGAATTACCGGCATTGAATTATGAGTATACTGTTGAAACGGCTGATATTACTGGTAGTAAGCAGGAACACACAATAAGCATTCAGGCAAAGATTAAAATAGCGGATAGTTCGGCGGTAACGGTCTTAGACAAAGCTGTATCAGATGTAGTCAGGAATATTGGGGCAACGGATAATTTTGGTGATACGAACGTTGAGCTAATTACATCAATACAGATAGATGAGGAAGGCACCGAACACAAAGAAAACAAGATTAGCGAGGCGGCACTAAGCTGGCAAGTATTGTATTCGACTGATCGCAACAATCCTTATTCAAATTCTTAGCGAGGTGAATTATGGCAAAAGTAAAATGCACGCTTTCCCACAAACAGCCTCTGGCAGGCGCAGAAGGCATAATTCTTACGTATGATGCTGGCGAGGTATATGAGGATGAAAATATAAACGATATGGCATATTTTGAGCCTATATCAAAAAAAGAAGTACCGGAGGATTTGGAATAAATGGCAATTACAAAAAAGGGGTGGGGAGAACAATTCATGCTTTCCGCCTATACAAAAGAGGCCACATATGATGCAGGCGTAACAATGAATAATACTAATGCCTATTCGCTATATGGCTTTGAAATTGACAAAACATGGGATGATGCAATATCCACAGACAAAGATGCAGTCTCCGGATACGAGCATGGTAATAGCCAGGAAATTATAAGCAATCGCGTAGGCTTTACGGTAAGGATTCCTAAAGCAAAGCCAAACGACGTTGCCGCTTTTTTGGCATTGGCAATGGGAAGTATAACGACAACGCAAGATGGGACAAATACTGCATATAAGCATAAAATCGTACCCGTGGCAGTAGGGACTGCCTTGCCATCTATACAGGTAGAGCATCAGAAAGGTAGTATACAGTATGCCTATAAAGGAATTAAGTGTAATCGGCTGACTATCCGTGGTGAAAGTGGTGATGATGGTTCGGGATTGCTTTCACTTGAGGCCGAATTAATTGGTAGTGGCACAAGGGCGACATCAGCAACAAGCTTTGCGGCCACAATAACCGAAAATTGGCTAAAACTGGCAAATGCAAGTGTTTGGAAAGAAGCGACAACGAATATATCAATCGACAGCACATTAACACAAGGTGCTGAAAATATTTCCAGCACAACTCCAACAAGTTTAGGTGCACGATTTAAAAACTTTGAATTGACATGGAATAATAATTTAAAAGGACAAGAAGGCTTTGGCGGTGCAGGAGTATTTCAGGATATCGATTATGAAAGGCGTTCGGCAGAATTTACCTGCACGATGCTTTTTAACGATGCGACAGAACTTAATCATTATCTCAATACTGATGCCCTTGCTATTGAAATTGACCTGAAAGCCGGACTAATACCGACTTCTAGCACATACTACTATGGCACAAATATAATTATTCCAAGATTCAAGCTGAGAAAAGCGCCTATGGCTGATGGCGGGGTTAACGACTCCCTATTAACCACATTGGAAGCAGAAATATTTGACGACGGCACGAATAAGCCGGTAATAACTGAAACGTATAACGCAAAGGCAGCGTATTTAGCGTAAGAGAGGACGATTGAATGGCAAAGATATCAAAAGAAATAAGAGCGGATATCCTGATAAACGGTGAGGTTGCGAGCTTTGTTTTGCGCCGTCCAACAAATCAGGAGATCAACGAATTTGAGGCAGAGCGTAACCGGGAAATAATTGAGAAGTCTAAAACATCAACCGCAAGGGCTGAATTGTTTGATAGGATTCTCACGAATGTATTTGATCTTGAGGACGAATCCGGCGCAATTACTGTTGAAAGAAAAGATGCTATCCCGGCAAACCTTAAGAGCAATATTATTCTGCTGAAAATTGAAAACGAATTCCGTTTTGACGTAAAAAACTGATTGCGGATTTCCGGCTAATTCGTACAAGGCTGGAAATCCGTGATGGCAAATTAAAGAATTATCCCACCGGCTGTGAAGAATGTAAGCAACACAACACACCCGAATACCTGAAACAAGAATTATGCCCTAGTTGTATATGGGAGCAGCAAACAAAAACAGCAGAAATATATAAACTTTTAGATTACATGGAATTGCAAGATGCTGGGTGTCCGATAGGCAGGCATGAGCTTACAAACCATGAATGGCGGGGATTAGGAATATTAAGGCGTGAGCGTGAATTCTGCAATATACCAAAACTTGAAACGATAGGTTAGAAATGGCAAAAATTGGCGGCAAAAAATACGATATAGAGTACATAGTTGGTACGGATGATCAGACAAAAGCCGGTTTGCAAAGTGCTGAAAAAGGCATGGAGAGATTTGCGAAAAATTCGGATGGCCTTTTGACATCAATGCGAAAAAACTGGCTTTTGTTGGGAGGCGCAATCGGTGGCCTTACCGGGGCAATATCATTTGCTAAAGGCGCATTAGAAACAGCTTCTTCTTTCGAGCAAATGGCAATACAACTTGACGTACTTACGAAAGGTAGAGGCGTTGAAACGCTTGACAGGATTAATAGATGGGCGTTGGAAATGCCGGTGAATACACAAGAGGCAGTACAATCATTCGTGCAGATGACGGCATTTGGCCTGAATCCTACTATAAAGAGCATGGAGATACTTACAGATGTAGCGTCTGTATTTGGACAAGATGCTTTGCCGCGTGTATCCCGTGCATTGGGGCAAATGAAAGCATTGGGTAAATTAAGCGCAGAAGAATTAAATCAGCTTAGCGAAGTGGGTATAAATGCGAGAGAAATATTATTCAATGCGTTTGGCCAAACGGTCGAAGAGATACAGAAATCAGGCAGAAATATTGATGAGGTAATAAACGCTCTATGGAAAGGCATGGATGAAAAATTTGGTGGTGCGGCTAAGAAGGCAATGACCTCTTGGGAAGGATTAACCGCCGTAACCAAAAGCTATCTGACTGAAATATCAAAGGCAGTAATGACGGATTCGGGTGCCTTCCAGATGCTTAAAAATATATTGGGCGATATAAATACTGAACTTGAACAGCAGGCGACAAATATTAATAATAATATGGATTTATTGCAAGGATTAGTGTCTGGCATTGGATCGTATTACACCTATCTAAAAGCACAATCGGAAGTATTGCGAAGTGCTGCAATGGGCATTTTGCCTGATGAAATGGAATTGCGTGTATTAAGAAAAAGACTGAAAGAAATAAAACAAGAAAACGAAACCATGTTTTTTGAATTAAGAGAAAAAAGAGCGGAAATATTCGAGAATACCATTGTCGATTCATCTATAAAAACACTTGAAGAGGAATATGAAAAAATTAAACAATCGTTTCTTGCGGAAAAAGAAATGTATACCGTGAATGGTAAGGAATTGGAATCTTTAATCCCGTCCCTTGGAGCAATCAACAAAGATATCAGCGATGCATCAGAAAAAGCATATAAAGAAATGTATGGTCGCTTGAAGGTTAAGACGAAAGATTGGGCTGCAGCAGAAATTGCAGAATTACAAAAACTGAGGGATTGGTGGGCATTGTTTGATGAGGACTTGGCAAATCAACTTTTTGCAGAAGGTCGAAAAGATATATTGCAAGAATTTATTGATTCAAGATTTCAAGCGGTAGACAAAAAAGAAAAAGCAAATACAATGGGGATGCAACTTGGAGAGGCGCTTGGAAATGGAATTGGACAGGGGCTGGAAAATTCAGCTTCAGACGCACTATATACAATTATTACAAATCAAGATATGGGTAATGCCCTTGAACAGGCGGGACAATTTGCGGCAAGAATGTTTTCAGATGCCTTCATGGAGTCCTTGTTTGCTGCTACGGGTATTAAAAGCGGCTTAACCAGTCTTTTCACGAACCTATTTACTGGTTTTGCTACCGCGGGCGGTTCTGCCTATACAGGCAGTATTGTCAGTACTGGCGGTACAGGTAGCGTTGGAGATATAGGGTCTTATGTAACTCCCAGCAAGGTTGCAACAGAATCAAACAGGATTACAATAAACAATTATATCTATGAAGATGCAATGCTGGAAAAGAAAGTTAACAATGTGGTAAGCAAGGCTATTAGAAACAATTCTGCAATCTCAAAACAAATGAGAAATAATTAATGTCTTATATATATAGTGTAAAACCGGTGTATCCGCTGGAAATGCAAATTGCCTATGATACCAATGTGCAACTTGCCGATACATTGTTACACAAAGAAATAGGGACACCGGCATCTTATCAAACTACATGCCCAGCGCCCGAACAGCCAGTGGAGGAATATATAACTTATGAATCGATTATCTCTGGCGATGATATCGACAATATGCGGGAATTGCGCAAGACAAAATATCATAAGGCAATTACCGGTTATCGATGGACAAATACAAATCTTACACAAACTGAAGTAGATGCATTGATAGCTTTTTATATTGCACGAAAGGGGAGATATGAAAATTTCAACATTAATTATTCCTATTTGTTTGGCGGCGCTACAACTCTTGTACGTTTTGCAGAAGATACGCTAAAGATCAGCCTTGATCATTACAAAAGATGGTCGGCAACGGTAAATATCGAAGAGGCGGTAAGTGGGACATATTCTGCGAGGCGATTGAATCCGCAAAGGACATTGAACTTGCAATATCGTAAATCTGATTTAAGCGTATTGAAAACCTTTTTTAGCACGACTGTAACAGGCCGGGCAATTACTTATACCGTAGATTTAAGCCAGTTTGCAGCATATTTATCCGGCAGTTATACAATGCGATTTAATTCCGATGCTTTTCGGATTATAAGGAGAAGTGATAATTTTTATACTGTAAACGTTGAACTTATAGAAGTGATCTAAGCATGGGATATTTAACACAGAACGTTAAAACGCAATTATTCAAAATACAACGGCCACGGCTGATAAAGCTGGTGGAGATACTCTATCCATCCGCGATTGGCACAAAGAGATATTGTCAAATTGAAAAAACAGAACAAGCCGATACGACAAAATATGTATGGGATTCAAAGGACTTCTACTGTAAACCCTTGCATGTGGAGAAACTTGGAGAACAAAATATTGAAGGCTCATTTCCTGAAACTGAATTAAGCATTTCAAACATAAACGATGTAGAGGGCGGGTATATTGAGAGTCAGGATGTGAGAGGTTCTATTGTGTATATATACGATACGTTTGAGGGATTAACGTTAGGCGTAGATTACTTATCTAAATGGAAATATAGAATAGGAAAAGTGGCATATGACCGGCAATCTTATCAATTATCCTTTATTCTGAGGACATATCATTCAGATCAGCGGAACGATTTTCCGTTATTTCCGCGGGATAGAAATCGTTGCGGTTGGAAATTTGATGCAGATGGAACGGACGAAATAGCAAAACGCACATGTGGATTTTTTTCGCTATATTACAGTAAAGCAGGCGCAACATTGGATACTATTAATTATCCAAGCGCAGACGCTACCAAATGCGATAAGCAGATGTATTCTCAAAACGGCTGTGCAGCACATTTTAACCAAACTAACGCGTTAAAGCCTAAAATGCGGGCAAGACTTTACCCTGGTATCCCAACAACCTCTTTGCAGGAGCTATCATAAATGCCAATACCCTGGATTGCAATCGGCATATCGATAGCGATATCGGGTTTGTTGACCGCATTAAATTATATGATGCGGTCGAAGATAAAAACGCCTAATAGTTCGGCGGATGACCCAACATATTCTGGGTCGATGATGCAAAATATCACACGCCCGGGATATCCTGTTAATACTGTATATGGCAAGATGGAAATTGCGCCTGCAATCATTAATTGGTTTAAACGTTCCAAGCAAGGTGGTGAGGAAACCGATATTTATTTCCTTTTATCAGGCGGTGAGGGGCCGATAAACGGTGTTCAATATGTCAAAATAAATGGCAGCAAATTGCAGAATTATTATGGCGGTCAAAGTGATTTTGATATTTACATTTCACATGGTGAGCAAGAACCAATTATTTATAAATGGCATTTACCGCGCAAGGCAACGATTACTGCTGTTGATATAAATGCAGGCACTATAAACTACACATTAGCGAATGCGGGTAAAACTTTATCCGCTGCTAATCATGCGGAGATGGGATATATCTATGTAGTTGGCAAGGGCATGGTGCGATATACCGGCAATGGAACAAACCAATTAACAGGCTGCCGTTTCCCTGAAATTGCGGAAGTTGAAGTTGATGATGTAATGAAACAATATTATGCCGTATATCGCAAAGACGGTGTAGCACAAACACAAATTCCACATTTCAACAAAAATATTTTATCCACAACCACACTTGATGAAATAGTTCCCGGCGGAGAATATTCAACAGTCTATGAAACTGAAAATAAGATACATGCCTTTTTTGTAACGCTTGCATTGCGTGGGGGATGTTATCGTTTCGATGATAAGGATGGTTATCTTCCCAGCAATGTTGATGTAAATATACAGTGGCGCAAGCGGGGAGAGGCCTGGAATGATTCTTTTACTACCGTTACTGAGGTGCGGGATTCAACCGCAACTGATGGTGATATAATAGGATCAACGCACACATTGAGATTGAAACAGAACAAAAAGTATTGTTACCTTGGTGATAACACTGGCGCAGTCTTAAAAGGTACGCTTGAAAATCTGCAAGACAAAATTGTGTTTGGAGATTTCAACTGGAAAAAGGAGCATTATCTTGAGTTTACCGCGAAAGATGAAACCGGCACAAGCACGGCATTTAGATATAGAATTAAAAATATTGAATATGAAGATACAGGCGAAATAGAAGAGGTAGCTATAGAAGGCGAAGCATATAGGAACGGAAGGCAATATACAGAATATCAAATCGTATACAAAATAAAAATAAATTTCAAAAAGCAAGTATTGCCAAATACAGATGACAAAGCAAAATTTCCCGGAGCTGACCAAAACGGCATATCATATCAAATCACACGTGATAAAGAGGTTGCAGACAATATTGTAAAATACAGCCTCCCGGAGCAGGAAGCAGTTAAATTGTCTGATTTTGAAGCGACATATTATTTGCCCCTGGACGAGGATGATTTTGGCGAACCGCTTGACTATGATTATTATGATATCCGGGTGAAAAAAAGAACGGAAGATATTACAGATGCACAGAAAGGGCAAAACGAATTAACGCTTGTAAGTATACAGGAATGTACTACTGATAGATTGATACACCCAAACGAAGCGTTAATTGGCGTAAAGGCAAGGATGAACGAGCGCATTAACGGATCGATCGACCAAGTTACGGCAATGGTCGAAGGGTTACTGATAAAAGATGTACAGGATGATCAAAGTAGTAAGATCGTGTGGGAGGCAGATACTACATATAGTCTTGGCAATATTAGGAGGCCTACCGCTGCAAATGGCTACGCTTATAGAGTTGTTGCGGTCACCGGGGATGCAAAGAGTGGTGGCGCCGAACCTACATGGCCGAAACTGGCAAGGGCAAGGGTGACTGATAATAATGTTACCTGGGAAGAAGACGTTTGCCGGTGGTCGGACAATCCGATAGACGTAAAAGCAGATATCGCGCTGAATCAGCGTTATGGCAGAGGTGTGTGGCTTGAATTATCGCAGGCGGAGGAAACCGATTTCTATTCAAGGCTTTCCGACGATGCAGCATATTGTGATAATTCCATTACGGAAAATGACCCAATTACCTCTGACCCGGTTACGCGGAAACGTTTCAGTATAAATTACAATTTTGGGACAAGGGATAAGATTGTAAATCAAACGCAAATCCTCTCTAAATGTGTCCGTGCCTACGATTGGTGGGACGGAGTAAGACCGATGATGTTTATTGATAGATACCGCGCTCCAGCAGCTATGTACAATAATGCGAATATCAATAAAGGCACTATTGCCATAGAAACGCTCGACGATGATGACAAGATTAATCGTATGTATGGGCAATTTCTCAACAAGAATAAAAAATACATACAAGATCAGGTCGGACGGGATTGGAACGACCAGGGCTTTGAAATAGAAAACCTGAATGATACAGAACTGGCATTCTACCCGTTAACCGAAGATTGGTACGTTCATAAGGTAATGGATTACCTGTTAAAATACTCCTATTATGTAAAGCATCTCTTAATGTTTGAATCGCTTGAAGCAGCATTAATTGATCCCGGCGAAATCTTTTACTACAGCGATCAGGAATCATCAACATTCGCATGCCAAACAGGGCGTATATTTGCCGTTGGCACAAATTCCATTATCCTTGATAGGGCATTTACCTTTTTAGCAGGACAGACATATAAGGCATTATTAAGACAGGATGACGGAACACCTGTAGAATATACTGTTGATTTAGCAATCACCGGAACAGGCGCACAAACGCTTGTAGTTTTTACTGGTGCAATCTCAAGCATAAGCGTAAATTCAATCTACAGTTTGGGAAAAACGAGCGGCGGCAATGAATATTATCGTAAGTTTATTTGTATCCACAAGGAATTTTCCGGTGATACCGTTAAGTTGGTTGCCCTAACCTATGACATTAATGTTTTTGCCGGATTGTACGAGAATGATCCAGTAGTGGAAGAACAGGGGACAACTGCTCCCGGCCTTGATGTGCCAACAGATGTTGAATCACTTGATAGGGGAAGCAAGCCTCCGCAGAATGTAAAATCATTAGTGGTGAAGGAAGACCCACGCTCTCCGGGAACGCTTGTTATAGGTATCTCAAAACCCATAAGTGCAACATGGTCATATGCTAATATTTATGCGGTAGATGAGCTTGATAACAAATTTTATATAGGCAGGACATCGGGTGAAATATTAACACAAAGCGGATTTAAACTTGGCGCGACATATACGATAATTGCGGAATCATACACCTCTCAGGGTGTTGCGGCTGGCAATGCCGTATCTGTAGAAATCACGCTTGACGGAACAAATACATTAATGTTGCCTCCGACCGTATCGGGCATGCGGGTATTATACAAACCAGGGACTGAAACGGAAGTTGCGGGAGAAGATTTTGAAATTGAGTGGGACCCAGTGTCTACCTTCGGTGATGACTCTGCGAATCAATCTGTGTCGATGGCAAAGCAGGGATATGATGAAAACATACGGTATCTAGTTGAATGGTATTACAGCGAGATATCATCAAGTATTAAGCTGAACAATAAAAAAGTAAACGAGATGGTTGCCTATTCTGAAGAAGTTTATGACCCAAGGGCAAAGTTTACACTCAAGCAGAATATTGAAAGCGTTAAAACCATTTTTGAAAAATACCCTACACATAGCAGCTATAGTGCTTATTACGGAGTGCCACAACGCACAGTAAAGGCAAAGGTGTATACAGTTGATGCCTACGGCAAAATGTCCACATCTGCGAAGGAAGTAATACTTACAAATCCAAAGCCGCAGATGCTTGATAGCAGCGGCAACCTGCTGCCATTAAATCTTGAGGCATTGAAAAGCGGCGCAAGGGTTGAATTCTCACATCCACATCAAGAATATGATATTAAGTATTTCGTTCGCAAGCATTTTAAGGCAGCGGAATGGATAGCAAGTACAATATATCAGCGATATGATATTATTTATGATCCTACAACAAATGAGATATTTTATTGCTACAACACAAGCGGCACAAGCAGCACGTCGAAGCCTAACTTTGCTTTATATGGCGGCAGTTATGGAGTATTCCCATCGACCGGCTCACTAATAAATGATGGAACGGTTAAATGGGATAAGCTTAGCAGCACGAAGGTTTTTGAAGTTGCGCAAGCGTATACGATAAAATATGCCGACGGAACAAGGGTAAATTTATCTGATATCCTTGTATCAAAATCAATCCCTTCTATGGTGGGAATTGCAAATACTGATACAGAAATCGCCGGTACGAAATATACGCAAGATGAATATGTCCTGGATACGAAATATTATTATTTCTTTGGCGTTATTGCGATTGACCCGTTTGGTAGAGATACATCGCAGTTTTACAATTATGCCTATGGCGGCATTAAGCCAGGGAGTACCGACGACGATACGGAAGCAAAAATTGAATCGCCAGGAATCCCAAACTTGTCGGGCATTTCCGAACCGCTGGCAAATTCTCCAGAGATTATGTATGATGGAAGCACGCTGAACAGGTTACGGATGACGTGGAAAAACGAAGATGAAGGCGAGAACGAATACACAGATATTGATTATTTTGTGATACAGTTTTTTGGTATAGCAAAGCCGGATGCAGATCTTGGGGATTTCCCTTCAACAGAATCGGCGATTGGAAATGCTATTGACAATGGATATGTTACTATTGATGCTCTGAATTATATTTTCACCCTTGACGAGATAACAAAAGACCAGCAATCAGGCTCAAAAACAAGAGCTTATTTATCCGGAGCGATTTCAGGAACAACATATTACGCAAGGGTAAAGGCGGTAAACACGTCAGGGTTATCAAGCGGCTGGACAACAATAACTGCTGACACGATGGAGGCTATTGAAGGCGATATTACTGGCGTTGTGATGTCTTCCCTTACGGGCGAAACAACTTCTCCGACAATAATAACAGTAACAGAACTATCTGAATATATTAAAATAGAGGTTGATATATCTGATGCGCCGGAGGATTTGTGGGGGGCGAAGTTTGCGGTAAAAAGTAATGCAGCGTTCACTTATGCCGCCAATACCGCCAGTGGCATATCGGAGAGGAATGCTTTAAAGACTGCCGAAATAGCCGCAAAAGAAGGGAAGATCACTTATTATTTTAACGGTGCAACGGGAAATGACTACTATATTTCTGCCATGCCGCTAGATAATTCAAAGAATTCAGCTAAATACAATGGTGTCGCATCATGGCTAGATGCGGACAGCAATCCTTATCAGGTGCAAGGGATTTCGCACGAAAGCTTAGGGACGAGTTTTAAGAAATACAAATTTTCAGGAACTATTGCCGCATCTGACTATAATACAGTAACGTGGACTATGGGTATTTTAAAGATCAAAGGGCAAAGTGGATCGCCATTTACCATAAATTACGGAACGACATATAATTTTACAGGGACAAAAGTTATTTTTTGGGTAGATTCGAATCCAACTAATTTCAGCATAGCTGATTATGATGATTTTTACACAGATTCCGCTTATGACAATGCGCTTGCACTGGCATGGGTAGAAGCTAATTCAGATACATCGCAAAAAGCTACTGTGATACCAATGTCGGGCGATGACTTTTCGATAACTGCTTCTATGATATCTTCTAACGCTGTTGCAACAAGCCATCTGCAAGCTGGCAGCGTAACGGTAACAAAAATAAGCGTTAGCAGTTTATCGGCAATTTCGGCCAATTTCGGAACAGCCACGTTTACAGGGCAAATCAGAATGTCTGATGGCACAGATATTAGAATATTGCTTGATGGGGATAGTAACCCTCCACGGCTAATTATTACAAAGCCTGGGATAGATGCTGTAAGCGATTCTTGGACAGTAAATGATTTATTGTTTTCAACTATTGATGAAAATGATAATCCACTGAGCACTTTTAAAATACTTGATTCAGGAATTCAAACTGTTATAATTCCAGCATATTCTGTGGCAACAGGTAGTTATAATAGTGCAGGAACTCTGATAAAAAATGTTGCGTCTTTGGGAACATTAGAGAAAGGCGTAATTGGATTTGCAAACATCGGAGGTGGTTATGGAAGGTATAAACGGCAATTACCAATTCGCTCAGGCTTTGGTAATGCTAATAATTTTACAGTTTCGTTAGGTTATTCTGCCAATGATGGCGCAATATATTGTGAATCAGAAGCATGGGCAACTAATAACACAAAATTTAACGTGAGTTCTATTACGTTTAGGCTTAAATGGTATTTATTGGGAGATATTATAACATGAGAAAGTGTGGGGTATTAATTATATTGCTTTGTTTGTTTATCACAAACAATGTGTTTGGCGAACGGTTGCACATAAAAAACAAAGAAGATATTAGTGTACTATTTGATGCTATGGAAGTTGGGGCGGGTAGTTTTGATTCGCAAATATTTTACGTAAAAAATATTGATACAAAAATAAAAGGTGTGATCGGCTTTGCAGATATTGGCGGCGGTTACGGCTCATACGAAAGGCAATTACCAATCACTTCAACATACGATAATTCATCACATTATTTTGTGGTATCTCTTGCATATTCTGCCACAGACAAAGCAATGATTTGTATCCGGGAATGCTGGAACAATTCAGATGGAGATTATAAATTTCCGGAACTAGACTTTGTTTTAAAATATGCGATTATCAAGTAAAGGAGGTAGGGGTGGATATAAACATTGATGATTTTGAATACGAAAATTTGGTGTATAGCACGCAAATAGGGTTTTCGATTAACCCTATAAAAACACAGCCTCGAAGTTGTTCGACAGGCAATTATATTGCTAATTTCCAAGACAAATACGACCTGCGCAAAATTTCTGGAATAATAGTTGAGAACTCAGGATTGACGGAAACGGAAGAAAAGGATAAACGACTTCCGTATATCAAAACAATAGATATTGATATTAAGAGAATTTATAATTTTTCAATCGATAGAAAATATAATTCATTGGTGTTCAGTGTGTCTATCCTGAACAACAAATACAACGAAGGATATATTTATCATAAAGCCTATATTGAACTAAATGTATATTTCTTCGAAAGGTCGACAATAGAAAATGCAAAAGAGATCATAAACAAAATGGCAATTAGTCCGGCAGGAACAATAACGGATACATTAGACAGAATGAAATCGCTGGCAATAGGAGAGTAAGCAATGGCTATCATCAACACCGGCACGGCAACGCTGATGAATAACAGCAAGACGGTTGTGTTCTCCGGTGCTGATTATTTTACAAAAGGCGAAGGCAAGGCTGGAACGGTTATCAAATTTGGCAATGAACCGACCATGCACATGATCGGAGTTAATGCTTCCGACAATATTACAATCACGCTGCAAGAGGAGTATTTAGGCGTAACACAATCTGGCGTATCCTTCGAAATGTACGTAGATACGCTTGCAAACGGCATTGTGAAAAAATACCCGACAATGACCAACGCGGCATATGTGGATAATTATAATAATCAGCTTTTGCTTAACCTTATAAATGGCACAAACAACAAAACCATAATAACGTCACGATTTTGGAACGGAGAACCGGTACAGGATGTAGAGTTTGGACATTTGAAGGTAAAAGACCCTCGTGAAATTGAGCAGATAATTGCCTATTCTCAAGCCCCCATTGTCGGCGGCCTGGTAATTGATTATGCAATAGACGGGACATGGCAAAATCTCAATCTTACATTTGATTCCGGCGGCACCAAAAAATCAAGTGCAAGCGATCTTTCCGTGTTGCTTAGTGTCGGCGAGGAGCTTAAATTCCGATGCCCAACCGTTTCCGCTCCTGCTGGCAATAACATAACCGTAGATGTGCATTGGAAGAATATTGGTGTAATGATAATGTATTACGACTGGGTAAGAGGCTGGTTCGGGGATTTGGTTGTTGGAGGGAGACTAGGAGAAGGATTGACATTCCCAACGACCAGAAAAGTGTTTGGAATTAGTTATACATTGCGTGCTCCTGCTATCGGGCAAGATATAATTTTGGAGCTAGAGCTTGATGGAGTAGCTACTGGAGCAACGGCAACAATTTCAGCAGGCAGCACAAGTGGTTATCTTGTATTATCCGCAACTGATTTCACCAGCAGCGAAGCCTGCTCAATCAAAATAAACCAAGTGGGAACTGTTCCCGGCAACGATTTATTTATAACCGTACATAGCTACGAGATTGATTAAAGGAGAAAAAAAGAATGATCAAAAAATCATTAATAATGGCAACATGTATTACTCTTTTTCTATTTGGTATTATCCTTTACATCGGCACATTGTACGGGCAATATAATCCTGGCACGGGCACACAATATCCGCCGAAGCATCTTGGACAAGGCTCAAGGGACTTTGGGTATTTCTTCCATGAAATCGGCACAACTGGAACATACATACAATACTATGGAACTGAAAGTGTCTCTGGTAGCGGAACTGCTGGACGTATTACAGGAACATCATCCGCAATGCCTTATGTAGAATACAATTATAACGGAGGAACTCCTACATACAATATTGCTAATGCTACATTGCAAAATAATGGAGCGGATGTTGGTTTCGCAGGCAGCATGACAGATTATGTTTTAATTAATTCCGGCACCGGTACAGACAATCAATTTACAAACCCAACATTATTAGGAGTTGGAACTTTAACCGTAACGCTAAGGGCAAACGGAGTGGATATCTCCCCTGCCGAAATAGGATACCTGGACAACACCGACTCGGAAATTGAGGCGCATTTCACGACTGTCGAAAACAACATAATAGCACACGCCCATACAGGTGCAGGTACGGATAGTGTACAGATAGCACACAATAGCTTAACTGGAATTGGAATGAATAGCCATGCAGCAATAGACACCCTTTTGCTAACTCATGCGCATGCAGGTACGGACAGTACGCAAATATCACATAACAATCTAACCGGAATTGGCACAAATAACCATGCAACAATAGACACCTTTATAGCTTCCAAGGCACAAGCAAGTGGACTTGCGTCGCTAGATGCAAGTTCATTGGTAGTCCAAAACCCTACAAGTGCCTCAGCCACACCAGGAGCAAACAAAATAGTGATAGCAGATGGTAGTGGTAAAATAGCAGATGGTTGGCTGAATAGTACTATAACAGCTCTGGGGCAAACTATTAAACTTGGAACTGAAACTACAGGTAATACAGATAATATTGCCGAAGGAAGCACAAATAAATATTACACGGATGCAAGAGTCAATACGGTAATTAGTAATACATCATCAAATGCACTCAACGACATTGATTATCCAACCACAATCGTAGATGGACAAGTCATTGTAAGAAGTGGGGGGCAATGGACAAACGGAACATCATCGACAACAGTTTCTTGGGGAGGAATTACAGGCGTGCCAACTGATAACAGCTATATAACAGCCACGCCTGGCACAAATAAAATACCATATAACACAAGTAATCTTGATGGTTGGCTATCTGCGCAAGTAGTAGGGACAACGACAAGTGCCGTAAGTTACAATGTAAAAGGCGATGTAAATGGAAAGATTGATAATAGCTGGTTTTTGTCAGGATTTCCTGTAAGAGTAAGTGTTGCTACAACAGCTACTATAATGAGCTTGTCCAGTATACCTGATGATAATACTATACCACAAAATACAGAAGGAACTGAAGTCCTTACTGTATCACATACTCCATTACATGCTAATAATATACTGCTTGTTGAAGCTGTAGCAAATGTTTCCTCTGGAGCTTTGGGTGAGACTGGTGCTCTTATAGCAGCGATATTTCGAGATTCAACCGCAGATGCAATAGGAGCAAGCAGAATTATGACCGGGGCTAATACTAGTACTAATGCGGATAATATTATCTGTGTTGTAGCAGCGCCATTTACGGCAGGAGGTACATCAACAACAACATTTAAACTCAGAGCAGGAGCAAGTGTTGGAACAATGAGACTCAATGCGAGCTCACAGGATGGAGTGGGTAGATTTGGTGGGAAATGGTACACTCGGATAAAGGTAACTGAATATAAACCATAATAATATATTATCCTTTGTTTATTAATCATAGATATTCCCAGAAAAAAGATTGGAGAGATAAAAATGAAAAAATATTATTTTATAGTTTTGATACTGGTTTTGCCTTTTATTGTCAATATGAAGATTTATAAGTATAAAATAAGCCAGTCTCCGAATATTGACAGCGGGAGGTATTTTGACAATGGAGATATTTCCATAGGATTTAGTAGGCAAAAAATTGGAGCATCATCGCCAAGTCTTTTACTGGACGGTTATGAGGAGCTATCAGAACAACAGTATATTGACTATGTAAAATTAGCAGAAGTAGAAAAGGATGGCATTGCACTCTCGCTAAGCGAGAAAGAAAATATTGCAGTACAACTCCTGGAGAGCAAGAAAAAACAATTCGGTGAAATTATCGAGGCAATTCCTTTGTCGGTTGGCCAATTTCGTGGAAGAGACGTCTATACAAAAAAAGATGTCCAGAGGATTGCGAGGGAGGATATCGCCAACCTTTTTGCAACGCGCGAAGATAATGAGGATAAAGTGGGGGCACAACTAAAAACCGTAAGCGATTTAATCTTACTTTTGCTTGCTTATCAAGGGAAAATTTCTTTTGCCCAGTGCAATATTCAAGGAGTGGTAGACACTATAAGCGCAGATGCATATATCAACAATTTATATGCAACTTTGTGGGCACAAAAGACAGAAATAAAACTAGAAGCAGAGCAGTTTATTGCTGCTAATAACTTGAAATAGGAATATGATTTTTTGAGATTATATCCGGAAAAAGAATACCATTATATACGTGAAAAAAGCAGAAAACACTTTCGCTTTTCAGTACGGAAAGCAAAAACCTTGCCAAACCAAAAACAGACCCCCCGTCACCCTTGGTCTTATACCCCAAAAACCCTAAAAAAACCTCAAAACCCCCCTTGAAAAATCAAACAAGAGTTGATACAGTCAAACGCAGACAAGAGGTAAAATTTATATCGCCCGCTTACATTTATATCGCCCGCTTACACTGCGAGATGGTTCAGTATGTAATGGATTTATTTAACTATTTAAAAATAGGCATTGAATTTGAGTATCAGGGATATGATGTTGTGACTACTTATCGCACGGAATTTACCGTCAATAATGGCAACGCTATTGTCTATTACAATGGGTTTCCGTGTTGCAAAATAAATCCATGAAAAAACTGTTTACTATATCATTGCTCTTACTTTCCCTTGCCGGATGTTCAACCATGATCACGGAGCCGGAACAAGCGAAATACCACAGCGTGTATGATGATCAGGGCAAACGGACGGGGTACATCAAAGAACAAGGCAGAAATTATATCCTTTATGATGAAAACTGGAAGCGCACGGGGTATATAAAAGCCGAGTGAATATATTGAAAGGGATAGGCTACCGGAGCCGACAAGACCGCAATCCTGAGCGGTTGCCCTTAATTCTCTTTTTCCATCTGTATTGTAAGCCTTACACTTTGCCCTTCTTTTAATTTTACTTTGTATTTAGCAGGTTTAAAACCCCCTTTTTCTTTATATGCTCTAATAGTGTACGTATTTGGCCTCAAGTCACCGAAATACGCTCTAGAGTAATATTGTACATTGTTGTTTATAAAAGCCTCCATTTCTTTCCCATCTTTGTTTTTTAACGTAACATAAACCTTGTCCAGATACTTATTTTTGCATGTATTTGCCTGGAAATAACTGGCGTTGACATTTATCGAACTATAGTGGATACTGCATTCACCTTCCTCATTTTTTTCCACCATATCTGATGTCAAATGTATATATTGATTTTCTTTCAGATTATATTTTTGTTTGATTTTTTCATAACCATCTTTTTTTATTATTATCGTATATTTGCCTTCTGGCAAGTTGTCGAATGAACAAATATCATAACTTGATGTCATAAAATACTCTCTTGTTTCATCCAAAGTTTTGCCCTTTAGCATTACCGTATAATCAGTAATGTCTGTCATTCCGGAGACGTTGCAGCCCACATAATTACCCGCATTAACGTCAATGCTGCCGTAATATTTCTCGTTGCATTTGTTTAATATCTTGTTTTCTGGCCTTGCGCGGAGATCAGACAGTAATGATATAAGAAGCGACACAATAATTATCAAAGATAGCGAAGAAATAAACAAAACACGTCTATTCATACTTCTTTCTCCTTATTAATGTGTTTATGAATTAAAACCCCAACCGCTGAATCTCCCCGTTCTTCTTCTCCTCCGAGACATGCGAGTAGAGTTCTGTCACCCGCGCCGTGCTATGTCCCAAATATTCCGCAACCATCCGCATAGAAACACCGGCCATGATCAAATACGATGCGAACGTATGCCGCAGCGTGTGGATCCCCGCGTTTTCAATTCCTGATCTTTCGCAGAGAATAACAAAATTCTTCGTGGCAGTCTTGTCATTATATTTTTTCCCCAAATGCAGGAAACAATACCCCTGCTGGCGTTCCTTCTTAATACCCTTAAAGACCGGAACCAGCTTATCATGAATCGGGATCACACGTTCCTTGCGGCTCTTCGTGCTGAATCCGTTCTTATTACGCACGCAAATAACCTTCCTCTCCAGGTCAGCATCCTCGATGCAGAGATGCGTCAATTCCCCGCGCCGCATGCCGGTATAAAGTGCGACCATAAGAAAATTCTTCATATAAGCGAAACGTTTATGCTCCTGAAGGTCTAAAGCAGTAAAAATCTTCTCAATTTCCTCTTTTGAAAAAAACCGTGTCTTATTCTGATGGATACCGTTAATCACAATCTGTCTGGCCGGATTTTTGGTAAGGTAGCCGTATTTGATAGCACGATTAAGAAATGCCTTGATAATCTTAAACTTATTCTTAACCGTAATCTTTTTCACACGGTTTAATTGTTCGATCTTGAACGATTCAAGAACCTCAACGGAAATCTTTGAAAGGACGTCAACACCCTGAGACTTGAGGAACTCGCTAAACTCATTAAGAGTCAATTCGCTTGAATACGTCCAGTGCGAAGAATACTCCGCTTGCAATGCAAGTATGTGACGCTTGATAAAATCAGAAACATTAACCTCATGGGTTAATTTCTGAATATCGGTTTGATCAAGGTAGGATTCTTTGTATTTCTTTGCGGCATAGAGTTTGGCAAGCTCATAATCATGCGTGTGCGTAGTACCCCTATACCTCCTCTTGCGTACATGGAAATCATAATTCCACACGCTCCCCCGCAGCTTAAGTCCGTAGGGATTACGGCCTTTTTTTGTACGGTTATTCCTTGTCAAAATACTTACTCGTTAAGGGCAATTTCAACCTTCTTTTTCAGACAATTCGCCATACATGCCGCTTTATTCACTGCTAAGTATTGCTTGTATACACACTTATTCACTCCAATTGAGCTAATCGCCCTTAAGAATTTATATATATCATTTCATGTTTAATGAGTCAACTAAATTCTACCTTTTCCACGTTACAGGTAGAAATATAAGCAGAAAACTATAAATTTCCAACCTCCCAAGGAGCATGCAAAAACTTAAAATCCATTTGCAGAAATAAGAAATCTCGCTGAAGTTAAGTGTTGGGCCAACTTTAGCGAGGCCAGGACCACAATTGGCCATGCAGGTACATACAGAAGAAAATGCAGTAACCATATCAAGGCCCGTTGCCATCAAGGCCAGCGAACAAACACCAAAAAATCCTAAGTACACTACGAAAAATACTGATATCTCGGTAACAATTTCTTCTGGTACCGATTCACCATTAATTTTTACGTGTTTTACCATTCGTGGCCTTAATACACGCATAACTTCCCGTATGCTTGATTTGAGTAATATCAATATCCGTACACTTTTTATGCCACCGCCTGTAGAACCTGCACACGCACCAATAAACATTAACAAGATTAATAAAAACCGGCATATTTCCGGCCATATGTCAAAATCTGCCGTTGACAAACCCGTTCCCGTGCATATTGCAACTACCTGGAAGAAAGACCGTCTGATGGAATATCCAAAATTTTGGTAATAATCATTGTGAATTTCATTACTCAAACTGTGAGGTTGACTACTAAATAAAAGTATTGCTACAAAGACAATAACGATCAGGTTTAATCCCGCAAAAAAGCGAAGTTCTGAATTTTTCAGTATTTTCCTGAAATTTAATTGAAAAGACTGATAATAAAGTGAAAAATTACAGCCACAAATAAACATAAATATTGCGGCAACAATTTCTATATAAAGATTATCAAAATATGCGATGCTTGTGTTTTTTGTGGAAAATCCCCCTGTTGAAACCGTGGCAAAGGAATGGCAAATGGCGTCAAAAAAAGACATTCCACCCAAAAAGTATAACAAAATTAATGTTGCCGTAAAAACAAGATAAATGATCCACAGCGCCTTTGCCGTTTCAGCAATTCGTGGCTTCAATTTACCTATCGTAGGCCCACTTACTTCTGCAATAAAAAGCTGATACCCACTGACGCCCATAGCAGGAAGCAATGCTACGAAAACAACAATAATTCCCATCCCGCCAAGCCAATTTGTAAATGCACGCCAGAAAAGAATACTTTCAGGCAATATTTCCACATTGGTAAGAATTGAAGAGCCTGTCGTGGTAAAACCACTTGTTGTCTCAAATACCGCATCAGTATATGTTGGGCATATACCTGAATACCAATATGGAAATGCGCCAAGAAATATACAAATGAGCCAACTGAACGTCACAATGGCAATACCTTCTCTATTGCCAATTTCTACTTCATTTTTTTTCTTAAAGAAGAACCTATTGACTCCTCCCAGAGTACCCGAAAGAACTATTGCAAGGATAAAGGCCCACAATGTATCATAGTTTTTATAAAATAACGCAATACCAAGCGGAATCGAGAAAATTGCGGCAAGCATTAAAGCAAGGTTAGAGACCGTACGCAGTACTATGGAAATGTTCATAAGCGGCGAGGTTTAAGAAACGCAGAAATTACGTTCCGCCTTTTCCATTGGAAAAGAGGGATTGAACTTTTTCTATAGCGTCTGGAAGAGCAAAGACAATCACGCTTTCTCCGGGATTTATTATGGTATCACCTGTGGGTAATTTCATAACATTATTATGTGAAATCGCTCCGATAATAGCGCCTTTGGGAAATGATACCTCTCTCAGGGGTTTCCCTAAAATTCTTGAATGTTCCGATGCAATCAATTCCATAGCCTCCGCTTCACTTTGTTGAAACTTTACAACAGAAAGAGTATCGCCCCGCCGAATATGCTGCAATATGGATCCAGCAGTTATGAGCCTTGGGTTTATTACAACGTCGATACCTAAAGAATTAATAATAGGTACAAAAGCAGGGTCTTCCGTGAGCACGATTGCCTTTTTTGCTCCTAGTCTCTTTGCTAATAGTGCCGCAAGAAGATTGCTCTGTTCATTTTCAGAAATAGCAACGAAAAAATTAGCTACATCAATGGAAGATTCTTTTAGGAGATCGATATCCAACGCATCGCCTTTCAGGATAATAGTTCGGTCAAGTACCGAAGCGGCTTCCTCCGTTTTTTCCTTTTCGGGTTCTATAATGGTAACCCCGATTTTTCTTTCTTCCAGTTTTTTAGCCAAATTAAGACTCGCCCGGTTTACTCCGTATATAACTACTTTTGCAACTTCATCTGCACGTCTATTAACCATCGGCAAGAAAAATGGCAACGCTTCCTTTGCCACAATCACATAGATATTATCATTAGGCTTGATCACCGTTTCCCCCGTGGGGATTATCATTTCTTCCTCCCGCTGGATAGCTACTATCAGGAAAGAATCCGTATATTCAATTTCTTCCAGATCAGCGAGTTTTTTCTCAACTATCGGAGCATCCGCGGGCACACTAAACCCTCTCAGCAAGACATCCCCCCCTCTAAAATCAGCCACATAGTTTGTTCCAGGGGTTCCGATAATGTCCAATATGGAATTAATTGTTATCATCTCCGGGTTTACTATGTAGTCTATGTGAAATCCATTCTGATGCACAAGTGGTTTTTGCTCAGAAAATTCGGGATTTCTTATTCTGGCAATCTTTGTTTTTACATTGTAATTATAAGAAATGATACACGTCACAATATTTATCTCGTCACTATTAGTTACAGCCAGTACTATATCTGTATTCTTTATACCTGCTTCTTCGAGGATTGAAGGAGACGTAGCAGTTCCTAACACAACAGAAACATCCAGTTTCTCCGCAATACGGTCCACTTTATTTTGATCTTTATCTATGACGGAAATATCATGTCCTTCTTTCGACAATTGTTTTGCAAGATTAAAACCTACAGCACCGGCTCCTACAATAAGGATTTTCATTTATATTTCAAACTCCTGCTCATAATTTATTTTTTTTCTAAATCATGCTCATACAAAATACAATCATACTTTTCACAGGCATTCTGAAAAAACGATAACACATTCCTCCCATTAACAATATTATTTAGAAAAAGTTTTATGTTTTTCATCACTTATCCTTTCGAATTGGTAATGCTGTTTCTACACAGGTCGTTTAATGTCTGAAAATGGGATTTAAACTCTTCTCCTCCCAAATTAGGGTCTTCCGTCTTTAATACATTGATGAGATCCTTCACATTTTCATACTTGCCTTGATCAAACATGGCAGAAGCAATATCCAAACGACCTTGCCAGCACAGTTGGTAATTTTGAGGATTTTCTTCAAGCCATGCAGCAAACCATTTTAACGCACGGTCAAACTGTTTTAACTCTTTTATACAATGTATAAGCTCCTTTTTTATGGTGTCATCGTTGGTATAACGTTTTAAAACTTCTTCATATACATTGAGTGCATTCTGCCAATCTTTTAACGCAAACAATGTTTTTGCCAGTTTTATCTTGATTTGTAAGACCTTGTCCTGTAACTCAGGAAATTTCGCATATTTTGTAATTATCCTGTTAAGAACAATTTCCGCCCTCTTATAATCCGCACTATTATAAAAAGTTGTTGCCACAGAATCCATAATATCAAACGTCGCATCCTCAATATTTACGAGACGCTCGGCAGCCTGATCTACAACCCGTTTATCAACATCCTGAAGCGCCTTTATTAACGCCTCGATTGCCTGTTGATTCCCTATTTGCCCAAGAGCTGTCACGGCAGATTCTCTTACGCGGGCACTATTATCGGACAGGCGCTTAATAAGGGATTCTACACATATAGGATTTCCAATTTTTCCTAAACTATCTGCAGCATACCATCTCACACGCTCCTCCTCGTCGTTCAGCGCAGCAATTAAATGTTCTACCGCACGCGCATCACCGAGTTTCCCGAGGGATGCCGCTGTGCATTCCCGTATTTCAGACTTTTCGTGTGATAAAAAATTAATTAAGGTATCTACCGCTCTTAAATCTCCGATCTTACCTAAGGATTCTATTATAGAACAAACTATTGGAAAATTCGTTTTCTTGTTTAATGCTTCGATTAAAACCGTTACCGCCTCATTATTTCCTAATTGTCCAAGCGCCTTAGCAGCCTTTTCCCTCACAACCAAATTTTCATCATTTAGAGCGTGGATTAAAGGTTTGATCGCTTTTTCATCGCCAATTTCTCCCAGCGCCTGAACAACTTCAATCCGAACTTCTTCTTCTTTATCGGAGATAGCCTTAATCAATATCTCTATTGTTGATGATTCTTTAATTTTTGCCAGTTCCTTTGCGGCAAAAATTCTTACTTCAGGGTAATCGCTTTTAATCGCTTCACTTAACAATGTGGGGTCAATTTTGTCATATCCAAGTTCAATAAGTTTAATAGACTTTTGTGCCACTTCCTCTTTTAATTGTTCAATCCTACCCTCTAACTGTTGAGTCTTTTCTTCCTGTTTAAGTACAATTTCCTCCAACCATTGTTCCCGTGTTTTCGACTTATTACGCAACCACCATTCCTTCCACCATGAGGAATCATTATTATTTGATACTTTTGTAATTTTTTCCAAAGATGTCATCACTGTTTCTCTCAAATCCCTATCATCAGCCCTGAGCATTTTAATTAAAGACTCAACGGCATCCTGATCATTTGTATTGCCTAATGCTTTTGCCAGCAATATCTTAACTTCATTTGGCTGCTTGGGACTTAACATCGCATTTGCCATCAAATTTATTGATTTTTTTGTTTTAATTCTCCCAAGCGCATTCACAGCAGCAGTCTTAACCGGTTCAGATTCACTACCTAAAGGTTGGATTAAATGTTCAACCGCACAATCATCCCTTGCAAATCCAAAAGCTTTTATAACAGATATTTTAACATCTTCACGGACTTTAGAATCTTTTAATATACTTATTAAGGGTTCCTGTGCACTTTGCAAATTTAATCCTAACAAAGAAACAGCGGCAGAACTTCTTATGGTGGGGTCGTCTGAATACAATTGGAGTGTCCATTCATCTATATTTCGGCGTAGTTTTATGTCAGATTTTGATTCTTTTTGTTCTTCTTCAACGATTGCATTCTTCACAGGAATAGAGGTACACCCCATAATGCTAAATACACACGCAGGGTATAGCAATATTCCAGAGATTATCAATTTAATTTCTCTCAGCATATATTTAATGAAGGTCCTTCATCATATTTTCGATTATATTCTCTAATGAAACAAGACCATTTGTGGTGAGAATCTTAAAGCCGCAGGATAGAAAATTTTTACATGCAAAAATAAGTATTGTGCATATAGGCTATTTGGTTTGAGACAACAAAAAACACATTGATTTAAGCAAATAATTAAATATAACGGGGGTATCTAATCGCTATGCAAAAAAGCCTAAAGACGTGTTAATGGTAACAAATTCCACTTTTTCGGTCAATACAAAAAGATATTACGCCAATCAATCTGACAACGTCTTAATATCCATCAAAAAGGAGATTCTTTAAATACTTCTTTAAATCGTTCATTAAATTCATCTGAGGTGAAGTGAAAATTTTGTGTTCCATAAACTTCAACAGCATAGGCCGCACAAACGGCTCCTATCTTTGCTGCATGAGCAATTCCTCTGTTTGATGATACTAATCCTTTTATCAAACCAGCCCTATATGCGTCTCCGGCTCCGGTAGGGTCTTTTATAGACGATACTTTCGCAGCAGGAATTTCATATGTTTTCGTGTTTCCGTTCTCTTTGTTTATAATTGTGGAACCAAATTCTCCTTTTGTTATGATCAAAATCTCAGATTTTTTTATAATGTCTTCAGTTGACATGGATGTTTTCTCTTGTGTTAATTGAAACTCATAGTCATTGCAAATAAATATTTTTGCCCCATCAATGGTCTCCATCAGATTCTCTTTTGACCATGCAGGTAAGGACTGTCCCGGGTCAAAAATATAATCTATTCCTTTTTGTTTATATATCTTTGAAAAATTTATCATGTCATCCAGATTTCCGGGGGAAACAATTGCCAATGTTTCTTCTTTTGACACAGAATCAAAATCAAACCCGGCGCAATATTTCATGGCTCCCGGATTAAATGCCGTAATTTGATTATCAGATTGGTCTGTTGTAATATATGCCCCAGCGGTTAATTCTTCATCTATTACCTTAATATACTCTGTAGGTATTTTATGCTTTACCAGCCACTTTTTATATGGTTCAAAATCACGGCCGGAAGTAGCAATAATTGTTGGTGTTTCACCCAGTAAAGAAAGTGCGTAAGCAATATTGCCTGCGGTGCCGCCAAAATTTTCTTTCAATTCATTAATCATAAAACATACATTCAATATGTGTATCTTTTCAGGAAGAATATGATCTGAAAACTTTCCCGGGAAATCCATAATCCTGTCATATGCCACTGAACCTGAAACAAGTATATTCATTTCTGCTCTTTCTTTAATAAGTTAATTTAAAATTTTTTGCATAAAGCCTTCACATGAATAAACCACAACAAACAACGATACGGTGCTTATTTCTCCTTCTTTAAACATCTCTCGTCAAGCATGTTTATTAATTTATTCATCTCCGGTTTTGTTATATAACTATCCGCACCAACACTTTCGCATTTCATAATCATCTGATCATTTATCAGACTGGAAAACATAATCACAGAAATATTTCTGAGTATGGAGTCACTCTTCAGACTTTTACACAAAGTTAATCCGTCTAGCTCCGGCATTTCTATATCAGAAATTAATACATTGGGTAATTCAACGGCAAACGAATCTTCCGCTTTTACTTTATCACGCATTCCCATCAGTACATCAAGCGCCTTTTGCCCATTTTCAAATACACGGAGTTTATTATATCCCGCACTGCAAAGCACCCGGACAACATTATCCCGAATTGTCTTAGAATCTTCTGCAAAAAAAATACACACTTCTTCCCGTCCGTGTTTTTTTTCTATTTGAAATATTTCACTGGCAGCCTCACCGATTGCCAACTGCGGAAATATTCTGGAAAGAATGTGTTCCAAATCGACAACCATTACCTCTGTATCATTGATATGCACAGACCCTATAATACCTAATCCACTAATATTGATAACATTACTTATTGGAACAAAAGCATCCCAGCAAAGCCTATGAATCCGGTTCACACCATCTACCAAAAAACTATTAATTGAATTATTAAATTCAGTTACTATTACCACTGATGTACTATTTGCATCAGCATCCTTTTTTTTATTCATATCCAATGCGTTTGCCAAATCAATGAGGGGTATTGTCTTGCCTCTGTGTAACATCATCCCCATCATTGCGGGAGGAGCTGTAGCTACCTTCGTGACCGTTTTTGGGTCATACTGTACAATTGACTGTACCTTGGCAACATTTACCCCAAACGACTGACCTCCGATAAGAAACTCCAGCAATTCCATTTCGTTGGTACCGCTTTCCAGGAGAATTTGTTGTTTTCCCATAATAATACTCCTTACATTAAAGTATTAATCTTTTTTAAAAATACTTTTAATTAGTCGTTCGGACATACCTGATAAAGCTCCACCAGCATTGCATACACCCCAGTCCAAAAATGAACTATATTATTATTATTTTCTTGTGCCGCGATAGAAATGGCATCCATAACAAGTTCGGAGTCGGAACACTTTTCCTTTAGTTTTTGCATAAGTGCCGTGTTTGAAATTTTCGGATTTTGCCCTGAAAGTGTTTCCAGTACTTTCGTACCTATGTTCCTGAAATTTTCTTTGGAAATATTATTTATTGCAAATTCTTCCATTACTATTTCTCCTTATAAAATTGTTATATTTCGACCCCCTTTACAAAATTTCTGCAGAAAACAAAATACATTAACATAATTATTGTAACAATAAGAACATAACATATCGGCATATCATACATTACCATGAAGATGCCCTACAATACAAAAATGGTATAAATCACTACGACTAATTCTTCTGTGAAATAAAAAAATACAACAAACAGTTTAAAGCAACAACTATGATTCTTTTATGAGAGCAATATATTCAAACAATAGTTTAGTCCTTATGCAAGCCTGATTTTCCTGGCAGTGGGAAGAGAAATCCCCTCTTTGCTTTAAATCTTCTTGATATTTCCTTCATTTTAAATGGTTTCTTTCCTATTTCAATAGTTTAATATTGACTTGAATAATCTAGTTGATAGTATATTATATTTATTGTAATCGGAAGCAATGAAAGCGTTTATTACAATAAAGCTTTTCTATGTGGTTTTACAAATATTTTATTTTAAAAACCAATATCAGGGAAAAACGATGTCAAAAGAATCCAGGATATCATTATTCGATTTAACCACGGGTTTATCAGAAGCCGTTGATTTAATTAATCCCGTACTGGTAAATCATCATATGCAAGTTGCTTACATTGCGTTTAGCATCAGCGAAGAACTGGGTTTAACCATGGAAGAAAAAAGCGATCTCGTATTGGCGGGCGCTTTACATGATATTGGATGTTATTGCCTTGCGGAAAGGATGGACCTTCTCAAATTTGAGGTGGAAACCTCTCACGAGCATGAAGAATTAGGATACCTGTTCCTTCATGAATTTAAACCTTTTAGTTTCATCGCAAATCTTGTACGATTTCATCATGTCCGTTGGGATAAAAAAAATAAAATACAAAGAACGAAAAAGAAAGTGCCGTACGGCAGCTATATATTACATATAGCGGATAGAGTTTCGGTTATGATAAATAAACAAGAAGAAATACTTGGACAAGCTAACGGTATTTGCGAAAAGATAAAGGTGCAATCCGGGAAAATGTTTATGCCGGAGCTGGTAGATGCTTTTCTAAAATTAGCAGAAAAGGAGTATTTCTGGCTTGAAGTCACTTCATCCGTAATAAGTGTAATCCTGTCTGCCAGGGTAAAAATGCCTTCTATTTCATTAGATATGGAACATCTTATTTCTTTTTCCAAACTATTTTCCAGAATTGTAGATTTCAGAAGTGCTTTTTTTGCTACACATTCAACCGGTGTTGCAGCTTCGGCGCAGAAATTGGCCAACTTTGCCGGATTTTCCAAACAAGAATGCCAATGGATGGAAATTGCCGGTTATGTCCACGACATCGGAATGCTTGTGGTGCCAATAGAAATATTGGAAAAAGAAGAACCATTATCGGAAGAGGAGTTTAGCATTATTCGAAAGCATCCCTTCTATACAAATCGTATACTTAAGCGCATCGCGGCTTTCAAATGTATTATTTCGTGGGCGTCTTATCACCATGAAACATTATCAGGAACAGGCTACCCCTTTCATGTCAAAGAGGACAATCTCCAGCTGGGAGCCCGGATTCTGGCGGTTGCCAACGTATTTTCCACCCTTACAGAATTAAGACCATACAGAAAAAAGCTTTCTAACGAAACAATACAGGAAGAGCTTAAAAAAATGGGCGAAGAATTGAAACTGGACCCTCACATCGTTTCAATATTACTTTTGCACTTTAATGAAATTAATTCCGCGCGCATTGCCGCTCAGGATCAAGCAAAAGAAGAATACCTTAAAATAGAATATATACTCATGCACCCCGAGCAATAAATCATCTGTTATAGTAGAAATAATTATTTCTCTTGCTTTAATGATAAAGTATGATAATATTAGTGTCGATAATTGGTTGTGTTGTACCGTTGTATATAGGAAGTTTATAGAGAGGCTACAGGGTGTTACAACCTTGTAGCCTTTTTTGTTTCTAATAGTAATTTTTTTATTATGAGAGGGGGTGATTTTAAGAATGCCGAACGGGACCGTTAAATGGTTCAACGACTCAAAAGGTTTTGGTTTTATTTCTCAGGATAATGGAGAGGATGTATTTGTACACCAGACTGCTATTCAATGTGAGGGTTTCAGAACTCTTGCTGAAGGCGACAAAGTAGAGTTTGAAGTCGTAAAAGACCAAAAGGGCTACAAAGCCACAAAAGTAGTCAAATTATAAATATATTTATAAGTATACTCGTATATTTTGCCACATATAAAAATGATAGGAAAGGTTGTATATTGAAAATATAGAGTAAAAATAAAAATATCGTTATAATTGAGACACATAAAGACCTCAATAATTATATAAATTATTGAGGTCTTTCTTTATAGTAATAAGGAAGAAAAACAAGCAACCGTTATGCATACTCGTTCCCAAAAAATATTGATAGTGTTTTTTGCCTTGTTATCGTGTATATTTTTCTCGCAACAAATTTTTATCCGCAAGTGTCTTTCCGAAGAGTTAAAACAAAATCAGCTTTTGCGGGATTTAACCAGCAGTCAATTTACCGCGAATACAGAAGATGATGTACAACAGTCAACAGAGTGCATTTGCCAGAATGGACATTTGCAGGAACAAACGGTTGAACATGACAAATGCGATATATGCGGAATAAAGCTGAAGGAGATTATTCACGAGAAAAAACTTTCCCGGCGTGAAAATATTTCTGAAAGGATCGAGTATGTAACGGAAGAAGTGAGAGAAAAGCGATTCGTTTTCGGCTTTAGCGGTACAGGGATATTACAGCAAATATTGCATGGATATGGCGGACATGGTTTTACCGCTGAAGGTTCGGCTGACCTGCTGTTTATTTACCGGCCGTTTGGCAATATAACGCTTTTTCTTGACCTGGAAGGTATTGGAGGCAACGGGCCCGATGAATATATTGACAGCTTTTCCGGACTCAATGACGATGCGGGAGACTTTCAGGAAGAAAACGGAGGTGAACGTTTGTCGGTGCGTGAAGCATGGTGTGAACTGAGTTTTTTTAAAAACCGGTTAACATTGGTCATGGGAAAAATAGATTTGACGAACTATTTCGACAGCAATGCGGTTGCGAACGATGAGACAACGCAGTTCATTACCAGTGTATTCGTAAACAACGCAACATTAGAGGTTCCGGTAAACGGGCCCGGGATAGCATCCACGTATGAGTTTGGCAGCGGTTTGTACTTTGGATTGGGATTGCAAAGTTCGGATGATATTGAATCCGGCAGAACTCATGGGATGTATGGCATCGGGGAAATTGGCATTAACTCGTATAAACTGTTTGACCTTGAAGGCAATGTTCGCCTCTGGGCGAAAATGAATGAAGGACAAGCATATAATAAAGGAATAGGGCTAAGTTTAGACCAGCAAATATCCGAATCAGTGTTTACCTTCGCGCGATACGGCATTAACGAAAAGGATGGAGCCGAGGTAAAAAGCGCATGGAGCGCCGGGCTGGAAATTCACCACCCTATTCCGTCACGCAAAGACGATGCTATGTCCTTTGCCTTTGGAAGAACAAAGACAGTAGACGGAAACGAAGAGCTTGCGGTGGAGATGTATTATAAATTTACAATTAATAAGTATTTCGCCATCACCCCATCATTACAAACCCTTTTTGATCCTGTTGGCTTAAACGACAGGGATGTTGTAACACTTGCGGGACTGAGGACTCAGTTAGAATTCTGAGAAACATGTGTAAATTTTGCGTGAGGAAATGATAAAAAGTGATATGTTTCGCAAATTATCGTAAAAAGAATCTGTCTTTCATAAATGATTATTGGAAAAAAAGGCTGCAAGTCATAGTGAAACGTTTGCTTCATAAATTTTTATTAATCGATAGTCAAATATAAAAAGTGTCTACAACGGCAAAAGAAAAAATAGAACAACTCCGCAGTATAATACGATACCACGACCATAAATATTATGTGGAAAATCATCCTGAAATCTCAGATTATGAATATGACCACCTCCTGAAAGAATTACAGAACCTGGAGAAAGCCCACCCTGAGCTTATAACACCTGATTCCCCCACTCAGAGAATTGCAGACCAGCCTGTCAGCCAGTTCCCCAGCGTGGAGCACAAAACGCCCATGCTGAGTATCGATAACACTTACTCGAATGAAGAACTGAAAGAATTCGATCGCAGAATAAAACGTATGGCGGATATCGATGCCAATACGGACATTGAATATGTCGTGGAATTAAAAATCGATGGGATAGCGATTACCCTCTGGTATGAGAATGGATTATTTGTCCGTGGTGCAACCCGCGGCGATGGCTTTCATGGAGATGACGTTACCGCAAACCTCAAAACAATCCGGCAAATTCCCTTGAAACTGTCAGTATCAGGCGGTGTGTATAAAATACCGCCTATTATTGAGATAAGAGGCGAAGTTTACTTACCGAATAAAGAGTTCCAGTTGATAAATGAGGAAAGAGAAGAAAAAGGCGAAATTCAATTTGCTAATCCCAGAAATGCCGCAGCCGGATCGCTGAAACTTCTGGACCCACGTATTACTGCGAAAAGGCATCTCAAGATGTTTGTTTATGTTATAGGATATGTTGAAGGGATTAAACTGGAGTCGCATCTACAGTGTTTGGATATTATTAAAGCAATGGGGTTCCCTGTGAACCCACACGCAAAATTATGCAAAAATATTGATGAAGCGATACGGTATTGTTCCGAATGGGATAAACGACGCAGAACTCTTGACTATATGGTAGACGGGATGGTCATAAAAGCAAATTCCCTTGCGCTTCAAGAGCAATTAGGGTCAACAAGCAAGGCTCCCCGATGGATGATATCGTTTAAATTTCAACCGGAACAGGCAGTAACAAGAATTGAAAAAATTGTAGTTCAGGTTGGGAAAACAGGTACGCTTACGCCTGTTGCCAATCTTACTCCGGTATTACTAGCGGGTACGACCGTGAGCCGCGCATCACTTCATAATTTTGACGAAGTGAAGAGAAAGGATGTCAGGGTTGGGGATCATGTTGTCGTACAAAAGGCAGGAGAAATCATTCCGCAAGTTGTAACGGTAGTAAAAGAAAAACGAAGCGGGAGTGAAAAGGTTTTTGCGGAACCCCTCTGTTGCCCTGTATGTAACGGACCGGTAAGCAGGGAGAATGAGGAAGTATATTTGCGCTGTTACAACCCGTTATGCAAGGCGCAGGCGAAAAGGCGTATCCAATACTTCGCAAGCAGAGACGCCATGGATATTGAAGGGCTTGGTCCTGCTATCATTGAACAATTGGTTGACAAGGGTTTCGTAGAAGATTACTCTGATATTTTTTCCCTTCGGTATGATGATCTGGTAAATCTGGAACGCATGGGGAAAAAATCCTCGTCCAATTTGATTCACGCAATAGAAAATAGCCGCGGACGGGATCTCGACCGTCTGATTTGTGCGTTGGGCATTCACAACGTAGGGTTACATACCGCCGAAGTGTTATCGGATCATTTTGACACTCTTGACAAACTGGCGGATGCGACCGTGGATGAACTGGAAAGAATACATGAAATAGGGCCTGTTGTGGCCCAAAGTATTGTTGATTTCTTTCAAAACGAACATACGCGGGAAATCATTAAAAAACTCAAAGCAAAAGGCGTGAATACCAAAAGATTGATGGTTGGCGTCCCGCAGAAGAATAAAAAAATTTCGGGGAAATCTTTTGTAATAACCGGCAAACTGGAAAAATATTCCCGTAGCGATGCGGAAAAACTTATTAAAAGACTGGGAGGGAGAGTATCGTCAAGCGTGAGTAAAAAGACAAACTATCTTGTTGTTGGCGAAGACCCGGGTTCTAAGCTCGACAAAGCAAAAGAACTTGGGGTGGAAATCCTTGCCGAGGAAGCTTTTGATCAACTGACAAGTTGATCAAGTTATGAGTAGGGTGGATTAAGGCGTTGGTTTTTACGCCGCATCCACCTATTTCCAGAAAAGGTGGATGCGGTTCCCTTTCTCTTCGAGTCGCGATCGCTTAATCCACCCTCAAATCTGTTAAAATGAAAATTTCTATTCAATCGAGTTAGCAAGGTTGTATATTATTATTTCAATTGTTTTAACAAAATAGTATAAATAATCAAATTATTGAATAAAATTTGATTGCTTAACTTTAAAGGGGATAACCCAAATGGAAAAGATTATAAAAAACGCATTGAAACTGGCAAGGGCAGACTACGTCGAAATACGTGTTCACGAGGGAGTCAGTACGGGCATTACCTATGTGGGGAAAGAGCTTGAAGGCATAGGCGAAAAAAACACTTTCGGTGGATGCGTAAGGGCGCTGGTGAATGGAGGATGGGGATTTGTTGCTTTTAACGATTTGGAAAACCTTCCAAGATACGTTGAAATGGCTTGTGAGCAAGCAAAATTCGTTGGAACAAATACAAGCCAGCTTGCCCCCATACCCATAATAAATGATCATACAAAAACAACCGTGGAAAAGGATCCGGCGGAAGTATCTTTGAAAGAGAAACAGGCGCTTTGCGACAAATATAACAATATCATTCTTTCTTCAAAACAAATACAAACCTCTAACGTTCGCTACATAGACTCACACGGTACAATATGCTTTGCCAATACCGATGGAAGTTTTATCATACAGGAAACAATTTTTTGCGGCATCTCCCTGCTTGCCATGGCAAGGGACGGTATGAACGTCCAGCAGGCATATCATTCCGTAGGTGATTTGCGTGGGTATAACAACGTGTTAAATATGGAACAGGAATGCGAGAAAGTAGCGAAACGTGCAATTGACCAGCTTTCTGCAAAGCCGGTGAATGGCGGCAAATATACGGTTATCATTGATCCCAAGCTGTGCGGGGTTTTTGTTCACGAAGCGTTCGGGCATCTCAGCGAGGCGGATTTTGTCTATGAGAATGCTCAACTACGGGAGATCATGGTTCTCGGGAAACGCTTTGGTACCGATGCTTTGTCGATTGTTGATGACGGTACTTTAGTCGGTGAAGCCGGATACAACAAATACGATAGCGAGGGCACTCCGACACAAAAAACGTATCTTATTAAAAACGGTATCTTAACGAACAGGCTTCATTCGAGGGAAACGGCGGCAAAGATGAATGAAAAACCAACGGGTAATGCGCGCGCTATAAGTTATGGCAACGAACCAATTGTTCGCATGACGAATACTTTTATGGAGCCGCGTAATGATACCTTCGAAAAAATGTTATCGGAAGTTGATGACGGTATATACGCAATCGGCGCCTTAGGAGGACAAACCAATATGGAAATGTTTACCTTCAGCGCGGAAGAGGCATACATGATACGCAATGGACAATTGAAGGAAAAAGTACGGGACGTAGTTCTTACCGGAAACGTATTTGAGACACTCATGAACATTGACGCGATTGGGAACGATCTTAATATTTACGGGGGTATGGGGGGATGTGGAAAGGGGGGCCAGTCGCCTTTGCGCGTCAGCGACGGCGGGCCTCATGTTCGAATACGAAATGTCGTTATCGGAGGGCGATGAATGGATATAATGGAACTCCTTACTTTTGCAATTAAACAAAACGCTTCGGATGTGCACATAAGCTCAGGCGAACCGCCAATGATCCGTATTCATGGCGATATGAGAAAAGTCGATATGCTGCCGTTGAACAAAGAAGACGTGCATAAACTTTTGTATGATATTCTTAACGATCAGCAGCGTAAGGCATACGAGGAACTTTATGAACTGGATTTCGCTATTGCAATAAAGGGGATTGGACGTTTCAGGGTGAACGCCTTTCTGCAAAACAGGGGGGAATCGATTGTGTTCAGGACCATTCCCGAAAAAATCCCGCTCCTGGAACAACTTAATATGCCTGCTATTGTGACAGAATTAACGAAAAAAGAGAAGGGCCTTATCCTTGTAACAGGGCCTACCGGTAGTGGAAAATCCACAACCCTGGCGGCAATGCTTGACCTTATTAACCGGGAATATAAATGTCATATACTCACCATTGAAGATCCCATAGAATTTGTTCATCAGTCGAAAAACAGTCTCATTAATCAAAGGGAATTGGGGTCAAATACCCATAGTTTTTCAAATGCCCTGAGATCGGCGCTTCGTGAGGACCCTGATGTTATCCTTGTGGGTGAAATGAGGGACCTTGAGACTATCTCTCTGGCGCTCACCGCGGCGGAAACGGGACACCTCGTCCTTGCAACGTTGCATACCTCCAGCGCTCCGAAAACGATTGACAGAATAATTGACGTATTTCCTGCGGAACAACAGCAGCAAATCCGTACTATGCTGTCCGAATCTCTTCAGGCGGTAATTACCCAGCAACTTATCAAACGGAAGGAAGGTACCGGGCGTATTGCGGCGCTGGAAATTATGATAGGTACTCCCGCGGTAAGAAATCTGATCAGGGAGAATAAGATTGCCCAAATCCCTTCGGCATTGCAAACCGGACGTCAGCATGGCATGCAGACAATGGACCAGGCGTTGATAGATTTGTGCAGAAACGGTTTTGTTGAAAAAGAGGCGGTGAAAACCCTTGTGAGTGGACCGGGAGTTTTGGAAGGTATCAGGTAAATTTTTAAGGAGATCCCAGTGGAAATAAAAGATTTATTACAGGAAATGGTACGCCTGGATGCTTCTGATATTTACATTACCGTTGGGCTGCCACCCGTGTTCAGAAAGGAAGGGAGTAATATTCCTGTCGGCCCGGATATATTGACCGCAGAAGATACCCGTATCCTTGCCGAATCGGTAATGAGCGAAAAACAAAAGGCGGATTTTTATGAAAATATGGAAATGAATTTGGCCTTATATTATCCTTTGCTCGGACGTTTCAGGGTAAACATATTTTTTCAGCAAAGGAATATTGGCATTGTTATTCGGCAGATAAAAATAAACATTCAGTCTATTGATGATTTACTGCTCCCCCAGGTGTTCAAAGACATTGCCATGACAAAGCGCGGACTCGTGCTTGTCGTTGGCGCCACCGGTTCCGGAAAATCTACTACACTGGCAGCAATGATTGATCATCGGAACGCAAATAATTCAGGGCATATCATTACGGTGGAAGACCCCATTGAATTTGTTCACCGTCATAAAAAGTCTGTTATCACACAGAGAGAGATTGGCATTGATAGTTTATCGTTCCACAACGCGTTGAAAAATACCTTGCGACAGGCGCCTGACGTCATTCTTGTGGGAGAAATCCGCGATACCGAAACAATGGAATCGGCCATTACCTTTGCGGAAACGGGACATCTGTGTCTGGGGACGCTTCATGCGAATAACGCAAATCAGGCGATTGAAAGGATTATAAACTTTTTTCCCTCGGAACGGCATGAACAAATATACATGCTTTTATCACTGAATTTACGGGCAATAATTTCACAAAGATTAATTCCCGCAAAGGACGGGAAACGGGCAGGCGCCTTTGAAGTATTACTGGATACCCCAAGAATAAAAGACCTTATATTGAAAAAGGAGATAGGGCTATTAAAGGAAATGATGGCAAAAGGGAATCAGGAAGGAATGATGACTCTGGACCAGTCCTTATTCCACCTCTTTAAAGAAGAGAAAATAAGTTATAAAAATGCTATTGCTTACGCTGACAGCGCAAATGATTTACGATTGCGGATAAAGTCTGAAGGAATTGAAGGTGAGAAGGAAGGACAGGCTGCACATTTTAAATTAAAGTAGAGATTATTTGATAAACGGAAATACTACCTACTGCATGAATAAAATTAAAATAACGGGGTTTTATTTAAATGAACAATATCGAAGAAAAAATTTTAGAACAGGCACTAAAACATACGGCACAGGTTGAAGTTATTTATGAAGAGGGGGAAACACGTTCGGTAAGTTTTGAAAATAATAAACTGAAATACATAAATACGAAATCCATTCGGGGGATTGGTCTTCGGGTAATAAAGGATGGGAAGATAGGGTTTTCCTGTACCACCGATTTCAGAAAACCGGAAAAACTTGTGGCAAATGCTCTGGAAAGCGCTGAATTCGGACAAGTTGCCGCATTTGATTTTCCCAGGAAAAATAATTATCCGCAGGTAGCTGTTTTTGACAGGGCTGTTATTGACTTTCCCATTGAAAAATGCGTAAGTATCGGAAAAGAGGCTATTGAAAGAGCTCTGGCGGTTGATTCCGGTTATGAATGCAGTGCGGGAATAGGAAAAGGTTATGGAAAACGACGCCTCCTCAATTCAAATGGATTAGACATTGCCATAGAGTCTACGTCGGTAGGAATCGGGATAGAAATTTTGCAGATTAAAGGACAAAGTCTTCTTTCTATCGGTGAAGGAGAAAGTTCGAAAGGGCTCGTTACCGATCTCAACAAACATGTGGATAAGGCGCTCAACGATTTAAAACTTGCGAAGAAGGAACTGAAATTAAAAACAGGTAACTATCCCGTCGTGGTTACTGCAAAAGCCATGGACGTTCTTCTTTCCACATTTGAAGCCGGATGCAATGGGAAACTATTGCAGAAAGGCGCCTCTCCCCTTACCAATAAATTGGGTGAGCAAGTGATAGACGCAAGAGTGAGTATTTATGACGATGCGACTATTGATCTTGCCGATTTGAGTTATCCCTGGGATTCCGAAGGCATTTCTTCACGGCGTACGCCATTGTTTGAAAAAGGTGTGTTGAAAAATTATATTTTCGATCTGCAGACTGCCGGCATTATGAAAACCCAATCCACCGGGAATGGCAACCGGGGGTTTTCTTCCCAGCCTTCTCCCGGATATTCAAATATCATTGTTGAAACGGGCGATATGCCCTTTGGCGCAATGGTGAAGGATGTTAAATACGGTATTTTGGTAGATCAGGTACTTGGCGGCGGACAAAGCAACGTGCTGGCCGGTGAATTTTCCGTGAATATCGACCTCGGATATCTTATCGAAAACGGTGAAATTGTTGGAAGGGTAAAGGATTGCATGATTGCGGGGAACGTATTTGACCTATTTAACAATATCGTCTCAATTGGCAATACGGCAGAATGGCACGGGTCAACAAAAGTACCGCCGTTTTATTTTAAATCGGTAAATGTTGCGGGAAATGCCAGTTAATCAAGACCAGTTAAGGTATTAAATGGATCGCTAAGATTTTTGCAATCATGCAAAAATAATCCTTAAAATATCTTGAGGAAAACCACCCCTTTATCCCCTCCTTGTGAAGGAGGAGAAAGAGGGGTGGTTGTAATTTAAAGATCCATTAGTAACTATTCAGCGAAATTTACCATATTCCCCCTTATTAAAGGGGGTTAGGGGGTTGTCTTAAATTTAATGTTTTATACAACCCCCTGAGTCCCATAGGTGTTAAGTTAAGGAAAGAATAAGATATAATAAGTAGCAATGATAC
>SOET01000034.1 GCA_021646465.1 Candidatus Kuenenia hertensis | reverse complement strand
CACGATGTCTTGGCACATTTTCGTGTCCACGATGTCCTGGCACTTATCAGTTAGTCATTTCCATCTTTTCAAAATCAAACAAGACCATACGTAAATGATCAATATCTTTTTTCTTTATACCACGGCTTATAATTATCAGAGGAATTTTTTTGTCCATTAAATACAGGAAGAAAGAATAGAGTTTTGGTTTAACCAATTCTACATGATCAAAAATGATATATTCCGGCGCTATCTCATCAAGCATGGCAAAGAATATTTTTCTCAGCATCGGGATGTTCTTGTTATTTATTTTTTTGGCCTCGTTACTATAAAAGAGAATAGGGTTTATTAATGATTCCTTTAATGTCTTACTGCAGTGTGAATAAAGCACCTTTCCAGACTTCCTCCGGCTTATTATTTCATGAATAACGGCGCTTTTCCCTGTTCCTTCCTCTCCATAAATAATGATATTCTTCCCACAATCCATTACACTTTTTATTAACCGGAGTTCTTCTTCTCTGGCAAACATGTCATTTATTCCCCATTTATACACCGTTTCTGCCCACTATTTTTTCAATTGCCAGCAACCACGATTTTTTCTCAGCCTTTGTCTGTTCCCACCGGGAAGACGGATTCATCTTACGAATAAAGCTTTCGGCGTCTGATTTAATCCGTGCAATCTGAGTAATTTGCGTATCAAATAAAAATTCCAGCAACGACTTATCATTGCTATAATCCATCAGTTTAATAAAATGTGGCATACAAACACCACACCCTGAAACATATTTTGTTTTAACACCATCGTCTTCCAAAACGACCACCAATTCTTTAAGATAGTCTGCTTCTTTTTGCTTTAGCTCATAACACAAAGGACATTTCCTGGTATTCTCGGCGGATAAAATATTTAAATTACGTTTGTATTTACCGGAGTTTAACATTACTAGCAATTTTCCCAACAAATCAACGCAGACATTCGCACTTCCGTAATGAGAGCTGATTTTTTGAAATTGCCAAAAATGGTAATTACAAAAACCCCCAGAATTAACAAGGTGTATTCTTTGTTCCGAATCTCTATATGCCTCTCCGCTTTTCCCGGCCCATCGGCACAGGCTGTCGAATTCATCCTGATATAACATGGCGCAAACAGGACACCTGTCCGAAGAAAGGACACCGATAATGCGTGAACATACTTCATTTGTTTTATCCATTTAATTTGACTCTTAAGTCTATTAATTCCTTCGCAGTTCTCCTAACAATACCAGTTTCCAAATCAGATCGATTCTTAACAAACTCCCTTGCCACAGAAATACCGATCTCATTGAGGGCTTTTAGAATCGCAATCTTTAAAAAGGTACTGTCAGTTTTTTTAAAGAGTGCAATAAGAGGTTCAGCCGCTTTTTCGCTTTTCAGCCTGCCAAGGATATTTACTGCCCGCAGAACCGTTTCCGGTTCTGTATGCCTTAGCGCATTGAGCAATTTTTTCTCATAATCCATGTTTTCATAGATCAATATATCCGCATTACAGTGACGGCATGTCCCGTCGAACTCATTTATTTCCTTCCAGCATTTTGGGCAATAGAATATCATGATATCTTGTTTTGAAACCTCTTTAATGCACGCATATATCGCCTCCCGATATTTAAAGCAACGTCGTGCGTATATTTCTTTAAACACCATGAACATTCGATATAATTATCCGTGTCTCTCAGATTGGGCAAAGCATTACTTTCTTCTGTACGTATTCCAATTACCGGCGATTGTTTTATCGTTTTAAAACTGCTAAAAATAATCTTAAAGTCTTTATTATTACCACAAACAGGGCAAATAAAAAATTCGTTTGTCATCATGATAAAATCTCCTCTATTAAATACAATACCCTTACACATATTTAACAGGAGTTATCAGCTTACGACAGCAATAAGGCGAACTCCATCGCCTGGATTTTACGTCTTTTCCTGTTTTCGCAGGAATAACACCTTACTTTTATTAAGTGCTAAAACTGTGTGAGGCTGCAGATAAACAGCCAAGAACATTGCAACCTCTGGGCTAGTAAAAAACATCTAATATGAAAGCAAATATACCGAGAACAAGTAAGGCTAAAATACCAAGGTTTGCCCTAGCTATACTCGTCAGTGCTGTTTTTTCAACCGTTTCTGAAGGTTCACAGATATCGATCTCAATAATCGGCATGCCATACCTCCGATTGTTTATATCGCTATCTTTTATACTTATCATAAGATTGGCTCCTTATCTTGTTTTCAGCTTGGTTTTTCTAATAAAAGACGTTCAATATCTAAAATCAAATCAATAATTCCATTAAGGTGCGGGTCGAGTACGTCTTCAAGCTCATCTGCCACCGCTCCATATCTTTTCAACTTAATTGCTTTGACATCTTCAAGGATACACCAACTTGAAGATAATTTCCCCAAAATCTCCCTTGCCGGGTCTCTCAGTTCATTTTCAAGATCAAATCTTTTTGAAAGAGTCTTTATTTTGTCTTTTATAAGCAACGCCCTTTTAAGAATTTCTCTTGTGACCCCTTCGTCTAAGCTGCATTTCACATCATAAAGGATACCACTATAGTCGCCGTTATTGAATACCTGTTCAATATACTGGATAGTTTCCTCCATAATGCGAAGGGCTATCGTAAGCCCTCTTTTTTGATCTTTATTCAGCATAATGCATCCTGTTTGTTATTTTCCTGTCATTTTTCTCATTGTACCAGCATTGGAATCTATCACATTACGTATTCACGACAACGATTCACGTGAGTGGCAAGGCGCGCCTTGCCGCTACACGGTTAAAAGCCTCCGATGGTCTAATTTATTAGTTCCATTTTCCACGCTTCGCCGTGCTAACCCCTCTTGTATGGCTTGCCCTATTTGCACTATAGGATGATTCCCAAGGTCTTTCAGTTGACTGGCATAATATTCAATCGTTGAACAAATCCCTGAGATAATGTCACAGAGTACCCTGTCGCAATTCCTGCTGACGCAGGATGATGCTTCTGCTATCATTTCGTGAAAAACCAGCTTTCGACGGGCAGGTTGAGAAAGAAAGTAGCGCGAAATAAAATGAAACTTATTCCCGGAAGTTTTCGTATATTCCCGGGCTATACAATAAAAATTACTACCCTTGTATATATCCACAGAATATTCAAATTGGCCCATAGGTATTTCAAAGAGGATTTCTACGGCTATTTTAAACTCCTGGATAATGTTATTGGCATGCCATAGAAAATAATCGACAGCTTCCTGTATACTCTTTAAAATCGCCCTCTCAGAATCATTTCTGAACACATCAAACTCTTTGCCAATTTCCTGCCTGATAATTTTCCTCATTTCATTTCTCAAAACACTGGAATCGGTATTTGAATTTTTTTCAAAGAAATCTTGGAGGCATTGCTTTATCCTCAATATTTCCTTTTCCTCAAAATCCTTTACCATTTCCTGCACCTTTAAGCACAGCATACCCAATTTGTTCTCGACCAAACATAGAATATTTCCCTTATCCTGTTCCAGGGTTGCGGCAAGATGGCGGAAGGTGGTAAACATATTTTCCGCATCTTCCCACGAAGCATTCCGTATTCTTTTTTCAATAATACCGATGACATTTTCCATATCTGCCTCCTATAAAAATTCGACAAGGGTATTATGTCATTAGCTTGCACTTCCGTTTAAAAATATAGCGGCATAACAAAAAACCCCTTGTCAAGACCAATGCTCCAACAAGGGGTTTTTCCCAATAAAAAACTCCTATCGAAGCAAGACTTCAACAGGAGTTATCAGCTACCACGTAGCAATAAGGCGAACTCCATCGCCTCTTTATTCAAAACCACATCTTAATCCTATTGCATTGCCATATTTATTTGCTCCTGTTTTACGTCAACCGGATTAATGGAATCCCAAATATTTTTCAGTTTCCCTTTGTGCTCTTCCAGCTTCTTAGACTTGTCTGCCAGCAACGCCAACTCAATCCGTACCGACTCATCGCCTGCCCTTCGTCTCTCCTGCCCCTTTTGAATAGCCTGTTCTATCTGATCTATAAGGTCGCTTCCAAGGTCTTTCAATTGTTTCGCATAGTGATTCATGGTCTTGCAGATCCTTGCCGTAAGATCCGAGCGTATTCTGCCGCAGTTCCGGCTTACATCAGAGGATACCCTTTCCACCATCTCGTTAAAAACCATCTTCCTGCTCATGGATTTTGGAAGGAAAGCACGCAGAACAGACTTTACTTCTTCTTCGGTAGGCGCCGTATACTCCTGCACCATATAATAAAAACTATTGTCTTTCGCCAGTTCCACAGCAAATTCCGCCTGATCCATAGTTACCTCAAAGAGGACTTCGGCAGCCGTTTTAAATTCACGGATAATGTCGCTGGAACGTTTCGTAAAACGGTTAAAGGTCTCCTGAATATTACTTGAAATCGTCTGCTCGGAATCCTTTCTGAACACATCAAATCCTCTGATAATCTCATCCTTGATAACTTTTTGCATCTCATCCCGAAAAACTGTTGGACTAAGCCCAAAATTTTTCTCATAAAAATCCGTTAGACATTGTTTTATTCCCGGAGTCTCTTTCTCTTCTAAAACCTCCAGCATATTCTGCACTTTCAGGCACAACTTGTCAGATTCTCCCTTGAGTAGATACGTAATATCATCTCTCTCCTGTTTCAGGTTTGCAACCAGCTTTTGAAAGGTGTTTAGCTTATCCTCCAATTCTTCACCGGAAGCCACCAAGGTTTTCTTCTCAATAGCTATCTGAGATAATTTCCGGGAGATAAACCGCTGTGTCTTGGATATTGCTGTATTCAGGACGATCTTCCCTTTTTCTGAAGAAAGAAAACTACCCAGTGCGTCTGCCAGTTCCAAAAGACCACTCTGTGAAAGCTGAATATCATTGTTCATTATTTTCGCCTTCAGTGCTTCTCTGGCAGAAATTGGCCAGATTTTATGCACGGCAAACCCCATCTCCTCTAATACCTGTTTATTAAAGGCAACTATTTCCTCTACCTCGTTCGAAGTCAGATTATCAATCTTGTTCAACACAAAAAATATCTTCTGGGTGGAGTCTTTGATGGTATCAAGGAGTTCCTTTTCTACCTGCGAGATGGGAACATCGGCGCTCATCAGGAACAATGCGGCATCGAGGTGATCTAAAAATTCATACGTCGTTTCCGTGTTATGCAGAAAGGTAGACCCTACGCCCGGTGTATCGACCAGCAACATACCCTTTTCAAGAAAGTGAGAAGGATATTCAATGATCGCGCATCGCACTCCGCGTATATTCCTCGGATTCTCCTTTTCGGTAATATAGATGGAAAGTTTTTCCACACTAATTTCCTTTTCACTTCCATCTTCCATGAAAATAGTACACCTGATTTCTTTGCCAAATTTAAGGATCGTCACAATAGAAGTGAGCGGCACTACCGACGAAGGGAGGACTTCTTTGCCAATGAGGCTGTTAATAAGTGTCGTTTTCCCTCTTTTAAACTGACCCAAAATCACCAAATTAAAGCTGTTTGTTATCAATCGTTCCCTTATCACAGCAAGTTGGTCGTCTACAACCCCTGCATCGTCTTTCGATAAGGTCTCTATATTTTCAATTACACCCAATATTTCTTTCTTGTGTTCTACGAATTCATCTAACATGAAACTTCACATCCTTTGCAAAAAGAACGGTAATGTTGGGTTTCGTACCTCAACCCAACCTTACTGCTTCACATCCTCCACAAAAATAAACGCATCTATGCCGCTTATACATATCTTTAATTTAACAAAAAAACCCCTGCCAAAACCATTCGTTTGGCAGGGGTTTCTCAAAATAAAAAAACTCCTGCCAAAGGAAATTTTTTGGCAGGAGTTATTAGCCACAATAAGCAGCGATTAAGCGAACTCCATCGCATCATTATTCATTAACGAATACTATACTCACTATTTTATTTATTGTCAACGACATTTTACACATCCGTAGTTTTACGCAACTTTTTTCTCAATCTCCTCAAATTTCACCGCAATCTTTTTTGAGACTCCGGGTTCCTGCATAGTAATACCATAAAGTACATCTGCAATACTCATAGTAACTTTATTATGCGTAATCATGAGAAACTGCGTTTCTCTGGTAAATTCTTTTACAATAAGATTGAATCTATTAATATTGTTTTCATCAAGGGCGGCATCCACCTCGTCAAGAATGCAAAAGGGGCTTGGTTTTGTCTGAAATACAGAAAACAGCAAGGCCACGGTGATCATCACCTTTTCTCCCCCGGAAAGGAGAGTGATTGAGCGGAGTTCTTTATTCGGCGGCTGCGCCACTATTTCAATTCCTGCTTCCAGTATATCAACATTCTCTTCAAGAAGTATATCTGCCTTTCCTCCGCCAAACAATTTCCTGAACATCATTTGAAAATTTTCCCGAACTTCATGGAAGGTTTTTTCAAAAGCTTCACGGCTAGTATGATTGATTTTTTTTATCAGATTCTGCAAACTCGTATGCGATTTTTCGAGATCTTCTTTCTGGTTAAGGAGAAAACCCTCCCGGTTTTCAAGTTCTTCCTGTTCTGCGATAGCTTCCAGATTTACATTACCCAGCCGTTCCACCTTTCCCTGCAATTCCTCAATTTCGCCGGAAACCGCTTCCCAAAACTCCTCTTGAGAAACGTCAGATTGATCTTGTTTTCCCTTCAAACCACTGAGTTCCAGCTCTACTTCTTCTTGGTTACTATGCAACTCTGAAATTTCAAGTTTATATTCTTCTCTTATCCGTTCCTCGAGATTCGATATACGGATCTGATATTCGTTTTCTTTAAATTTTGATTCCTGAAGTTCCTGTTCAACCCTTCCGTATTCTGTCTGATTTTCTTCCAGAGATGTCCTTAATTCAGCGGCATGGCAATCATTTCTTTCAATTTCCGCTCTCAGATTTTGTGCAGTATCATCCAAAACAATTTTTTTCGATTGAAGTTCCTCAATACGTTGTCCCAAATCTTTAATTTCTCTTTCCGTATCAGATATCTTTTGCTGACAATTTTTATATTCATCTGCAATTCCATGAATCTGTTCTTCCATTTCCTGCTGGTCTGTAGAAAGTTTGTTTAATGTCTCTGCTACACTATCTTTTTTCTCTTCTTTTTGCGCAAGTATCACCTTTAATGACATTATTTCTTCTTGTATTTCTTTTTTTATTACTTCTTTTTCTTTAACAAGCATAGATGTTTCTTCGATTTGCTGTTCCAATACTTCATGGTGCTGGTTGAGTGCTTCCAATCTTTCCTGCAATGATATCTCGCGCTCCTGGGTGTTTTCTATTTCCCCGTTTATTTCTTCCAGTTCTTCTTCGTTCATCTTTTCTTCTGCAAGAAATTCTTCCTGTTTCTGTTTATTTTGCGAAAGTTCATTGTCCTTTGACATCTTCAACAAATTCAATTGTTCTATCTGTACTGCTAATTGGGCAGTCTCCGCTTCAAGGCCTCCAAGTTCGCTACCATATGCATGTTTTTCCTTCTCCAGTTTCTCAAAATCGGCCTCTAACTGGAGTAGTTCATCTTCGATCTTTTTCAATTCACTTCTGCGGGAAATAATACCCACTTGCCCTTGTTTCCTGCCACCACTTATTGTTCCGTCTGATTCAAACAGCTCTCCGTTAAGTGTCACACAACGAACACAGGGGCCATGGCTATTCAGCTCAATCGCGGTATCAAGTTTTTCGACAACAACGGTATTACTTAAAAATCCATCTATTACACTGCGAACATCATCCCTGCTATCAACCAGGCGGTTTGCTGCGCCAATGACATTCGGTTTCTGTAAAATTTCCTCATTGACTGAAGATTGCCCAAGCATACGGTCCAATGGGAAAAAAATGGCATTCCCTTTCTGATTCTCCTGTAAAAAAGCAAGCGCCTCTATAGCATGTTGTGTTGTGTCCACAACAATACACTGAACCTTATCCCCTAATGCCGCTTCAATAGCACGAGCATACGGCAAATCCACTTTCAACATATCCACAATCATACCTTGTATACCTTTCAGAACAGAATCTGTTTTCTTTGATTCTTCAACAATAAATTTTGCCCCGGATTCTATTCCTTCAGCGCGCACTTCGTAATCCATCAATACTTCGTGTCGCGATTTTTTGCTGCTTTGCGATTGTTTTTTCAGGTTAATTTGTTCTTCTAATGAACGAATTATATTTATTAATTCCTGTATGCGACCTTTTGAGGTAGATAAATTTTTTTCTAAATTATCATATTCTGTTACGAGAGAATTTTTTTCATCCATAATGGTCTCATATTTTGTTTTCAACATATTCACGGAAGATGCAATTTCATCCTGTCTCTTTTGAAGCCGCATACCTCTGCTTCTTAATGATTCCTTCTCCATCGTTAAGCTGCCAATTTCGTTTTGCACTCCAGACTCTTTCTGCAATATGGCAATAACCTCTGATTTTTTTTCTTCCATACCCTGATACAACATATCACATTCAAGATTTATTTGTTTACCCGAAATTTCTTTTTTCTGATGATCGTCCTGTACGGTTACTATATCTTGCTCCAACACGGTCAGCATTTCTTTGGACTTTACAATGTTGTTCTTTGTTTCACCTATCTTATTTTCCAAAACCTTTTGCTGCTCTAAAAGTCTTTCAAGGTGGGTTTTTAATTCCTCAATACGGTCAGTGTCGTATTTGACCTTATCCTGATCTTTTGATATTTGAGCTTCAAGGTTAATTTTTTCCGTTTGCAATTGCGTCGATTGCTGTCCCATCTGTTCTAATGTATCTTCAACTTCATTTATCTGTAATTTAAGATTATCCACAATAGTTACTAATTTTTGCTTTTGTTCTTCTATTTGTTTTATATGTTCAGAAACAGAGACCTTTTTATCATTAAGCTCTCTATAATTTTTAAGAGAAAGCCCTACTTTTAGTTTTTTCAGTTGTTCTTTGTATTCCTGATATTTTCTTGCCTTTGATGCCTGAAGTTTTATGGAACGAAGTTGTTTTTGCAACTCTTCTATAATATCACCCACCCGCAACAAATTTTGTTCTACATGCTCTAATTTTGATAAGGCCGCTTTTTTTTGTAATTTAAATCTGCTAATTCCCGCTGCTTCTTCAAACAAAATCCTTCTTTCATTCGCATTTGCTCTCAGTAAAGCATCGACATTTCCTTGTTCAATTACAGAATATGCATTTGAACCGAAACCTGTATCCACAAAAAGGTCACGAATATCTTTTAGCCTGCTCGCTTGTTTGTTTATAAGATATTCAGATTCTCCGGAAGCATACAAACGGCGCGTGATACATACTTCTGAATACTCGAGAGGTAACAATCCCTTATTGTTCAAAACGGTCAGCGATACTTCTGCGTAGCCAAGGGATGGTCTTTTTTCCGTACCATTAAATATAACATCAGACATTTCATTGCCTCTCAGAGATTTTACGCTTTGTTCCCCCAGTACCCATTTAACGGCATCCACTATATTGCTCTTGCCGCATCCGTTGGGACCAACAATGACATTTATCCCGTCTTCAAAAATAACTTCGGTTTTTTCTGCAAATGATTTAAAACCAAACAATTCTAACTTTTTTAATTTCATTACCGCACACTATACTTTTTAAAAATAATTACATTACAAAGAAGGGCGTTTCGATTCAATCGAAACGCCCTCCCCCCATTACACATAAATTGGTCCCACACCAATAAAAATACATATGCAAAACTGTTCATCCCTAATAACATGTATGCATAAATACTTTTGAATGCATGTGTTTGTTAAAATATAAATAATACTAAAATGGACTATTACTTTTTCGCCTTCTTTGCAGCAGGCTTGGCCTTTGCTTTTGTAGTTGTCTTCGCTTTTGTTGTTGTTTTGGCCTTTGCTTTTGGTGCTGTTTTTGCCTTTGTTGTTTTAGCTTTTGCCTTCGTTGTTGTTTTCTTTGCTCCTGTTTTTGCAGAGGTACCACACTTCTTTACCGGCATTAAATATCACCCCCTCTCATAATTATTGGGACCAATGGTATAATGAATTTACCAATTTCTCGATAAAACTTTTCCTTCCTCTCCCCGAACACAGCAATACTCTACATACCTGCCTGCCACCATTGCAAATTCTCTGAGAACTTCATGAGAATACGGCCTTTCCTTCAACATTTCAGTATTCAAGCAGTGATTCGGCCTGAAAGACTGTAATATATACCGTTCCGCACCTCTAATGGATATTGCAATATCTTCAATATCATATTGATCCAATTGAGAAGGACAGACGGTTGTACGAAATTCATATTCAATGTCGCTCTCCATTATAATATGAATACTTTTTATAATATCCTCTATATTACACGGAGTCCCTGTTATTTCTTCGTACTTGCTTTTGCGAAGAGGAGCCTTAATATCCATTGCAACACAATCTAAAAGTCCTTTTGCAATTAAATCTCTTAATATATAAGGATTCGTTCCGTTTGTATCTACACGCACCAAAACACCGATATCCTTGAATATCTTCAGCAACGTACCTAACTCCTTATACATAGTGGGTTCACCGCCAGAAACGACAATGCCGTCTATCCATCCAAAACTTTGCTGTAGTTTTTTCGTTACGGACTCTAAAGGTATTGATTCCAAATCATTCGGGGTTTGCACCAGATGTGGAGCGTGACAATAATGGCAGAGGAAATTGCACGTTGGCAAAAAAATGATGGAGACAATCTTTCCTTCCCATTCCACGAGACTATTTTCAATAAATCCTTTAATCGGTATATTCATTTAAAAATTTCCATATTAAAAGTTTAAAAATATCGCCGGTACACCCGCCGTTTAAATCTGGCAGCATATTTTTAACATTTTGTTGAACAGGATTCTGTGGAAATACTTTTGCCCGGGAGAAGGTCCTCTACACGGTAATTTCCTTTATGCCTGTCCGCCAATTCAGTTATTTTTGATTTATTCCAGTTATTTATACGGCTGAAATAGCCTACGATTCTCGTTATACCGTAAACATTTCTCGATCCACAATAGCCGCAAATATCCGTAAGTTTTTTTGTGACTTTCTTACAATCGTTGCAAATGGTGAACTCAGGAGATATCGTAACCTGGGCAGCCTGTGTATTTTTAAAGGTTTTTTTCACAAGATTCATGATGCTGGATGCAGGAGGCCGTTCCTCTCCTACAAATGCGTGTATTATTGCGCCCGATTCAATCATCGTGTGAAACTTGCTCTGGAGATAAATTCTGGTTATCATGTCCACAGGAGCATCAGGCCGAAGATGTATGCTGTTCGTATAATACAATCCATCTTTTCCCTCACTCCCCTTAACAACATCCGCCGCCTCAGGGAAATTTCGCACATCCACTTTCGCCAATCTTCTGCTGGCACTTTCAGCGGGAGATTCTTCCAGAGAAAACTTCAAATTATGCTTTTTTCCCGCTTCTTTCACGCGTGCATACATGTGAGAAACTACCCGCAATCCCTGACGGATCATATCATCGCCTTCATGCAATTCTTTTCCCGTCATAAACTGCAAACATTCATTTAATCCTATAATACCAACAATATATGTTGACGCCTCAAGATCTACGTATGGACGACCATCTTTTGCTTTCTTTCCGATTTCCCAGAGAGGCATTTCCGGAGTTGACATTAATTTACTGATAAATTTCTTTTTCTGAAGATGTGCTTTCACCGCAATCTCAATTGCTTTATCAATCTCTTTGTTCAGTGCGTCCCAATTTCCTTTCCCCGCTTTATAAGAAGCCTGAGGCAGGTTAATCGTTATATTTTGAAAGCCGCAAAAACGCATACTTTCGGGGTGTTTGATCATATAATTATCATCAATCGTCGTACGTAAACGACAACATGCAGAGAGGGTTATCTCGTCCCTGTCAAACACGAAGTAGGGAACGCCATTCTCACTGGCAATCTGGCAAGCGTATTCCAAAAGTTCGTATTGTTTCGGATCTTTAAACGTTTCTTCATTTATGTGAAAATCACATTTGGGAAACGCAAAAACATGACCATAGCAATCACCTTCCCGCCAGACATCAAGCATCGCAAGCGTAAATCTTCTTGCCGTTTCCGCATACTCGCCATACGTTTTTCCCGTAGGTTTCCCGCCAGGACCTATCGCAGGAATATCCTTTAAGTAACCAGGAATACCGGTATGTATGTTAAAGTCAAGAAATAGCGTCTGCCCCCCACGGGAAAAAGCACTCTGAGAACAACTGAAAATAAGATGTTGCGCTTCCTGCTTCATCTCCTGATGGCTCATCCCTTCAAGGTAAGGAGCATACATAATATTAATATATCCCACACCTAACGCCCCGGCATAATATGCCTGCATGGAAGCCAGAAAGGTATTTAAATGGCCTGTTAATGTACGTGCGTGTTTTGCCGGCGCTGAATCGGTATCTAAATTTTCAAGAGATAATCCGTATTTTTTCAAATACTCTAAAGAATGAGAAGAACAATATACCCTTGTCGGATATCCAAGGTCATGGACATGTACCATCCCGTTTAGATGAGCTTCCGATACATCCTTGGAAAAAACTTCCTGAAGTGCATATTGCTTCAAAGTGTTTTCCGCAATTGCAAGATTTATTGCTTCCGGATTATTCGTTGCAATGTTACTGTTTTCCTTATTCTTTGACATAATCAGTTCATCAAGATCATATTTGGGCATACCAAGCACGGCCTGCTTTTCCAGTTTTTTGCCATATCCCCGTTCAAACAATTCATTATCCACCAGCTCCCGAATTAAAGAAGTCGGGATGCGGTTCAGCCCGGAAGAAAAAACCCTTTGTTCCACTACACTTGCAATTTCATCAGCAATCTCTCCTGCCATGTCCGCTTCCTTTTCCAGCGCAACAGCGACCTTCCTTTTATCCCATGGAAAAGTCTCATCCTTCGTTTCCGTATCTACCATAAGAGAAACATCTGTCGTATCTCCTCTTTTCTGAGTTTGTTTTCTCACCCTCAGTGAATCACGAATCCGTGCCCTTTTATCTCTATAGATAATGTAAGCCTTCGCTGTTTTTGCATGGCCTGTCTCAATAAGTACCTTTTCTACCACATCCTGTATATCTTCTATGCCAGGATGGGTCTCGTTGTGTTTCTTCGCTAAAAACATGGAAACCACATCTGCCAACTCTTCCGCCAAAGAACGATCAGTACCTCCAACAGCCTGCGCTGCTTTGAATATAGCATCTGCTATCTTCTTTTCATTAAAAGGAACTATTCTTCCATCCCGCTTTACCACATATTCTATCGCACTACCCATATATTCCTGTACCTCCTGCCTTTGTTAATAGGAAACTTTCACAAACTGACCGCTGTTTTCAGCCTTCTTTCTTTTTTTTAGCCCCCTTCATAAGAGGTTTTAGCTCATCAATAAATTCTGAAATATCTTTAAATTCTCTGTATACAGAAGCAAAACGGACATAAGCAACCATATCAAGAATTCTCAATTTTTGCATTACCAAAGTACCAATAAAGTTTGAATTTACTTCACGATCAAATTTGCTGTATATTTCACGTTCTATTTCATCAACTATATTTTCTATCGTATCCGTGGAAACAGGCCGTTTCTCGCATGCCTTCAACAAACCATTAAATACTTTCTTCCGGTCATACATCTCGCGCCTTCCATCTTTTTTAACAACACGCAATGGGTTTTCTTCAACCCGCTCGTACGTGGTATACCGGCGGCCACAATCCAAACACTCCCGCCTGCGCTTAATACTCAAACCATCCGCTGTCGTGCGGGAATTAATCACTTTGTCGTTATCCGCTTTACAAAACAAGCATTGCATATGTCTTTATCCTGAAACAGCCACATGGCTATATATGTTAGTTCGAAGTATATAACATACAAGATATATGATGTCAAGCAGATTTATCAAAAAAACAATTTTATTATCTTCCGGACAAATAAAATTCAACGTCTTTACTGTATTTTCAAGCCAGGCACGGCTACTACACAGGGCAAATTTTTTTATTTTTAAAATGTGTTTTGCTGAAAATTTTCAGACAATCATTTGTTGCTTACAAGGCATAACAATATCAACAACTGCCATTATCTCCTTTTTCATCGTTCTCAGCAGATTCTCCAAGCACCGCAAACTCTACCTGGATGTTTGCCATAAGAAGTATTTCTTTTGCAAGGGCATCCGGATAATCGGAAATGGCAACGATACGTTTTATTCCTGCATTCACCAGCATTTTGGCGCATAAAGAACATGGATAGGTTGTGCTATACAAAGTTGCCCCGGAAATTTTTATTCCATAATGTGCGGCTTGTATAAGGGCGTTCATTTCAGCATGAAGGCCCCGGCATAATTCATGACGTTCTCCGGGCGGCACACGTAATTGTTCACGCAAACATCCAATATCCAGACAGTGTTGAAGCCCGCTTGGCGCTCCGTTGTAACCGGTAGCGAGAATATGTTTGTCCAGCACTAAAACAGAACCTACCTGCCTGCGCAGGCACGTTGATCTCCGTGCAACTTCTTTCGTAATCCGCAAAAAATATTCATCCCAGGAAGGTCTTTCCGGCATATTACTTACCAATACAAAACTCACAAAATATTTTATCTAAAATATCCTCTGTCGTAATTTCACCTACTATTTCACCAAGAATGTCCGCAGCCATCCTCATATCCAGCACAACAAATTCATCACTCATATTATCTCTGCAGGAAGCTATCGCTTGTTCCACTCGTTCATATGACCGCTGCAAGGCATTTTTTTGATGCACATTGAAAAAAGGAAGTGTGTTTGATTGATTTATCTGTCCTTCCAGAACTTTATCAAGCAACTGCGATTTTAATCTATCTAATCCCTCGCCTGTTAATGCAGAGGTAAATACAAAAGGATATTTTTTCAATTCATCCGGAAGTTCAAAGGCGGAATGATCCGGTGTTAAATCGCATTTATTAATCACAATAATCACACTATTGGCAACTTCGTTGAGATTCATTTTCATTAATTGAAGATTTATCTTTGCACTTCCGTCAAAAACAAGCAATATCACGTGTGCATTTTTCAAGGCAGATTGAGCTTTTTCTCCCGCTTCCGGGAAAACATGCTCTTTTGCATCATCCACACCGGCGACATCCATTAATCTAAAATTCACATTTCCAATTCTTAACACTCCGGTAACCGTATCCCGCGTAGTTCCAGGTCTATCACTGACAATCGCCCTTTTCTTCCCCAATAATGCGTTAACCAAACTTGATTTCCCCGCATTCGGTTTTCCGTATAGCACCGTATTAATTTCTTCGGAAAAGATTTTATCTACCGGTGACTTATTTATAAGGTGGACGATAGCATCTTTGATACGTTCCATTTTATCTGTCATTTCCAGCCGGGATATTAATTCAATATCCTGGTCTGAAAAGTCGATGGATGTTTCAATGTATGCACAAAGGGATGTTATTTCGTTTTGAATATATTTAATCTGTTTCGAAGTATTACCTGACAATTGCAAAATTGCCGAATCGAGTTCGGAATCTGATTGTGAGCGAATAATGTTTTTTATTGCTTCCGCCTGTGCAAGGTCTATGCGCCCGTGCAAAAACGCACGCTTTGTAAACTCACCCGGGCGGGAAAGCCGGATGCCTTGTTTTATGCCTGTTTTCTTTCTTAAAATGGCGTGCAAAATTATCTCTACGATTGGTTTGGCCCCCACGGTGTGGATTTCCACGACATCTTCTCTTGTATAGGAATGGGGGTGTTTCATAATATACAAAACAACAGGGATTGTCAGTAATTCCGCAGGTAATTCAATCCTTCCTTTAATAGCCGTAAAGGTTTGAATGTTTTCTGGTTTTATATTTGTGGAAGGGACAAATATTTCTTTAATTGATGGAATTGCTTCTGGTCCACTTATCCTGATTACCGCATGAAAGGACCTGCCAGCCGGCGTCGATACCGCAAGAATCGTATCCTGTGTTTCAGGAAACATATGAGGTCATGGTTATTTGAAGAATATTTTTACCAGTTAAATAGTTGCCTCTGTAAGCGCAAAAAAAATTTAACACTAGATTATTTTTATCTTCTTAATAGATTTTCTGATATAAACACTTTCAACAATACTGAATATAGTGCTTGTTGTCCAATAGAGGGTAAGTCCCGAAGGCATTTTATATAAAATGAATGCGAACATAATCGGCATAAAGGACATCATTTTTTGTTGCGCTTGCGCCTGAGGATCAGTAGCGGGAGATTTTGGCGTCAATTTCATCTGGGCAATAGAAGCTCCCGTCATTATTAATGGCAGGATATTCAGTGTATTTCCAAGAAAAGGAATAGTAAAGGGCAAATACATTAATGTATCAGGCCGGGAAAGATCATTTATCCAAAAAAGAAAAGGGGCCTGCCGCATTTCAAAAGAAAGTTGCAACGTTCTGAAAAGGGCAAAAAAAACAGGCAACTGCAATATCATTGGCAAACAACCACTCATTGGATTTACGCCATATTTTTTAAACAACAACACTTGTTCCTGGCCTATTTTTTGTTTATTGTTTTTGTATTTTTCCTTGAGTTGGTTAATCAGCGGCTGCAATTGTTGCATACGAAACATGGAAACCTGACTTTTTCTTGTTAACGGAAACAAGAGTGCCTTAATAATTATGGTTAATACGATAATGGAAATCCCGTAATTGGGAATTACGTGATGTACCGCATTTAAAAAACCGAGAAGTACTTTACTTATGGAATGTAACCACCCAAAGCTTACAATAGCGTCCAGGGTATTATATTGCTTTAGAATCTCTTCTTTTTTAGGCCCGGTAAAATAAAGATAACTATGCCTGACGGCGGTATGCGGAGCTATGTGTATTCTGCCTGTCTGTAAACTGACCATAAAGTCTCCTTCTTCCGCTTTTCCCTCAGCAGGCATACCATGTATATCAAATGCCTGGGAGTTAACAGATGCTATCCATTCACTGGAAACAGGTTTCAATACCGTAGCAAAATACTTATTCGTTGATCCCGCCCAAACAATACCACGGGATTCGTTTTTGGAAGGAAACCCTTTCGGAGCAGTGCGTACCAGCTTAATTTTATTATTCCCCATCTCAACACCAACAAGTCCTGCAATATCGGTGGAGATTTCACCTTCATGAGTAATCATGGATGACGCTATGATATCGTATGCTAAAGAAACTTCTGCATCTGTATTGTTTTCCAAAACAACTTCAATATCCGCATGATATTTATCATCGGGAAGAGAGACAGTCTTAATAAGATTAAGTCCGTTTTCCAGACTTGTACTAAATGAAACCCTTCCCTTGCTTCTATCAATGATCCTGTATCTCTGCTTTTGGAAATTTGTCTTTTGGTATATGTAGCTAATGGCCAGAGGACGGTATTCTGTGTCTACCTCTTTTATTAATTCTAAAGTACCTTTCGCATCCTGATTTTTAAAATCCTTAAGTTGAATTGATTTGAGCGCAGCCCCGTCATTCGTCCACACCGTTCTGATGTATTCATTTTCAATCACCACTTCTTCTTCAGGTATATCTATCCCGGACTGATCGTCCAGAGAAGGCACTAATACAGGAGTTTCCACCCTTGTCTCCGTTTTTGTTTCGATGCGTTCTTCAGTAACCACTTTCTCCTGTTTTAAATCTTTTGTCTTTGGAGACATCAACGGCAGTATAATGGGGTAATATAATAACATGATTACCCCGCAAATGATTAACGCAATCAGTGCTTTTCTATCCATTAATTCGCCTTCTCTTTCGTTTCAGGTAATTCCGCTTCGTCGATAAGCATAACCGGTATATCATCTTTTACAGGATACCTTCGCCCGCACTGAGTACATATAATCTTATCCCCCTCCAACCGCACATCTGTTTTGCAGAGCGGACAAGCAAGTATTTCCAACAATTCTTTAGAAACCATAACCAACTATCTCCCAATGACATTTCAATACCAAAATCCCCGTTTTAATTATACAAAGATATTTGTATATCTGTGTAATTTAATGGTTGTTCAATTTTTACCTTATTTAACCTTACCAATTCTAACAGAGCCAGGAAAAACCCAATGATACGATGTCTTTCTCTTATCCCTTCAAAAAGCGCCATAAAAGAAACAGAGGCGTTTTGTTGAACACGCATTAACACATCTTCCATATACTCCTTTACCGGAATATCATCGTAAACAATAGTCTTGTCCCGGACATCAAACAATGTTTGATTCATCAGATCGGAAAATCTTTGCAGCAAATCCCACAAGCTCACCCCTTCAAGAGGAATCTTCTCTTCCTCATCAGCCGTTTCTAAGGGAATTTCATAACGCAAACGTTTCCATTTTCTACTCCAATGATCTGCCTTCATAGACAAGGCAATAGAAGTTTCCTTGTATTTCTTATATTCTAACAGTTGTTTTACCAAAGAAGTTCTTGGATCTTCAATTTCATCCTCATCTTTCATTTCCGTCTTTGGAAGGAGCATATACGACTTAATATACATCAATGTTGCGGCCATTATCAAAAAATCGCCAATATTGTTCATATCAAGCGATTGCAACGCATCCACATATTGCAAATATTGTTCTGTAATCCGGGAAATGGGAATGTCATATATATTTACTTCCTCCTTTTTAATCAGATAAAGGAGCAAATCAACCGGTCCATTATAAACATCCAAATCTACTTTATAATTATTAGCTATTCCCATATAACTTACGCTTATAAAGTTTCTGATTTTTCTCCGGCGCTTCGCTTCATTAAAAATAATTTGTCCGTACTTTTAAGATAAGCCGGAGAAAAGTTTCAGGAAAAAATTTATCGGTGGACCAAGCACCATGCCAAGAATGGAAACACCGGAAAAATTGCCCATAACAATAAGTCCTAACAAGATAAAAGGACCATAGCGTTCTATTTCCTTGTACCGCACAGACAGGTGATACGGCAACAGGCCTTCCAGGATATGTGAACCATCTAGTGGGAAAATCGGGATCATATTAAAAAACGCTAAAGACAGGTTTACAATAATCCCTGTAATTAATAAATTAAATACCACCATAGAAAGATTTGACGGCAGGGGGATATTGCGCAACACTTGAAATGCTATTCCAAATAAAAACGCCGAAACGAAATTTGAGGCAGGACCGGCAAATGAAACAATTATATTATCCCGGCGTGGATTTCTGAAATTATTGGGATTTATGGGAACAGGTTTTCCCCACCCAAAATGGGCAAAAACAAAACACAACGCACCCATAATATCAATATGAGCAAGCGGGTTTAACGTTAATCTGCCCTGGAGTCTCGCTGTCGGATCACCACACTTATTTGCCATCCAACCATGAAAAAATTCATGTATTGTTAACGCATAAAGAATTGTGGGTATTGTTATGATTAGATTATCTATGTTAAAAATCTGTCCATTCCTGCCAATAAAAATTTAAAATTAAAAAAATACTAACACAATAAAAATATGTTGTCAAGCTAACAGAGCAATTTGATTTATGTAAATCTGCATCACACAAAAAGCGCGTCTTATAGTTCTTTAAATAATACCCTTGAAAATATACCAGTTTAAAATAAAATTGAAATGACAAAATGAAAAAAAGAAGAGGCGTTATATAGGTTTTTCAATAACTATGATTTTTATCCGTATATATACGACTGGAAGATGGCGTGTCAATTGGGTTGTTATTAATAATAGCTTGTTTTTTACTAATCATCTCTGCATTTAGCTATTTTTTCGCGCAAACTAAGTTGTTCTCATTTGCGTTAATCCTCTTTTATGCATGCAACACCTATCTTTCCCTATCATTACTTTATTACGCCTCGCCTGCTCTTTTTTATGGAATAATAACAATTTTTCTTCTATTCCCCATTCTGTGCCTTATACTCTTTGCCTTAGATGTGCACTATGGTTTATTTTGCACAGATACCTCTTTTATTATGGTATTCGTATGGCTTCTCACGCCTGTATTTTTACTAATAAATTTCGGTATATACCTTAGTAAAGTAATTGTCATTTATATTTAAAATATAACTTTTTAAGCATGAAGAATTTTCAATCGCATGAATAATTACAAAATGTTTATCAGTGCGGGAGATTCCTCCGGAGATATACACGGTGCAAATCTGATGCGTTGCCTGCTCAAGAAAAATCCCAATATCACATTTTATGGCTTGGGAAAAGAACGAATGAATGAAGCGGGCTTACACAGCCTTTATGACATGACAACAAAATCACTCATGTGGCTTCATGTCTTAACAGAATTAACCACATTTTTGCACATGAAAAAGAATTGCGTTCACTTTTTTCAACAGGAAACACCTTGTGCTGTTATTCTAATCGATTATTGCGGTTTCAATTTTCAACTTGCCAGGGCGTCAAAAAAGCTGAAAATACCGGTAATTTATTACATTAGTCCGCAATTATGGGCTCACGGACCATGGCGAATAAAAAAATTAAGGAAACTTGTCGATACCTTAATCGTCATTTATCCATTTGAAAAATCTTTTTATGAAAAATCAGGTCTGCCCGTCACGTATGTAGGACATCCCTTGTTTGATGAAATAGACAAAGAACATCGCAACAATAATCAACTCCCAAAGAAAGAAAAACAAGAGGGGGAGTCTATTGTTTCCCTCCTTCCCGGAAGCAGAAAACAGGAAATTATCCGATTGTTGCCAATATTGCTTAAGACGGCAAGGCAAATAAAACAAACAGTCCCTTCCCTAAAAATCCTCGTTTCCTGTAACAGTGAACAGTATTTCTCCCTTATCAGTTCAATAGTAGAAGGATCTCATGTCCCTTGCGAAATTATCGTTGGCAACGTCCATACAATAATCCAATCTTCCGATATCTGTCTCGCCGGAGCGGGAACCGTTACGCTGCAAATCGCTTATTACCATAAACCAATGCTTATTGTGTATAAAATATCTCCTTTTGCCTATTTTATTGCCAAGCCGTTCATTACAACCCCTTATATTGGGCTGGTAAATAAACTGGCAAACAAAATGATTGTTCCGGAAACACTCATGTGCGGGAATAATTGTACCCAATTGGCCAATCAGGTAATACCATTACTGTTGAATAGTCAAAAAAGGGACACGTGTATAGGCAACTTACGCTCACTTATGGAGGAGATTGGAAAACCAGGGGCATCTGAACGCGCAGCGGAAGAAATATTACATTTTCTTAAACAAAGATTACAAAATACTTAAAAAAATGGATTGCAGCAAAAGATGTAATCTCTTTTTTTGTCTTTCAAACGAAAATTAAAAATTCATCCCTAACCCCAAAGATACGGTGTTTTTTGTGAGGTCGCCGGAACTAAAGGTATTGTCCTGGCGGTTATACCCATAATCAAATTCAGCAAACCACCACTCTTGAAAATTATATTTTACATTAAAATCGATGGTAAAGCCGTCAACCCTTTCAATTCCTCCCAGTTGCTCGTTTGTTTCAAAAAAATCCAGGTTGAAATATTCAATATCAAGATACCCTGTGAAGCGCTTAAGTTCTCTCGTATACTTTATCCCAATTTTTGTATCAAAATAAGAATTATTGTCTATCTTACGTTCTTCGATTATACTTCTTCCGCCGTATATTTCTATCGAGGAGAGAGGGCTTATGTCGTAACGGTTTCCCAGTAGTACTTCCCATCCCTCAAAATTTTCATAGCGGCTGTTTTTTCTGTAATCAGTAATTTTGTATTTTGTCGTTAAATATATTTCGTTTCTTTTATCTATATTCCATGTCACATCAAAGGGTATTTCTTTTAATATGTTGTCTCTGTCTTTATCGTTATTATACTGAATGATAGAATAATCAAATCCTGAAGTAACCGTAATAGGGAAAAAAGGACTTTGATATTCAAAATTAGCGCCAACGGTATCGCGGTTGAAATCGTTCTGGTTAAATTCACTTCTTTGATAGCTTACATCACGATTAAAATAGTGAAGTGAAAAATCAAGATACGTGAAAAAATCAGGGAAGTCTATATCAGCCCTGGCAATATTTGAGGTGATATCTCTTCGGTCTCTAAAAACATTTATCCCCTGATCTTCTATAGGAATGTCAATATCTACAATATCTTCGCCAAACCTTCTTTGATAACCGGGAGGTATCACATGCCTTCTAATTTGATCCATGAACTTCAAATTAAAATCGTTCGCAAAGTTAAATTCAACGGTACCTGCCAATGATTGGTTAACGTGGTCCCTTTCCTGCACATGCTCATAATCAAAAATATCGATTTTATAGTCGAGGTTTGTTTTTATAAAATCGTAAAAAGGCGTCTCTAGCACAATTCTCGTTTTGTGCAGGGTATAAAAATCTTCAACCTCGTCTTGAGGGGCGTCAAATGTGTTGTCATCAAAGATTTCATTTACCTGGTATGAAGGTTTTATTGCCACCGGTCCGATTTGGATGTTATCATGTAATTCGGAGAGATCTTCCATGAAGTTTGCAATACCGGACGCAAAGGTGCTTTTTTCCGCTTCACTTGTGATGATATTTGTGGCTACTTCTTCGCAGAATCCACAAAGAGATCGCAATACTATAAAACTAATTAATAGTAGTGGAGAGAATTTTGGCAACAGTCTCAAGTAACGTCTCTCTAAGTTATATGATTTTATTTTATTGGAACACTTTCGAAGAAAAATGTTGTTATGCAAAAAGGATTGTAATCTAATACAAAATAATTTGCAATTATGAAATTTAAAAAGAGTTATGTTTTAAAATGAGGGTTATAATTCCTCCGGCCATTTTGCATGTGTGTATTGTACACCGCGGATAACTAACTGGTTTAAGAACTGGTACTTTCTGTTTGCCGTAAGAGTTGGTTTGTCAAGTACCTGTTGTAGCAACAGAGAGACAATTTTATCATTTGTTTCGCCGTCATTTTGAAGGGCAAGCATGACAGGTTGCTTATTGATTTGATCGTCCCATAAGTCAAGTGTTTTTATTGCCGCAACCCCAAACCGAGTTGCCAAAACACGGTCAAAGACAGAAGGATTCCCGCCTCTTTGGATATGTCCAAGGACAATAGGTCGTATTCTATCTTTAAATTCCTCAGACAAAGTGCTTATGAGTTCCCTTCGTACCATTTCAGAAGCGGTAAACTGGCTGTATTTTTCATCCCGAATATTGAGAATTTCTCCTGAATTGCCAGATTTAATCTTTTGCAGCCCTTCTGCGATAATAATTACTACAAAATCTTTTCCCACGCTTAATCCTTCAATAATACTCTGAGAAATAGTCCTTATATCGGCTGTATCATGCGAACCTAAAACTATATGCGCACCGGAAGTAATTCCATTCATATAAGGAAGATAATCACAATCTCTTCCCATAACCTGAACCAAAAATACTCTTTTATGGGAACAGGCAGTATCGCGTATCTTGTCAATACATTCCATTGCGGTATTGAGGGCAGTATCTGCCCCAATTGAATATTTTGTGCATGGGATATCATTGTCAATCGTTGCAGGGACACAAACAATACGAAAATCATTCAAAATTTCATAGTCCAGGTTTGTTTGGTAAAGGGCCTGTGCCCCCCGAAAAGACCCATCCCCTCCGATTATTACTAAACATTTTATTTCAAGGGCATGCAGATTTTGCAATGCAGTTTTCCTTGTGTCTTCACATTGAAACTTAGGATATCGCGCACTCTTTAAAAACGTTCCCCCCCTCCCTAAAACCTGGGAAACATCTCTTGGATGTAATTCTTTGAAATTATTCAGGCTACCCGTGATATCTTTTTCACATAATCCGTGAAAGCCGTAAAAAATACCATAGGTATCCCACTCCAGTTGATTTGACGAACGAACAATCGCTCTTATCGCTGCATTCATTCCCGGAGCGTCACCGCCACTTGTTAAAATGCCTATTTTCATAGTAATATCCGATAAAAAAATTATCTACGTTCATAATTAATGATTGAAAATAACAATCTTAAGATAGTCCTTTTGCAAAGTCTATCCCCATGCATATTGCTTTTTTTTGAAGAGTTTGACGCAGCTATTTACAATAGCAGAATCAAAGACTGTGCCACATCCATTTGTAATAATTTCAAGCGCCTTTTCAAGTCCAAGAGCAGGACGATATGGCCTGTGGAAAGCAACTGCTTCAACCGTATCCGCGACACCAATAACCTTTGCTTCATAAAGAATTTCATTATTAGATAAGTGATTAGGGTATCCGGAACCATCCATGCGTTCATGATGTTGTTGTATAATCCGGGCAATCGGCCACGGGAACTCAATTTTTTTTAAAATATCGAAGCCTACCTGAGGATGGTTTTGAATAATTTGATATTCTATTTTAGTGAGTTTGTCTGGTTTGCTGAGGATTTCAGCAGGCACACAAATTTTTCCTATATCGTGAATGAGCCCGCCTAAGTATAGACCATCTGTTTGTTCCGGAGAGATACCCATTTCAATGGCAATAGTACGGGCAAGCTCCGTTACGCGCCGTTGATGGCCAGCCGTATATTGATCTCTGGTTTCTGCCATATGAGATAACGCATTTATCATTCCGCCGAATGACTTCTGGAGGGTTTCCATACTTTGCTTCAGTAAAGCGTCTGCCATCTTACGGGGTGTAATATCCCTTATAACACTTACCACATGCCATTTATTATGGATTTTGAATGCGGAAAGCGAGAGTTCTACCGGAAGTTCACTTTTGTCTTTCCTTGTTGCATATACCTCTGTTATCTTCCCTATAATATTACCCTTTCCTGTTTTTTTGAATTGTTTCATACCTTCTAAATGTTCTTTGACATATCTTTTCGGTATTATTGTCTTATGTAATTTCCGCCCGATTAACTCGTTCTTTGAATAACCAAAAATTTTCTCTGTGGTATTATTTGCATACGTAACAATGCCATTGTTATTTATCAAAATTATGGCATCATTTACGGTGTTAATGATCGTATGCAGTTTTTCTTCATTTTTATGCAATTCATTTTCTTTATGAATAAGCTGATATGATATACGTTCTGTATAAATATCCTTAATTTCATCCTTATCGGATAATGTTGTTTTATTTAAATTTATCTTGCCATTTTCAAATTCATTCAGAACATCATTTATAACACGGAGAAACTTTTTTGGTTCAATTGGTTTTCTGATGAATTTATTCGCTCCTATTTTGAATGCGAATTCTCCATCTTCTTTGCGTTTGTATGCGGCTGAATAAAAGATAAAGGGAATATTTCTGCTGTTAAGGTTTTCTTTTACCGTCTGACAAAACTTGAATCCATCCATAACCGGCATGAGTATGTCTGAAATGATAAGGTCAAAACCCTTTTCATTCATCTTTTTGATGGCGTCTTTTCCATTCTGCGCTGTTGTGGGATTATATCCGTGTCCCTTTAATAACGTTTTTAACAAAACACGGTTATCATCATTATCGTCAACGATAAGAATGTTGTGCTTTTTATTATTTGTAGTGGAGTGTTTTGAGAGTTTAAGTTTTTTCACAGAGTATGTCCATTTATAGATTATTCCCTGTTTATTGTAAAAAGAGGATAATAGAATTTACTTCTTCTTCAGTTGTCAAATATATTTTTTGGAAAGCAAATATGGTGCCGTTGTAAATTTTGGCTGCATTATAAGAAATAATGGTTTTGCCGCCAACAAAAAAAGCTCCGCAAATGTTTATTTTAAAAATCTTATTGAACTTTGCATTTTGCAATACTCATAAAAAGCCTCGGGCTTCGATGTCGGGAAATACCAGATTAATTAGGCATGCGGTGACTTTCAATGATGTTGTAGTAGCAAGGCGCGCCTTGCTACTACACGAACAGATCGAAATCCCTATACGTCAAGCAAGACATTTTTCTCTGTATTTCCTGCCCTTAAATGTAATTTTTTCACGAGTAAAATAAAATTTGTGTATACAAACAAATTCTTGTATTCCTCGTTCCAATTTGATACTCTGTTGACCACTTAACACTCTCTATAGATTAAACCCGATACGTTTTTTCCCACTTGATTCAATAACAACCTCAGGGTGTTATAGACGGTATCCGAAAAATTTAATATACAAAAGAGGTCTTAAATGTTGCATTTTAAAATGGATTTAAGGCATACAGATCATTATGGTCTTATAAAGGCGCTTGTTGAGGGATACCATGATATTGTTTATGTAAAAGATTCTTTTTTCCGTTACCTGATGGTGAACAGTGCTTTTTCCAAACTTGTCCTTAATTCCGAAAGTGAAATTATCGGGAAAAAAGATACAGATTTGTTTCCGGAGGGAGTTGCAAACATGTTTATGGAAAACGACCTGAAGACCGTTGCTTCAAAAGAGATAATACAGGAATTTGATGAAGTCGTCGTTATCAATGAAAAAACGATGGTCTTTCGTACCAAGAGAATTCCATACTGCGATGAAAAGGGTAAGCTTGCTGGCATTGTTGGGATAATGCGCAATGTTGCGCAGGAACGACAGGGAGGGGATCATAATAAAATAGAAACAGGAGTCGGTATTATTAATCACACGGAAGCAATGGTACAGGCTTGTAAAGAATTAAAATATGAAATAGCCAACACCGAGTATTTAGAAAAAATACTTACAGATAATATAAAGAAACTTCATGGTGGTTTAATGGAAACAATTCGTTCTCTGGCCAATGCAGTAGAAGAAAGGAATCCACACCTTGCTGGCCATCAAAAACGCGTTACCAAACTGGCAGTTGCAATTGCGATAGAAATGTATTTCTCGGAAGAGCAGATCGAAGCTGTTAACATAAGCGGATTACTTCATGATATAGGCAACCTCAATGTCCCTTATGATATTCTCAGCAAACCATACCGCTTGTCAGAAGCTGAATTTAGTATTATAAAGCATCATCCAGAAATTGGACACGATGTCCTGAAAGACATAGATTTTCCAATACCTGTCGCTACTATTGTGCTTCAACATCACGAATCAATGGATGGTTCCGGTTATCCCTCAGGAATTTCGGGTGATAAAATCTTAAAAGAGGCCAGGGTTTTAAAAGTCGCAGATACTGTAGAAGCCATGGTTTCGGAAAGGCCACACCGACCTTCCTGGTCACTAAAAAAAGCCCTGTTGGAAATAACGGTAAACAAAGGAATAATCTATGATGCAGATGTAGTAGACGCTTGTTTCAGGGTATTTAATGAAAGAGGATTTCAGTTAAGCTAAGTCTAGAAACAAATTCTACATGTAAGTAATTGTTACTATAATCATTTAAATACCATCAACAATAAACCCATCAATACCATTTATGATTTACCAGTCATTTTATCATTTTTTTCATCATCATTATGACGGTATGTTTGATGTAAAAGTTGATCGTAAAATAAAGGCTATCCTTCAATAATAAGTAACAGCCCGCAATCCGGACACTCTTTGGCATCCTCCCCGACACAGTAACCACATGCAGGACATTTTCCCTCCGCTTCCCACTCCTGTGAAGTTTTGATTTCAGGATATTTCCCGACATGAAACTCTTCTATACAGGCATGGGCAGCCTGTGCGTCTTTTCTTGTAACTAAAAGGAGGTATTTGCATCCGCATTTTCCCGTACTACAGCCCGGCGCAATCGTTACCCTCGATTCTATATCGGCTCCTGAAAGCACATTGGATAACTCTCTGATGCCTTCCTTTCCATCCTCTCTAATTGCAATCCATTCGTTATTGTTTTCCATTTACTCCTCCATTTTTGTAATTATTTTCTGTATTTGCCCGGTATAATTTTCCCCAAAATTACCTGCTCCTTCGCTCCTGTTGCATTAGGAATGTTGTTGGCATTTCCTGATATTGTTTCGTTTGCAAGGATGGCAAAGGCAAGGGCTTCTTTGGAATCAGAAGGAATACCAAACATATCGATAGAACACACACTGATCGAAGGATCAAGGTGTTGCGCAATATATTTTAAAAGTGTTTTGTTGTGGCAACCTCCTCCCGAAAGAATTACTTCCGATATACGATGTTTGTTTAATATCCATTGCTTATAGCTCTCCGCTATTGTGCATGCGGTAAATTCGGTAACAGTTGTAAGGATATCAAGATTATTTATGCCTGATTTAGCAGCATCGTTGGATATCTTATCCGCGTACTGAACGCCAAATTCCTCGCGTCCCGTAGTTTTTGGAGGAGGCTTTGATAAAAAAGGATGTTTTTGCAGATTCAACAGGAGTGCGTTATCCGTCTTTCCCTGAGCGGCAAGCATTCCATCTCTATCAAAGTGTAAAGCGTTATTTGTGATACGTTCTGTTATTCTGTCAATTACCATATTGCCAGGGCCGGTATCAAAGGCAATTACCTCATTGATAGTGCAATTTTCGGGCAAAAACGTAACGTTTGCAATACCCCCGATATTTTGTAATGCGCGCCCTTTTTTCTGATTCATGAAAAGAATAAAGTCCATGTATGACACAAGGGGCGCCCCCTGGCCTCCGGCAGCTATGTCTCCTGGGCGAAAATCCGCCACTGTGGTAATTCCCGCATCCTGAGCAATAACAGAAGGTTCTCCGATTTGAAGCGTTGAACCAATAGGAGCAATACCATTCGATATATTACATACAGGGGAATCAGCGGAGGAATAAGGCATATGATAAATAGTTTGCCCGTGCGAACCGATAAGGTCAATATCAAAGAGAGAAATCCCGGATTCCTTTGCAATGCGTTTTACCGCATCTGCAAATAGTTTTCCAAGTGAGAAATTCAATTGGCAGATTTTTTCTACTGTACCAGTAAGGGGGTTGCTCGCTTCCAGAATAGCGTTACGGATTTTTTCGTGATAGGGATATGTGGCAAATGCAAGGATTTTTGCTTCGGTATTTACTCCGTTTCCGGAAATTTCTGCGAGGCAGGCGTCTATCCCATCAGCAGATGTCCCGGACATAAGCCCAACAATCTTCTTTGTGTTTTTTCCCTGCAATCGTAAAAATTCCGTTAACATTGGGCATTAATGGTGAGGGCTGGCCTGGCTTTTGTAAATCTCGGCATGGCGGTCTGCTTCGCTATACAATCCCTGCGAACGATAAAGTTCCTCAAGCACTTTATGTACGTCGTAAAATTCAGGATCGACTTCAAGCGCTTTGTTAAGAAAGGTTTCCGCGCTTTTAAGATCGCCTTTTTCTTTGTAAATAAGCCCGATCAGATAGAGAAAACTTGACGTTTCCTGGGTATTTTCCAGTGCGTTTTGCCACACCGCAATGGCGTCATCTAATTTTCCTAATTTGGTATAAGCAATTCCGAGATTGTAATGGATTTCTGTTTTTTTCGGGTTAATATCCAGGGCCTTTGACCACTCTACGATAGCCTTCTCAAATTGCTCGTTTTTTGCATAAAGAATGCCCAGATTATATCGTGATTCAACAAGACCGGGATTCAGTGCGACAGCTCTGTTAAAAAACTTAATTGCCTCCTCATGATTCCCCTTGTGGACGTATACGAGACCTAATCCTTCGTGTGCTTCGGCGTTATAAGGATTTAGGTTAAGCACCTTTTCGAATACGGAAATTGCCTCATCAGATCGCCCTTTTTTATTTAATACTTTGCCTTGCCCGACAAGAGTTTCCTCTGATGAAGGATTGATATCCGCAGCCTTTTTGTATGAATCCAACGCTTCGTCAAGCATTCCTTTCTTTTCAAGAAGAACGGCTAATTTGTAATGAACAACCGGATCATTCTGATTTGCTTCAACGTCCGCTTTGGCTGCTTCTATTTCTTTGTCCAGCTTTGCGGTGCCATGCATGGATGGCACTCCCCCGTGCATAGAAGGTGCTTTTTGCTGAACAACAACAGGAGGCGGCGCATCTGTTTCAGTTTTACCGCACCCGATAATGGAATATAAAAGAAATAAACACGTAAGGGAGATGCCTGTAAAATACTTGCTTCCTAATGTCATAAATAATCCTTTTCTTTTGTTATGATGTTGTATAAGGTATGTATAATTCTTTCGAAACCAAACTGTTATAAATTAATTATGTAATTATATAGAGTAACAAACATTCGTCAATCGTCAATCCGAAATTATGGACATACAGAAAAAAGCAGATATGAAAGAACATTACCTGCTCACAAGGGCGCTTAGCTTCTTTGATGTTGCCTGCATGGGATTTAATTGTGTCGTTGGAGCCGGTATTTTTTTACTGGCTGGGCAACTAAACAATTTGGTCGGAATGGGTTCTTTATTGGTTTTTCCTGTATGCGGGATGCTTTGTTTTGCGGTCGCTTTGTGCTTTGCGGAACTGGGGAGTATGTATGATGAAACAGGAGGAGCGTATCTTTATACTAAAGACACCTTTGGTCCGTTTGCAGGTTTTTTGGTGGGCTGGATAATGTGGCTGGCCTCTATCATAGGATGGGCATCTGTCGCCAGCGGTTTTGGATTATATTGTAACTATTTTTTAACAAAAGACAAAGAATGGTTAAGCAAGGTTATTGTGACGGTGCTGGTGCTCGGGTTAAGCGGGATTAATTATTACGGGGTAAAACCCGGCGCGAGGAGTATAAATTTTTTCTCTGTGGGAAAATTTCTTTCGCTGCTCATTTTTATTTTTGTCGGAGTATTTTTTGTGAAAAGGGAAAATTTCAACCAATTACATAATGGTGGAAATTTTAGTATGGCAACTACATTGGCGCTTTATGCCTATACGGGATTTGAGTTTTTAGTGGTGCCGGCAGGAGAAATGAGAAATCCGCAAAAACATCTCCCGCGTATTATTATCACTATATTTATAATTGTAACATTTCTGTATATAGCAATACAATATGTTGCTATGGGGACATATCCCCAATTGTCAGAATCCGACAAACCACTGGCAGATGCCGCTTTTTATTTTATGGGACCGGCAGGGGGGGTTATTATCGGATTAGGGGCTTTGCTTTCTATCGGGGGAATTAACGCAGGAATTGCGCTCACCAGCCCCCGCAGCCTTTACGTACTGTCAGCAGATGGATTCTTTCCACCCATCTTCGCAAAGATACACCGGAAATATCATACCCCTTATTTGGCAATAATCGCAAACACGGCTCTCACCTTGTTATTAAGCCTGACAGGAAGTTTTCGCTATTTAATTGCAGCGAGTGTCATGGTAAGCATATTGCAATACATTCCTACCTGCCTGGCAGTAATTGCGTTGAGAAAAAAAAACCCGGAGTGGAAAAGGGGGTATAAAGTGCCAGGCGGATACTGTATTCCCATACTTGCGCTTATTATTTGCGGATGGTTGCTTTACCATGTAGAACTAAAAGTAATCGGCGCAACAGCCCTCGCTATAGCTGCATCATTGCCGTTTTACTTTAGAAAGCGGTAACAGTTCACCCCTTCCGGACTTTCCCGATATTTGAAAAGGACACACCCCTGGCCCCTCTCAAGAGGGGAATACAAAAAGTCCCCTCTTGGGAGGGGATTTAGGGGTGGGTGAATTGTTACAGAAAGCGATATGTAGGGAATTAAAAACCTGCCTGTTCACAAACTTTTTTAAAAAAGGTTAAACAAAGCGAACTCATCAATCCAATTATATTTACTTTTTGTGTGTTTTCACATACTTTATTTTGTTTTATTTTGCCAATTTATTTTGATAAAATACTGACCATGAATGATAAGCAGAAAGATTCGTTGCATACTTTTGAAAACAAAATGAACATCATAGAAAAAAAGATAGATACCATACTCAAGGTAACGGACAATATAGACCTTCATATAAAAGCCGGACAAGCAGACCTTCTCTTAAAAATCTTTGCAATTGTAGCCGGATGTACAAGCATAGCCGTTGCGGTTTCCAAATTGCTATAAGCCAACCTCAGCCCCTGACCCTTCAGGACGATAATTTGTCCGGACACATCGGTCATTTGCGGCTCACCTTCATCGGAATATTTGAAATGGGAAGTATTTCCCCTAATACGATTTCCCCAGGAGAATTTAACAGTGGCGTCAGGAGGTAACTCCTGACGCCTTGGTGCGGCCCGGGTTGCTGTCAGGAGGAAACTCCTGACAGTACGAAAACTGATTGAACTGTGGTGACAGGAGTTTGCTCCTGACAGCACGAGAATGAAATTCGTGGTGAATATGCATGCTTTTATTTACCGGCATTCTTCGCCAAAAAACACCCCATCTCTTCCACCGTTATTGCTTTGCTGCAAAGATAACCCTGAAATTGATCACATTCCAGCCCTCTGAGAAATTCGAATTGTTCGTTCGTCTCTACGCCTTCGGCAATTACCGTAAGTTTAAGGCTTTTGGCCATGGAGATAACCGCCTTTACAATTGCCGAATTAGTCGGGTCTTTATGTAAATCATGTATAAATGTCATGCCAATCTTGAGTTTTTGTATAGGAAATTTGCTGAGATAGCTTAAAGAAGAAAAGCCTGTACCAAAATCGTCAATAGTGATCTGAATCCCGAGGTTTTTCAGTTTGTTCAATTTGTAAATGGTAGTTTGCAGATTCTGGATGGCGATACCTTCTGTGATCTCAAGATCGAGTGTATTGGGGGACATATTGGTTTTGCCTAAGACGTCATGCACAAATTCTATCAGGTTTTCACGCCCAAAGGTGTGTCCTGAAATGTTCACCGCTATGGGTACAGACGGAAGACCCGCTTTTTGCCACGCCATGCCCTGTTCACAGGCAGTGCGCAGCACCCAAAAATCGATGGGCACAATTTGCCCTGTATCTTCTGCCAGGGGTATAAATTCTGCAGGAGAAATCAGTCCCTTCTTAGGATGTTTCCAGCGCAGGAGTGCTTCCATACCGATTATTTGCCCTGTGGTAATATTCACCTGGGGTTGATAGTATATCAAAAATTCCCTGTTTTCCAGTGCGCGGCGAAGATTCATTTCTTCTATAAGTTGCTCGTAAGCCTTCTCCTGCATAGTTGAAGAGTAAAAATGGTTGTTATCCCTTCCGCTTTCCTTTGAAATATACATTGCAGAGTCGGCATTTTTCAGTAAGGTTTCCGCAGTCGTACCGTCATCCGGGTATAAAGCAATTCCAATGCTGGCGCTGATACGGAGTTCATATTCACCAATAATTACCGGGTCCTTGACTTTCCTTAAAATTCTTTGTATGACATCATTAACATCTTCCATCCTATTAATTTCCGGCAATAATAATACAAATTCGTCTCCACCCTGGCGGCTCAGTGTGTCTTCTTCGCGTATGCAGCTTTTTATCCTATCCGCAATTATCTTCAGCAGGCGGTCTCCGGTATCATGACCTAAGGTATCATTAACTTTTTTGAATCTGTCTATATCAATAAATGCTGCGGCCAGCATCTGCTTTTTGCGATGTGCATGTATTATTGCCATATTAAGGCGGTCGCGAAACAATTCCCTGTTCGGCAAAGAGGTCAATGAATCATAATACGCCAGATAATGGATTCTTTCTTCCGCCTGTTTATGTTCGGTAATGTCCTCCATGATTGCGAGATAATGGGTAACGACTCCCTCATTGTTCTTAATAGAAGAAAGAGACAGGGACATCCAAAAAGGTTCTCCTTGTTTTTTCCTGCTGGAAAACTCTTCCTTCCATTCTCCTTTTAAGGCAATTGTTTCCCAAAGAGTTTTGCCCTCTTTTGATTGCGATCCTTCCGGCCTTATGACATCCATCAGATTTTTTCCGATAACTTCTGACGGTTCAAAACATGTTACTTTGCTGAACTTCGGATTGACATAATCAATGTGGCCTTTTATATCAGTAACAACAATCATCGTTGGGCTTTGTTCAACGGCCAGAGACAATGTGCAGATCATTTCTTCTGCGTGCTTGCTCACGGTAATATCTCTTATCACACCAACGGTTCCGATGAATTGCTTGTCGCTTTTCATAACATCAGTATCATAATAGCCCGCAGCGTTCACCTCGATAATCTTTTCCTGTTTCTTAGGCCATTTTATCACCTGAATGGTGTACTCCATATACTCCCGGGATTCCTTTGATTTTATCCTTATCTGCAAACCGGTTGTCTTTCTCGGCCCGGTCCTTCTTTCATCAAACAATTTAGGCGGAGGCTGGTCGTTTTCCGCTTTCCCGGAATATCCCAACAGTACTTCAGCACGGCTTACTTTTTTGATATCCTCCGGGTGTATCAACTCGCTGAAATGCTTGCCGATCAGTTCCTCCGGCTGATAACCAAAAACCCGTACCGCTTCATTTACAAAGGTAAAATAACCATTCGCATCAATTCTATAAATAATATCGGGTAACATTTCCACAAGCCGCTTATATCGCTGTTTTCCATCCTGCAGTTCTAATTCGATCTGCTTGCGTTCTATGGAATAGCGCATGGTTCGCGCAAGTAAATCACCATCTATTTTTCCTTTAATCAGGTAATCCTGCGCCCCTTTCTTCAATGCTTCAACTGCAATTTCTTCGTCACCGAGACCACTTAATACGACAATTGGTATCTTGGAAGCATGTGCCTGCATCGTACAAAATGTTTTCAATCCCTGGCTGTCAGGCAGGGAAAGATCCAGGAGGATAATATCTATGTGTTCTCTCTTCAGCTTCTCCATCGCCGAAGAAAGACGGTCGGTACATTCCAGATTGAACGATATGCTTTGTATATCGCCCAGCATTTCCCTGACCAGGAGAACATCGCCCGGATTGTCTTCTACCAAAAGTATCTTTTTTTTATCTTTCATATTATATTAAATGCCGTTTATTCCGACTCCGAAGGCAATTTTACAATACTAAACCAAAAGTTATGTACGGCCTGCACAATTTTTATGAATTCATCAAAGTCAACGGGTTTGGTTACGTAACAATTTGCATGGAGTCCGTACGACTTGAGTATATCTTCTTCATTACTTGAGGTTGTGAGAATTACAATCGGAATAAATTTCAGCTTTTCATCGTTTTTGATTTCCGCCAGCACCTCACGGCCATCCTTCTTTGGCAGATTCAAATCCAGCAGGATAATATCGGGACGTGGCACATCAGCGTATTTGCCTTCTTTACGGAGGCAACTCATTGCTTCAACACCATCGGCTACTACCGTGAGATTGTTGTACAACTTGCTTTCCTTCAGGGCTTCTTCCGTCAGGCGAACGTCGCCAGGATTATCTTCAACCAGCAGAATTTCAACCGGCCTGGCATTTGTCGTCGTATGCATATCTAAATATCTCCATGAATTAATTTCTAACGGGTAATGAAAAATAAAATGTAGCGCCGCTTCCCGGTTCTGACTTTAACCAGATTCTGCCGGAATGCCGCTCCACAATCTTTTTACAGATAGAAAGCCCTATCCCGGAACCGGGATAGTCCTCTTTGCCGTGTAATCTCTGGAAAACAACAAAGATACGGTCATAATACTGCGGATCTATTCCAATACCATTATCAGTAACAGAGAATATCCATTCCCTTTTTTTCTGTTCGGCAGAAATATGTACACGGGGCGGCGCCGCTCCCCTGAATTTTACGGCATTCCCAATAAGGTTTTGAAATAGTTGGGTAAGCTGTGACATATCTGCCATGACCACAGGCAAGGTATCATGGGTTATTATTGCGTTACTTTCTTCAATGGCAACTTTCAGGTTTTTGATAACCCGGTCTAAAACTTCTGTGCAATTAACGGGTTCAAATTCCTTGCCGCGGGAAGTTACACGCGAATATGCAAGCAGGTCATTGATGAGCTGCTGCATCCGCATTGCTCCATCCACGGCATACGCTATATACTCATTTGCGTTGAAATCCAGTTTGTCTTTATAGCGCCGCTCCAATAATTTGGTATAACTGGTAATCATACGCAGCGGCTCCTGCAAATCGTGCGATGCAACGTAGGCAAATTGCTGAAGTTCCGCATTGGAACGGGATAATTCTTCCATAGAGTTTATCAATTTCTGTTCCGCCCACTTGCGTTCGGTAATATCACGAATGATGCCTATAAAAGTAAAATATTCATCCAGTCGGGCGTCCCCGATCGTTAATTCTATGGGAAAAACTGTTCCGTCTTTTCGTAATGCCTCCAGTTCAACAGGCCCCATACCAAGGACGCTGGCCTTTCCGGTGCTCAAATATCTCTTTAACCCATCTTCGTGTTTTTTGCGGTATGATTCCGGCATGAGCATCTTAACGTCTTTTCCAAGAACTTCTTCTTTTTTATACCTGAACATCTTTTCTGCTGCAGGATTAAATAGTTCCACAATGCCCTGTTCATCTATTGCAATAAGGGCATCTGCCGTATTTTTGACAAATGCACTAAAACGCACTTCTTTGCGCTTACGTTCGGTGATTTCTCTCTGAATTCCAATAAAATGAGCAATATTTCCTTCCGTATTTCTTATAGGAGAAATGGTAGCAAAGGTCCAATAACGATCTCCATTCTTTTTCCGGTTATGAAATTCACCTTCCCATTCCTTTCCGGAAATAATGGTTTCCCACAGTTGCCTGTACTGTTCGGATGGAGTTTCTCCGGATTTTAAGATGCACGGATTTTTCCCGATTACCTCTGTTGCAGTATATCCGGTTATTCTTGAAAAGGAAGGGTTGACATATTCAATGCAGCCCTTAACGTCGGTAATGATAACGGATCTGGAACCTTGTTCTATTGTATAAATGAGATTGGAAAGATGTTCTTTGTTCAGACTGTGTAGACCATCTTCAAACAATTTATCCACCGCGGTTCTCTTTTCATCGTTCTTTTGCGGCATAATTAGGTTTTACAGAATCAATATTAAGGAAAATATATTAATATAAATCTTCAGGTAACTATTCAGCATGTAATACACCCCCCGTCAGCTACGCTGCCACCCCTCTTTTTAGAGGGGATTTAGGGGTGTGTTATAAATTACGCTGAATAGATACAACTTCAGAATAAAAAAAGCCTTGGTGTGAAAATGCTTGCAGAGATATTTTCACGCCAAGGCGTTTCTGTTATTAAATGATTAAGCATTTTCGGCAGTAAGGCAATCTTTTTGTATTTCAAACCAAAAAGACCCTTCTACTTTGCGTCCCATGATCGCTCAAGGTTTGCCTTTTCGAACGATTATATTTTAGTTAATCGGATATTATAGTAACAATGTGGTTTCTTTTTATCAAACAAAATTTGTAGCCATTCCGCGTAATCTATTAAACTATCAAAGCACAACTTGTTCCCAAACCCTGTGGTGTCCTGTCGGGTTTCTTACCAGACTGTACAGACGCACAGCAATGCGTCTCTACAAAAAAATTTTGTCGGGTAAGAAACCCGACCTTACGAAAACTGTTTCCTCAAAAACAGTACACCCGATGATAACTTTTTGTTTGCATCGAACACCTTTGTTAATCGGGCGTTTATTTTTAACGGTGCTTGTTTATTAGAAAGGGATATCTGAAAATCCGTGTCTTTTTCCTGTGCATTGGCAAGCACATCAATGGGCATAGACATCTCCATTTGTGAAAGATATGCAAGGATATCCTTTTGTTCCGCTTCAGGAATTCGCAATAGATCTCTGGCAACCTTATTAATGTTTTTGATTTCCCACTGCCCGTCAACAACAACAACACCTTCGCCAACGTTTGCCAATATTGCGTCTAATATCCCATGTTCTTCGCTCCTGGCAACCGCAGTTCTTGCGCGAAGCAATGATTTTACCCTTGCAAGGAGTTCTGTTTTATTGAACGGTTTGCTGATAAAGTCGTCCGCACCTGCTTCGATCCCTTTAATGCGGTCGTCCATTTCATGTAAAGCAGTAATCATTATTATCGGGAGGTTTTTTGTTGCGTCCCCCTCGCGTAATTTCTGACAGACTTCATACCCGGTAATTTTCGGCATCATTATGTCGAGTAAAATTAAATCCGGGGCTTCGGTTTTTGCCTTATTTAATGCCTCTTCTCCGTCGTATGCCTCAATGACTTCGTATTTGGCAGAGGTTAAGATAACTCTTAACAACTTGACATTCTGTGTAATATCATCAGCTACTAATATTTTTGCCATAGTACAATGCTCATGTTTTTCTTTCTGTTAAAAACACAACAAATTATTCTATTGTCGGGTAAGAAACCCTACCTACTTTTTTAAATATTTTTCTACCATAACCGGCAATTCTCTTGTATCTACAGGCTTGCTCACATATGCGTCACAGCCCGAATCCAGAATCTTTTGTTCGTCCCCTTTCATCGCATGGGCAGTTACCGCAATAATGGGAATATTCTTTTTCCCTGGATCTGCCTTGATTTGTCGTATCAGCGTAAGGCCGTCAATCCCGGGAAGCTGAATATCCATAAGAATGATATCAGGCGTTTGTTCTTTTAACAAGTTTAACGCTTCCTCGCCGGTAGTTGCTTCAATGACGCTATATCCTTTTGCTTTAAGAACGACGCGCATTAACTTTCTGTTTTTCTCGTTATCTTCTACTACCATTACATTTTTATTCGTCATACATTGCTCCCTCCGCGGTTATTCATATCGTTTGTTCCATTTTCTTAATTGCTTCAAGAAGATCTTCCTTTGTATGGCTTCCCTTTTGAATTATGGCCAGTATTTTGCCGTTTAATTCTCTCTTCTCCTCGGACGTAATATCTTTTGCAGAACAAATAATAATAGGAATTTCTTTTGCCTCCGGATGTGCCTTGAGTTTCTCTATGACGTCAAATCCGCTGACTTCAGGCATCATCAGATCTAAGATGATAATATCAGGATGCTTTTCTAATGCGATATTGATACCTGCTTCGCCGCCATATGCCTTGAAAACGGTGAATTCTTTTTCCTTCAGAATAGTGTTTATATACTTAACCGCCTTTTCATCATCGTCCACAACCAGGATTTTCATGGGTTTATCTTTTGCCTTCAGGGTATGAGCGACAGTATTTACCGCATCAATGAGTTGTTTTCTGCCAATGGGTTTTATCAGATATTCTGCGGCGCCCAGGCTGTACCCGAGGTCTTTATTATCAACGATTGAAACGATTATTACTGGTATATGAGCGGTGTCTTTATCGCTCTTTAGCCTGGAAATGACCTCCCAACCATCAATTCCCGGCAATAAGATGTCGAGCGTAATCAAACATGGTTTATATTTTTTTGCCTTTTCAACGGCTTCTCTACCATCTGACGCCAAAATTACGTTATATCCGGCATTCGTTAAATATACGGTCAGGAGATCAGCAGACATACGGTTATCTTCTATAACTAAAATAGTCGTTTTGCATTTTTGTGCCGTTGCAGACAATTTGTGCAAATTTGCTTCTTTGTCCTTCAATGACGGTATTTCCGACGGTTTCGCCAGGGGAAGAGCAAAATAAAATGTGCTTCCTTTCCCATATTCACTTTCAAACCAAATGTTTCCCCTGTGCAACTCGACAATCCTTTTGGTAAGAGCAAGTCCTAACCCTGTGCCTTCGTATTTTCGGGAAAACGAGCTATCTGCCTGCCAGAATTCCTTAAATACTTTTTTTTGTTCTTCGGATTTTATCCCTATGCCGGAATCAGATACTGAAACCTGTATTTTCCCGTTTATAATGGACGCCCTTGTTGTAATTGTGCCGTTTTGCGGGGTAAATTTTATGGCGTTTGACAGAAGATTGTACAAGATTTGTTTGAATTTTACCCGGTCAGCTTCAATATCTTTTACATCGTCATGCAGAAATGTTTCCAAATGAAGTTGCTTTTTTTTGGCAAGACCTTTCAAAATAGTATATACTTCTTCGATGGCATCCGGCAGAAGAAATACTTCATACTGCAATTCCATTTTACCGGCTTCAATTTTTGACAAATCCAATATGTCGTTAATCATTTGCAGAAGATGTTGTCCGCTGCTGTGTATATCTTTAACAAAATCTTCCTGTTCTGCATTTAAATCGCCGCATAGTTTATCTTTCAACACTTCTGCGAAACCTATGATCGCGTTGAGAGGCGTGCGGAGTTCATGAGACATGTTGGCTAAAAATTCCGATTTCATTCTATTTGCGCGTTTCAGCGCTGAAACAGCTCTCTGTAAATGTTCGGTTTTCTCTGCAATACGTTGTTCCAGCGAGGCATACGATGATCTTAACTTGCTTGACATGTCATTAAATGCTTCGCCCAACTGCCCAACTTCATCATTGGTTGAAATTTCCACTTTTGTCGTTAAATCACCGGTTTTTCTAATGGTAGTGGCAGCAGCGGTTAATTTTTCAATGGGTTTCAGGAATTTGTTTGTTGTAAAGAATATAATAATAACCACCAGCATAATACTTGTGGAACCAATGACAATGAAAAAAATAATGGCGGAAGCGTACCGCTGTTCAGCTATTTCTTTTGGAATAATAACACTGAGAGCTCCTCTTATTTCTCCAAGTTTATAATCGTAGCCAGTATTATAATTCTCTTGTACAACTTTCGGCGCTTTTTCTTTTGGTCCATGGCACAGAAGACACTCTTCCTTTACATATAAGGGATAAATATAGCGTTCCACTCTTTTCCCCTCTATCAGGTCGTCTGCCCAGTATTCCACAATGCCTGGGTCTTTTTCCATTTTCCTGAGTATCTCTTCTTCGAAAGAATCCGGTTTGTTTTCCTTGTTTCGGTACCTTAAGCTCGTCTGTTTAATGATATATCCTGTTTTTTCTGCAAAATTTTTGCTGATGGCATTTGTAGCAATGGCGGGAATAAACTTTGTTGTTTGTTCGTTAATTTCTATTTTATCCATGATGGAGGCAAGGTAATTTCTTGACGTTTCCAGTTCTATCACCAGCATTCTTGCTTTTTCCCGGATCTCTTTTACAAATTCCTGCCGTGTGCGTTTGTAAATAAAGAACCCAACGATACCGTTAAGCGATATCAGTAAAACCGCTAAAATAATTACCAGTTTATGTCTGATTTTCATGTTTCGTTTTTAACTCTAATAGCCCCCAACGGACAACACTTTTCAAATCCTTCTTCAAAGTCCCATGTGTCTGTTCTTTCCCGAACAAACTTTGCCTTGTCATGTATCAGGACGATTCTTTCTCCGGAAGTTACTACGCAAATTCCGCAACCAACACACTGTCTTTGATCGATATCCATAGAGGTGATTGTTCCATTTTTCTTTACGTTTATATGATCGGAATACCGGTGATCCTCCTCTTGCTCTTCAATAGAGGTAAGACTTCCGTAAAGATGTTTTCTTATTTGTTGCCTGCCGTCCCTTTCGTGCCGGAATATTGACCTGCCGCATTGCTCGCAGGTATGCAGTTCCTGTAATTTTTTAAGATAGTCCATAACCGTTTGAACAACGGTAGCATGACTCCAGGTCAAAGGAGAAACGGATACCGGCTCTCCGGTATAAGGGTTAATTTGCTCCGCCAATACACCGGAAGGCAGTGCGCGTGAAACTACCCATTTTAAATAGTATATTGACTGCTCAAGGTCTTTTACCGATTTTGCGATTGCAATATAATATTGCGCCAGCCACATAGTGCAAATAATCCATGGATTTCCGGGAATTGAATTATCGCTGCCAACACGCTGATAAAAATCTCTTTCGTATCGGGCAATTCCGCCTATTTCCGTCTTTACCCACAAGGCTTCTTCAATTGCCTTCATAGTGTTCCGCACTTTAACATCATCCGGAGGATAAACACCAAAGGCAAACATGGCGTAAAGACTAGCGTCAATTGTTTCATCTATTTCAAATCCACCTTCTTTTTTCGGGACGATCATCCGTAAGAATCTATTATGCTTTTCACTGTAAAGGTATTGGTCAATCGCCTTTTTTATTTGTTCCGCAGTCTGCCGGTATGTTTTAGTTTTTTCTGTGTAATTGAATATTTCGGAAAGTTTGGATGCAGCCATAAGGCCTCCGTATACCGTAGCTACGGTAAAAGATAAAATACCGCGCCTTTCTTCCCACAGATCATATGAAGGGAGGGGAAGTCCCGTTTCGTCATCTCTGTAACTGACAAGAAAATCCGCCGCCTTTTCAATAAAAGAATGATACATTGGACGTATTACGTCAATTCTTCGATACATATCATAGTATTGTCCAATCGCCCAGAGAAGAAGTGCCGTTTCGTCTTCCTGGATAGGTACGTGTATCTCCTCTCCTCTTACCCACGGGTGCCATGAACTGCCGAACGAGCCGTCCGGATTATATTTGTGCAGTAAAAAACCATCCTCAATCATAACACTTGCACAAAAATTATAGGGAGCTACCACGTTCGTGCAAAAGTCGAAAAACTTTCTGCAGATAGTTGTATAGCCAGCGCTCATGAGCGCATAAGCAACCAACGCACCATCCCGCGGCCACATATAACTATAAGTATCTTTTGCATATTGCCTGATATCCGAATCATTTGCGGCAATGATTGCTCCACCATTGTCAATCTGGGTTTTGAGCACCAACAAACTCCGTTTAAAGAGATTAATCACTTCCGGAGGAAGGTTTCCAAAGTTAAACTCTTCTTTATTGACCCAATGTTTCCAGTAGCTTGCAGTGCGGTCAAGTATGGCCTGAGGTTTTTCGCTTAAAAGAATGTTGTTTAATGAATTTACTTCAGCATACGTGCTACCAGCGGCAATCCAATAATAGGCAACGGATTCTCCGTGAGGCGGAATTTTCAGAGAAGCACCGATTGTTGAATCCACAGACCCCTGGGCAATGGGATTGCCTCCCAGGGCTCCATCTTCCGCATCACGCCATGTGCCTTCCGCTCCCTGATGCCGTTTTATTCCTGTAGCATATTCGCGGACCCCCCACACATCTCCTGCCGAACAGTTAATTAAAAAATAACGGGAGCCTTTATAATGAATAAGACAGTTTTGCTTTGCATCATAAAATACTGTATCCCCGATTTCACTCTCCATTACACTCAAGTCCTGATGAAAAAAAAGACGCACTTCTCTTTCAACATCGGAAAAGTTTTTTATTATAATCTTACGTAAATAAATATTTTTCTCAAAATCAACTACATCATTGCACTGGAGTTGAAGACAAAATTTTTCATGGTATGCGTGCACTGCAGTTACTAACGTATCATCAAGATATCCCAAAGCCATCTTCCAATCTATTGGATTAATCCATGAAAACCCTTCTTGTGTCCATACCCCAAACCGGCATGGATACCCCCTCGTATGGTTTTCTTTTCCAACGTATGGAAAATAAAAATCCCGAATAAAATAGCTTGAATCGAAAGTCACGAGTAATGATCCGTTTCCAACTGGGATATCTCTGGGCATAGTTGCAAACCTTTTATATTTAACTGTAATAGTTGCTAGTAAAGAATCATTTTTGATCTTTAAAAAATAAAAACTGAAAATACGTTATTTTTTTGTAAGTGCTTATTTTATATTTTCCAGGGGACGTCTTCATCTGAAAAATGAATTTCCTCGCTGGAGAGCATGTCCAGCTCGGTTAAAGATTGGTCTGCATGCATCTGTTCAAGGCTGGCAAGTTTTTCAAACAATCTTTTTTCTTCCGGCGTTCTTGCCTCACGCGCGGCATTTTTGTAAAAGTTATATGCTTTGTTTTCGGCAGATGCAATAAGCTGCACCACATCGATAAGCGACGTATTCGCTTCATATTTCTGTGTGTCAAGCGGATGTTGGGCTGAAGTACTTTTTTCAGGATCAAATGTTTCCCCGTATGTATCCTCATACCACGATTTTAATATTTCTTCATGTTCCTCTTCCGCGTTTGCCATGTGTTTCAAACGCTGTTTAGCATCTTCGTTTCGTATTTGTTCCTGCACCTTTAAATAGAATTTTTTTGATTTGTTTTCTTGCATAATTGCTGTTTCGAGTATTTTTTTTACTGCATCGTTTTTCTCATTCACGATATTTTCCTCAAAATACTGAATAAATTAACAGGGGAGCAAATACTATTTGGTAATCTGCCTTTTATGTAATAAAAGAAAGTATACCATTTTAATGGAATTTTTCAAAAGACGAAAATTTTGCAGAAATAGCATTGCAAACACTCCATCATGGTTATTTCTCTTTGTACTCGTTTTATATTTCAAAAACCGTATATGTTTTACTATAATACCATAAAAAAAATCCAGTAATATTACATAAATAAATACGTTTACTATAATGAGCGGGTTTACCAAATTGCAGATAGTATCCGGAAAGGAATTTAAAAAGAGATTCTTACGTTACGCCGGAAAACACCCTTACGCCTGGGCGGAAAAAAATGGCATAGGCAAGGGAGTGATAGCGAGAATCAATAAAGAAAAAATTCCGGATATTAATAACCTGGTGAAAATAGCAAATGTATTGAATGTGGGTATTGACCGCCTGATTGCAGATGGTAAACAAACAGGAGAAACGGAAACCCCCTCCGTTTCTGAAAAACCGGAGATTCATTTGGCAATAGCGGCAGATAATCAGGAATCAGGATTATACGTAAAAAAACTCCTTAAAATTCTTCAGTGCAACCAGGAAGGTTTTCGGAAAAATATTACATCATTTGTTGATGTACTGTATGATCTGCTGGTAATTTCTCAACAACAGGAAAAAGAACTTGCACGCAAGCGAAACGAAGAAGACAGATTACTGAAGAAAATTATTGATTCACTAAAAAACTATCCTTGCCATAAAGAGGCGGTGCTGGCATATGTCCAACAATTAATAAAACATCAAAAAGTTTTGGAACGGATAGAAAAATATAAAACGAATAACGAAGTAAAAAACAAAAAAACTCTTATGGGAAATGATCAAATAGATGGATTGTTGCACAAGATCGCCAGCAAGGAAAATGCGGAGGTTTTATTGGATATATTTGAGGAAATAGTAAAAAAGAGCGATGTTGCCGCCCCTTTTCCCAAAGGCATGCCCAATAAAGATTGAATGGCAAGGAGAAAATGTCCATACCTCAAAAACTCGTTGATTTGACAGAACGGTTCCATAACAACCGTGAATCGTATTGTTCCTCCCAATACAACGAGACACAGCTCCGGCGTGAATTTATTGATCCTTTTTTCTCCCTTCTCGGTTGGGATGTAAATAACGAAAAAGGGTATGCGGAAGCTTATAAAGATGACGCTCATTACCATCCTGAGTGGAGTCGAAGGGTGCATCTTTAGGTGAAATTTATAATCCGTTCTTCCATATTTCGAAAACCTTATTTGTTTTACTATATTCCGCTTTTAGCAAGATATACAGGTCTGTATAATAACTTGTTATATTTGCAAACCAAACACCGTGCAAGCCGAACAAAATTATGAAACGGAGATATAAGAAGTAATGACAAAAACAGACATCATTCAAACCATTCTTAAGGACAGCAACTACAATTTATCGCTGTTCTCAGATGAGGAAATTGAAGCGTTACGACAAAAGGTTTTCACCAAGGAAGCCAGAGGGAAAGAAACTCATTTCATAAATTGTGTAGTAAGGGACAAAGAAATTCAACTCAAGCCTGAAGAGGTTGTCAGGCAGTTATACGCAACAAGGCTCATTAAGCAATACGGTTATCCGAAAAAACGCCTTGCCTTTGAATATGCCGTTACATTTGGGCGCGAAAAGAAAAGCGCAGATATTGTCATTTTTGACAAAGACCGCACCGATACCGCCTATATCGTCGTTGAACTCAAAAAGCCAAAACTCAAAGACGGGAAAAATCAACTCCGTTCCTATTGCAACGCTACGGGTGCGCCTATTGGCGTGTGGACAAACGGCGAGAAAATATCTCACTACCACCGCAAAGACCCTAATTACTTTGAAGACATAACCGATATTCCAAAAGGGAATCAAACGCTCAAGGACATACTGAGCGAGCGCTTCACGCTGCGCGATCTAATCATCAAAGACAAAATTGCCAATGAGCGAAAATCATTGAAGGACATCATCCTTGAAATGGAGGATGAGGTACTCGCCAATGCTGGCGTAGATGTTTTTGAAGAAGTATTCAAACTCATTTTCACCAAACTCTACGATGAATTTGGCAGCAAAAAAGACAAGGATATTATCGAATATCACCTTGACCAGAATATGGATGAAGAAGAGCGCGGCGACTACGAAAAGCTGAAAGAATGCCTTGAAACACTTAATGACAAGAAATTCCGTGCCATGGAATTCAGGAACACAGGACAAACCGATACAGAGTTAAAAAAGAAGATTCAGGAGTTATTTAACGAGGCCAAAAACCAGTGGCACGGTGTATTTCCAGAAAGTTCCTCTTTTGAGCTATCGGACAGCCATTTATCGGTATGCGTGTCCAGTTTGCAGGATGTAAAACTATTCAATTCAAACCTGCTGGTAGTGGATGAAGCGTTTGAATATCTGGTAAACAAATCGGCCAAAGGCGAAAAAGGTCAGTATTTCACCCCGCGTCACGTCATTGATATGTGTGTGCAGATGCTCAACCCCAAGCGTGGCGAATACATGATCGACACTGCATCGGGAAGCTGTGGTTTTCCGGTGCATACTATTTTCAAACTCACTGGCCATCTGTTTACCAATGCGGAAATCCCTGACGAGGAAAAACAGCATGTACTCAAAGTGTTTGGTATCGACTTTGACGAAAAAACCGTGCGCGTCGCTCGCACTTTGAATCTGATTGCAGGCGATGGTGAAACCAATGTGCTGCACCTGAATACGCTGGACTTTGAGCGTTGGAGAGACAAGACCGATAAAGACCCCAAGTGGATTAACACCTATGGAAAAGGCTTTGAGCGGCTGGAAAAACTCAGAAGCGACAAGGCCGAAAACAAAAACTTCAATTTCGATATTTTGATGGCAAATCCCCCCTTTGCTGGCGACATCAAGGAAAGCCGTATCTTGCATCAGTATGAACTAGGTGATAAGTGCCAGGACATCGTGGACACGAAAATGTGCCAAGACATCGTGGACAA
>SOET01000033.1 GCA_021646465.1 Candidatus Kuenenia hertensis | reverse complement strand
TCAAAGAACATACAAAAAATTATGACTACGCAAATACTTATCCGGACAATACTGCTTCCTAACACACTTTAGGCTCAAATCCTTTACCGCTACAATAACCTTATCTATCTCTTGTATATTTTTTGATATCCTCACCGCCTCTTTTATTGCTTCTAATTTCTCCATAGATGTTATGTTACTCATCTTTTCTAAGAGTTTTAAACCTGTAACTCCATATTTTAACTCTAAGCCTATCCCTATCGCCTCTTTTAACCCTTCTATCCTGCCTTTCTTCTCGCCCTCTAATCTACCCTTTTCTATTAACTTAGCTGCTATTGTCATGCTTAATTTACCTCCTTCCTCCGATATCTCTTTTATAGTGTCTATTACCCGTTCCACCTGTATTTCCGGTGCATTGTATAAATACCTTATTACACCTGATATCATTTTTTCTCATTTGCGTTAATCCGCGTAATCCGCGGATTAAAATCTACAAGGTGCCCCATGAGTTTTCTTCCCGCCATCCACAAAAAACGTATGTCGTCTATATTCCTTATTGAAAAGAGTTTTCGCATAATGAACTGTGGACTAAGGGCTGCTTTGTAAAGCCCCTGAGTAAGTATTTTAACATCTTCACTCGTAACAGGACTTTTCCATACTGATTCACGCATATCGTACCTATCCCAATCCTCTGTATGGAGCCATCCATTCTTTTTTGCCTCTTCAAACATGGGTGTTCCCGGATACGGAACAACAATAGTTGCCTGTAAAGTGTCAACGTACCCTTTCCTGAACATCTCTTTCGCAAAACAAATGGTTTCTTCTGCATCTTTTTTGCTCTCCCACGGATACCCTACCATAGTAGTAACATGTGGTTCAAGCCCCGTTTTCTTTGCCATCTGAAAACCTCGCGTAATTTGCTCAACCTTAAGCGATTTATTTAGCCTGTCCAGGGTATTTTGATTAACGGATTCGAGGCCGAATAAAATGAAACGAAAACCGGCCTTTGCCATGAGATGGTATTCCTCCTGGCTAAGGGCATTTATCCTCATATTACAACCCATATAGATTTTTTTATTATAGCCTCTATCTATCATTCCTTTACAGAATGACTCAAGCCATTGACCTTTTGGAAAGGAGCCGCTGTCATCAAAAACCTCTCTTACTCCATATTTCTTGATCAGGATACCAATTTCATCAAGGAGTCGTTCTGGTGAGACAGCCCTGAAATTCTTTCCGGGATACATCGTAGTCCACGAACAGAATGTGCATTTCCCCCACCAGCAGTCCCTGCCTGCCATGGTATAAGTTCCCGGAGTTCGTTTAAAATTGCCGTTTTTGACGCTATATTGACGCCATTTTGTCAACTCCCTATCAATAAGCGGGAGACTATTGAGATCATGATTTAATTCATGCGTTCCTGTATTTTTGATTTGGCCGTTATCACGGTACCAGATGCCAGGGGATAATTCAGGTTGGAGGCTGGAGGTTGGATGATAGAGGTTTGAGGCGGAAGGCTGGAGATTTTTAAGATATTTGCAGAGGTCAAAAAGGAGGAAGTCGTAGTCGCCGCCTGTAATGACGAAATCGACCTGGCAATTTTTCATGGATTCTTCGGGCAGGGCGGTGACATGGTCACCCATTAATACAGTTGCCAGTTGCCAGTTATCAGTTGCCAGTTTTTTAAGTTCGTTGATGATTTGCCAGTGGCGTTTAACCACCGGGGTTTTGGTTTCGATGGCGATAACATCTGGTTTTTCTCTTTTTAGCCTATCGAGCCATTGATTGTAAGAGAGTTCTTCTGCTATGGCGTCATCCCAGACTACTTCAAAGCCATTTTGTTTCAGCATGGTAGCTGCGTAGGCGGGGATCATGGGATAAATATAGGTAGGGTTGTTGAACCACTGAAATTGCCGGTTTTGGGCAAGCAGGGGGATGCCTTTGTTAGATTCAATGGGTGGATAAGAGATAGAAATTTTCATAGTAATGGGACGCAAATTTCCGCTGATATACGCAGATGCTTTAAATATTATTCATCATAATATGATATTTTTATTAAAATCCTGAAAATCTGCGTTTATCTGCGTCCGAATATCATTATCAAAGTATGGGACGCAAATTTCCGCTGATATACGCAGATATTTTTAGTTTTAAATGAGTTTACATCTTCAATCTGTTAAATTTTCTCTTATTATCAAACGCTTTACGTTTAATTTCTGGTTTTGGTCCAAAGTTAAACAAAAGTCCAACTTCTATATCGGTTGCTTTCAGGTAATTCAGTAATTGGGCTTCATGTTCTTCCGCTAATTGCCTTGCTGCTTTTATCTCAACTATTATCTTATTATCAATCAGTATATCGGCATAATATTCTCCGATGATTTCTCCTTCATAAGTTACCTTTATTGGAGATTGGGGGGCAGCGGGAATGTCAGTTCTTTTAAATTCTACCATCAGGGCATTTTCATAAACCTTTTCAAGAAAACCATAGCCGAGGTTGTTATAAACCTTATAGAATACTTCAATGAATTTTTCACTCAATTCTTTGTGTTTAAAATCCTTAAAATCAGCGTTCATCTGCGTCCCAAAATTACGACCTCAATTTACTTTTTAAATCTTTTGTGAATAAAAATCCCTGGAGAAATCGTATGCCGTACCAGATGTGGGTTAAGAAAATATAGAATAAGCTAACCAGAGAGACTGAAAAGTTCTTCTCTTTCCTGTAAATCTGATAAAAGGCTATTCCAAGTGCGACGAAATAGATTGTAATCCCCGAACAATAAAGGCCGTTGAAAATTTCAGCAAGACAACCCCTCTTTGTAGTATAAAGAGAGAGTGGAAGGTATGACAACAGAAATATAACAAAAAATGATGGAATAAAGTATTTCAGTCGTAGTGATGTTTCCGGAAATTTTTTTGCAAAGAATCCCCGGTGAAGGCCATAACGGCCAATCTGCCTGAGATGCCTTTTGAGTCCTTCCCTCCTGTGGTGCCATGCGATGACGTCCGGATCGTAAATGATTTTTCCCCCCAATTTTACAATATCGAGACAGAGTTTTGTATCTTCTCCGGGCCAATAAGCCGAATTGAAACCGCCGATTTTCTCAAATACACCCCTGCGAACTAACAGGTTTACCGAAGGCCAGTCGTCAACTTCCCGTATCTTCCCTATTGGCCAGTACCTTTCCGGGTTTCCACCGCTTATTTTGCTTAAAAAGACCGCTCCGGAGACTTTTTGATAAAATGAATTGTTGGGAGGGGTAATTGCCGGACCACCAACTGCTGCAACAAGAGGGTCATGAAAATGTTTTACGGCATTTTTTAACCAATCTTTTCTCGGATAGGCGTCGTCATCTAAAAATGCAAATATATCTGCGTCAGAGTGTTTTAATGCCAGATCCCTTTTTTGTGCAGGGCCGATGTTGCCGGTGGGTATTATTTTTAGTTTCGGATTTTGAGTTTTGAGTTTTAAGTGTTGAGCTAGATTCATCAGTCGTTCATCACCATTGAAGGTATCCGGGAAGATGATGATACCAAAGTTTTCGTAATCGAGGTTTAACATTTCCGGGACAGATTCGTAAATGTAATTATTTATCTCTTTTACAGGAATTATAATATCTATAAAATAAAAACTCATATTTGTAACGTGCTGGAATTTGTTTTATTTGGCAGGCAGTGCCATGCCCTATCATGCTAATCTGTGTTAATCTGCGCAATCTGTGGATACCGATATACATAACCAGTCTTTTCCCGGAGTATCAGAAAGAAATTAACAAGGAACAAGAGGGCGCCGCTTCCGCCCATAATATATATCACATGCGTAAGTGAGTCATGGAATATATATAACAAGAATATTTCCAGCAGACAACCTGGCGCTAACGTGTATACAAATTTTGTATTATGCCTGGCAAGGTTAAAGTTTATCAATATATTAAGGAGGGCAAACGGCAGCATGGCAAAGCCGAATATACGCAATAATGGCGCTGTTGCGATGAATTTGTTCCCCATTAATAAACCCATTAATTGGGAGGGAAAGACAGAAAAAAGTACAAGCCCCGCTCCGGACAATAGAACGGTAAAGAGGAGCGCCTTGCTGAGCAATCCATAGATGTCTCTATTCAGGGTATGCGACTCGGAGACCATGGGAAACATCGCCAGTATTATAGCCCCCGGCAGGTAAAATACAGACCTGCCCAAAATTGCTGCTGCCGCATAGTTTCCCGCTTCTTCCGGGCTGAAAAAATGTTTTACCAATACAAGGTCAATGTTCAGTAAACCGGTAAAAGAGAGCGTTGATAATATTGTTGGCAGGCTGTACCATAAGATTTCTTTCGTATATTTTTCTTTATCGCATTCAATGGTTCTGTTAAATAAAAACCTCGCAGGGTAGAATGTTAAGAGGATTATTATAAAGATGGGGATTATTCCGGCCAATATTGCCCCGTTAATACCTAAACCAATATATATCAATAAGACGCCAAATACCAGGCGTAATACACCCGACAAGACGCCGTTTATTCCCAAATATCCGAATCTTTGCAATCCCTGCAAGAGTCCCATATTTATGGGCAATATCAGTGATAACAGTAAAGAGAACCCAATAAGTATAATGGGAATCCTTGTGCTTACCTTCAAAAAATTACTGATATGCGCACTCAGAGAAATAAATATGCCAAAACCAACCCCCCCGGCTATTAACAGCTTTACATATGCATTAAAAAACAAATATTTTATCTTCCCGATATTTTGTAACGCATTAAATTTAGAAACGTACCTTGCCATTACAAGTGAGACGGTACCCGCAGGAACGGATACAATGGCTGATAATGACAGTAAGGAATTCAACATGCCAAAGTCATCCACGCTTAACTTCCTGCTCATGTAAAATTGAAAGAAATATGCAGAAACGTTTCCTGCCATAGAAGCAAGAAACAGATAGAAGCCGCTTTTGATGAGTTTATTGTTTATCATAATAGTGCAATATATACATGCGATAGAATATCGCCAATGTGTCAATCCCCGTATAATACAGCGTCTTAAACTTAATGTTTCCCCACCTCATTTCCCTGCGAAACTTCAATACGATGGGGCATTCGATAATTTTGTAACCAATACGATGCGCATTTGCCAGCAGTTCAACGTCGAAGGCAAACCGTTTACAAACGACTTTTGGAAATACCTTTTTCAACACCTCGGTTTTAAAAAGTTTCAGGCCTGCCTGTGTGTCACGCAAGGGCAGTCTGAAGAAGATAAATAAAATAATTTTGTAAATAAGGCTAATCAGTTTGCGCCTTTTCGGGGTGTTTACTTTTGAGGCGGGGTGGTATTTTGAGCCAACGATAACATCGGCATCTCTTTTCTCCATGGCGTGGAACATGGTCTGGATTTGCCTGGGATGGATATCGAGGTCTGCGTCAAGGAAGGCAATTAATTCGCCGCTTGCATGGGGAAACCCGGCCTTTAAGGCGTTTCCCTTCCCTGCATTATTTCTATAATCCACAACCTTTATAGTATCTGTAACCGCACCGGCCCGCCTTGCTTCTGAAGTCGTGTTGTCTTTGCTCCCATCGCTTACCAGGATTATCTCATGTGATGCAAACGTTCGCCTGAGTACTTTATACGTCTTTATCAGGTTTTCATAAACCAGGTTGCCCTCATTGTGCGCCGGCATGATTACCGATATTTTTTTGCTGATAAGCTGCATTGGTATCGTAACAACAATTTTTCACGGTGGAAGGGGCAAAGAGCACATAAACAAGTAATTTGCCTAAAAAACACCTTTCATCCACAGATTTCTCAGATTACAAGGAAAAGTATTTTAAAAGAATCCTGTTTAAAATCTGTGTTCATCTGCAAAATCTGTGGATTGTCATTCATGGTGGAGGTGATTCTAACAAAGCAAAATGCAAAATCAAGTAATAATTTAAAATCGTAATTCTCTTATATCTTGAATCCCCAAAGTGATTATGTTAATATCTTCGACATTCGCAGATTACGCAGATTTCCGCAAATCAGGAAAAGGTTAAAATAAGGTATAACTATTCGGCGTAATTCATAACACACCCCTAAATTTTCTCTTAATATAGGGTTTTCCTGTTTTCCCCCTCTAAAAGGAGGGGTGGCAGCGTAAGCTGGCGGGGTGTGTATTACTTGCTGAATAGATACAATAATTATTGATTTTCGTCCCCTTTTGTGAGCCTATGGCTCGTGAGGGTTTCACCTGAAAATATTTTTTTCCGGCAGGCAATGCCGTGCCCTACATTGTGCTAATCTGTGTAATCTGGTACGCCAAGGTTTTTTTCAGATAAAATCTGCGCAAACACATGAAAATACGCTTAACCATAATAAATGAAAATTTTTTCTAAAAAACGCAATTACCCCTTTACCATAAAAATACAGAATTTCGCCATCAATTGGCGGCTCTTTTTTTTCATTATCTTCGCTCCCTTTCTTTGTTATTATTGCCTCGAAGCCGAAGAAACCGGTACAAATGGAAATGCCATTCAGTTGCCTCCACAACCAACCCTGGTCGCAGGTGATATTGAAAGTCTCATACCCCTGGCGGAGACAAATTATCTTGATGGAAAACCCGTCTTGCTGTTCTCCGGTGCAAACCAGGCCCGAAATCCTCTTTCACTCTTTGAGTTTTCAAATTCGGTAGTTTTTCATCAGGATGGGTTTATGGGGCTGTGCCTGGAGTTATTTCCGGAAACAGGCACGGTAACCACAAATATAGAAGTCAATGAAAATATACGAAAAGCGCCTCGGTACAGATTTGCAGCCGGAAAAGAACCTCTTGAGATAGATATATCCGGTGATGGTTATTACGAGATATTTGCACAATTCAAGGGAGAAATGCAAAATGCCTCTGCTAAAGTTATCTTAGATAATACAGCACTAATACCTTCTCCAAATACTGCCTTTGAACAAAGGGACACAACACGTTGGCAGGGTTTTCCTGGAATCTATTTAACAAAAGGAGTGCACACCTTTACTGTAAATGAGGCTGTAGAAGATCTCATAATAGTTCCGCAAAAAGTGTTTCAGGATTATGTTACTTATGTAAAGGATCTTTTTCAAAAAAAACAGGTGTCTTACCTTTTTTGTAATGATGAAAAAAAAGAGGAACCCCCCTCAGGCACAAAGATATCGGATGGGAAAACAACCACTTTTATCACGGCAAATCCGGGTAAATACCAGCTATTGGCATACGTTTCTCCGGTGAATGAAGAAATACAATTTCGCAATATAGGGTTGAAGGTCTCCGGAGGAGACCTGATGTCCAATGCCCCAATCGTAAAAGACACAGCAGGCAATGAGGCAGCAATCTTACCATTCTCACACTACAATCTGGATATAGAAGAATACCCTTATTTAAAAGTTACATATAACCTTGCCGACAGGAAAAGAACTATGCTGGGGTTTCTCTTAGAACTGGATACCGATGATGATGACGCAGTGGATACGATGTGCTTTGCGGGAAATATCCGATATGAATTAAAACCGTATATTACTATTAATATGGCAGATATTCACCTGAAAGAAAAGGATTTCTGGTACAAGGTTAACCGTGAATTGGGGCGTACGATAGATGCCGGTATGCACCAGTGGTATTATGATGCCAGAGGCTCAGGATTCAGCCGAAATAGAGAAGGAAACACCCTTGCGGTAAGTTCTGACTTTTCACAATCAAACCATTTTGTTATTACCAAACATTTTAAACCGGTTAATGTGAAAGAAAACCAGATTCTTACTTTAGAATATAAAATGGATAACCCTCATACACAAAAAATCGGTATAAATTTCCGAATAGATACCGATGGAAATGGAAGACCGGACAGGACCATTGAGACGAATTACACGGGGAGCGCTTCGGTCACAAAGGATGGTTTTTCCCGTCAGGAAATTAACGTACTTATCCACAGCGGCATTAGCCCACATGATGAAAAATCCGTGTGTAATCTTGTCGAAGTCATCTTACTCTTCAGCGGTGCAGGAAAGTTTTATCTGAAGGATTTTGGTATAGGAAACCAGGAAATCGTTGTCCCTGATGAAATCAGAAGATACTGTAGCGAACGGGAAATGATACTTAACAATAAGATAAGGGAAGATGATGATTCATGGACACAAAAATGGCGGAAAAAAGACATTGTTCCTCTTAACATGGTCATTCTTAATGGTGAAGAAAAAAGGGAGAAAGGGGAAACGGTTTTCATTATTAATGACATCCTTCAACAGGTGCAAAATACCATGAAAAATACGTACTATTGCAAGTTAAAAGGTTTTATACCCCTGCTCTACCTGAAAAAGGGATTACCGGGGACCATATCCCTCTGGAAAGATTCCCTGGAAGAGGTATTAAAAGAAGTTGAATTTTTTAACTTCGAGACAATAGAAGTCCCAAAATTCATTGCAGAAACGAAGACAAAAAAAGAGTGGGAACAAAAACTGGAAGAAGAAACGCTGCAGTACGGCATTGAAAAGGCTGTATATAGAAAGGACTGGGGAAAAGAACAATACGATATAGAAGAATATGCAGCAGATGAATGGTTTGGGATACATGATATCAAAGAGACCATGACCTCTCTCTCTGAAACAAATCATTGGAAGATACAGGGGGTAAACAGTATATTCAATTTCACACGATTTATGGATGGTATTGAGGTGGCATTTTACCTGGATGGCAGCAAAGAAGAAGACGAAAAGGTAATTTTTATCCCCAAAACCGTAGATTTTCAGGACGTTAATCTCAGGGAAGGCATTTCTTTTGATGTTTCTTATGAGCTATCCGATTCTGCTGCGACAGAACTGGTTTTATACATTGGGGTTGATTTTGATGGCGATAAAAAAGAAGACGCCACCTTCAGACTCACACCATCTTCCATCGAAGATAAAAATATCACCGGCAGAAAAATAAAGGTGGCATGTTTTGATACAACCCGGCTGCTGAACATTTACCCCGAAAAGGAAAAACAAAACCTCTCGTCCTTCATACTTTCTGTTGAAAAAAAACAGGGGACTCATTTTATTGGAACAAATCGTACCGTTAAAAAGGTCTTTCTTCATGAAGTAAAAACAAAGAAAAAGAGGCAAGACGATGATGAGGGAGTCCGGCTCGTCGTATATGCCGACAAAGATGGTAAGCCCTTACTGAAATCTCTGCCGGATTCTGAAACACTCCATACATTGGATTTTTTAGCAAAAATCCCGCCAGAGTCAAGTACTTTCCTTAAAAACGGATGGGAATTAAAGACCAGAAACACATCCTACCAGTTGTCTTATGGCAAAGAAGGCTTGAATATACAAGGGCTTTTCTACTGCAGTGGACATGAGAGATATTTAACCCTGAAAAAATACCTTAATGGTATAGACCTCCGGAAGTATCCCTTCGTGAGATTTAAGTTTCAAACAGCAGAATTAACGGAACCCGGCGATATTAATCATGAAAAGCTCTGGATTGAATTCCGGGGTAAATGCAGCCAGAAGAGAAATTTTTTCATGAAAATGGGCGGCAGCAGATTCAGGGAAGATCAGGATTATTGTGTTAATCTGTTTAAGGAATTGAAAAAGATATATCCCGATAGTAACACCTTTGTGCTGGACGATATTACCGTTGCCATAGACCCCACAGTAGGCAGGTTTGACGAAAGGCTGCTTTCGTATAGTTCTGATGTATGGATGGATGACAAAGAAACACAGATATCCGTCAAAGCCTTGCAAATCTTCGGAACAAAGGAAAATGACATAGATAATATGCTAAAAAAGATGCTCGTTCGCGAGGCGGAATCGTCACATACCAGATTTTTTGACGAAATTACATGGACATCGGGGGCTATAGCCAATACTAAATTTCAGCATAAGAACTTTGGTGATGAACAGTACCTGCGTGCACATTTCAAAGATGACGGATTCAGGGAAGAGGGGATCATATTAACGGCAAACTTCAAACAACCGGTAGAATCACATTTAACAGAAACTGTTAATTTTGAGTACTCTATAGAGGATACTGATATACAGGGTATAGCCATAGTTCCGGAATTTGATAATACCTACAGGTCATCATCCATCTCATTCCTGAATTTGCAGCAAAAAACCGGACATCTTTCCTGCAATATCCGGGAAAAAATAAAAGATATATCAACGGAAAGTGAAACTTCTCCGGCGAGGTTAACTTCATTACTCTTTTTTCTTGTAAAGAAGCCAGGAATAAACTGCAGGGAAAATAACCAGACAAATACCTATACCTTTTCCATAAAAAACATCAGTACTACTACTACTACTACTACTACTACTACTATCTATGAACAGCTTCTCTCGGAACCTCTTCTGGAATTTAACGGCAGGAGATACAAATTAGAAGACGGGTTTAAGATAAAGGACGAGAAACTGCAATTAAAAGATAAAGAGACAAATGAGATACCCGCTGCCAGGAGACTACTAACCATGGCAGAATTTGTAAGCCTTGGCAGGACGCCATTCTGTCTGGATGAAATAGACGTTTCTGACGGGGAAAACAGGCTTACTTTATATCCCCCCTCGAAATACCTTAAGGTAGAAATGGCAGAGATAGTCAGGCATGGGAAAAACCCTTATCAAAACACCACAAGGCATGAGCCTGAGATTACATTCAAAAAGATTAATCCCACGCGGTATGTGGTAAATGTAAAAGGCGAAAAACCGTTCTGGCTCGTCTTTTCGGAGAGTTTTCATGCGGGATGGAAGGCGTATGTAAGACAGAGGTCAGAGGTCGGAGGTCGGAGGTTAGAGTCAAAAACGGAGCATTGGTCTGCGTTGATAAGCGCGTGGAGGGATAAGGGCAGACGGATAGAATTGACAGAACATCAGATGGTAAACGGCTATGCAAATGGGTGGTATGTGCCGGTGGGTCAGAAGGCAGAGGTTGGAGGTCAGAGGTCGGAGGATGATGGGGGAATATCGGGGGATTTTCAGATTGTGCTGGAGTATAAACCACAGAGGTTATTTGAAATTGGGGTGCTTATTTCGGGTATAACATTTGTATCCTGCATTGGGTATTTGTGTTGGGGTGGGATCAGGAGGCTGGTGGGGTAACAGTTCGGCAGTAAACAGACTGGGGAACATTTCCAAATTTTTATAATTTTCCGGGTAGGGTAGGGCATTGCCTAGTAAAAATAAAGGTTGTATTAAGAAATTACGGAAGTTTATGGGCTGCACAAAAAGGATATATTAGTGAATTCAAAAAATAGAATGACTAAAACCATACATAATTTGAAGAATTTTTCGTTAAATTTATTAAGGAGCTGGACGCAGACGAAGGTGTTTCCATGGTGCTGGTATTCTTTCTGGGCTTTCTTGCTGATAATTTCCCTTCTCAGCGGGCTAAAGAAGTCGGCAAAGGGACTGCCAGACGGGGCATACATTATTATCATGGTTATTATCGTATCTATCGTGAGGAGGGTTAGACCCCGACTGATCAGGAGATGGCCGTACTTTCGCGAAAAACCTTCTGCGCCTTATATTATGCTATTCATGATTTTCTTGCTTTCCTGCGCCTTTCTGCTCATAGTAAAGCTGGAACCCATAGCAGAGCAGGTGGCGAATGTTGCATACTTCCTGCTTGTAACGGGTGTAGGAATAGAATTTTATCAATTGATGAAACAAAGAAAAAACGAATCCATAGATGGTACGGATCGATGAGAAAAACTTAAGACCAATCCACAGATTGCGCAGATTACGCAGAGAAAGATAAAAATCTGTGAAATGTAATAGTTCACCTAACTTAGACAGGATGAACAGGATTTGCATTATATTTAAAACTGTCCTGATGACAGGTTAGAAACGGCGGCGGGAGTTTCTTCCTGATAGCACAAAAAACTACTTGTAGAAACAAGTTATAATCGGCAGTGCCCTACATGCTAATCTGCGGATAAAGATTATTTACAGGTAAATACAATACATGATTACAACCTTATTTAAATATTTCTCATTCCTTCCTGTACTTGCTTTGGGCATTGCTCTTTTGTATTCAAAATATTCCCCCATAAAAAGAAGTCTCTTTTCCCTTGATAACGATTTGGACATGGCGAGAAGCCAAAAAATCCTTTGGATAATTACAGGGTCCTACCTGTTCATCTTTGGTTCTATGTCCTGTTTGCGCTACCTGTCCTATCACAGTACGATTGCGGATTTGGGTTTTTATGAGAACAGAATATGGCAGATTGCCTTTAATTATCGGTTTGAATATCTCATAAACGGACACTTTTCTCCCATTTTTCTGATACATGCCTGTTTTTACAAGGTTTTCCCTTCAGCCCTAACCCTGCTCATTCTGCAAACTGTTACCATTGCCCTGTCATCAATTCCAATATATCTGATATCTGTCAGAAATTTGAGGAATAATAAACTCTCGCTTGCGGTTGTTGTAATATTCTTTCTGTTTCCTGCGGTGGAATATAACAACCTCTTTGACTTCCACCCGGATCATGCATTTATACCACTCATTCTTTTCTGCTTTTATTTTCTGGAAACAAACAGGAATGGATGGTTTTTCTTTACAGCAGTTTTGGCTATGCTGATTAAAGAACCTTATCTGCTAGCCGTAGCAGCATTGGGTCTTTATACAATGATACGTCATCGGTGGCACAAAACAGGACTGTGTATATCATTACTTAGTATCATGCTTTTTTTTGCCCACGTGAAGATAATACTACCGCATTACTGCGGGGGGATAAATCCTGTAATTGAGGCTCAGGGTGGTTCATATTCGTATCTTGGCAGTGGCATATCAGGTATGTTAAAGACGCTTATTTTGAGTCCGTTGGTTGTTATAAAGGCATTTATCAGCCTGAAGAAAGTATTATTTGTCTACGTTCTGTTGGTTCCTCTTTTGTTTATACCAATGATCAGTCCAATTCCACTGGCTTGTGCTATACCTCCATTAGCCATCCAGCTTTTATCAGCAGCGCCATTGCACTATGCCATCAACAATCAATATTCTGCCTCTATGGTTCCTTTCGTTTTCTTATCATTCATTTACGGACTAAAAAAACTTGTGCATTGCAATTTCATGCATCAAAATCTACGAAAGTTCCGGATCTTACAGAAACCAGAAATTATCATTGTTGGTGTACTCATTGTATCTTTATACTTCAATATCATGACAGGAGCTTCTCCTTTTTCATATCTGTTCTGGAATTATAAGAAAATAATTAATCCACATTCATTGAATAATTATCTTGTTTCACGACATGACAAGGCAATACAACACGCAGTTGATGTTATTCCGGATGGGGCGTCTGTTTGTGCACAAAACTCGGTATACGCAAGCCGCATGGCAAAGAGGGATACATTTTATGTTTTCCCTTATAAGTATGAAACGGCAGACTATGTTGTTTTAGATGAAAAGCGCTTAAAATACGTCGGTGATGGAATAAATGCCAGCCACTACGATACCTTGCTTCAGGAAATACCAAGGACACATACAATTATTTTTCAGAAAGATGGAATATACCTTTTCAGGAAAAAGATGTTGTTTCCTTTGACGCCCGGCATAGAAAGCTCAACAGGGGCTAAATTTTAAATTCATCGAAACGCTTATAATGTTTCCTTCAAAAATAGACAATTGTCGTGTAGGGACTGAAAATCTTCAGCCCCTACGTTGCGTATGAATTATTGTAATAATTATTGATTTTCATCCCCTTTTGTGAGTCGAAGGCTCGTGTGGGTTTCACCTGAAAATAATTTTTATCCACAGATTACACAGATTTCCACAGATTGGGAGAATATTAAGCCATGTAGGGCAGGGCATCGCCTACCAAATAAACTTGACCGAAATGCTGATAACCGGAAAAGAATATGAACACAGGCATAAAAACCAGGGTTGTTAAAAACACACTGTTTGTCCTTCTTGCGCAAATTACAAATATCCTCCTTCAAATGTTGTATCTCATAGTTACCGCAAGATACCTTGGCAATGTGCAGTTTGGCAAACTATCCTTTGCAATGGTCTTTACCCAGATGTTTCTTGCTGTAACAGATTTTGGATTATTTAATTATGTCGTTAGAGAAATATCAAAGAAAAAAGAGGTTTCTTCGCTATATTTTGTAAATCTTTTTGTTCTGAAGGGCTTTTTAGGCCTTTGCGTCTTGTTCGTCATAGCTTTTATCGTATTAATATTACGTTATCCTCCCGACACAATTATAACAACCTGCCTCTTCGGCATAGGGCTTTGTTTGTTTTCTTTAAATACTACCTTTCACGCTGTATTCCAGTCTCATGAAAAACTAAAATACATTGGGATTACCATGATACTGTATTATTGCGTCAACGTATTACTCAGTGTCATTGCATTATCATATGGAGAAAATATTATTACACTGGCATGGATAAATTGCCTTGCAGGAGTGGTTGTTTTTTTTGTCAATCTCACGATACTTTGCAAGAAATTTTTTGCTCCTAAATTTGTTGTTGATATGAAGCTTTGTAAAGAAATGTTGCGGTGTTCTCTGCCTATCGGAATTGGTGCGATAAGTTGGACTTTTTATAACAGAATAGATGTTACCTTGTTATCATTTATGAAGGGGGAGATATCTGTGGGCGAGTATACTGCTGCATATCGGTTAATAAATACCCTGGCTTTTATTCCAAGTGCTTATATGAGTGCGGTTTTTCCATTGATGGCAAATCAATATAAAGAGAAGCCGACGCTATTGTTACAGGAGTTGTCTAAAAAAAGCTGTCGATTGCTGATTATTATAAGCATGCCGATTATGGTCATATTGAGCATATATGCACCGCAAATTATAGTACTCATTTATGGTAAAATATATATAAATGCGGTAATCCCTTTAAGAATACTTTCCTGTACGGTGTTGCTATTATTTGTCAATCACATATTCAGCTATTTATTAATATCAACTTTTAGAACGAGTAAGGAATACTCCATTTATGCACTGCTTGGTCTGATAGTTAATATTGTCTGCAATTGTATTTTTATTCCCATCCTTGACTTAAACGGTGCGGCGATCAGCACGGTAATAACAGAAGCCCTGATTCTGTCACTCTATTATAGAAGTATTAAAAGGAAAGGATTTGATATCTCTTTATTGCTATTAGGCGCAAAACCTTTCCTGGCATCATTTACCATTATATGGATAATTTATTCCTTGAGAACGGTACACATGTTCCTTGTTATTCCAGTGGCCTTTATGGCATATGTTCTTTTGCTTCTTGGTATAAAAGGTATCCGGCGAGAAGAAATGGTAGATATCTTTAAGAGTCTTACATTTAACAAGTTATTGTAGATGAACGGTTTCAAGAATTTCATGAGAATTGGCTTAGATCTCAGACCTCTCCAAAAAACCTCCAGGTACAGAGGCATTGGTTCTTATCTCAGCAACCTTGTCATAGAACTCTCTGCAGCAGATCATGAGAATGAATATATATATTACTCCCTCAAAAATAAAAACAAAATACACCTTCTTGAACATTCTTTGAAACGATGGAAGGAATATCCATTATATAGACCAAAAAGGCCAGAAAGATTACACTGGATGTGGGATTCTTTATTCCTTGCAACTACATTAAACAACGACAACATTGACATATTTCATGCCCAAGAAATTACAAGCTGTCCTACAGGCATTTTACCAAAAAAATGTAAAACAGTTATTACCGTGCATGATATGATACCATTTATTTTTTGGGACAGGTACAAACACGCTCATACTTTTGATTATCGTTTTGCACTTAAACGAAGCCTTCGTTTACTCAGCAGGGCAGATATGATAATTGCTCCTTCGAAAGCGACGAAAAATGATATCCTCAAATTTATAGATTTTCCTCACGAAAGTGTTAAGGTTATTTATGAAGGGGTATCGCAAGTTTTTTCCCCAATGGATAAACTGAAAGCAAAAGAAATAATGAAAAAAGAATATGGCATGGATGGCAATTATATATTATATATTGGTGGTGCCGATTTCAGGAAGAATTTACATAACCTTTTACTTGGTTATAGCAGATCGTTAGAAAATCATGGCATTAAACATAACTTGGTGTTAGCCGGAGAGGTTTTTGAGAGATCACATCTAAATGATGTAAAAACTATTCAGCACCTTGTGCAAAAGCTTAACATAGAAAACCATGTAAAAATACCAGGATTTATTCCGGAACATCATTTAAGTTGTTTATACAGCGGGGCATCCCTTTTTATTATGCCTTCTTTATATGAAGGTTTTGGCCTGTCAGTATTAGAATCTATGGCATGTGGTACTCCTGTAGTTACCTCCAGTGTATCGTCTCTCCCTGAGGTTTGTGGGAATGCTGCATTTCTGATAAATCCCCATGATGTAGAAGAAATCTCTAATGCCATTGATATAGTCTTAAATGATATGAAGACAAAAAACAGTCTTATACAAAGAGGCCTGGAACAGGCACGACAATTTAACTGGACGAAAACGGCAAGGGAAACATTGGCTGTTTATAAGGAACTTGCACAGCGAGGGCAATGAATTGAAAATAGGGATAGATTGCCGGTGTTTAGAGGGAAATATAACCGGAGTAGGTGTATATTTATCTAACTTATTGCAAAACATCCTTAAATTATCCGATCAATCTATCCGATTCGTTTGTTATTTTGAAAAAAAAATCCCTCCATTTTCGTGGCTTGAAGATGCCCGAATAGAAAAAAAAATTCTATCATTCAAAACGAAAAACAACTTCCTGTGGAGTACTTTTATATTGCCGATATGTATGGCAAAGGATAATCCTGATATATTTCATGCGCCTTCGTATACTACTCCATTCATAAAAACAAAAAAAACCATTTTAACCATTCATGATATATGCTACGCAGCAAAACCAGAGTGGTATTCGTACAAATCTGATTTTTTTCGCAGGTACTATTATTATAAATCAGCAAGAAATGCGGATATTATATTAACGGTATCAGAATTTTCAAAAAATGAAATAATCAAACATTATCGCATAGATTCCAAGAAGATAAAGGTAATCTACCATGGTGTAAATGAAAAATATTTTCAAAACATAGACAAAAATAATATAGTTTCAATTCTGAAAAAGCAAAATATAGAAGGTGACTATATACTTTATGTTGGAAACATTCATCCACGAAGAAACTTAGAATGTCTCATAAATGCTTTCATAAAACTGAAAAATGAACATGATTGCTTCGACAGACTAAGATTTGTTATCGCTGGCAAGGATGAAGGATTACTCCATAAATTATTGTCCCTATATGGCAAAAGAAAGGACGTAATTTTTACCGGCTATGTGCGGGAAGAATATATACAACCTTTATACAACGGGGCTAAATGTTTTGTCTATCCCGCACTTTATGAGGGGTTTGGATTTCCCATTCTTGAATCAATGGCCTGTGGCACGCCAACTATAATATCGGATATCCCTGTATTCAGAGAGATATTCAAGGATAACAGTTTGTTTACTGACCCATACAATATCAATGAAATTAAAAAGAATATTTATAAAATACTCACAAATGAAAAATTACAAAAAGATTTGTCCGGCAAAGGAAGAAGTTGCGCCAGCTTATTTACATGGAAAGACGCAGCAGCAAAGACATTAAAAATATATGAAAGTTTATTGCAGAAATATTAAATATTACGGAGGTTGCGCAGGGTCAAGGGAGGTTTCTTGGGGTCACAATTGACAAAATAATTGGGCGCCGCTAAAGCGGCATGATGACGGGTTTGGGAATTCAGTGGACACCATACTTAATTATTGTTGCGATTTGTGAACTTGAGAGTTGAAGAGTTGAGAGTTGAGGAGTTTTAATCCGCAGATTCCATAAATTTACCCATATCTTTTTCATCCCTGTAAGGAGTATTAAAGGCAAAATGCCTAGAACTCATCCCAAAACCTCAATTTAGCATCTAGAAGCATTCAAAATCTTAGTTAATCCTTATAATGTGGATGAAATCAAAAATGCTTTATTCAGATTGCTCACCGATGAGGCGTTACTGAACAGTATGTCTCAAAAAGGCAAAAAAACACGCTGCTTCATTTACATGGGAAACGGCGGCAAAGAAAACGTTGGATATATACAATAATCATTTTAGGGAAATTATGGCATAACTATTTTTTGATACGAGGCTGTTATCCGTTTTACCTTGACACCAGACTAAACATTTATTAGCCTGTTCCTCTAAATTTAAATATATATTTTCTCTGCCAATTCGGTTACAAATCGCAATCTTATGGTTTCTATTTCTGTTATTATTGTTAACTGGAATACACAGGATACATTGATTCATTGCCTTGAATCATTGTACAAGAATACAAAAATTCCTTTCGATGTTTATATTATTGACAACAATACTGGTAAAAAAAATACCAGATTAGAAACCGTTATCCGGAACTATAAAAATATCAACATCATTAAAAACGGAAGAAACCTGGGCTTTGCATATGCGGTAAATCAGGGAATATTGAGTTCTCAGGGCGATTATGTACTCACCCTTAATCCCGATGTAACGGTGACTGCTGGCTATGTTGATTCATTGTTCCATACTATTAGGTCAGATAAAAAAATAGGCGCAGTCTCAGGAAAATTGCTTAGCTCTGGAAATAAGGGAATATTAGACAGTACGGGACAGATTATTTACAAAAACCGCTTTGCAAGAGACCGTGGCCATCGTGAAATTGATGCCAACCAATACCAGGAAGGCGGTGTTTTCGGGACGTGTGCAGCAGCAACTTTGTACCGGAGGGAAATGCTGGAAGATATCAAAATAAACAATGAATATTTTGATAGTGACTTTTTTGCATATCTTGAGGATGTTGATCTGGCATGGAGAGCGCAGATGAAAGGCTGGAAGTTTTATTTTATCAAAGATGCCACTGCTTATCATCAGAGAGCAGTTTCTACCAAAACGGTATTTAAGAAGACAAAGCGGAAATTTTGGGGCTGGAGAAACCGGTTCCTCATGATAATAAAAAATGATTCTTTACTCAGCATAGTAATAAATCTGCCTTTTCTCCTGTTCTGCCCCCTGAAATCAGTAAAAATGCTGAGAAAAAGGCGTGTAATCCAAAAAACAAGGATAATAAAGCATGATGAAGTTGCAAGATGGTTCTTATGGTAGGGGCGCAGCATTTGCCAGTTTGGGAAAAGTACCGCCAGCATCCTTGTCTTGAGTTTATAACCTGATTATTAAGGATAAAACAAAGATGTCAGCGTTATTGATTGATGTATCATTTCTCATTGTCGATTACAAGGCATTATTGCCCCTGAGAAGATTGTTAGATTCCGCTTATGAAAAAACGGAAGGAATCCGTTATGAGATCGTTGTTACAGACAACAGTGAATACGATAAAAGCTCTTTTTTCCGGGAAAATTATCCGGATATCAGGTACATAAATAACAAAACAAACCTGGGGTTCAGCAAGGCTGTAAATATCGGTATTTGGCAATGTACGGGAAAATATATTTTGCTCTTAAACCCTGATACCAGATTAAAAAATAATGTAGCGCTGTTACTTGCCAGGTATTTAGATAACCAACCGGATGTGGGCATTGTAGGAAGCAGGATATTAAATGACGATGAGTCTCTTCAGTTCTCGTGCCGCAGTTTTCCGTCTTACAAAACGGCATTTTTCCACCGCTATTCATTACTCACAAAACTATTTCCAAAAAATAAGTATTCGAATGAATATTTTAATCCTGTCGGTTCTTACGATAAGCCCGTTGAGGTTGACTGGCTGTCAGGCTCATGTATGATGATCAGAAAACAGGCATTAGATGCCGTTGGGTTGTTTGATGAAAACTTCTTCATGTACTGTGAAGATGTCGATATTTGCCGCAGAATGAAATCACACGGATGGAAAATAGTATATTATCCGGAAGCCGTTATATATCATAGCATTGGAAAAAGTTCATCGCAGAATAAAATGAAAGCCATACGAGAAAGGCACAAAAGCATGTGGGTTTATTACAAAAAACATTTTAAACGGCACAAAACCATTGATATTATAATATGGTTTGGTATAATTGCCCGATGTGTTTCTCGTCTGATTGTGGCGCTATTTCAATAATTCTTCCATAAAATAATGTTGCGATAACCTCCAGCTATAAATTGTGGCTACACAGTTTTATTTATTTACCACTTACATATGTATCATAACCTTTGCCATATCATATTTCATGATACCGTTCATGATACGATTGGCGAAAAGATTTGATATCATCGATTACCCCAACCACCGGAAGATTCATACCACACCAACGCCACTGTTAGGAGGTGTTGCCATTTTTGCCGCCTTTACCATTGTTCTTTTTGTACATGTATCCATGGTTGTGTTCCTCAAAAACTTTATAACCGGCAGTGCCTCATTCTCACCAGAACTCCTGTTTTATGCAAATAATACCACACACATAACGAATCAGATATTCGCTATAGTTGGCGGTGGCTTAATCATTGCTATTGTTGGAATAACAGATGACATAAGGGGATTGTCCATATGGTTACGGCTGCTTGCGGAAATTGCCGTTGCTTTTCTCATGGTCTGGATGGGGTTTAAACCGGAGATATTCTTACCGGAAATTACTACCTGGATAATCTCGATATTCTGGATCGTAGGCATTACCAATGCATTTAACCTGTTAGACGGTGCTGATGGGCTTGCCGGTGGAGTAGGCATCATATCGGCACTCATCCTTGCGGGTATAATGTTTTTTGGCAACCAGCCTTTGATTGCACTGTGCCTCCTGACCATTGCTGCTGCGATAGGCGGTTTTATCAGATATAACTTGCCACCTGCCAGGATATTTATGGGAAGCACCGGCAGTATGTTTATAGGATATATATTATCCATTACAACAATATTAGCTACCTTTACCATTGATAATGCGTGTACAAATTATGTAATTGTGCTGCCCGTCGTTGTCATGAGCATGCCCCTTTACGATACACTATCAGTCATATTTCTGCGAAGTATAAGAAAAGTATCATTGACCAAAGGCGATTTAAATCACCTCGTTCATCGCCTTATGCGTGCAGGATTCTCTCAGAGAAAGGCAGTATATACGATGTATTTGATCTCTTTGACTGTAGGGATATCAGGAATCTTTTTAATATGGACAACAACGGTGCAAAGTATTGTTGTTCTGAGCTTGGTTGGGGTGCTTTTAGTGGGAATATTCTTTTTTGAGTATTTTCTCACAAAGCAAAATCACAGGGCAGTTAAGTTAAGTACAGGCAAGCATGGTTTGTCATCAGCACCACCTTGAATTCTTTCTAAATTAAAAAAAAATCTCTACGCAATCAAACGAAAGAGCTTTTGCAACTATGCGAAACCGGAACAGTACTATTGGTAAAAACCTGGCACTCAGATTCGATAATATAATAATCGGGTTAATAGTATTCCTCCTGTTTGCGATGCCACTCACGTTTGACCGCCACCTGGTGAAACCTTTCAGCCTCTGCAAACTTGTCCTATTTTACGGGGCAGTACTCTTCATTATCGCCATTTGGTTGATGAAACTTGTCCATGTGCGCCTGAAAACGGAAAAACAGCCCTACACATCGTCCTTAATAAGGAAAAAAACAGAGGGTTATTTCTTCATCCGCCATGCACCCATGACCTATCCGGTACTTGCTTATATGGCGGCTGTCCTTTTAAGCACAATATTTTCTCTCAATAAGACCATAAGCATATTTGGCAACTACGTACATTATGAAGGATTGTTTACGACAATCGGATATATTATCTTCTTTTTTGCCACCCTTACCTATTGTAATAAACAGCATATTTTTTATATAGCCATTTCAATATCTATCGTATGTTTTCTCTCTTCCCTCTATGGTATCATCCAGTTTTTTAACTACGACCCGTTTTTATGGGTAAACGTAGATGAAAGGTTAAAAATTACGTCTACCTTTGGAAATCCGGTATTTTTTTCCGGATACATTGTTACCGTATTTCCGCTTGTTCTCGTGACTTTTTTATCGCAACTGAGAAGTCGATTTTTATCCGACAACGTTTCACACCCCACAGACGTTTCAATAAAACACCAAACTACCGCCACTGTTGATGGCGCCAAAAGTACAAAATCTTCACATCCGAAGAAAAGAGAAAATTCTTCTCTCTCTGTGAAAGATAATAAATATGAGACTGTTTCTTTAAAAAAAACATTCATGAAGAATGGACTTTTAGCGTTTCTGTGTATTACCCTCATATTCATGTTGTTTAATTTATATATAACAAAAACACGCGGTGCATGGCTGGGATTTATCTTTAGCATAATATGTGTAATGGTATTGCTGTATATGGAGTTTATTGTTAAACATAGAGTCAAAGTCATTATTTCGGTTATCTGTTTTATGGTAGTATTTGGCATATTTGCGGGTTACAAATATAAACATCATATAAATCAACTACTCTCTCTCATAAAACAAACAGGAAATAGTGGTGATACCTCAAAATCCGCAAACAAAGGAAACCCGATTGCGCACTCCTACTTTATAAATACCCGTGGCGGATTGTCCATATTGTATCGGGTTATTCAGTATAAATCAGCTATCGATATGATTCGTGACTATCCACTGACAGGGATTGGTCCGGATTTGTTCAGTTCTCTGTTTCCGCAATATTCTTTTCGCTATTACAAACAATCAGCCTCCGCGCCTGAGTTTGAAAATGTCCTGGGCGTTCACAATGATATCCTCGACAAAGCAACTACATGCGGCATTATTGGATTAGGAACCTATTTATGGATTTTCGGGGCATATATATTGTACGTAAAAAGATATTTTTACCGTGAAAAACACAATACATCCGTGAATGTATCAGCCCCTCCGCCTTTCACCACGCCCACCAGCGAAGTGGAAAAAACCTCTCCACCCTCATTCTTCGCTTTCACAAAGGAAACAGAAAGGGGTAAGAGGCCAGGCGGAAATACCGAACTGTTATTTGCAGGCGCTTTTCCGGGACATGACAGATTAATCCTTTCCGGTCTGCTGGCATGTGTTGCAGGCTATCTTGTGCAGCAGCAGTTCAATGTAATTGAATACCCCCTTACATTGCATTTCTGGATATTCCTGGCAGCAGGAGCCGTATTGTTGAATCCTGTTGTAGGAAAAAACTCACCTACAGTAAACACAATAAAAGAAAAGACGTCTCAAAAAAAACAAGACACAAAAACCGTCAGGTATACATTACCCTCTCCCCTTCATTATTTATGTTATTTGCCCATTGCCGGTTTCCTCGCATATGGACTTTTTTACCTGATAAATATTTACAGGGCGGATATAGTGCATAAAACGGGTTCTGATTACTTAACTTACGCGACAACGTACCAGGAATCAGGAAATGAACTTAAGAAAAATCCCTATTGGGAAAAAGGGTTGAAATATTATAAAACCAGTGTTTTATACAACCCAGGACAAACCATGTATCGCTACCAATTATGTGAGGCATACCTTTTTATGTTAAGAAAAGATTTGCACAATACCGATCTTATCCATCTGGCAATAAAAGAAGCAGAAGAGGTTGTCAGGATCAACCCCTATGAGGATTTTGCATTTCATTATCTTGCAAATGCATATGACTTGCTGGAATACAACACGGGAAGAGATTTTAGTGATATAATCATTTCTGCCTCCGCAAGGGCAATGGCTTTGAATCCACATAAGCCGACTTATTATGATAGCATTGGTGTTTACTATATCAAAAAGGGTTTTTATGAAAAAGCTATTCACGTTTATAAACAACTATTTCATATGAAATCCGATTATCCACGGATAGACGAAAAACTCACCAGCGCATACAAACCTTTTATTACTATGCTTGTTAAAAAGGATCTGGTATATGAAGCCGAGATATTATTGAACGAAATACAATCTATGCCTCACAATAATGATATCTACTTTAAAAAACTCCGAACTATTATATATGCAAAAAGAGGTATGTGGAATAATGTAATCGGAGAATCCGAACAAATTCTATTATTGAAATCCGATGATATAGATGCCAGGCAAAATATCGCAACTGCTTATTACGTCATGAAAAGATATGAAGATGCAAAAAAAATGCTTGAAAAAATCATTCAGTTATCGTCAAATTTTCAACCAGCTCATGACTTACTTCAAAAAATAAATGCCCGTAGTGCAGCAAATTCGCAACCCGATTAAATGTAATATATGCCCCTTCCTACACCTACGAGGTGTAACTCCAAGCGGGTTATCAAGTGTGCAACTTGAACCCAATGTGTTAGTTTAGCTCCCGTGTTAAGTGCCCGTACGTTGTGAGCATACAAACTAAGAGGTTCAGGTTACAAACCTGAACCCGCCAAGGCGAAAAGAAATTGAATAAAAATTATTTATTACCCATAACTATTGCCTTTCTATCAATCCTGTTTCTGAGCTTCATGACCAAAGACGGATGGTTTAATGGCGACGACTTTGCCCACATCGGCCGAGATGAACAGGTCATGGATGATCTCCTTCAAAAGACCTTTAGTGGAATCTTATTATACTTCATCTTGTTTAAGTATACAGGGAATAGGACAAGGTCGATACTGGGAATGTTGTTATTTTTATACTACCCAGCCATATCCACAACTTTGTTTTGGATCTCGGCAATGGGGGACGTATTGTCCACCGCCTTTGCCCTTGGTGTGCTTTTGTTGTTTGTCTATTTTAGAGACGATAAGAAAGTCAGATCAACCACCAGCAATAGCAGGCACGACAGATATATAGTCTCCGTCTTGTACTAGCGTTTCCAGATTATTTAAAAATCTGATATCTTCATCATTGAGATAAAAATTGATAAATCTTCTTATCTGGCCGGAATCATCGCAAATTCTTTCTTTAATACCCTTATAATTCGCTTCCAGATTGCTGATAATTTCACCAATATTCTTTCCTTCCACCTTTACTTCTTCCACTCCATCTGTAAAGGTTCTCAGAGGCGTAGGGATACGCACGGTTACCGACATAATTTTTGCTCCTTTAAAATTTTATATATTTCCGCAAAACACCATTCTTTCGCACTGTTTCATAAAAAACAATTCTTTAATATCGATACGTGTCAGGCTTGAATGGTCCTTCTACAGGAGTGCTGATATATTCAGATTGCTCTTGTGTCATGCGGGTAATTATTCCACCAAACCCTTTCACCATTTCAGCGGCAACCTCTTCATCCAATTTCTTGGGAAGAACCTTAATGTAGGCCTGACCACGTTCAGATTTAGGTTTGCTTGCCCATGCCTCACGGTAGAGATACATCTGTGCAAGTACCTGATTTGAGAATGAACCATCCATAACACGTGAGGGGTGGCCAGTTGCGTTGCCAAGGTTTACAAGCCTTCCTTCCGAAAGAAGAATAATGTAATCTTCAGCATCATCTGATCTGTATATTTTGTGAACCTGTGGTTTTACCTCTTCCCATTTCCAGTTTTCACGCATATATCTTGTATCAATCTCGTGGTCAAAGTGCCCGATATTACAAACAATAGCTCCACGTTTCACAGCAGCCAACATATGGCGGTCACATACGTTTACATTGCCTGTGGTTGTTACAATCAAATCGGTCCTGGCCAGCAATTCTTTATTTATACATTCCCGGGAACCTGTGTTGATTCCGTCTTTGTAAGGAGAAACCACTTCATATCCGTCCATGCAAGCCTGCATGCCACAGATGGGATCGATCTCAGAAATGTTTACGATCATTCCTTCCTGACGCAAACTCTGGGCAGAACCCTTGCCAACATCACCGTAGCCAATAACGAGGGCTTTTTTGCCTGAAAGAAGAATATCTGTGCCTCGTTTAATAGCATCGTTTAAACTGTGGCGACACCCGTACTTGTTGTCATTTTTTGATTTCGTTACGGAGTCATTGACATTTATGGCCGGTACCTTGAGCTTGCCTTTTTTCAACATATCGTGCAGACGATGCACACCAGTGGTAGTCTCTTCCGTAATGCCATGTATTTTTTCAAGCATTTCACGATATTTCTCATGCACCATTAAGGTGAGATCTCCGCCATCATCAAGCAACATATTTGCATCCCATGGTTTACCGTCTTTAAGGATGGTCTGTTCAATACACCACTCATACTCCTTTTCTGTCTGACCTTTCCAGGCATAAACGGCAATGCCAGAATCAGCCATGGCCGCTGCGGCGTGGTCTTGTGTGGAAAAGATGTTGCAGGAAGACCAGCGAACTTCAGCACCAAGAGCGCGAAGCGTTCTGATCAATACGGCTGTTTGGATTGTCATGTGGATACAGCCAATGATTTTAGCGCCCTTAAGAGGCTGCTCTTTCTCGTATTTTCTCCTCAGATTCATTAAAGCAGGCATTTCTGCTTCCGCAAGGGCAATCTCGCGATGTCCCCAGTCCGCAAGGCTGATATCAGCCACTTTGTAATCCTGCTTAGAACTAACGTCGGCTTCTTTGTAATCCAACATAACCATTCCTATACTCCTTTTTGACAAGGTTCAAATTGCACTTATAAACAACTTTCGCCGAGCATTTTCGGCGAATTAAACGCTAACTTTTATTTTATCAAAACACATATTATAAGGAATGATGAGAAATATTCAACCTTTTTCCCAAATACGGTCAATTCTTATCTTATTATATTATAAAATGTTGTAAAAATTTTCGAAAATAGCCCATAGTTCCTTACGATCAATTTAGATTGAAAAAAATTTTTGCTTTATTGTAATTATTCGTATCTATTCAGCGTAACTTATAACACCCCTTAAATCCCCTCTTGATAGAGGGGACTTACCATCTTCCCCTCTAAAAAGAGGGGTGGCAGCGTAGCTGACGGGGTGTGTATTAATGCGCTGAATAGATACAATTATTCAAACTATTTTAAAAATTAAAGTTTAGAAACGCATACTGCTTTCTTATTTCTTGACTTTAACCAATTACTGCCGTACAATTTATGCATAATTTGCCTTTTCAAAAAAATCCTGCTTAAATAATGTCCAGACAATACATATCAAATCTGAAGAGTGGTAATCAGGTAGAAGACGTTTTCCTTGTTCTCAAAAAGGAAGTTCGTGAGACCAAGGATAAGAAACCATATCTTAATCTGCAACTTGCAGACAAATCCGGTTGTATCGATGCGAAAAAGTGGGATGCAAGCCCCCAGCTTTGTAATAGTTTCAATAGCGACGACTTTATAAAGGTTAAAGGTACTGTTGAAACCTTTAACAATTCCCTGCAAATCAAACTTATGGAGATTGTACCTGTTTCTGAGGCAGAAGTACAAATGGATGAGTTTGTACAAAGCACTGAAAAAAATGTACCGCAAATGCTGACTGAACTGAAAGAGATTATTAAATCCGTTAAAGATCCCTATCTTTCGAAACTTCTTATCTCATTTTTTACGGATAAGTCATTTGTTACGGCGTTTTGTACTGCACCGGCCGCAACGCAATATCACCATGCCTTTTTGGGAGGATTGCTGGAACACGTCCTTTCGGTTGCGAAACTGGCAGTTGATTTTGCCGGTTTTTATCCTATGATCAAAAAAGATTTATTAATTACCGGCGTGATTCTTCACGATATTGGAAAGATCAGAGAATTGTCATATAAGCGGAGTTTTCGGTATACCGATGAAGGTTTGCTAACTGGGCACCTTATATCAGGAGTCCTTATGGTAAATGAAAAGGCGTCAAAGATTGAAGGTTTTCCGCAGGAACTTCTTAACGTCCTTTTGCATCTCATATTGAGTCATCACGGTGAATATGAATGGGGATCTCCCGTAAAACCTGGCACCCTTGAGGCGATTGCTCTGCACTATCTTGATAATCTGGACGCAAAGATGCAGGGCGCTTCAAAAGCCATCAGTGAGCATAAAGACGACAGCAGCGCGTGGACGGATTACGTAAAGATGTTTGAGCGGCGGCTATACAAAAAATAAAACGTAAGAAAATGCCTTTCTGAAATTATGGTGGAACCTGTATTAATCATCCAATTTATCCACAGTAGAAAATACACTCCAATGACTGCCGCTGAACTGGCGGACCATTTCGGGATTACCGATCAGGAGTACCGGGATTTCTGCAAGTTGTTGCAGGATCTCGAATTTCAGGGTGAGATTGTTAAAATAAAACGGAAACAATATGCCAACCCTAAAAAAGTGAATCTGCTGGTGGGAACGATGGACTGTAATCCAAGGGGCTTTGGCTTTGTAGTACCGGTAAAGAAAGGCGAGGGAAAGGATGTTTTTGTAAGTGAAGAAAACATGGGTTCCGCTATGCATGGAGATATCGTTGTCGTCCGCCTCCCGGAGCTGGCGCAAATACCAAAAAGATACAAGAAAAGAAGGGGTGATTCCGGGCAGATTGTAAACGTGCTAAAACACGTTAATCCTGTTATTGTGGGGACTTTTGAAAAGACGAAACGGTTGGGGTATGTTGTACCGGACGATGCACATTTGTTTAGAGATGTTTATGTGACGGAAGATGATACGAAAGGTGCAAAACCGGGCGATAAGGTAGTGGTTAAAATTATCGAATGGCCGTCAAGGCACCTGAATCCCGAAGGAGAGATCACGGAAATTTTGGGGAAAGAAGGCGACCCGAAGGTAGACCTCCATTCCATACTCTATCAATTCAAACTGCCTCAGACATTTCATAAAAAGGTGTTGAATGAAGCAGATAAAATTCCTCATGAAATACCCGGAGAAGAAATTAAATCCCGGTTTGATTTGCGGAAAAAGCTTATAATTACCATAGATCCTGAAGATGCCAAAGATTTTGACGATGCTGTATCCCTCGAAAAGGATGCGCAAGGCAATTGGCAATTAGGGGTGCATATCGCTGACGTTACCTACTATGTAAAACAGGATACGACCATTGATAAAGAAGCGCTCTTCCGCGGCACCAGTGTATATTTGCCGGGAAAGGTTATTCCTATGCTGCCGGAGGCGTTATCGAATAATCTTTGCAGTTTACGGGAAAGGGAAGACCGGTTGACCAAAAGCGTTTTCGTAACGCTTGATTCAGAGGGAAACATCCTCAAAAGCGTAATTAAACATTCTATTATTAATGTGACAAAACGATTAACATATAAACAGGCAACGGCAATTATTAATAATGAACCGGTGGAGAATATACCGGAAGAGGTAAAGGATGTTTTAGGGAAAATGGCGCAGGTGGCGCAAATACTTTTTAAGAACAGAATGGACAGGGGGGCAATAGAGCTAGACCTGCCTGAAGTATCGCTGAAACTGGATGCAGAAGGGAATATTGAAAATGTTGAAAAAGAAGAAAGAGACGTATCGCACCAGCTTATTGAGGAGTATATGCTCCTTGCAAACGAAATGGTGGCGACGTTTATGCATGAAAACAACTTGCCACTGGTAAGCCGGGCGCACCCCGAGCCTGACGAAGAGGATATGTTTGAGTTCGCTGACTTTGTCCGCGGACTTGAGAATGTCAGAGTAGATCCCTTTAAAATTCATCAACTGCAGAAATTACTCCAGGAAATACGGGGGAAACCGGAAGCGTATACCGTAAACCTTGTGTTGTTGAAATCAATGAAGCAGGCGATCTATTCGGCGACAGAAAGCGGGCATTTTGCCCTTGCCCTTGAACATTACGCCCATTTTACCTCTCCCATCCGCCGCTATCCCGACCTTATTGTACACAGGGTGCTGGATCAGCATTTTTCCGGCGAATTATTGTTGCCTGTCGTGCAGAAGACGTGGGAAACCTGTTTGCCCGAATGGGCGGCGCATTGTTCTGTTACCGAGCGCAGGGCGGAAGAGGCTGAGAGGGAAATCACCAAACTGAAATTACTGCGCTTTTTTGAAAACCGTGTGGGAGCGACTTTTGAAGGTGTTATCACCGGAGTGCAGGAATACGGCTTTTTTGTGCAGATAAACGAATACCTGCTGGAAGGCCTTGTCCACATCCGCACCCTGGAGGATGATATTTACGAGATAAGTAAAAAAAACATGGCCCTTGTGGGTTCCAGAAGAAAAAAGATATTTCGCATCGGTGATGTGGTAAAGGTAAAAATATACAAAATCGATTTTTTAAAGAGGGAGATTGATTTTATTTTGTGTGGGAATAAGGAGCGAGATACGCGGTGAATCACATTTGATATCAAAGACAAAAACCCTATTATGCTTTGGCGGAGTTTACACTAACTTTTGAGGTAAGGTAAATATGAAGATAAAAGATATTATAGCAGAAGCAATTTCACTACCTGTTGAAGAAAGAGCTATGGTCATTGATTCTTTATTAAAAAGCCTGAACCCCCCGGAATCGGAAATAGACAAAAAATGGGCAACAGTTGCCAAAAGAAGGCTGGAGGAACTTCATTCTGGTAAAGTAGAAGCAGTGCCAGGAGAAGAAGTATTTAAAAAGATATGGAATAGGTTCTCAAAATGAACTATTCGTTCCATCCCGAAGCAGAAACAGAGTTCCTTGAAGCTATCAAATATTACGAAGAAAAGGAATCCGGATTAGGATATGACTTCGCGGTTGAGGTGTATTCAGCTATTGAGAGAACAATAGCTTTCCCAGAAGCTTGGCCGGTTATAGAAGATGATATCCGTCGGTCGTTAGTTCGAAGATTTCCATATGGAATCTTATATTCAGCAGAGAAAGAATTGGTATATATTGTAGCAGTCATGCATTTACACAGAGAACCAAAATACTGGAAGCATAGAATTTAAAATAAATACCTGTTCGGGTAAAGGGAAGTTTTATTTTTCCCACACCCCACACACTCTGCATGAGGGGCTGCATATTGCGGCTAAATGATGGTCGATTCGGATTATATGGTAGCGAAAAGATTCAATAGTTATCTGCAAGATGAGAAATAATGAAATAGGAGCAAGCAATTGTAAATAAAATTTGATTAGTGATTTGGTCCCATTATACCGTACTTTACTGTGGAGATTAATATTTAATGGAAGATGTGCCATTTTATGCCAATTTTAATTTTTGGTCTGTATTAGTGGCTTTTGCGGCATTAATTATATCTCTATCGAAACCTATTTACAGACTAATAAGGCGAGGAAAGCTTGGCTTAAATGTATACGAAAAGGTTCTCATAACACATTCTTTTGGTAATCCAAATCTGCAATTTCATCTAATAATTAATAATATGGGTGGAAGAAAAGTGTTGATTGAATCTTTTGAAGCTGAATTAACTAAAGAAGAAGGAACGAATTATTTAATTAAAGCACAAAATTATTATAAAGAACAAGTTCCACAAGTTGCTATCTTATTTACAAGATTTACACTTTTTCCTTGTGAAGAATGGGCTCACATAACAAATTTTTTTAATGATTTTACTACCGCAGAAGAGAGAGAATACAAAAGTTTAGTTAAGGAAATTAAAGATGACTTAGAAAGAAAATCAAGGACACAACCTGATAAAAATACAAAAGTTGAAGCAGATGAAGAGATTATAAAAAGGACGAAAGATTTTTTTCATCGCAAATTTATCTGGAGCCCAGGGGATTACAAATTGCGTATAAAAGTAAATTGCTCCAATGACAAGTACAATATACACCGTGATTTTAGGTTTACTTTGTTTGAATCGGATTCTGAAGAACTTCGGTCTTATACTGATAAATATAAATATGGATTAGGCGTATATTATTACGATTATCGTGAGATGCCCGGAGTGACTGTAAAGTTACACATGGTGAATATTTAATTTATATACAATTAAATATTCACGATTTTGGCCGATAAAATATCATTGTCGTGTAGGGGTTCAAGATTTTGAACCCCCTACGTTGCGTATGAATCAGTGTAATAATCATTGATTTTCATTCCCTTTGTGAGTCGAAGGCTTGTGTAGGTTTCTTCTAAAGATGCAACCATTCGACTCCGCTCATGGTGACATTCCCTTCGATGGAGATTATACTGAGCATGCGAATGTGCTCAGGGCGTGACAATAAGTCGTTTAAACAGTTTAAACCGCTTATTGTCATTATTCCTGTACCACTTCTTCTTTTGTTAACTATGCGGCATATTCTATTGCTTGTTCAATATCCTCCTTTTCAAGATCGGGGAAATCATGTAATATTTCATCAAAAGTTGCGCCGTGGGCGATCTGGTTTACTATTACAGATACGGGTATTCTCGTGCCTCTCATGCAAGCCTTTCCCGCCATGATTTTCTGATCAAATGTGATGCGGTCAAACATTTCTATAACTCCATTTTATAGATTTTGTGCTATTGTGATAATGTATGTGTTTGATTGTGAATAATCTCTAAACAATATTACGGAAAAACAAAGCATAGTGGTCAAAAAAACTGTTTTTCTGATATCAGGTCAAGGGAGAAATTGAAGGAGGGAATAGGAGAAAGTGTTTTGAAGTTTGGGGGGGGTGAGGAGTTAGCAGGTTGTCCGAGAATTCATTTTTTTACGATTTCTCATTTCATATTACTTTTTTACTTTATTCTTGACAGACAAGTCTGTCTGGTATATGTTAGTTTATGGTTAGTAAAGTTGAGAATCATCCGAGAGACAGAATAATAGAAACTGCATTACGTTTGTTTTATGAGCAAGGGTATCTTGCTACCGGCATTAACCAGATCATTGCCGAATCGCAGGTTGCAAAGGCAACGTTTTATCATCATTTTTCGTCAAAGGAAAATCTTTGCGTTGCGTATTTGCAGGCGCGTCATGTCGTATGGATGGATTGGTTAAGAAGTAGCGTTGAAAAGCATGCAACTATCGAAGACCGTATCAGAGGGGTGTTTGGATTTTTAAGTGAATGGATGAAAAAGTGTAATTTCAGAGGGTGTGCGTTTTTAAATATTGCTTCTGAAGTACCCTCTCTGAACAGCAATATCCGGGTAGAAGTGGTAAAGCATAAGGACGACCTGAAAGTGTATTTGAAACAAATGATTTCTCAACTGAAAGATTCCGATATGCGTTATAAGAATATTGATATAAAGAAAGACATGGATATGGTGTATGTATTAGTGGAAGGAGCCATTGTTGCCAGCCAGAATTATGGGCAGGTGTGGCCTGTTAAGGCAGCCCAGGATGCCGCATGTAAATTGTTGAACATCTAAAAAATTTTATTAACCAAAGACAGACCAGTCTGCCTTGGGTAATTTCTGGTAGTGGGGGAAGGGGGGTTGGCCATGAAGTATGGAAATATGAAGTTATTAGTTGCCGAAGTCCTAATAATAATCTATACGATTATACTGTATTAATGAAAGGAGATTGCAGATGGGATATACATTTCTGGTTGATACTTATGAAACAGAACGGATAAAGACGCTCAGTACCTGGAGCACGTTTAAAGATGAAGATTTGAAAAGACGTCCACACCCGCAGGACAGAAGGGGAAGAAACGCTCACGAGCATATGGTTCATCAATGTTTGGGAGAGAACGTGTGGTTTTGTAATATGCTCGGGATTGATGTGGAGGCCCCGCCTTTACCGGCAGATGAAACACGTCTTGAATTTATTAAACGTTACGCAGAGGATTCCGGGAAACGTTTGGCCGCCTTGAGAGAGAAAGGCGACTCATGGTGGGAGGAAGAAGTCAGTTTTTTTAATGTCAAGCGTTCCCGCGCCTGGATTGTCACGAGAAGAATTGCCCATACCGCGCATCATCGCGGACAAATGACAATGCTCCTCAGAATGGTAGGGAGGGAAATATACAGTACGTATGGCCCGACTGCGGATACCGGTGGACTCATGCAGAATAAAGCGGAGACGATTTACCCGTATCCAAGTATTGAAGACTTAATTGCGGGGGAAACAGCGGGTGGCAACAACAAAGCCCCACTGCCCGGCCCTGGCGATAAACCCTGTACGGAACGTCCTGATACAAAATAAATCTTATACAATATCAGTTAAAGCCTTTTATCTATGGCAAGCCTTACAATCAATGCCAAATGCCTCAGGGTGCGGAGCTTCTCCGGCCCGATTGAGCGGATGGCACTCATCGCAGTTTCCTGTAAAAGGCGGGTGTGGAGAATCTATCGCCGAGGGATGTTCCGGTTCGGGATGGCATACAGTGCATGTTACCATTGATATGGGGAAATGGCAATTTGTGCAATGGCGGTTTCTTGTATTTGAACCTCCCCAGGATGCTGAATGACTCAATGGTTTTGTATTGGAGTGACATCGTTCACAAAAATCTTCCAGATGGCAAACACTACATTTCTTTCTCTCCCATGAAGCGGCGAATCCATGCGTTTTCCTTCGCCAGGCGTTATTGTGATTCCTTGGTTTTTGATCACGGTGGCAGTCTACACACCAGTTAAGGTCCGCATGGCAGCGTTTACAATAGTCTTTGTTGTAATAGAATTCACTTCCATGTTTTTGTATCCATCGCGCATCTTCATGTTTTACCCATCGGTCCTCGTGATAGAGTGGCATACGATTGTTTTTTATGTGTTTGTGGCATACATCACAGGCGATTTTTTCTTCACCTTGTTCTTTATGGCAAGGGACACAATTTTTGAACATGTCGGGAAAGAGGTCAACTGTAATAGCGTCACTTGTTTCAATTTTTTCGTGACATGCCTTGCATTCAACATTTTTTTCAAGATGTGTCTTGTGGGAAAAATTCAGGTCTTTGTATTTTTTTGGCACATTATGTTTTACCTTTATTTTCATTCCGGGTTTTGTATGGCAGTAAAGGCAGGATTCCGGATTAAAAGTGTCAAATTTTTTCATGTGGCACTTTAGGCACGTTGCCATTTTTGGCCACTTCGGTTCTAGGTCTTCTTTGTAATAGTGGCAGAGGTTGCAGTCGCTAAGCCCTCTTTCTCTATGTTTGGCATGGCTATAATGAATACCGGATTCTTTACAGCCACCCAAAAGGGTGAGTAATGATAGTGCCATGATAAAAAACAGATAAAAAGATTTTCTCATAGTATTTTGTTCGATATTTACTAGAAACTCATGCTGTACGAAAGCAATAACTGATGATACATTTCCGGATCAGTATCGCTGTTTTCCGTTGTCCATCGAAAACTGACGTCTGATTTTTCCGTCAATAAATATTTTATTCTCAAATAATAGGTTCGAATATTGATCTTTTGTTCTATATCCCGTGTATACTCATTATCAAGGATTGTCTGCAGGGAATTGCTTCCGTCAAAATTGTATTTATATAAAGAATAACTTGTGCCGCATCCGAGGTCGAATTTGTTTATTTTTTTGTCAAAGTCAATTCCAACGTCTGCACTGTGGTCAACGCCTTCCACATCCCAGTACTCAACAGTAAAAGTAATTTTGGAATCTTTGAGAAGAATATTATTCGCGGTAAGTGCGAGAAAACTTCTATAGTAATCGCGATTAAAAGCGTTCTCATCACCTTTGTCGAGTACGTTTCGGTAATCCAGTCCTCCGGAAATTCCGAATTTTTCTCCAAGTCCTTTGTAACCGGTGAGGCTGATGAGATCAAATGACTCAAAAGTACCGAGTATTTGATAGAAAGGAGAAATATCATTGCTCTGTTCCGAGAGCGAATGCAAGAATCGGTAATACGACAGCTGCAGGCTTGCATCCCAGTCTATTTTGTCCCAGGACAACTTTGCGAGAAGATCCTTGGGGAGATTGTTTAATATGGTGTATCGTCCATAAAAGTGTAAATCGTCATAGATCCTCTGCCACACGCTCAATCCTATTTCGTCGTCATCTTCGTGGTCGTCATCGATAATGCGAAGATAGTCTAAAGCCGTATGGGTGTCGATAAAAGGCCGGAAAGCAATGCCGCCTCCTGCAACCATGTCATCGTCAGGGCTGCTGTACTGCGACGCTCTTAAACCTCCCAAAGCGTATGTTTCCACCGGCCCTATCTGTTGTTCATATTTTGCACCGTCAAATAAAATATTTTCAACGGAGTAGTGATATTGGCGGCCTAAGCGTAGTTGTGATTTTTTAAGAATCGGGTCTTTGATATCGGCGTAAAAGTAATAAATGCGGCCGTTAATATTATGGTCGTAAGAATCGAGGATATCCCTGAACGCACCATCCTTTGGTTCATGTCCATCTAAATCCTCGGATAATCTTCCTGAGCCGGAGATTGAAATCTTGTTTTTGAAAAAATCTTTTGTTTTAAAGCGCAGGCGCTGGTACATATCGTGGTCATCATCTTCTCCTGCCCAGCGCCCCTCGTATTGGGTACTCAAATTACCCGAAATAAAGTTATTATAGGTAAAGCCGCTTTTTTCTGTCAGTCCGGTGATTAAATCACTGTCTGTTGAATTTATTGATTGGGCATAAAGCATGGAAGACAAAGATATTATTAATGCCAGTGTGGCGGATATAGTTTTTAAAGACAAGGAAGCGGTTTGTTTTTTTGAAGAGGTCCCGTTACATAGCATGATCACGTCTTGTGTTTTTTGTTTTTCAATAAAATTTATGAAACATTCATGAATTAAAGTCCCATATTTAACAAATGCCTGATAAAAGTACACAATGTTGTTTTAATTTTCAATGAAAAATTATTTTAGGTTTTGTAAATATGAAGCATCAATTCTAAAAGGAGGTAGTATTGCCTTTGCGTTTTTATTATAATAAATAAAAATTACGGAGTTCTCATAATATTCGTAAAGAAATCTGCAAAAAATTTGTGATAAGTAATTGACTGGAAAGTAAACAATGAAATTCGGCAAATTTGAAATCTACCCTGTTTCTGATGGTTCGATTTATTTAGATGGCGGTGCTCTATTTGGTATAGTACCAAAAGTTCTGTGGCAAAAAATTTTCCCGCCGGATGAAGTAAACAGAGTACAATTATCTTTGCAGTGTCCTTTGGTTGTGGCAAAAAAGTTTAAAATACTGATAGATACCGGAGCAGGTTCAAAGCATGACGAAAAATTTTGCCAGATTTATGGTTTGGATAAAAAGTCAAATCTTTTGGAATCGTTGTACCGGTTTGGTTACCAACCGAAAGATATAGATATTGTCGTCAATACTCATCTTCACTTTGATCATGCGGGGGGGAATACTACCATTAATGAAAATGAAGAAATTGTTCCTACATTTCCAAAGGCCAGGTATTTTATTCAGAAGGGGGAGTTAGAGGTTGCCTTAAATCCCAACGAAAGGACAAAGGCGAGTTATATTGCTCAGGACTTTTTACCGATAGGCGAACCAAAATATCTTCAGCTTGTTGAGGAAGATGTTGTTGAAATAGAAAAGGGTGTTTCATTGATCAAGATAGGAGGCCATACACGCCATCATCAATGTGTCAAGATTGAATCCGAGGGACAAATCGCATTTTTCCTTGCAGACCTGATACCTACTACCGCGCATTTGAATTATCCTTATATTGCAAGTTATGATTTGTTTCCTTTAGAAACATTGGAAAGTAAAAAAAAGATATTAAAACAGGCATTCGAAGAGCAATGGCTTATGATATTTCAGCATGATCCGAAAATTCGTATGGGATATCTAAGAAAAGTAAACAAAGGATTTGAAATTGAAGAAGTCAGGGTCTATTGAATAGGCTCTGACTTCTTCATCATTGTTGGTTATCGCTGTTAAACCGGCTGGGTGCCCTTTATGTGTTTTCCTTTTATAATTCCGTATGTCCCGCAGATGATTAAATAGACGCTTAAGGTGGAAGAAAGTGCTAACTCCGGGGTGATAATGAAATATAAAATAGCCGCGGAAAATTCTAAAACAACCGCCTTGATACCTTGCTTTTTCCCAATTTTGCAAGTAATGTCAAAAAAAGGTATTTTACTTACCATAAATACACCCAGTACGAAAACAATGAATGGCAACATGCTAATTACAATATCTGTTCCGAACTGTGTATAGATAAAGTAATGGAGTATGCAAAGCTGTGCAACGGTTCCTCCGGAAAGCGTTGTGGGCAACCCGGAGAAAAAGTGTCTTGGTATTGTTATCCCCTCTTCTTTTTGTGCATTAAACCTTGCCAGGCGATATGCGGCGCACATCATGAAAAACAATCCGAAACCCCATGAAATAATAGTTGGGCAGTTGTGGCACATACTTGTCATGAGGACTGCCGGTGCAATACCAAACGTTACCAAATCAGCCATTGAATCCAATTGCGCACCAATCTTGCTCGTAGTATTCATTAAACGTGCAAGTTTCCCATCAAAGCCATCGAAGATCATAGCTACTATTATAAGCCATGCGGCTATTTCGTACTTTTGATTTAAAACGCACATTATCGAAATAAAACCGCATACGATATTGCCCGTAGTCAACAGTGTGGGTAAATTTTCTTTTATCCTCAAATCAAGAGCCTCCTATCATTTGGCAAATAAAATTGGTGAGTACAAAATTTCTTTAAATCATCTATCAAAGATAACAAAGTATATTCCATTTGGAATAAAAATTTATTAGTTAAAAATATATTTCATAAATAACATGTTTTCAAATAATTATAAACTGTAAGGAGATATTTGTTTTGTTCTTGTTACAGGTTTATACCGGATAAGTCGCAGTAAAAATACTGCACTTATTGGGTTTTATTACTGCATTTGAGGAGATTGAAGATAGTTTGAGGTTCTTTTTACTTGACAGTATTCTTTTATTGTGATAGCTTGTCTCAAATTCATAACTTTTGAACGTTTAAGTATATTTTATCGGTTGGGAAACCGGATAGTCAAAGGATTTATGAAATAGGACGAAGGGGGGAATGTTAATTGTAAATATTCTTTCTAAAATCTTAAAAATAAATTACAGGAGAAAAACTGAATGAATGCTTACAAAAAGTATTTAGCCGAATTTGTTGGTACATTCGCATTAGTTTTTATTGCTGCTGGTGCGGTATGCGCTGATTTTTATTTAAAACAATCAGGCGGACAAGGTTTTGGGCTTTTGGGGCTTTCAATTGCTTATGGCGTGGTGGTAATTGCCATTATTTATGCTATTGGTTATGTATCCGGTTCCCATATTAATCCTGCGGTAACAATATCTTTTTGGATCACGAAAAGAATGGAACCTAACACTGCGATTATGTACATAATTTCTCAGATCGGCGGTGCTATTTTGGGTGGGTTTGCATTAAAAATTATTTTTCCCGATGCTTTAAGTAATGTTCATTTAGGGACGAGTGTATTAGCTTCTGGCGTCTCTATAGAGAGGGGAATACTAATGGAATTTATTATTTCATTCCTCCTTGTTTTTACCATTTATGGAACGCTTGTGGATAAGAGGGCTTCTGCCGGGTTTGCCGGACTTGCCGTTGGGTTGGTGGTGTTGTTTGGCTCGCTGATTGGCGGGACAATTAGTGGTGGTGCAATGAACCCTGCCCGCGTATTTGGGCCTGCGATTGCCTCGGGTCAATTTACTAATCATTATGTTTGGTGGATTGGCCCCATACTGGGTGGCATTGCGGCAGGTATTGTGTATGATAAACTTTTTGCGGAAAACAAAAAATAATGTGCAGTATTTGAGTAACAATACTTGTAAATTTACAAGTCTAACGAAGTTTAAGTACGATAAATAAAGGAGCGAAAAACGGCAATATGTAACTTCTGCATATTGCCGTTTTTCATTGAAAGTTTGCTTTTGTTTGATATCGATGTAATTCTTGCCAAAATAAAGAAAAAAAATAAAGAGTTTCTTGAGCCTGCCGTTACAACCATTTCCAGGGAACGAACTCCTTTTCACGTATTGATATCCTGTATTTTAAGCTTGCGGACAAAAGATCAAACCACCAGAGAGGCTTCGGAACGGCTCTTTGCTACGGCGGATAATCCTGAAGACATGAAAAGGATTCCTTTGCAAAAGTTGGAGGAATTAATTTATCCTGTCGGTTTCTACCGGAGAAAAGCAGTTAATATCAAAGAAATTTGTGAAGCACTCACTAATGATTATAAAGGTAAAGTTCCTGATGAAATAGATGAGTTATTGAAGTTGAATGGTGTGGGACGTAAGACGGCAAATTTAGTTGTTTCCATTGGTTACAAAAAGCCAGGTATCTGTGTTGACGTTCATGTACACAGGATTACTAATCGTTGGGGATACATAAAGACAAAAAATCCTACCGAAACTGAGTTTGCCCTCCGTAAAAAACTTCCCAAAAAATACTGGCTGAGTATCAATGACCTTCTCGTTACTTATGGTCAAAATATTTGTGTACCAATTTCGCCGAAATGCAGCCTTTGTCCGGTAAATATCTATTGTAAGAAAGTAGGGGTAACACGGCACAGATAGATGAATGCGCTTTTGCCGATAACGAAAAAAGCACAAATATAAATAAGAATCGATAAATGATATTTGATTGTTGGGGAAGCAGTCTATGAGACCAGGTTGGATCAGAGCGAGATTTCCGGTAGGAAAAAATGTTAAAGAAATAAGGGATATATTGCGGGAGCACAGACTGCGGACCGTGTGTGATGCAGCGTTATGTCCGAATATCGGCGAATGCTATAATCAAAGGACGGCAACGTTTTTAATACTAGGGGATGTATGTACCAGGAAATGCGGGTATTGTGCTGTTACAAAAGGGGCGCCTATGGGATTGGATGAAGAAGAGCCCTATCGAATTGCCTCAGCGGTTAAGAAAATGGGATTAAAATATGTTGTTCTAACATCAGTAACCAGGGACGATATTTCAGATGGTGGTGCGCATATTTATGCAAAAACGATTCGGTGTGTTCGTGATTCTGTTAAAGATTGCAAAGTGGAAGTATTGATTCCTGATTTTGGAGGTTCCGTTGATGCATTAACGACGGTATTGGATGCAAGACCAGATGTTTTAAATCATAATATAGAAACCGTTCGCCGTTTGTATCCAAAGGTAAGGCCAGGCTCTGATTATGAAAGATCGTTACAATTATTACGAATTGCCAGGGAAGAAAGGTTGTTTTTGTCGACAAAATCAGGGATAATGTTAGGATTGGGAGAACAGTGGGAAGAAATAATAGAAGTGCTGCAAGATATTAAAAATACAGGATGTGAAATAATAACGCTGGGCCAGTATCTTAGCCCAAATAAAAACGCCTTGCCTATTGAACGGTATTATACACCTATGGAGTTTGAAAGGCTAAAACGGGCAGGAGAGAAGATGGGTTTTCGCTATGTTGAATCCGGGCCTCTGGTAAGGAGTTCCTACCACGCAAAGATACAATCGGAAAGTATTTTAAAAAACAAAAAACAACTTTCTGTTTCAAAAGATTAACTAAAGCAGCAACCTATGATGATATCGGTATAAATATACTCAATAGGTTTACAATTTGTGATTTACAGACAGTGTTGTACTAGTTCAACACGTACAAATGTAGAGACGCATTGCTATGCGTCTCTACAGCCCGTGTCACCCTCGTATCAATTTAAAATTCACATTTTATAACCATCTTGAGTATACCTCTAATTTTGAGATGTTTTCTGACATGGTGTTATCTCCTGCAATAACCCCTGAAGAAGAAATTAAGGGCAACCGTTCAGGATTGCGGTTTTCGGTTCGTCAACCTAGCCCTTTTTTCAAACATGACTATAACGCAAAACATTCAATGAGCATGAAGATATTTTTCTTATAACAAACAATCCATATATCAGCCACAAATGAAAATCCTTTTACAACCATTACGATTTATTATTTCTGTTGCGATCTTTTTTTTGTTGACCGGGATTTGCGTTTACCAATTACATAATCATAAGGCAGAAATTAATTCTTTTATAGAGAAAGAAATTGTTTCCAGGGCTATGTATGGAGGAATGCAGGCTTCACATACACTTGAAAATTTTATTCGCAACAAAGACCTGCATGGTGTGGAGAGAACTATCAGTTGGTTTGGAGAAGACCCGGATATTAACTTGGCGCTTCTTGTTGATAATAACAATACTGTTATCTTTTCTACCAGATATGAATTAAAAGGCAGGCCGTTCTCCGGGATGCAGTCCTCCATGGCATCAAATTTAATAGAAAAAGCGATTAATTTATCATCAAAACAGTATCAATTCTCCGGTGACCGTTTGGCTTGTATATTTGTTTTTCCTGTAAGCTTTGGCGCTAAACCAGGGGAACTCAGACCAAGCAAGGAAGGGTTTCTCTATCTTGAATATGGACTTGCTCATGCGAAAAAGGCGGGACATATTGGCGTAATAAGAGGATTTTATCAGTTTACGGCAGTTTTAGGACTATTTTGTCTTCTTTTATGGGGATTCTTTGAATGGGTACTAACAAGACGCATCAAACGTTTGGTTGCTGCAACTCAGAGTTTGATGGTAGAGAACCATGATGTTCGGGCAAACATTGAGGGGAGAGATGAGTTGGCATATCTGGGAAAATCATTTGATTTAATGGCGCGTAGAATAAGAGAAAATACCCTTGACATTACTGAACGGAAAAAGTTGGAAGATCAGATTCTCAAATTGTCTCAAGCTATAGAACAAAGCACCGTTAGTGTTATTATTACGGATCTTTGCGGTAATATTCAATATGTCAACCCCATGTTTACTAAAATAACGGGATATACAAAAGAGGAGGTCATTGGGCAAAATCCACGCATCTTAAAATCAGGAAGAACATCATACGATGAGTATCGAAATTTATGGGATACGGTTACATCTGGAAACAGTTGGCAAGGGGAATTTTATAACAAAAAGAAGAATGGGGAATGTTATTGGGAGTTGGCGCAAATAATGCCAATGAGAAATACCGAAGGGAAAATAATCAATTTTCTTGCTATTAAGGAGGATATTACAGAAAGGAAACAGGCAGAAGAAAAGCAGGCGGCACTAAGAGAACAACTTTATCATTCCCAAAGGATTGATTCTCTGGGACAACTTGCCGGAGGTATTGCCCATGACTTTAACAATATTCTTACGGCAATAATCGGCTATGCAAGATTGATGTCTATTGAAGCAAGCAAGAATGTTGCTTTGGAGGATTACAGCAGAAAAATAGTCGAATCAGCGAAAAAGGCCGCCCAATTAACCCGGGGCTTGCTGGCTTACAGCAGAAAACAGGTTATGAATCCTAAACTGGTAAACCTGAACACTATTATTAAAAAAGCGGAACTTCTTACGGAAAGAATTATCAGAGAAGATATTGAGTACAAATTACTCCTTACGGAGAAAGATTTAACTGTTATGGCGGACAGCGGGCAGATAGAACAGGTTCTGATAAATTTGGTTACCAATGCCAGAGATGCAATGCCCGAAGGAGGTACTCTCACTATTCGTACAGATGTTGAGGTATTTAGGAATAAATATATTAAACAATTGCACGGCGTTGCCAATGCAGGGCACTACGCGTTACTTTCGGTGTCTGACATGGGAACAGGCATTGATGAAGAAACAGGAAAGAAAATGTTTGAACCATTTTATACTACTAAGGAAGTCAATAAAGGTACTGGCCTCGGACTTTCAATTGTTGATGGCATAGTTAAACAGCATAACGGTTATATCGATGTCCGGAGCAAACCCGGTGAAGGTTCCGAATTTATTGTCTATTTGCCGCTCGTTGATGTTGCAATGGAAGAAACGGAAATGAAAACTAAAAAGATTCCTGTAAAAGGCACGGAGACAATACTATTGGCCGAAGACGATGAAAGTGTGAGGGTGCTGATAGAAAAATCACTTGAAATGTACGGTTATAGGGTAATAACCGCAGTGGACGGAGAAGATGCTACAAACAAATTCATGAGGAACAGTGAAGATATAGATCTGTTAATCTTTGATGTCAGGATGCCTAAAAGAAATGGAAAAAAAACGTATGAAGTAATAGAAAAGATGCGACGCGAAATGAAAATCATTTTTCTCAGTGGTTATTCCGAAGATGCATTTGACCAAAGCATAAACCCGGGAAAATGTGTTACATTCATACAAAAACCGGTTAGCCCTGACAATCTTTTGAAAAAAGTCAGGGAAATCCTGGATAGTTAACTTTATATTTTAAGTTGATTTTTCACTGCGAGTATATTATCTTACGCTGTAAATTGTTATTAACCTCTCTTATGGTAAGCAGATGGAGCAAAGATTGTGTAAATAATACTTTTGACTATCTGAATCACATGTGATATATTTCCGTCTTTGTAATGAGATTACATCTGATAAAGATCTGTAATTTTTAATGCGTTTGCATTAAAAAGGGGAACAAATCAATGCCGATAAACAAAAAAAGTACAAAAACAAGAAAAGTGATAAAAGATACAAAAGATGTTAAGAAAAGCGCGAAAAAAACTACTGATAAAATTGTTTTGAGTTCTTTTTTTAAAACAATTACCATCGACGGCAAAACGGAACTTGTTACCAGCCGGATTAGGCGGACGCTTTTTTTTGATCATACGGAAAATTTTCCGTTTGCAAAAATTAAAAAGACGGAAGTTGCAAAAAATGAGAGAGATTCAATCCCAAATAATTATTTAAGATACGCGGTGTTGTTGCATTTGAATAACGGAAAAACAATATTGGTGGATGAGATTGGCGAATCCTCAAGCAGAGGGGGTTTTAAAGAAATGAGAAACCTTGGGAAGAGGATAAGTATGATTACAGGAAAAGAACTTGTATTGTGTGATGAGTAGATTATTTCATGCATAACAATTACAATTTTATCAGGAAGCAGTTGTAGAGGAGTGTGGTGATGATTATTGAGAGAGGTCTGCTTGCAACTATTTTTATGACGGCAGCAATTGGCTTTTCCGGCTTTGCAAATGCATTTGAAACCGAAATTGGCGAAGAACAAATTGCGGAGGCTGTTAGTTACGGAAAGAAGTATAAAGGGGCGAAGGTTTTTAAAAGCGGTGTGGTAAAAGCTGCTTGTTTTGGGAAATACCCTGAATCGGATGGTGGATTAGTTATGAGCAAGTATGTTGAGCTTGCCATTGTTTCTGCCATGAATAGTAAGAAGGAAAAGGAAACTACTTCTGATGCGATAAAGGAAATACAATCTGCAAAATCTTTTAAGGTGATTGTGCTTGTTTCAGAAAAAGGTATTCAAACTCCCGGGGAGGTGCAAATTACTATAAAACAAGGTATGAGCAATATTTTGCCGCAAAAAACCGAGTTTGGGAGAAAGTACAAGGATAATAAACAAAGCATCGTGGGCGTATTTTGGTATGATAAGATAGATACGGATGCAAAAACTGCGATTATTGTAAAAACGAAGGAGCAGGAAAGAAAATATAAAATTGATTTTTCAGATATAAAATGATCAAAGAAATAGTAGAAAGAAAGACAGGACCAAGGCATACCTTTAGGGATAAACTTTTCGATTTTTCCTGCCGGAATATTGGCACGAAACAAACGAAGTTTTTGTTTAAATTATATGATTTAGCTGCTTTTGACCTCTTCGGTAAACCGAAAGGTGCAATAGGCGCAATTGATATTACCAATCGTTGCAACTTACGTTGCAAACACTGTTATTTTTATGCGCATGATTACGCAGAAAAACCTGAGTTGGGTGACGATGAGTGGATTGAAAAACTGGAAAGTCTGAAAGAAACCGATTTCCCCTTTTATCAATGTTCATGGATTGGCGGTGAGCCGCTGCTTCGAAAAGAGTTGATAGAACGGGGTATGAAATATTTCCGGTCAAACCTGATTGCTACAAACGGAACACTGGAACTTCCCGATTGGCCGGATGTGAATTTTTACATATCGGTGGATGGCAAAAAGGAGACACATGACGCCATTCGCGGCAAGGGTTGTTATGATAGAATAAAAAAGAACGTGGGCAGGCAGGATTTAAAGATTATCGTTTCAATGGTAATTAATAAAATGAATTACGGGGAAATTGAATATTTTATTGAGGAATGGAAAGATGCAGGTGTTCGGGGATGCCTGTTTCAAATACATACGCCGGTAAAAGGGTTGGCGAACGATAATTTTTGGCCCGGTTGGAAATTGCGTGATGAGATATTGGATACATTGCTGAGATTAAAAGAGGAAAAATATGGCGATTTTATAGGGGTGCCAAGCCTTGTTCTTAAGCTTATGAAATCCGACAAATGTAAGGAAATCACAAGGAACTGTATTTTTAAAGAAGTGTCGTTTTGTTTGGACCCTCAGGGGCAATTAAAAAAACCTTGTATGATGGGGCCGCAAGCAGACTGCTTGCGGTGTGGTTGTGTTCTTCCGTTTCACATGTGGGCATTGGAAGATAAATGGCTTTTAATGAGAGAACTTATGATATATTTAAAACGCAAGATGGGCAAAAGAGCACTTCGGTAGAATTTTCTACAATCCGTAAGACCTCTGCAAAATCATCATGATATTCTGTGAAAAATAGACGTAACCTGATAGTAAATGAATTTTCATTTTAATTATTTGAAGTGGTGGCAGGAGTTACCTCCTGCCACCATCTTGTGTAGTAGTTATAGGATGGGTGAAGCGCCAGGCTGGCGCTTCACCCATCCTACATGATTATTCCGTTCAATCCATTTTTTACGGTAACTATTCAGCGTAATTCATAACACACCCCTAAATCCCCTCTTAATAGAGGGGACTTTTTCCGTTTTTCCCCTCTAAAAAGAGGGGTGGCAGCGTAAGCTGACGGGGTGTGTATTACATGCTGAATAGATACTTTTTACGAACAAAAAAATTTTGTTATCCCTAAAACATTTGGATTATTGCTTTCGTGTATCCCCTTCTTTTAATTTTTCTAAGATAAATACAGTAGGCAATTGTTGGCATAAACGATAAATCTAATCATTTAGAATATATTATGGAAAATGGACTTATATTAGTAAATACCGGCAATGGAAAAGGGAAAACTACTGCGGCATTAGGGCTTTGCTTTCGTGCAATCGGACACGATATGAAGGTGCTTATGCTTTCATTTATCAAGAACGCTCAGGGAACCGGTGAAGTTCGTGCCGCTAAATTATTAGGGCATAATTTTAAAATGGTTCAATTGGGGCGGGGATTTATTAGAACACAAAAAGGAAATTTTTCCGAAGAAACCATCAAAAATGCCACAGAATCCTGGGAATACGCGAAGCAGGAAATTTTCTCCGATGAATATGATACGATTGTTCTTGATGAAATTAACATTTTGATTGATTATGGATTACTGAGTGTTGAAGATGTGATTTCTGTGCTGCGAAACAAACCCCGGAGATTAAATATTGTCCTTACCGGACGTAATGCCAAAGATCAGATTATCGAGATTGCTGATTTGGTGACCGAGATGAAAGAAATAAAACACCCGTACAAAAAAGGAATAAAGGCGCGTAAAGGTATAGAATTTTAATGTTTATTTTTTTTTACATTAGGTGATTGAAAACGTATGCCTGAATCAAAATTAAATGTACTGTTGTTACGATACACGACAGATGCAGAATATATCGTGGCGCAGGCGGCAAAATTGTGTTATAGCCCGGCTTCTATTGCGGAATTAATGGAGCAGATCGATAGCAAGGATCAATCAAAGTTTATTGAAAAGTTGACGGAAATGAGGCATCTTTCTCCCATAGAGCACGTTAGTTTTACTTTTGGCGTAGAGGGTATTTCGCGCGCTTGTTCGCATCAGCTTGTCCGGCATCGCCTGGCCTCTTATTCCCAGCAAAGCCAGCGGTATGTAGGACAACAAAGCAAGAAGACCGGTGGCTTTGATTTTGTTGTTCCTCCCAATATTGAAAAAACCGGGAAAAAACAATGGTTCATTGAAAAAATGAATTGTATTCAGGAATGGTATGATGAATTGGTCGAGGCTTTAGGCGATAGTGGAGAAAGCTCTTTTGAAGACGCCCGTTTTTTATTGCCCAATGCCGCAGAAACAAAGATTATCATTACCATGAATGCCCGCGAATTGTTGCATTTTTTCCGTGTGCGCTGCTGTAATCGCGCACAGTGGGAAATCAGGGCAATGGCAATTGAAATGCTGCGGCTCGCCAAAAAAGTCGCTCCCCATATTTTGAAAGATGCAGGCCCCGGCTGCGTATCGGATAAATGCCCTGAAGGCAAAATGACCTGCGGGAAGATGGATGAGGTAAGGAATACGTTTAAAAGTTTACAGTAATTTTTTTAAGGGTCAGCAATTTAACCTTTTGTAGGAAACTCTCAGAGTTTTCATTACACACGGTAAGTAACAAAAGTTTTTCCTTAAGCCCAGCCCTCCATAGTGTAATTTTGTACCTTTCCTTTGAAATGAACTTCAACATAGACAAAACTGTTCAATATTGGCTAATGGTGCATCGTATGATCTGGAGACCGGAAGGTGTTTGATTGAATCAAAAAGGTATCCATACGCCCTCTTTTTTGGACATCTGGCCATAGAAAAATTATTAAAAGCGTTTGTTGTCAAGGTGACGAAAGAACATGCGCCATATACTCATTCTTTGATGCTCTTAGCAAGTAAACTGGACATTAAGATCGAAGAATCTATAATAGACAAATTGGCGGAAATTATGGAATTTCATGTTGAGGCACGATATCCGGACGAAAAAAAGGATTTTTATGAACAATGCACTGAAAAATTTGCAAGGAATAAATTTGCCGAAATAGAGGATATTTACCAATGGTTAAAACAGAAATTGAGCAAATAGTCTCAAAATTAGCAAAGGTATTAACAGCAAAAGGTATTCATATAGACAAGATAATTCTTTATGGCTCGCAAGTACCAGGAGGTAATCCACGTATGGATAGTGATATAGATTTAGCTGTTATTTCACCTGATTTCGGAAAGGATAGATTCGAAGAAGGGAAAACTCTGTTGCAGATTGCATGGCGAATTGACCCTAGGATCGAACCAATCCCCATATCTTCTGAATCGTATGAAAATGATACATGGGTTCCCCTTATTTATGAAATAAGACAAAAGGGTATCATACTTTTTACGGCACAGAAATTTGAAAATGTATGATGAAAATAGACAAACCATCTTCAATTCCCCTTATGAAGAACCACAGCAATGCTGTAGGTTAAGTGCAATAGACCTAACAGACTCTTAATTATGATGGAATAAAGAAAAAGTGCGGTAGTTAAGGTTAACCAATGATTAAAAAATACACAAAATAAAGGATTTTGGAGTATTCAGAAATTTTAGTTGGCAGGCCACTATTCCAGAATTTAAAAAGTACAATCTTATCTACGGCTGGAATTATTCTGGCAAAACAACCTTAACTGTAAAAGCTAAAACAATTGGTGACTTGTTAAGCCTAAGACCATTTACTAAAATCCATTTTAGGCCAATCGTTGAACGTGTTAAGCAAAGTGCCTCACTTGAAAGAGTGTTGCGACGTTGTGGAGGTTATCATAGAAGCAGTTAAACAAAAGGACATGGCACATTTTGAAGCTTTGATTGAATCAATCCCTAAAGCACCATAGAAAAACTAAAACTTAGGCAGAGGATGTAAGAATCAATTAAACCCCTATAATAGTTTCAGGCGGGAATTTATGAGGATAATTAAAAACCTCGGTTTGAAGGTCTTAAAATCATGAAGGTGGAGTTATGGAAAGGAAAAGTCATATAGAATTGCAAAAAGACAAAATTGCTTAATTCTGTAAGAAAAACTATATACACATGATGTCTCTATTTGGTTCCTCTCTGTTTGGCAATTTTGAACTGGATTATATCCTAAGTGATAAGTGCCAGGACATCGTGGACACGAAAATGTGCCAAGACATCGT
>SOET01000032.1 GCA_021646465.1 Candidatus Kuenenia hertensis | reverse complement strand
TCGTTGGCGTAAATTCTTCCTCCGCCATACCTTTTACTCCTTCTGCCTCCTCTGCTGCCAGCAAGGCAGTACTGAAAAATAAACTGACAAAAAGAGCAACACCACACCTTTTTAATGAATATATCTTTTTCATAATTCCCCCTCATCTGATAACAGTCGTTTCATGTTCGGCATTTGCCGTGAAACCGGACAATTGTCTTACTCACATTATTTTTCCAGTAAAATAGATAATGCTGATTAAAAGATGAGCAACCAATATGCCCAAAATACAGCAAGAATGTTAAATTAAACATAACTGTTTATGATTAGGATGATTAAGGCATGGCATGATTTAAGCGGAAGTTATACGCAGAAGTCGCAGTGCAAACTATTTGTTTCCTTAACAAATTCGATTATAAATCGTAACATCATGTGAAAGTAAGACATATACATGCTAGTCACGGCAGAAACACATGGAAACAGTTTGGTTGCAGTTTTTAAAGAGAACTGATACTGAGAGGTAAATACGGTGCAACCATTTTTTTTACAATAAGGAGACAGATTACATCAGTATAAAAGGAAGAAAAGGATATATTTCGTGGGTCTCGGTGGTAAGGTATTATATTGTTTGCTTTACTTTGATGTTGTATTTTTTCAGCATGCGCTGCAAATACTGACGTTCGATTTTAATTTCTTTTGCCGTCTTTGTGACATTACCATTATTCTTTTTTAAACCGTGAATAACATACTTAATATTAAATGTATCAAGGGCCTTTTTACGTGCTTCTTTGTATGGTTGAGAAAGTAATTCATCCCATAGTGCTTCATTTCCTATGTCTTCTTTTGCAGAAAGCAAAATAGCGCGTAAGGGTATTGTTTCTTCATTGGTAAGTGTGATAGCTCTTTCTATCGTGTTTTCGAGTTCGCGAACATTTCCCGGCCACTGGTATTTAAAAAATTCTCTTTCCACTTCCGGAGAAAGCCCTTTTATGTGCTTATTTTCTCTTTTGTTATATTTCTCGATAAAGTGTTTTGCTAATAACGGGATATCTTCTTTTCTCTCCCGCAAAGGGGGCATTTTTATATTGATCACATTTAACCGGTAATACAAGTCTTCGCGAAATTCTTTATCCTGTACCTGTTTAAGCAGGTTATGATTTGTTGCAGCAATAATTCGTACGTCTACATTTCTTGCAACGGTGTCCCCCAATGGAATAAATTCCCCTTCCTGCAGGACGCGCAGTATTTTTGCCTGAACCGCTTTGGGAATATCTCCAATCTCATCCATAAAGAGCGTGCCCCCATCTGCCTCTTCGAAAAGTCCTTTTTTATCTTTTACGGCTCCGGTGAAGGCTCCCCTGACATGCCCGAACAATTCACTTTCCAGGAGATTTACGGATAGGGTAGCACAATTGATCACTACGAATTTTTTATTTTTCCTGTTGCCGTTAAAATGGATCGCTCTGGCCACAAGTTCTTTTCCTGTACCGCTCTCACCGGTAATTAATATTGTAGCGGCACTAAATGCAACTCTGGAAACCATGTCCAGTACTTTCTGTATTTCTCTCGAATTCCCTATAATGGTTTTTCTTCCATAGGCCTTTTCCAGCTCGGAATGAAGATAGATGTTTTCCTCAATAATTTTGTGTTGTGCAATCATACGGTCAATATTGAGCATGATTTCATCAATACCAAAAGGCTTTGTGATGTAATTAAATGCACCCCGCCTCATCGCTTCTACAGCGGTTTCTATCCCACCGTAGGCGGTCATTATCAGGGCGGAAGTGTCATACGTCTCTTTTGCCCTCTGGAGCAATTCAAGTCCGTCAATACTCCCGGGGAGTTTCATATCGATAATGATAATGGGGAACTCTTGTTTTTTTAGTTCCGCCAGGGCTTCTTCCCCTGATGCGGATGTTTTAACATGGAATCCGCGCTCGGTTAATGCGTTGTACAATACCTTTCTATACCCCTCTTCATCATCAACAACTAATATTTTTGTTCCGTTCATTTTTATTAAAACACCTGCGATATTCTCAACAGGCCAGCAATTTGTGATTTATAGATCAAGAACCCGTTTCATTTTTCGAAAACCTTATTCGTTTTGCTATAAAATTAAATCTAACACTTTAATCAATAAATGCAACCTTTGGTTTTTTCCCCTTAACAGGGAGGAATATCCTGAATGTTGTGCCCCTTCCAATCGTGCTTTCCACCTCGATACTCCCATCGTGCATTTTTACAATTCCATAACTAATGCTTAATCCCAGGCCTGTTCCCTTTCCATCTTTTCTTGCGGTAAAAAAAGGATCAAATATTTTCCCCAAATAATGTTTATTGATACCCATACCGGTATCTTTTATAAATATTTCTATAGATTCTTTATCTGCATGAAAATGCGTGCCAACTGTCAGCACCCCCTTTTTCTGCGTTTTTTCACTCACTGTATCTTTTAAAGATTCTTTCATTGCAAAGACAGCATTATTTGCAATATTAATGATGACCTGTTCTATTTGGCGGCTATCCATCATATTGTCGGGAATATGAGGATCAAAACTTCTCACAACATTAATTTTTTCATTCCTGTATTGCTTTTCTATAATATTAAGCACATTGTCTATTAAATTGTTTACATTTGACCAGTTCATCGCCGGTTCTTTCTGTCTGGAGAAATCCAGTAACCCGCCGATTAATTCTTTACATCGTATTGATTCTTTAGCGGAACCTTCAAGGTATTCGTGCAAATGAGACCTGTTCCTGCTGATAACGGAGTATGTTTCTGCTAATTTTTTGCTGTTCTTTCTAAGATTATCAATAACTGATGACAATTCTTTTCCAAATATTTCTTTATTCACATGAACCCCGTACTGAAGGCTTGAAAGAACATCATTCAATCGCTGTATATCATCAAGGATGGGGCGTATGCTGCTCTCTTTAAAAACATTGGTAATCCTTTCGAAAAGTTTAAGGCTTTCCGTACTGTAAAGGTAAATTACGCCAATAGGGTTATTTATCTCATGAGCAATTCCCGCCACCAACTGACCAATAGATGCAAGCCTGTCTGATTGCACAAGTTTTTGTTCCAGACTTCTTAGTTCCGTAATATCACTGGCAACCCCCAGTATGCTCATTAATTGCCCTTCTTTGTTTTTTATCGGAGAAGTACTAAGCAATACGTTTCTGATGTTGTTTTGTTTATCCAGCGCCTCGACTTCGATTCTTCTGCGGGAACCATCATGAAGAATCTGGTTCACCTGCTTTTGTTGCTTGTTAAATAAAATGGAAACCAAATGCTGTCCTATCAATTCGTCTTCTTCGTATCCCCATTCTTTTATCTTGTGATTAATAAAAGTAAAATCCCCCTGTGCGTCGAGCATAAAAATCAATTCATTGGCAAACTTTAAAATGCTTTCTAAATATTCTTTTCTTTCTTCAAGAGCTTCCTTTAGGCTCAGAAGCTTTTCGTTGGAATCCTGAAGATAATACGTCATTTTGTTAAACGAATCGGTAAGTTCCCCCAATTCGTCTTTCAGGTTGCTTTTCACCCGAAAATTCAAATCGCCTGCGGCAACTCTTTTCATACCCTTAACAAGCATAAGGATGGGATTAATAATTCCTCTTGAAACAAATAACGAAACAAATATCACGCCAATAATGCATATCCCTACCATGGTGATTGCACGGTATTTGAATTTATAGATCGGAGAATATGCCTCTGATTCATCTGTCTCTACCAATAAGACCCACTCCATTCTCTTTAAATACCTTGCAGCGCCAATAACATTTACTCCCCGGTAATTTTTGTAAACTCCTACAAATGCATCCCCGTTTGAAAGCGCAGAGATTACCGGTTTGGAATTAACCAATTGTGTTAAAATAGCATTACTTTTAAATCTTGATTCAGTAACCATCAAATAGTTTTTATTTACAATATAAGCCTCACTGGTTTTCCCCCTTCTGAGGAATGTTCCCGCTTCATCTTTTAAAAGTAATTTTTTACCTGTAGTAATTTCATTTAACTTCGTTGCATTATAACGGATTACCAATACTCCCAAAAATTTTCCCCCGCGTTTTTTAAGGATAGGTGACGCAAAAGCCATGGAATACTCGCCGGTATTCCTGTCTATGTAAATATCTTTGACGTACGGCATCTTTTTACCGAAAATAAAATAATCTACATTGCATTCATCCTTCCCGATGCTGTTTTCATTGCTTGAGGCAACAACAATCCCCGATGTGTTTAAAACAAAGGTTTCATAAAAATCCTTATTTAAATTCGTTTTATATACCATATAATCATTAAATTTTTTGGTGACACGCGGATTATCGGGATTGTGATTGAGTATTTCCAAATGCCTTCGAATAAACTCATCGGACGCAAAAAATTGTGAAGAATATTCGCCTGCATCGAGAATGGTGAGTATGTGGTTTTTGATTCCTTCCGCAATGAATGCTTCTTCATTGAGAAGTTCGTTCTTAATGGTTTCCTGGCCATACCGATACGTGAGTATAGCAACTACAATGATGGGGAAGATAGATAACAGCAAAAACCAGCAGAATAGTTTCCTGCCGATGCCGCTAAAGAGGGTAACGCCTTTAATCATATACAGCTTCCGGACTGAGCCTCAGGGTTGAAGCAAGAAGTTACAGGAACGGGCAAGCGAATTTTTCATGACATATCATTGTATTTCTCTTTACAAAAAATCGGAAACGCTCTCTCGAAAAACAATGTCACGCTAATTTGTTTTGATTCTACTACACGACTTGGAGAACATCAAGCTACAAATCAATGTCATTAATTATATCCCATCACAGGTCACTGATTAAACTTTCCGCCAATCTCGGCATTTGTTCAACCATGTAAAGTGGAACAGACAGTATTTTGTCATAATAAGACAACCTGTCCTGTGAAAAACGTATTCCTATTTTTGATTTCTTCTCTTCAATAAACATCCTTAACGATTTAAGCCTGCCTTCTTTGCCTGATTTTACTTGTACGGGAAGGATATTCGAGCCAATATTTGTAACATAATCAACCTCTGCCATACTTCCCTTTTTCTCTCTTGCCCAAAAATAAAGAGTGCCTTGCTGATGCTTGTCAGAATATACCGTCAGTTCCTGTCCAACAAACTGCTCAGCCACAGCACCTGCATTTATCTGCATGAAATCTTCTTCGATACTTAATCGCCCCTGTAATCCACAGGTATTTTGCATCGGTCCGACATCAAGAAAATTCAATTTAAATTTTTGTTCGTTCATTTGCGCCCCAAGCGCCAATCCTGAAGCCTTTGTTAAACAGACTGGTCTAACCACCGCGGCAAGGGATAGCAAATTCAGGGCATTTTTCAGGTCCCTGGAGCGAATATCCGAATCAATGTTTGAATATTTTATCCTTTGCCCTACCATGCGTGGTACAGTATCAAACACCTTTTGCAAATATTTGTGCTGAGATATTCTTGCATACTTTCCGAAATCACTCCTGTATGTTTGTAAAAGCGCCGTTTGAATCCTCTGGCAATTCATCAAATCATTGCTGGACAAGTATTCATCCAGTACCGCCGGCATTCCGCCAACAATTGAGGTATATCCGAAGCAACTCAAGGGGTTTTTTATGGATGACATCATCTATTGAATCGGTCAATTTAACTTCCGAAAGGAATTGTCTTAATTTTTGGTTGCCGCTGGCGTCAAGATATTCAGAAAAAGACAATGGCTCTAAATAAAGGAAATGGATTCTGCCGACAGGCATTTTAAAGTCAGGGCTTCTTAGTGCAAATTCAAGAAGCGAACCTGCGGCTATAACAACCAACTTGGGCATTTTCTCTTTAAAGTAGCGGAGAGACATTATTGCCTGCGGGCATTCCTGTATCTCGTCAAGGAATAGCAGGGTGCTTCCTTACTTTAATCTGCACACCAAGAACCAATTGAAGCTTGTTGATAATTTCAGATGGAACAAGAGATTGAAAACAGTCTTTTAATTGCGGCTGGAACTCAAAGTTAACAACAACATTGTTTTGAAAGTAAATTTTACCAAATTCTTCAACAAGATAGCTTTTGCCTGACTGCCTTGCACCCCTGACTATTAACGGATACCTCACTTTTTGTGATTTCCATGAAATCAGCTCTTTCTCAACATCTCTACGCATTATTGCCACCCCCCCCGTACTGATTTGGCTAAAATACAGGGTAATCGTAGCTATATTTTGGCCGAAATACAACCATATTTGTGCTGTTGAAAGTACGAGAAAAAGGTATCTCACCTGAAAATACTTTTTTCCGGCAGGCAATGCCGTGCCCTACATTGTGCTAATCTGTGGAAATCTGTGTAATCTGTGGATTATTTTTATCCCTCTTTGTGATTGCTAAATCATGGATGTTTCATTTTTAACAAGGGGAAAAATGATAGCATACTTACGGAATATTTTGCACTTCGGCATTTATCATATCCAAATCCGCATGTGTAACTTCCCATTTTTGATACAAATCATCGAGTTCTTCTGATACTGTTTTGTATTGTTTGTTAACAATAATAGGCCTTTCCTTATCACTGTTATTGTATAGCTGCGGGTCCAAAAGGATTTGATCAAGTTCTTTCTTTTGTGTTTCCAGCGAGGAAATTCTTTCCTCTATTTTCTGAAGCTCCTTTTCCAATTTTCTTCGTTTTGCATTTTGCTCCTTTTTTTGCAAAAAGAACTGCTTTTGGGAGCTTATTTCTGATGTTTTTATTTCCGAAGTTTCTTTTGTCTCCGTTCTGTTTGTTTCTGGCCGTAATGCAGCTTCTCTTTTCTCTAAAAAATTTCTAAAACTACCTAAATGAATGAAGAGCTTCCCTTCTTTCAATTCATACACCTTTGAAACCAGCCCGTCCAGAAAGTCTCTGTCATGTGAAACAATCAAAAGGCTTCCCGGATAATTCAGCAATGCCTCTTTAAGCACTTTTTTTGTAGTAATGTCAATGTGATTTGTCGGTTCATCCAGCACGAGAAAATTTGCCGGTTTTAAAAGAATTTTTGCAAGACACAGCCGGGACTTCTCACCCCCGCTCAAAACATTTACCGTTTTAAATACATCATCACCTGAAAAAAGAAACGCCCCCAGAAGGTTTCTCACATGTGGAATCATAGAAAATGGTGCAATGGATTCGACTTCCTCCAATACTGTATTATCGCCCCGCAGATTTTCTGCGGTTTCCTGGGCAAAGTAATCGGCAAGGACGTTGTGTCCTATGGTGACCGTACCAATTTGTGGTTTGATCAGGCGGTCTATAATACGTAATAAAGTGGATTTTCCGGAACCATTTTGTCCGACGAGGGCGACCTTTTCTCCCCTCTCTATGGAAAGGCAGATTCCCTGAAATATCCATTGTTCATCATATTTGTAGGAAACGTCTTTCACCTCAAGGACATTTATGCCGCTTTGTTTTGCCGGTGGAAACCTAACGGTCACCTTCTGAACAGTGTTTTCCGGCAATTCCTCTTTCTCCATTTTTTCAAGCATCCTGATCCTGCTCTGCACCTGTGACGCCTTTGTGTTCTTTGCCCGAAACCTCTCGATGAATCTTTCTACCTCTTTAATTTTTTTCTGTTGATTGGTATAGCGTGAGGTTTGCAGTTCCCTCCTCTTTTCTTTTTCGGCTTCATAAAAAGAATAATTGCCGTGATATTCATTAATACTTCCCTTTTCCAGTTCCCAGATTTTTGAAACATTGCGGTCTAAAAATGCCCTGTCATGGGAAATAATAATCAAGCCCCCGTTTAATTCTTTGAGATACTGTTCAAGCCAGAGAATAGAATCTACATCAAGATGGTTTGTGGGTTCATCCAGAAGGAGGATGTCCGGTTCCAGCAACAACAGCTTCGAAAGGGCAACACGCATCTGCCATCCGCCGCTCAAAGCTTCAATGTTTTTCCCAAAATCAGTCTCTTTGAAACCAATCCCTTTTAAAACCTTTTCCGTTTCGGCGTTAATTTTGTTTGCGTTTACCACAGACAACTGATGCTGCAAGTGTGTATAACGGTCGAGGAGCAACTGTCGGTCTTCGTCTGCAAGGGAAGGGTTTTCCAATTCGGTAGGTATCGCATCAATCTGTCGTTTCAGATGGTGAATGTTTTCAAATGCGGAACTTGCCTCTTCAAAAACCGTTTTTTTTCTGAACGCAAAACATTCCTGAGGCAGATACCCCGCTTTAACGTCTTTGGCACAAATTATATTGCCTGAAGAGGGTTCAATATATTTGCAAATCAGTTTGAAAAACGTAGATTTCCCCGCGCCATTTGGTCCGATTAAACCGATACGATCATTAAGCCGAATTTGCAGAGAAACATTATCAAAAATAACCGAGGAGCCCAAATTAAGGCATACATCATGAAAACGAATCATTTTTTACCACCATTTTTACCTTTTCAATAACCAGTTTTAAAAAAATACATGGTGTAAATTTACCATAATAATGCTAAATTTTCCATTTTATACGGAAAACAGGTAGTACGACACAATACAACGAAGGTTATGAAGGAGGAACAGAAACAATAGACTGGATATTTCGCCTTTCGTTATTTTGCTTTCCGAGGAGAATAATGATAATATAACACCTTTATACAATGACTAATGTGAACATTTGAATGCACAAAAGTACCATATAGACAATTTACTTTTGTCGCTATCAATATTTAAGTGGTTTTGCCGCAATTTTCAGTTGTAATTGTTCGTTTATTACAGGGTTACCGGATAACAAAATTTGTTTTGAAAGGCCATAAAAATGAGAAAAATACCGAGGACAATGAGTACACAGCATCCCGATAATGTAACGATGCCGTTTTTTACTGAGGGAGCTTCCTTTCGCGGTGAAGATGAAATTAAAGAAGCATATTATGTTTTTTCTCATTTGCGATGCGATGAACAGATGTGGGATTGTGAAGGAAAGGAAGTGGATGAATTTGTTATTAAAAAACTGATTACACGCTATGAAAATTTTTTTAAGAAAAAGAGGATCGGGCAGGACCTCTTTATTACCTTGCGCGCACCAAATCCGGAATATGAAAAGAGTGAAGCCAAAATACTCCTGGAAACTTTAGAAAGCGCCCCCCGTTCATATGATACTGCCAGGTTATTTTACGGAGACGGTGCAGTACCGCCGATCTTTGAAGTTATTCTCCCTATGACTACGAACGCGGATATTATTAATCGGGTGTATTATTATTACCGTGATTTTGTGGTAGGCAAACAGCACAAGAAATGCTTCAGCGGCGATATTACCATAAAGGAATGGATTGGTGAATTTATGCCGGAGACAATAGAGGTTATCCCTTTGGTTGAAGACATCCAGTACATGCTTTCTGCCAATTCCATAGTAGAGGATTATTTAAAGAACAAACAATTCCCCTATCAGCGGGTCTTTCTCGGACGTTCGGACCCGGCGCTGAACTATGGTTTTCTTCCTGCTGTACTTGTGGTGAAAATTACTTTGCAGAGACTACACGCTCTTCAGGAAAAAGTTAAAATTCCCATATATCCCATCCTTGGCGTAGGCTCCAACCTTTTTCGGGGAAACATGACACCGTTTAATGTGGACGAGTGCCTGAATGAATACCCGAGTGTTCAGACATTTACCATACAATCAGCATTCAAGTATGATTATGATGAGGAACTTGTCAGAAAGGCGATCGAGACAATAAATAATCGGGAAAGGGAAGCGCCATCTGTAATTGATGAAAAGGTCGCTTTAGATATTACAAAAAGATTGTCGTACGCTTACCGGGAACAAATTAAAGAACTTGCCCCTCTGATCGGTGCAATAGCGCGGTTTGTCCCGCGAAGAAGGATGCGCAAACTGCACATAGGGCTTTTTGGCTATTCAAGAAGTGTGGAAGGTATAACCCTCCCAAGGGTAATCTCCTTTTGTGCTGCCCTGTATTCAATTGGATTGCCTCCGGAATTACTGGGGTTGCATGCCCTTACGGAAAATGACATGTCATTTCTTGCAACAGCATATCCTGGTTTCTTTGAAGACATTTCGATGGTGGCATCCTATTACAACGAAGACGTTAAAAGACTTATATCTCCTAAAATTGTGAAAGATATTGAAAAAGTATTGGGAATGACAACCTGTGTGGAAAATCTCCTGCACAGTGAACATACTACTCAAATTATCGAAGCGGTGCTCACAAAGAAAGAAGAAACCATCTCGGAAAACATGATTGCCGCAGGAAAGGTGAGAGGGTTCCTTGGGTGATGTTTAACAATCTAAAGCACTGGAATTTTTCAAAAAACTAAACTGTTACGATTTTTCAGGATTAATGCAAATTGTGAACAGTGCTGTCAGGAGGAAACTCCTGACAGCACAAAATCGCGGCCTTTGGTAAACTTTATTTCCCGACAACCCCTAATGCAAATTGTTCTGCTTGATAAGGAGAAAAATATGAAAGCTTTACGTGCAGGAAGTATATGCTCCTTTTCTTTTATGCTTTTTCTGTTGCTGAATTTTTCCGGTTGTCAGACGACAACATATTACAAAACAATGGAAAGGTTTGGTTATCACAAAAGGGAGATGCTTGCAAATCGGGTAAAAGATGCAAGAAATATTCTGGAAGAAACAGAAGAACAGTTCAAATCGGTCCTGGTTGAAATCAGGTCGGTTACTACTCCTGGTGACAGCACTTATGAGGAAAAATATAATAAGCTGAATAAAGAATATGAGAAAAGCCGCGAAAAGTCATTGCTGATAACTAAACGGATTAATTCTGTAGAAACCGTGGCAGAAGCGCTTTTTATTGAGTGGGATGCAGAATTAGAGCAGTATGTAAGTAACTCGCTCAGGCAAAGCAGCCGGGACAAATTAAACCAGAAAATAAATCAATATCAACACCTTATAAATTCCATGAAATATGTTGAAAGAAAAATGGACCCTGTTCTGGTCTCGTTCGGCGATCAGGTGCTGTATTTGAAACATAATTTGAATACGCAGGCGATTGTTTCCCGGCAAAAGGAGCTTGTTATGTTTGAGGATGAAGTTATCTCCCTGATAAGAGAAATACAAAATTCCATAGGCGTTGCGGATACCTTCATCAATTCAATTGTCGAATAGCAGATACTATAAACAAATCACCCCCCTGTCGGGGCAGCATTGTTTTTGATCCCCACGTGAATTTTTCAAAAAAACTAACAGGTGATCAACTATTTAGCTATTAAACCACCAAAATACGATTCGTATCCAAACTCCTGTTTGGATACGAATCGTCCTCAGACAGTTATACATTCCACGTGACAGATGTTGTTGCCCCCCCGAAAGTGCATACCCGGAAAAGGGTATTTACTGCTATAATTTTTAGAAGTATAAATATTATAGTTAAACTGACCCTCTTAAAATCATAGAGGGTATTGATTACAACAAAGATAAAACCCTTTCGGGAAACAGCATGTTATAGAAAAAATCTAAAGTTTCTGCGGGTAATGTTTGAAGATGGTCAGAACTTTTGCCTCTTAATGAATTATTGTTTTCCGCCTGTGTCTTTTTCGTTGATAAGTGGAGCGAGGAATGAATTACTGTTAACAAAAACTACTTATAACGTGCTGTAAATAAAATACGTGAAAACGGGGTTTTTATTACAAAATTTGTGTACGGTGTTTAGGTTTTACTTTATTTTTTCCGAAGGGGTGAAAAAACTATGTTTTTAAAAAAATTTTGTTTTCTTTTTCTTCCTTTAGTGATGCTATTCAATGTTTGTTTATTCGCTGCCGGTACATGCGGTGCATTTGCAGAAAAAAAGAAAAAAAATGACTACAAGGCATGGAAAGATTGTGGTGTTGTAGTATACACTACTCAACAGGAGACAAGTGTTCTCAGTGTTATTGATCCGGTGAAAATGAAAGTTGTCGGGGAAATAGCGGATGTCGGCGAAGAAAACCACAATGTCTTTACCTCTTATGATGGCCGGTATGTTTATGTTTCTGCTGGTAAGGATATTATAAAAATAGAAATCAAAAAGAAATTCAAGGCAACGGTCATAAAAAGGAATCAAATCATATCAGAAGAGGAAATGGCGCACATACACCTGGCGCATATAGCCTTAACCCTTGATGGTAAGAAACTCTATATCGCGGACGGAAAGGATAATGTGTATGTTGTTGATGCTGAAACTCTGGAAACTATCACTACGATAAACATACCGGTTGGGCTGGATGATGTTGTTACGAGCATCAGAGATGCTCTGGATGAAATGTGGGAAGACGAGGATTCAAATCCCCATGGTCTGGCACTTCACCCGGGCGGAAGATATGTTTACGTTCCTAATGCCTGGAGCGGGAGCGTTTCGATTATTGATACCTATACTGATGAAATACGGAAAACCGTAAATTTAAATGCTACCGATTCTACCCAGCAAGGTCATGGTACAACACCCGTTGCACTTGGTTTTTCCATAGACGGACATTACTGTTTTGTCAGTTGTGCAGTACCGGGATACGTTTGCATTTTAAATACTGCCGATCCTTCAAACCCGACAATAGAAAATACCGTGTCTGTGGGACTCTCACCAATCCAAGTTCCCGCAAATCCGACAAACAAATATTTTATTGCTCCCTGTCAAACATCAAGTTTGCTGAACAACGACACTACAAGCGAGAATGGAGTTCCTGACCCTGTATTTAGCAACACTGTCTGGGTTTCCTGGGTGAACGATAATATTGATACTGCCCTTGATCTTGTAGAGGCGCTCCTTAATGCCTTGCACGCGGCGGAACCATCGGAAACCAATGATGATCAGGATGACGCCTGTTTTGTGGTAGAAATAGATGATAATTACAACCACAACGGAACTGCATGGGAAATTATAGATAGCGTTGTTTCAGGCAAAGGCCCCCATGGGGTTAGCTACACTCCCGGTGGTAATTTTGCATTTGTTACCCATGCGCAGGAAATTCTTAAGAAAGAATCAGGTATGGTTGCTGTAATTGAAGAAACAGATGAAGGCGAATTTGAAGTGACGCAAGAAATTCCTGTAGGACTCTTTCCCAATGGGATTGCTACCAAGTTTGGAAGAAACCAGAACATGTAAGGGAATGAATGTGGAGAAGGAAACAGAAGTGTTACATAAGCGAGAAAAGGGAGTCTCTCGGTTTTTTGTAATATGTCATTTAGAGAAGTTTTTTAGAACTATTCTGGCAAATTCGGCATTTTGTCGCTAAAAGCATCTATGCATACTGCATCATCCTTATTATGCTTCAACTCTGCTCAGCGTGACTATAATGGTTTAAACGGTTTTTGTCATCCCTGGGCGTAATCGAAGGGTTGAGCCTCTCAGTGAGTTGAGGATATTTTCATATCTGGCAAAATCAACGTTGATTGTTTTTAACAAAAAATCGGGAATGCTCCCGCTGGAAAATAACTAAAAAACTTCCGTGAATGAATAATCTTTAACACAAAGACAAAAAAGAGAAGAATTTTTATTTATCTCCTATCGAAACTGTACGAATGTAATATATTATATTGGTATCCGTATACGTATAGTCGCAATATCCCATGCCATATCTGACAATTCACGCCATTTGTACTCTTCTCATATCAGACGTCCATATCCTCTCCTGGCGTTGATCAAACAACGTACCGATGTATAATCCACTTTTGTTTTTTTCTGACAAAGGGAAGTTGAACATGCATCGTAAATCCCGCAAACGCATTTGTTCATGGATGGAAAAACATATAAAAACATACAGAAGTAAATACGATACTTTAGTCTTTTGGCGCTGAAAGTCCGGCAGTAATGGCCCAGCGCATTCCTTCCTCGACGGTAATGTTTACCGGTCTTACATGATCACGGGGAACAATAAAACAATACCCCCCTACTTGTGAACTCCACTGAACGTAAACAACAATGTGGTCTTCGGGCAAGAAACCTTCCGGCAGACCCTCGGAGTCCTTTTTTGTAATAAAACCGAGTGTTTCCATATTTGTATTCGGAATACGGATCATGACCGGTTGTCCCAGTTTTTTTGCCATATCACTGCCCCCAAACAGATTCATAAGGTCTTTTACCGGCGAATATACCGTGCCAAGAAATGGGATTTTTCGCAGAAATGAGTCAAACTTTCCAAGAAATGTTCGGGTGATCCAGGGATACATCAGGAGACCGGCAAAAAAAATTACCGTTGCAAAGACAACCAGCCCCAAACCCGGCAAATAGTATTTTTCCGGAAGCACTGCGGCAAGAAACTTTCTGACCACTTGTTCGGCGCCGTTTGCGAGCCATATGATGACATAAATAGCGACAGCAATGGGGATAACAACCGACAAACCCTTCAGGAAAGTACGGGTAATAAATTTCCGTACCGGATTTGAATTCATAATAATCCCCCCTTTCAATTCCAAACATAAAGAGGAATGTGCTTTATTCCATCTCCTCTTTTAATTTGACAAAACCTTTTATCATTTAAATGATGTCAGGCCGAAATAATGTTAATTTAACCGCGAAGAACAGCGGAGATAATAGCAGCAAGTAATAAAATTATGATAACAATTATCGTAACACGTAGTAATTTTATTTTCCGCATCACCTTTCTCCTTATCCCTAACCCAACAGAGAAAATATCTCAGAGTGAATCCGGCTTTGCGGCACGCCAAGGCCTCGTAATGTTTTTATGATTTTGTCTATGAATATCGGTGGCCCGCAGACATAATAACCGTTTTTTAGAAGATTATTTTCACAATATCTTATTATTTTTTCCCGTTCGATGAAACCTGTTTCCCCTGTCCACTGTTTTCCTGGTTTTTCCAGAACATGCACAACCTTCAAACGGGGAAAGCCTCCTTGCTCTATTTCTGCGAGTTTTTTATAAAAGACAATTTGATCTTCCGTCTTGTTGCCATACAGAAGCACAACATTATGCTCTGATTGCACATCCCTCATGTACAAAAGCATACTCATAAAAGGAGTAATTCCTATTCCACCGGCCAAAAAAACCAGCCCCTCCTCTTTCGGATGAAAAATATAGGAAAAACGTCCGAAGGGGGCATGAACAATCGCCAAATCCCCCGGACGTGTTTGTCCGATTGTCGCAGTAAAATCACCCAATTCTTTAATTGTCGAGCTAACAAAACCCTGCTCTGCAGGGCTGGATGAAATTGTCCAATGGTGCTCTTCTTCCGGCAAACCGCGTCCACGCTTGAATGTAATAAACTGGAACTGCCCTGGCTTATAATCAAATCGTTTTTCCCCTTTGGGAGGTGCAAGCCTGATTGTCCAGACATCTGATGTTTCCCGGATGACATCAAGCACCTGATAGGGAGAACGTGCAAGCAAAAATGGTCTTATCCCTCTGTGATAAAGAAGAAGCAACAGTGATACACCGAATATCGTACACCAAAATAATCGGGTCGGAATGGTTTGGATATAATCACCAACGTTCCATACATGAATAAACGCAATGATGAGAATAAGGGGAGCTAAAATATCGTGAACCAATCTCCAGGTTTCAAATGTAATCCGCAATGTAGATTGATACAAGCTAATCATCACATGAATGATAAGAATCATCAATGTTATCCTGCCTGCCCAGATATACCACTCAACCTCCAGGGAATACAGCAGTTTCCATCTGTTCCCCCCACCCGCTAACAGAAAAGGATGTAACACAAGAATACTTGTTGCAAATAAAGCAATGTAGTTATGGAACCGGATCACAATGTCAAGACCAAACGATTTTGTAATCCATTTAAAACGGCCTGCTAACAGTATCTGAAGTAATAAAATGGTAAATCCGATAATCGCAAAATTTCGTCCGATTTCATACGTGGCGGTATAATAAGAATTCGGTCTGAATGTTATTCTCAAAAACAAAGGAATCAGGACAATTCCAACATAGAGAGCAATTTTTCCTATTCCCTTCCACATAGCCATTCTCCCTTAAACATATTCCCATTAGTTTATTTTTATAAAGATTAAGGGTTTCGCTGAGTTTGAGTTTACTTAGAAGACCATTTTACCTCTTTTTAATATTCACTAAAAGAAACATTTTTATGAGCATCTTGAGTATAGATCAATTCACCGGGTTACTTTTATTTTAACTTTGACTTTGCTGTTTGAATCGCTTGATACAAACTTTATCTTTGCTTTCCCCTTCTTTTCACCCTCAATAGTAAACACCGCTTGTCCATTATCATCCGTGATTGCACTTTCAGGAGATATGGAAATATTTTCTATGCCCCGAACAATTTCCCAGATTACAAGGGCATCATCGCGGGGAGTGCCATCTTCACATTCAACGGTTATTGTTACCGGAACAGAAGAATAGCGGGTAACTTCAACATTATCCTGATCAGAAGTTACAACCTCTCCATCACATATTACCGAAGTTGTAAATGACATTTCATCGCCATACAGCGTTCCAATGCTGTTTTTTGCCGCCAGCCGGTAATAATATGTCGTATTAAAAGTCAGGTCACCGACTCCAATACTTACAGAAACATCATCATATCCGCCAACTGATAATTCATCTGTTGTATAATCATAAGAATCACCAGGAGTTCCGTACTCAAACCACACAACAGTCGACAATCCTTCAGCGTTGACCATACCATTCAGCGTTGCTGATTCATACGTTATGTTAGCTGCCTCTTTTGTAACCACCTCTCCGTTTCTCGAAAGGGAGTCATCGAATCGCGATATGAAGGCATCGCTTAATTCATAGCCAGAACTGGTACTATACGTTCCTTCTGTGGCGGGGAAATCTTCCGAATACGTTGAACCTGCTATGCACACATAACCGCTTGAATCCAGGATAACTGATTTTGACGAATCATCTTCACCCCCTCCCAGATATGTCGAGGCAAGCAGACTGGTCAGGTCGCTGCTGAGTTTCGAAATAAATGCGTCTTTATTACCATTAAATGAATCGTCAAAAACGTCAGTAGTAGCTGGAAAGTCTTCTGACCGGGTAATTCCCGTTACATACACATTATCATTTGCATCCAGCGCCAGTGAATAAGCCTCCTCGTAATCAGATCCTCCCAGATACGTTGAAGCAAGCAGACTGGTTAAATCAGTATTAAATTTTGACACAAAAGCATCTCCTCCATAATATAACGGATCATACGCATCTGCTGTTGTGGGAAAATCCGCTGAATCAGTTGAGCCGGTATACCCTGCGACATATACGTTATCGCTTGAATCCAGCGCCAGCGAATAAGAGCCGTCAAAATCATATCCGCCCAGATACGTTGAAGCAAGCAAGCTGGTCAGATCGTTACTGAATTTCGAGATGAATGCGTCTTCATTGCCATTAAAAGAATCATCGAAAACTCCGGTTGTCATTGGAAAGTCATCTGATTGAGTGGTTCCCGTTACGTACACATTCTCACTTGCATCCAGCGCCAGTGAATAGGCCCCGTCATATTCTGATCCTCCCAGAAATGTTGAGGCAAGCAAGCTTGTCAAATCGCTGTCGAATTTTGAAATAAAAACGTCTCTGGATGCACCTGCAGAAGAAGTATCATAGGCGCCTTCTGTAGTAGGAAATCCCTTGGAAGAAGTCATGCCTGTTATATATATATTGCCGCTTGCATCCAGCGCCAGTGAGTGAGCTTCTTCGCTATACGAACCACCCAGATACGTTGAGGCCGTTAAACTGCCAAGGTCGCTACTCAACTTTGATACAAAAACATCACCCCCGGAATAGGAGGTATCATACGCATTTTCAGTGGTAGGAAAGTCATCAGAGTAGGTCAGGCCCGTTACGTATACATTATCGTCTGAATCAATTGCCAGCGCATATGCTTCATCAGTATTCGCACCGCCAAGATATGTTGAAGCAAGCAAACTCGTCAAATCATTGCTAAACTTCGATATAAATACATCTTTATTGCCGCTGGACGAGACGGTGTATACTCCTTCCGTCACAGGAAAGTCTTCTGACATAGTTACTCCGAGGACATATATATTATCGTTTGAATTTACAGCTAATGAGCGAGCCTCATCGTCATCAGAACCGCCCAAAAAAGTAGATGAGATCATGGGATCAATAACAAGTTCCTTAGTCGTGTCAAAATTACCAAGCCGAAAACCATAAATAAACGTATCGTCAGAATTTCCGGTATTATGATTCACCAAAGCGAGTTCAGTACGATGTATGTTTACTGCTTTATACCATCTGTACTTTTCATCTTCTCTGAAATGACGCCCCCTCTCTGACATCTGATCTGTCCCTTCTTTCTTTTGTAAGCAATATGTCACTGGAACCTCTACTCTTTTATTATCGATTATCTGATATGCAACAGGGCATGAAAATCTCACCGTTCCGGTTTTTGTTGTTACCACAAGCTCTCCGTCATAATTTATTTTTAATCCGTTTCTTTCTGCTGTTTCCAAACAAACTTTTATTTTGTCAGGGTTTGCTCCCGGCTTTATATAAAACAGTTTTTCCACGGTGCTTCCCTGTGCTTTTAATTTCAATTCTATCCCTTCATACACCTCGCCCATGCTCAGCATCTTGTAGCCTGGAATAGTTGAAATCCATTCCCGGGAAACATTTCCCTTAAAATAATTGATCTTTGTTGCCGTCTCACCTTCTCCTCTTACGATGGGCATTGTATTGCCTGCCAGCCTCTCCCTGAGAACAATACTTTCCCTTTTCTCACAGATACCGCTTTCTTCGGAGAAACTTTGTTCTAAGGTCTCAGTATTTCCTACGGAAATTGCCTTATTTTTTACCCTACACGCGCTTCGTTCCCCGTTTTTTTGCCCTTCCGGCAATAAATACACCATTTCTCCGTCGTTTGTAATAAATACCGTACCACAGAAAATATGGGCATAAAATGCTACCTGCGCATCCATCTGCCCCTTGTTGGCTATAAAAGGTATTTCCCATTTCAGTATCTTTTTTGTAGCCTTTTCCCCTTTTGTTTGCAACCCGGAGGCTTCCGGCAGGAGAGCCGTTTTGGTAACAGACTCTTGTTCATCAAGTCCTGCGTCTTCCGAATGTACAAATTTAAAAAAAGGCGCTGACATCGCAAAACTCAGCAATGATGCAAAAATTATGTTCATGTTTCTCATTCCAGGAATTTTTTTAAAGATATTATCTCAAATTGGGAATTTCTTCCGCAGTATAAAATCTGGCTTTAAAAATTGAATTGTCAATTACTTCTACATCATCTTTTACTTTCGTATAAAAGTAGGGGCTGACATATTCCCATACTATTTCCTTATCGGATGTTACCTGAAATATACGGCCAAAACACCCTTCCGTGATAAGGGTATTTCCGTTTGATAATCTTTGCGCACCGGATATTGTTGGACTAAAAAAATTAATTGACGGAACATCCTTATACCGCCAGACGATTTCGTTTGTGTCCCGGTCTATCTCTATTACTCTGGAATAGGGAACAGGTTCCTTTTTTCGCATCTGGCCATTGTCAAATACCAGGATATGGCCATTATCAAGGAGGGTTGGATCGTGTTGCTGGGCAAAAACGGAACTGCCCAGTTTCCAGACAAATTTACCGGTGTCTTTGTCGATAATTGCTACTTTGGATATATTCCGAAAACTCACCATTACCTGGTTGTCGTCTTCTAAAGGAACAACGGCATTCGCGTGCGTCCATTCGTCTCTGGGGCAATTTGACTGAATAACATCCGTATCAAAGTCAAGATGATCTTTTGCATGCCATTTCCACAGTTGATTCCCATCTGCATCTACCTCAATAATGACATCCGCCCACATTTCACCTTTTTCGCTGGAGCTTTCTATGCCTCCCTGTACCTGGTCTTTTATCTCGTCCGATAGTTTTTCCACCGCCAGGAAAATGGCGCCACCTGAAGAAGTACGCCTGCCGTCATGATGATGATAACGGCTGTGAAGTTCCCATATGATATTTCCGTCCCAGTCTACCTCCAGCATAATGCCCCCTTTAAAACTATTCCAGTTTGGCCACAGATCCCAGGCGCCGTCATCTTCCACCTGTCCGTTATAGAAAAGGTTGCCATTGGGCAACAGGTAACCATACACTCCCGGAGCATACGGTAAGTCCCATGTATGTACCACCTCTCCATTGCTTGTATCGACGAGAAACACTTTTCCGCAAGTATTGTTCATTGGTGTAAAGAGAACGTATCCCATAGCCGCTTTTTCCTTATCAATTGCGACAAGACCCGTACGGCTCACTCTTCGGTGAGTTTGCTGGTCTATTTCAGCATTCGCTCCCAGATTCAACCAAATCCCCATCAACATGGATATACACAAGATACCTACCACTGTTTTCATTAATTTTTTCGGTCTTTTCATATATCTTTTTCTATGCCCTTAATAATAATGTTCGGTTTTGTATACGAAAAATTTTGCCCTTTTTACTATGCCGGTACCATTTTTTCAATCAAAAAATCCCCAAATGCAGCAGTATTTCTTTATTTTGAAGAAAGTCGAAAAGGAAACGGTGCATCATTTAATTTCGGCATTTTGAAATCGGAGTTGTTTGGCCATGAAAGAGGCTATTTTACGGATGCGATCATCAAAAAAGAAAACAGTGCTCTCTAACAATCAATGAGCTTTTTCTTCTTTACCGGAGTTGATATTTTTCGCAGGAGTCGTATGAAGGGTAATTTGTGTAAAGGGGATAATCCAACCATACTTGTTGCATGTATCTACCGCTATTTTTTGAATGGTCCTGGAAAGCTTATAATAATCCTTAGCTACCCGCCCTGAGAAAGTAGCAAGGATTGAATAATTGAGCGAAGAAGACCCAGCCTCTTTAAATTCAACAACAATACTATTGATATCGTTTTCGTAACCGCTTTTTGAGAGTTCTTTTGAAATAATTTCCTTCAATATGTCCGGTATCTCTGAAGTACATATCGGCTGGTGTTGGTAATCCACGCCGAATGTAACGTGAAGACAAAACACCGTGGAAATGTTTGTAGGTTTTTGCTGCAAGAATTCCACCGTTGAATAGGTTTTATCGCTTCCACCGACAACTAAAATTTTAACTATTTCCGGGGTTTGGATAACCACTTTCCCTAAAGTACCATCCGCAAGAATTACCCAATCATTTTCTTTACAAGGAAACCATGGTTCATCCTGATGAAACGGACGAGAACGAAGCCCTTCGAGTTCCCTGATAGGAAGCCGAATCATTCCACCTTTTAATTCAGGATTTACCAGATAAGAATAAAGGTTTAAAGAAGCAACTCGCCATGGCAAGCCGTGGTATATTACCCGTTCATTTTCCCTTACCGTTCCCACGTTCAACAATAGCTTGCATTGTTCGTAAAACCGTGGCAAGGTTTGTTTTGCTGTCCATATCAGCCCAAAAATAAGGATAAATGCCAGTCCTAAAAGAACCCAATCCCCTGAAACATAAAGCACTATTAACAAAGCACTTGTAGATCCAACAAATGTTGCAATATGGTAAAATACGTCTGCAAGGCGCACGTAAAATGAACGTTTTGCTGCCCTGTAAACCGAACTGCTTCTATAAATATGTTTGTGGATATAACGAAGAAGAAAAAAAACAAGAAAAAAGGCTATTGCAGAAAAAATAAAATTTTTCCCTCTGCTCTTGAAAAAAACCTTTGCCAATTTCTGGCCTGATTCGAGCAAAGATTTTTTTTCATTTTCTTTCTCAGTTAATTGATATTTGGCTATTGTAAGTTGAGTTGAAACTTGTTTCCCTTTGTCGTACCATTCGCGTTCCAATGCAATTAATTGCCTTTTCAGTCTCTCGTCCTTTACATGGGCAATAAGTTCTTGTATATTCCTTAAAGCGTTCTTTATAAACTGAATCTTTTTTTCATTATACGTTACCTGCGTCCGAAGGCTTTCTATTAATCTTGGACGGGCAGTGATACTCTTCATCTCATTAATAATCGGGCCAACAAGTACTTGAACTTCTTCTTTCCAGTCGAAGCGTTTTTGTGGTTTTGTGTCAAATACTTCTCTGTCCAATCCGGTTGCAATTTCCTCAAAATTTTCTCTTAAAGAATCGAGACGTTCTTTAAGTTTGTCGATTTCCTTAACAATTTCTGTTTTTTGTTCCTGATCTGCTGCTCCGGCAAGTTCATTTTTTTTATTGGTAATTTGTTCCTCCACTTCTTCTATTATCTGAGTAATCCCTTTCAGTGCCATAAGGGATGTTGTTTCTTCCGGAACAATGTGCAGATCTTTACTTTCTTGTACAACCTGATGCTCAGATTGTCCGTACAGCAGATTGCCACCGGAAAACAGGAGAAACAAGGTAACAATACAAATACTACTGCCGTTTACTATGCTTTTCATTCTTGCTTAAATACCCTCCTGACAAAGTACCGCACTAAATGTTTTGCCGTTTTGCCGTGCTTTTGTATAAAAAACACGTTGAAAGTATATCTTTTTTATACGCGCGCACAAGCACAAAGTCAAAGAGGTAAATTTTTATGAACGAATCTATCTAAAAACAAAGAGACCAAAATACTCCTGCCAAAGTGACAGCAATAAAAAATTTTAAGCCGTAAAAATGTCATAATGACAATGGTAAAAACTATTGGCGGTTCAAATAAATTTTTTGTAAAATACACCAATCATTAAAACATCAATGTACTTATAAGTACTTTATTTTACAACTATTATGACAATATCCTCCTATTACAAATCAAATATATGAACTTACAATATTCAACATTTCATTTTGGAAAAAAACCGGCGACAATTTGATCCGGATGTAAAGGCATAATATTTGCTTGCAAAATAGTGTATTTAAAAAAAATATTTAAAAGAGGACAATAGATCATGGTGGCATTATACCATCCTGATGCGTGTAATTTTTCGCTTCTTGTAACAGACGATGATAAATCGTGCCGCGATAGCTTAAGGGAAATATTGGAACGGAAAGGCTACACGACATACCTTGCAAGTTGCGGAAGAGAAGCGGTAAAAATCGCCAAGTCTGAAGAACTGCATGTATTGATTTTGGATGCTAATCTTCCGGATTATAGCGGTTTAGAAACATTTAATATCATTAAAAAGGAAATGAGCATTTCCATTCCCTGCATATTTATTTCCGGGGATATAACAAAAGAACTTCAGATAAAACTTATTAGCGCCAACGCCTATACACTGATACCGAAACCCATCAATGTTGATATCTTCAGAGACTCTGTGGAACAGGTTATAGAAAAATACTACTGGAAATAATTTTTCAGTTGGTACATTTCACACATTCTAAAAACAGGCAAAAAGTACTATTTTTTAAGGATAATTTTAAAAAGAGGAGATTTAGGGTTATGAATGTAAAACCTTTGGGAGAAAAAATTTTAATAAAACGTCTTGAAGCAGAGGGGAAAACCAGCGGCGGAATCTTACTGCCCGAAACGGCCAAAGAAAAACCGAAAGAAGGAACAATAATGGCACTCGGTGACGGCAAACTACTCAGCAATGGCGAGCGGGCTAAATTTCAGGTAAAAAATGGTGACAGAGTGTTATTTAGTTCATATAGTGGTACGGAAGTAAAGGTAGACGGCGAAGAATATTTGTTAATGTCAGAAGATGATATCCTGGCAGTGATTGGTTAAATTTAGGAGGAACAAATGGCAGCGAAAAAGATTATTTATGAGCAAGACGCCAGAGAAGCAATTAAACAGGGAGTAAAAAAATTAGCACAGGCCGTTAAAGTTACTTTGGGACCTAAGGGCCGGAATGTTATTATTGAAAAAAGTTTCGGGTCGCCGGTAGTAATCAATGACGGTGTTACCGTTGCAAAAGAAGTAGAACTGGAAGACCCGTATGAAGACATGGGGGCAAAACTGGTACGGGAAGCTGCTTCAAAAACAAATGATATGGTTGGAGACGGTACTTCCACGGCGACTATTTTGGCAGAAGCCATTTACGAAGAAGGATTAAAAAACATAACAGCAGGTGCAAACCCCGTTGACGTCAAACATGGTATAGAAAAATCTGTAGAAGCCATATGCAATGAACTCTCCGGAATGAGTATTAAGATTTCAGGGAAGAAGGAGATCTCTCAGATAGCAACAATTGCTGCAAATAATGACAGTGAAATCGGAAATCAAATTGCAGATGCTATGGAAAAAGTAGGAAAAGACGGCGTCATTACCGTTGAGGAAGGGAAAAGCCTGGAAACAACGGTGAAGCTGGTTGAAGGGATGCAATTTGACAGAGGGTATCTTTCCCCCTACTTTGTTACGTCTCCGGAAACAATGGAGGTTGTATTTGAAAATCCTTACATCTTAATATATGAAAAGAAGATATCGAGCATAAAGGAACTTGTTCCATTATTGGAAAAGATTGCCAAGTCAGGAAGGGCCTTACTTGTAATAGCAGAAGACCTTGAAGGTGAAGCCCTCAGTACGCTTGTAGTAAACAAACTCCGCGGGACTTTGCATTCGGCGGCAGTTAAAGCACCTGGATTTGGCGATAGAAGAAAGGCAATGATGGGGGATATTGCTGCGCTCACAGGCGCAAAAGCTATTTTTGAGGATTTAGGGATACCACTCTCCAATATAGAACTTACCGATCTCGGCACTGCAAAGAAAGTGATTATTGATAAAGAAAATACTACCATAATCGAGGGCGGTGGAGATGCAAAAGATGTTCAGGGAAGAATCTCACAGATAAAAGCAGAAATCGAAACGACGACTTCTGATTACGATAAAGAAAAGCTACAGGAAAGACTGGCAAAACTTTCAGGAGGTATCGCACAAATCAACGTAGGCGCCGCAACGGAAGCGGAAATGAAGGAGAGAAAGGCGCGGGTAGAAGATGCAATGCATGCTACCAGAGCAGCAACGGAAGAAGGTATTTTACCTGGAGGTGGTGTAGGATTAATAAGGGCAGCCAAAGTGTTAGACACACTCTCAACAAAAGGAGACGAACAGATAGGAGTAAACATTGTCCGCTCTGCCATTGAAACCCCGATCAAACAAATAGCGAAAAACGCGGGACTTGAAGGGGAAGTTATATTGCAAAAGGTAAAAGAAGGTACGGGGAACTTTGGTTATGACGCCTTTCAGGATAAATTTGTTGATATGGTTGAAATAGGCGTTGTTGATGCGACAAAGGTTACAAAAGTTGCCTTAAAAAACGGGGCAAGCATTGCAACCTTATTACTTACCACAAATGCTGTAATTGGAGAAATCCCGGAAGAAAAAGAAAATGCCGGAGCATCACCTCATACTCATTGACATTAATAAACGAATTTATCTTGCTTGAAAAAAGAAGGCGTTGCGTTCAAACATGCAACGCCTTCTTTTTTTATAAATTGAATTTTCATAATCATACATTATCATAAATTCTGAAATATTATTTACTCTTCTTAAATAATTAACTTTTTAAATGCCTTTATGACAACAGATAACCATTATAACCAATATCAATCTCCGCTTTCTGAAAGATATGCAAGCAAAGAGATGTGCTATATCTTTTCTGATCATTACAAATTCAGCACATGGAGAAAACTATGGATTGCACTCGCCGAAGCACAGCATGAACTTGGATTGCAGGCTATTACAGAAGCACAAATCAGCGAAATGAAACGTTTTCAGGGTGTTATTAATTTTGACGTTGCAAGAGAATACGAAAAGACATTGAGACATGATGTTATGTCGCACATTCACGCATATGGTGAGCAGTGCCCTGCGGCAAAACCCATTATCCACCTTGGCGCAACAAGCGCTTATGTACAGGACAATACAGACCTGATACAAATGAAGGATGCATTACACCTGCTCCTTGCAAAGCTAACCAATATTATAAAAATACTCTCTGACCAGGCGATTGCCTATAAAGATATTGCTGCTTTAAGTTTCACCCATTTCCAATCTGCGCAGCCAACAACTCTGGGAAAACGTTTTTGTCTGTGGCTTCAGGATTATCTTTTCGATCTTGAAGAACTTGAAACAAGAATTAAGAAATTGCGTTTTCATGGCGCAAAAGGAACCACCGGTACACAGGCAAGTTTTATGTTGCTCTTCAATAATGATACCGAAAAGGTGAAGAAGTTAGACGCTCTTGTTACAAAAAAAATGGGTTTCAATGCCTATTACCCGGTAACAGGGCAAACGTATTCACGCAAAATTGACAGTCAAATCATGTTTTGCCTTGCAGGCATAGCGCAATCATCGTACAAATTTTCCAATGATATACGATTACTGCAGCACATGAAGGAAGTGGAAGAGCCATTTGAAAAGAACCAGGTGGGCTCTTCCGCAATGGCGTATAAAAGAAATCCCATGCGTTGCGAACGAATAGCAGCTATTGCACGTTATGTCCTTTGCAATTGCTTAAACCCGGCATTTACCGCTGCCTCACAGTGGTTTGAAAGAACCCTGGATGATTCCGCCAATAAGCGAATTTCTATTCCGGAAGCCTTCCTTGCGGTTGACGGTATATTGGACATTGTATTAAACGTTACCGCCGGATTGAACGTCTACCCCCAGGTTATAGCCGGTAATCTTCAAAATGAATTACCTTTTATGGTCACAGAAAATATCCTTATGGAAATCGTAAATGCGGGGGGTGACCGCCAGGAGTATCATGAAAGGATTCGAAAACATGCAATAGAAACAGCAGACAGAATGAAAGAAGAAGGCATCAAAAATAACCTCCTGGAAAAGATTGCTGAAGACGCGGCTTTTTCCAGGATACAATCAAAAATAAAGGAAATTTCCGACCCTCAGAGACTTATCGGAAGATCCGTACAACAAGTGGAAGAGTTTATAAATTCAGAGGTTTCGCCGATTTTAAAACAACATAGTCATCTTATTGATAAAAAATGGATACCTACGCTCCACGTATAAAATAATAACCCCGTTACGAATCATGTCTCTCCCAACAAAACAATCTGCATATCTCCCCCTTTTTATGTTAATCACTGACAGAAAACAGACCAGGGCGTCATTGATAAAGACTTTAAAACTAGCACTAAAGGGAGGCGTAACAGCAATACAACTCAGAGAAAAAGACCTTTCTACCAAAGATCTTTATTCCCTGGCATGTGAACTCAGAACACTTACACTTGATTTCAAAGCTAGTTTAATAATTAATGACAGAGTAGATATTGCGTTGGCAGTGAATGCTGATGGCGTTCATTTGGGATGGCAATCCATGCCTGTTGCTATCGTAAGAAACCTTGTTGGTTTCAAAAAAATAATTGGAATATCCACACACAATCTGCAGGAAGCGCTGCACGCGCAAGATTGTAATGCGGACTATATAACATACGGCCCTATTTTCAAGACTCCTTCTAAAGAAGGAATTTTAGAACCAACAGGCACGGAAGTACTTCAGGAATTGAAGAAAAAAGTCAAAATACCTGTAATCGCGCTGGGAGGTATTCAAAAAGAAAATGCAGAAAGCATTATGGCAAGTGGAGCAGATGGCATTGCCGTTGTATCCGGTATCCTGAAAGCTGATAACCCTGAAAAGACAGCACAAACTCTGCACAAAATACTTCACAATTACATTAAAACGCCTTTTATCTAAGAAAAACCTTATATTTAACAAAGGAGGAAGAAAACTATTATGCAATTGTTAGAAAAATTACACTTTAATGAAAAAGGACTTATTCCCTCTGTAATAGCAGATGCGATTGACGGAAAAGTGCTTACCCTATGTTATATGAACAAAGATGCCGTATTAAAGTCGATTGAAACAGGGAAGATACACGTATTTCGCCGTTCTCAAAATCGTTTAATGATCAAGGGAGAAACATCAGGGCATATTCAGATCGTTAAAAAAATATATCTTGACTGTGAAGGTAATTCCCTCGTTTTTATGGTAGAACAACATGTAGCAGCATGCCATGCCGGCTATAAGACATGTTATTACAGGGAATATATTCCGCAGACTGATAGCATACAAATTACCGAAGAAAAAGTATTTGATCCGGAAAATGTTTATAAATAGCCATTTTATATAGTGAATTATGATGATACCGAATTAGTTGTGTGCAAAGGCTTTGAAAATGAAATTCGCAGAAAAAAGCCTTGAAAACAATAGTATCTGATGTTATATTTTCCTTTTAACGATTTTAGCAGCTACGTTTTTGGTATCCTAACTTTTGTTCATACTAAACCCGCGGGAGAAAAAATATGTCTAAACACAGGAAATATTTAAAGTTTTTCCTTTTAGCAGCATTTGTTGGAATGACGGGTTGTGCCGAATTGGATGAACTAAGGGTTTTAAACAGGCGACAGGCAATTACCATAAGAGACCAGTCAGATGAGATTGCCAGATACAAGAACCAGCTTGCATCTATGTCTGAAAAGATCCGATCAAGCGAAGAAGAAATGGAAAAGCTGAGAAAACTGGCAGAGTCGATTGGCGGCGGCGTTTCTGTTCGGGATACCGTAGAAGGACCTGTGGTGCTATTCCCGGAAATGATCCTATTTGATTCCGGAATGGCAACAATCAAGGCAAACGGGGAAGAAGCGTTAAGGAAAATGGCAAGGTTTTTAGAGGAAAACCCATCCAATTCGATACGGATAGATGGGCATACTGATAGTGATCCGATAAGAAGAACAAAACATTTGTGGGACTCAAACCATCACTTATCCGCAGCCCGTGCATTAAGCGTATTTCATTTTTTAACAAAAAATGAAAAGATATCAGAGCAAAGGATACATATTGCGGGTTTCGGGCCTAACCGTTCAATAGCATCAAACACTACAACGGCAGGAAAAAAGGAAAACAGAAGGGTTGAATTTTTAATTTTGCCAACAGTAGCATCCTTGCCGCCAAAAGAAGCGTTATTTAATGAGTAAATAACCACAACACTGTTGAGCATTTAAATGAATTATATATAAATAAAATACGTACTCGCTTAAGGCGGGGGCTTTTGATTGTGAGGAATATTTTGCGGATATTTTGAAGGAACAAAGCTTTTTACGGGAAAGCATTTTTTTATCGTTAATATCGCCTAAACTTTTCACTTTTTTTAAACACCTGGCCGCGTTGTCTCCAATTCGCAAAGCAAAGTATCGAACACCTGGCTCTATCCCTCAAGAATTTTTCATTTCTTGGAACTTTCTTGGAACTCTTATTGTTGATTTCTGGTTTCTAATCGGTAGAAAAATCGTTTGAAAAAGAGGGCATTATTTTTCAAACGAAGGCCAAATTTGCCAGTGTAGCATTAATGATGATATCGATGAAGATCATAAGTGTTGTATTGTTTGATTTAATTGTTAAGAAATTTATTTAATGGGTTATTATAATAATGGGAAGTAGTAAAAATAAACCAACTCGTGTAAAAACTGAAACAGTTGGTAATAATGAGCAAACAAAAGTAAACAAACCCGGTCAAAACAAAAAAAGGGATTCAAACAAGGTTTGGGACTTTTTCTGTTCTGTTAAGCTTGCCGTAATAATTATCCTGGTGATGGCGGTTGCATGTGTACTGGGAACAATCATACTCCAGGGAAGAAGTTTCGATGAATATACGGCACGACATGGATATGGATTTGCAACTTTTATTCGAATCACACAATTAAATAATGTTTTCTATTCCTATTGGTTTTCGGTTCTCCTTGTATTACTTTGTGCAAATCTCATTTGTTGTACCATAAGGAGATGGAGAAACACATTTCTCCAAACCGGTTTTGTGCTTACACACCTCAGCCTTGTTTTGATATTGCTGGGTGGGGTAATAAAGTTTCAAATGGGGGTAAAGGGAGGAGTAAATGTTTACGAAGGAAAATCGGTAGATTACTTTTTAACGCAAAAAATTGATAGTATGGGGAGATTGGATTACGTTAAAAAAAGCCTGCCTTTTTCAATAGCACTAGATGACTTTATCTTAGAAAAAAATGAACCAAAATATCAGATTGTAACGTATGTTAAGGACAAAGATAAACAAAAAGTAATAGAGGCAAACGTTGGCAAAAGGCAACGAATACCTGGAAGTGATTATAGAGTTACCATTACTGACTATATCCCGGATGCCGAATTAAGGCAGGAACCTGTCAATGAATCAGACAAACCTGACAACCCGGCGATCTTTGTTAAGCTTTTTGGGTCTGAAAGTCTCCTTGCGGAAGGATGGCTGCTGGCGCAAGCCAATAATTATCATGATGAAAAAAAGCGAGACTTACGGCTGGAATATCTCTGGTTACCTTCTCAGCAAGAATTTGACAATGCGGTAAACACCATACAAAATGTTAATGCCAAAATAACTGCTTCTATTCCTGAACTCGGATTTTTTCAGGATTATTCTTTAGAATTAAACAAAACATTTAAACTGAGCAGTTCTGATTATTCTTTGCGAATATTGCAATATGTGCTTAACTATGGAGACACAAGACCTATTAGCGAACAACCGGCAAACAATCCCGCAGTACAGGTGGAAATAGACGGGCCAGACGGTGTTGAAATGCGGTGGATCTTTGAAAATTTCCCTGAGTGGGATAAAATGCATCCTGCAAAATATGAAAACGTGAAAATTGCCTGTAGCGATATTGCAAATGCTCATATGACAAGAAATGTAATAAGAATCTATCATGCCCCCGGAGAAAACCAAAAGCTCGTTTACATAAAGGATAAGCAGATAGTAGAGACCATACCATGGGAATTGGACAAACGATATTCGTTTGCAAATAATGAACACCAGCTAATAATTTCCAGCTATTTCCCTTCCTTCGATATAAAACAAGAAGTGGTTAAAAAATCCGATCAGATAGGTACTCCCGCCATTCGTGTCAGAATTGACGGACCAAGCGGAAAAAAAGAAGACTGGTTGTTTGCGGATAGTAAATATGCTACGTGGTATAAAGATAATAACTTTGCAATGATTTATGAACCTACCGGGGAATCTGTTAAACACTTCATTAGTAATTTAAGAATTGTAAAAAATAACCAAACCGTAATGGAAAAATCAATTAAAGTAAACGATCCTTTAAAATGCGATGGCTACGTAATTTATCAATCAAGCTATGATCCTGAAAAGGGAAGTTATTCAGGTTTGCAAATCGTCAAAGATCCTGGTATTCCGGTTGTTTACTCCGGTTTCGGAGCTTTGTGTTTTGGTGTTATATTTATATTTTACGTAAAACCGTTTTTACGAAAAAAACAAAAAAAAGAAAATGAGGTAATGGAAAATGAGTATAATTAATCTCGCTTTAATTGTGTACGTAGTAGCATCCGTCTCTTACATTGTAAGAGAGATCTGGCGGTCTATTCCGATTAAATGGATTTCTCTCGGATTTCTTATCGTAGCATTCTGTTTGAATTTAACATTAGTATTAAAACGCTCTATCGAAGCAGGGCATCCGCCGTTTTCCAATTTATATGAATCCCTTATATTTTATGCGTGCTGTACCGCCTTTGTTTACATCATTTTTGAATTTGTTTATAATTTTAGAGTGGTTGGTGCACTGGCGTCTATTCTTGCGATGCTTATACTGCTTTACGCAACTCTGCAGGATGACACAATAAGACCAATCATGCCCGCGTTAAAAAGCAATTGGATGTTAGTGCATGTTGTTACCTATATGCTTGGTTATGCTGCCTTTGGGATTGCGTTTGTAACAAGTATAATATATCTGGTGACAAAGCCTTTTTCCAAAAAAAGCAGCAGTGACAGCAAGGGAATCGATTCCGACAAAGAAATATTACCGAGAAACTTTGATAAACTCAGTTACAAGATCGTTGCCTTCGGTTTCCCGTTTCTTACCTTAGGAATGGTTACCGGGGCTGTTTGGGCTAAAAAGGCGTGGGGGGATTATTGGTCTTGGGACCCAAAGGAAACATGGTCTTTAATTACCTGGCTTGCATATTTGGTCTATCTCCATACACCCCTTGTCTTACCAAAAATGAAAGTAAGCAAATCAAAAATGTCTGTTATCTTATCGTTTTGGTTGCTTGTTTCTTTCGGAATTGTAAACTTTACATTTGTAGGCTTAAACTACCTGCCTTCAGCAGAAGATAGCGAACATATTTACGGTGCAAAGTAATTCTCCAATCATTTGATTTTTCACATATGTCAAATGCCAGAGCACACGTATATATTCAAGGCCGGGTTCAGGGGGTATTTTTCCGTGCGACCGCCAGAGAAAAAGCCGTGGAATTGGGAATACATGGATGGGTAAAAAATTGTTTGGATGGCCGGGTTGAAGCAGTCTTTGAAGGCAAAAATGATGCCATTGATAAAATGATTAACTGGTGCCGTAGAGGCCCTGTTGGTGCGGTTGTTGATGATGTACAGATTCACACGGAAAAATTCTCCGGCAAATTTGATGAGTTTTCTATAATATATTAGTGTGCTTGATATCATATCAACAAACACGGGTATCATTATTTTCGTCAAAGTACAACCTGGCTCTGGTAAAAATCGTATTGTGGGCAATCTGGGAGGACGTCTAAAATTGGCGGTCTCAGCAGCACCAGAAAAGGGCAAGGCAAATAAGGCAATAGTAGAATTGCTAGCGGAAACACTTCATATTAATGAATCTTCTATACACATCATTTCCGGCAAGACTTCCCGGGACAAAAAATTAATGATAGAAGGCGTATCGCCCGAAAATATAAACACTTTGCTAAAATTTAATGCATAGAAAACCTCCTACCGCTCATGGATTATAAAAAAACGCTTAACCTGCCCACTACTAAGTTTTCAATGAAGGCAAATTTGCTCGAAAAAGAGCCCCTTATTCAAAAAAAATGGGAAAAAGAGGCTCTTTATGAAGAAATTCGAAAGGCGCGGGCAAATAGGAAGAAATATATTCTGCATGACGGCCCTCCCTATCCTACAGGAGAACTGCACATTGGAACGGGTCTGAACAAAATATTAAAAGACTTTATTGTTCGTTTTTTTACGATGCAGGGATATGATGCCCCTTATGTTCCCGGATGGGATTGCCATGGTCTCCCTATTGAACATCGTGTTATGCAAGAGATTGGCGATGAAGTCAAAAATCTTACAAAAACGGAAATACGCAAAAAGTGTAAAAAATACGCGGAGAAATTTGTAAATATCCAAAAAAAACAATTTAAGGCGCTGGGGGTCCTTGGTGATTGGGAACAACCATATCTGACATTTAATCCGGTATACGAAGCGGGCATTATCGAGGTATTTGGAAAACTCGTTGAAAAAGGTTACATATACAGAAGCAGAAAACCAATCCATTGGTGCACACGTTGCCATACAGCCCTTGCGGAAGCGGAGCTTGAATACAAAAACAAAACAAGCCCTTCAGTTTATGTAAATTTCAAGGTAAAAGATACCTTAGACCACATTTTTCGGGGTACCGGGAACAGTGACGTTTATCTGATGATCTGGACAACCACTCCCTGGACGTTACCGGCAAATCTGGCGATTGCCTTACATCCTGAATATGATTACACGGTAATTAGCTATTCTCACCCTAAGACAAATAAAAATGAAATTGTCTTGCTCGCAGATAAACGTGTTGATGAAGTATTACAATCAATTGGCATAACGGACTTTAAAAAACTTGGTACAGTGCAGGGAAGTGCATTAGAAGGGATAAAGTATCACCATGCCTTTCTGGAGAGAACCGGTTCTGTTGTCATGGCCAACTATGTTACTTTAACAGATGGCACAGGTTGTGTTCATACAGCACCGGGTCATGGTCAGGAAGATTTCCTCACCGGAATTAAATATCATTTACCTATTGTGAGTCCCGTTAATGCCGAAGGTACTTTTACAAATGAAGCCGGTGAATTTGCCGGGCAAAACATTGCCGAAGGCAATGTCTCTATCATGAATAAGCTTGATGCAATCGGAGCATTACTTCAAAAAACAAATATAACCCACTCATACCCTCATTGCTGGCGATGCAAAAATCCGGTAATATTCAGGGCTACGGAACAATGGTTTGTCAATCTTGATCACAATGATTTGCGTCATACAGTTCTCAATGAAATTAAAAAAACAAAATGGATACCATCGTGGGGTGAAAACAGGATGGAAAAAATGGTATCAGAACGACCCGATTGGTGTATTTCGCGGCAACGTTCCTGGGGAGTCCCTATACCTGCTTTTTTTTGTAAAGAGTGCGGACAAGAACACATCAATGCAGAAACTATTTTTTTTGTACGGGACAAATTCGAAACCGAAGGGGCAGATGCCTGGTTTTTTAAAGACGCATCTTACTTTTTGCCTCCAGGTACAAAATGCGAAAAATGCGGGAATACTCATTTTGAAAAAGAAATGGATATTTTTGACGTTTGGTTTGAATCCGGCTCAAGCCACAATTCCGTATTAAAAAAACGCGCAGAATTGGCCTATCCTGCCGATCTGTATCTGGAGGGAACTGATCAACACCGCGGCTGGTTTCAGCTTTCGTTGATCCCGTCGGTAGGTGCTTGGGGAAAGGCTCCCTTTAAATCAGTTCTGACGCATGGATTTGTTGTAGATGAAATGGGCGAAAAGATGTCTAAATCAATAGGGAATTTTATTTCTGTAGAAGATTCCCTGAAGGAATTTGGCGCTGACGTTTTAAGATTATGGACATCATCCATGGATTATCAGCACGATATGGGGGTATCCCGCAACTTAATCGGCAGATGTTCTGATGCATATCGGCGCATTCGCAATACATTCAGGTATTTGCTGAGTAATCTTTACGATTTTAATCCTGACGTAAACACCATCTACTACGAAGAATTGCTGGAAATCGATCGGTGGGCATTACACAAAACACAAGAACTAATTAAACATGTAACTGCCAACTATGAGACCTTGCAGTTTCACAAGGTATTCCATAACATCCATAATTTTTGTGCGGTAGAAATGAGTTCATTTTACCTGGATATTTTAAAAGACCGCCTGTATACCTTTGCAAAAAACTCACAAGAACGCCGTGCCGCACAAACGGTACTCCATTATATTTTACTTACCCTCGTTAAACTGTCTGCTCCCATTATTGTTCATACTGCGGAAGAAGTCTGGTCGATTATTGAATATAAGGATGAAGACCTTTCGAGTGTTCATTTAACAACATTTCCAAAATGCAAGCCTGCCTGGGTAGATGGTTCATTAAATCAAAATTGGGAAAAATTAATAGATATTAGAACTGATGTAGCAAAGGAACTGGAAAAAATGCGCACTGCAAAATCCATTGGCAATTCTTTAGAGGCATCAATTTCCGTTTGCACAGAAAATGAAGCGCTTTACCAATTTCTCAAGAACTACGAAAATGATCTGCCGGCGCTATTTATTGTTTCAGACGTAAGAGTGGACAAAAATATCGGCAAAAATGCGGTGAGAGGAGAATTAACACAAGATATATGGATTGAGTGTAGTGTATCACAACATAAAAAATGTGCCCGTTGCTGGAATTACAGAAAAAGCGTTGGATCTGTAGAAAACTTTCAAACAGTCTGTGATAGGTGTGCTGATGTGTTGAAAGGCTTATGCTGAATTAGGATTGCCCCATAACGAAGTGTTTATGGTTCGATTGAACACAAAGTATCTCTGTAATCATATTCTCAATCAATAAATTTATATTGGCATTATAGTCGAGGTGCTTTAAAGAAGTTTTAATTATATCTAAAATATTAAAAAGCATTTTCTCTGAAAAAGATTTACTCCTTGCTATTAAAGAATCCTTCCAGTTATCGTAATACAGAAGAAAATTTGTTCCACCTGTTTTACAAATAAGCATATCCCGGTAAAACATCAGAAAGAGGAAAAAGAGCTCTTTTACGTGTAATCGTTTCTCCTCCAACACATCAAAATCCTGTATATTCCATTCATTGAATACTTCTTTGGAAAAAGTCAGATTGTCCATACGATTTATTTCCAAAAGCTTCCTGGCAAGCCAATGTTTCTTCTCCAAAGCATTCGCATCCATCAACATTGTTGCTCTTCTGAGGCTGCCGCTTGAGATAAAAGCAAGTTGCTCTGCCAGGTTATTGTCCAATTGGAACTGCTCTGTGAGTATTTTCTTTACCACTTTTACTGACAACGGAGAAAATCTTACTATCTGACATCTTGACTTTATTGTTTCGCTAACAGACTCCAAAGAAGTTACTATTAGCAGTATAATAGCGTACAGGGGAGGTTCTTCCAGTGTTTTCAGCAAGCAGTTTGAAGCTTCCTCATTCATCTTGTCCGCATCTTCGATGATGACAATTTTATGCTTTGATTCTACAGGTTTTACATAGAGGATTTCCTGAAGATGTCTTAATTGTTCTAATTTAATTACCCGATGGTTTTTCTCCGGGAGCAGAAAAAAAAGATCCGCGAAATTATCCGTCACAATCCTTTTGCATATGCTGCAAATATCACACGCATCATCAATTTTGCCCGATTGGCAAAATATTTTTTTTGCCAGCTCCTTAGCAAACTTCATTTTGCCAATCCCCTCCTGGCCGGCAAAAATGTAAGCATGTGCTAAACGTTTATTTTGAATGGTATTTTTGAATAAGGATAAAACCTGGTCCTGACCAATTATTTCTGCAAATGACATAAAGTACACCATTTACCATTAAATTAAAAAAATCAATTACTATTTTGAACGACCGGAAGAAAGATGCTTGATAAAATTGATTCAGTGGAACTATTCATCCTCCTCTTCGTAATCCTCTTCATCTAAATCCTCATCTTCCTCCTCTTCATCCGTCTCAAGCGTTGCTATAATATCACCCACTTTTACTACATCACCCTCTTGAACGTATATTTCAACCAACCTTCCGGTAACTGGTGCATTTATGTTAAAAGTAGTCTTGTCAGTAATCATTTCAACAAGATCTTCACCTTCTTCAACCTCTTCATCTTCCTCTACATACCAAAAAGAAACTGTTGCCTCATCTCCATTACCTTCTATTTCCGGCAACTCTACTTCAACTTTCATATCATTCTCCTAAAAATCTTAACACATAAAAAAATGAATTTAAAAAATTCAGTTCAATTTCAAGGGAAGGCGATTATACTGAACGGCAAAAAACTTGTCAAGCGCCAAAGATTGTATCAGAAAATTGCAAAAATACCATTTTTAGCAACCTTCTATAATATCCTTAACCCTTTTGATATTATAGATATAATTAACTTGACTTGGCAAAAAAGATAAATTATTATTACGATTTGAATTTTATACCAACCGCATATGAATATGCAAAAATATTTCTTGTTTTAACTATTAATTATTAATTGTGTTTTTGCAGAAATCTCAGAATTTCTCTTAAACAAAGAAATATTAATTTAGAGTTAATAACATATTCGTTTTATCTAATTTAAAATATTTGAACGATTGAGAGGTTTCATAGTAAGGTAAGGGTTATTTTTATTTGTAATATTTTATGGAATCTGGAGAATATGAAAAAGAGACTTTCTTAACAATGTGAAAGTTACCTCTGGTTTTTATTCGGAATTTCGCATAATGTATTGTTAACAGAATTGTTAACGTCCGAGATGGTATTTATGGATCCAAAAGAAAAAATATACAGACAAGAAAATATGGTAAAATTAATCTCCGGCGTTAATTTGTCAGAAATGCGTTTCGGTAATTGTTTTCCTGAGTGTCTGTCACTATTGAACTACTTTATAAAATATAGTACATACATCAACTAGGATCCTGCTTTTTCATTTCTTATCCAGCTTTCAGTTGCATACCCTTATGCTTTGGCATACCTTTGCAAATACTCCCAATCTTCATGATTAGTTTTTGTTAATTTTAATACTACTATGATGTTTTAATTTTTCCCGGAGGATGAGCACGATATAATCTGCTCATAAATAAAAATGCAAATCCATCAGTTTCCCTGTTACCTCCTTTTCCCTCTCTGTATTGCCATAGGCTACATTATCTGCATTGCAGTTAATAGAAAAAGACAGGCTGCAAAGGAAAAGAAGGTAAAGCAACTTATTGAAGATTCAAAGAGAGAGGCTGAAAAAATAAAAAAAGAAGCCGAACTTGCGGCAAAAGCCGAGCTGTTTCAACGCAAAGAAGTAATAGAAAAAGAAATGCAGGAAACAAAAATCGAGTTGAGACAGCAAGAAAGGCGGCTGAGCAAAAGAGAAGACAACCTGGAACGAAAAGTCGAATTACTGACAAAAAAGGAAAAACACCTTGATACGCTTGCTACCAATTTAAGCATCAAAGAAAAAAAGCTTGATGAAAAGAGAATAGAACTCGAAAAAATCATAGAAGAAGAAAATAATGCCCTTCTTAAGATTACCAATATGTCGAGAGATGAAGCGGAAAAACTTTTACTGAACCGATTAGAAAAAGAACTTGATGTTAAATGTGCGCAATTAATCTCAAAAAAGGTAGAAGAAGCAAAGGAAAATGCGGAACAAACGGCAATATCATTAATCAGCACATCAGTTCAACGATGCGCTCCCACTCATACTGCTGAAAATATTGTAAGTTCTATCGAATTGCCTAACAATGAAATGAAAGGCCGCATTATTGGAAGAGAAGGAAGAAACATTCGCGCTTTCGAAAAAGCAACTGGTATTGATGTAATCGTAGACGATACCCCCGGAGTAATTGTACTCTCAGGGTTCGATAGTGTGCGAAGGGAAATAGCAAGGCAATCCATGGAAAAATTGATCGTTGACGGAAGAATTCACCCCGCACACATTGAGGAAATCGTAAAAGAAACTGAAAAAGAAATTGAACATGTCATCCAGGAAACAGGAAAACAAACATGTTTTGACCTGGGCATTCATCACTTGCATCCGGAACTGATAAAACTTATCGGCAGATTAAAATACAGAACCAGTTATGGCCAAAATCAACTCAAGCACTCAATTGAGGTTGCGAATCTCATGGGCATCCTTGCGGGAGAGTTAAAATTAGATGTTCCTCTCGCAAAAAGATGTGGACTTTTACACGATATCGGAAAGGCGACCGGCTCTGAATCAGAGGGAACACATGCTATCATCGGAGCCGACCTTGCAAAGCGTTACGATGAAAGGAATGAAGTAATTAACGCAATTGGCGGACATCACGAGGAAAGACCCGTTGAATCAATTTACACTGTTCTGGTAAGCGCAGCCGATGCAATTTCTGCCGGAAGGCCCGGAGCAAGACGAGAAACTTTGGAAAAATACATTAAACGCCTTGAAAGGCTTGAAGGTATTGCAACTTCATTCGAAGGAGTAGAAAGTGCTTATGCAATTCAGGCTGGAAGAGAAATACGTATCATGGTTTGTCCGGATAAAGTAAACGACAAAGCTGCGGCAAAAATGTGTTACGATATCGCAAACGAAATTGAAAACCAATTAGAATATCCGGGTGAGGTTATTGTTACGGTTGTACGGGAAACACGCTTTGTAGAACGCGCTAAATGACATATGCATACGGAGTTTGATGTTATTGTTGTTGGCGCTGGACATGCGGGATGCGAAGCCGCTTTAGCCTCAGCGCGCATGGGTATGAATACCGCCCTTCTCTCAATAAACCTCGATACAATTGCGCAAATGTCCTGCAATCCTGCAATTGGAGGTCTTGCAAAGGGACAACTCGTGAGGGAAATTGATGCCCTGGGAGGGGAAATGGCAAAAGTGATTGATGCAACGGGTATTCAATTTCGCATGCTCAACACAAAAAAAGGCCCCGCCGTCCATTCCCCACGCGCCCAGGCCGATAAAAAGTCCTATCAGGTATCCATGAAAAAGAGATTGGAATGCCAGGACAATCTTTTTTTGAAACAGGAAATCGTCGACGACCTTATCTTCGACGGCAATAAGGTCGTTGGACTTACAGGACAAAGTGGTTTAAAATACAAATCAAAAGCAGTCATTCTTACCACCGGTACGTTTTTAAAAGGCATAATCCACATTGGAAATTACATAACGACCGGAGGCAGGATTGGTGAACTTTCTTCCGAAAAATTATCCGATTCTTTACGTAATCTGGGGTTTGAAATACAAAGGCTTAAAACAGGCACCTCTCCCCGTCTTAACGGCCGCACGATAAATTATAAAAATCTTAAACCTCAATATGGTGACGAAAACCCCCGGCCTTTTTCCTTTTCAACGGAAACATTGCATTGCACACAGGTACCCTGTTACATAACATATACAAACCCTGCCACACATGAAATTGTTACTTCCAACCTTAATCGGGCACCTCTTTATACTGGTCAAATTCGTACGGCAGGCCCAAGGTATTGCCCATCGTTAGAGGATAAAATAGTACGCTTTCCTGACAAATTACAACATCAAATATTCCTGGAACCGGAGGGACCTGATACGCTGGAAGTATATTGTAATGGCATTTCGACAAGTATGCCCCATGACATACAGGAACAAATAGTTCATTCCATCGAAGGCCTGGAATCAGCAGAAATTGTACGATATGGTTACGCAATCGAATATGACTTTGTGCCTCCGACACAATTGAAGCCAACCCTGGAAACAAAACTGGTAGAATGCCTTTTTCTCGCCGGACAAATTAATGGTACTTCCGGTTACGAAGAAGCTGCTGCGCAAGGAATAATGGCAGGGATTAATGCTGCCTTGAAAATACAGGGAAAAGAATCATTTATTCTCGGCCGTTCAGAAGCATATATCGGAGTACTCATCGATGATCTTGTTACAAAAGGCACCCAGGAGCCATACCGGATGTTCACCTCGCGCGCGGAATATCGACTGCTTTTGCGGCAAGACAATGCCGACAGAAGGCTAATGAAATATGGACACCGCTACGGACTCATTTCAGAACAGCAATGGAGCAAATTATTGAAAAAAGAACGTGCCATTGAGGAAACCCTTGCATATCTGAACAACAAAATGGCTGGCTCCGACACATTAGCAAAAATACTAAGCCGTCCGGAACAAACGTTTGATCAACTACGAAATAGAGACGCAGAACTTGCCCGAAGAAACATCCCAATGGATGTGCAGGAACAGGTAGAGATTGAAATAAAATATAAAGGATATATCGAACGACAATACAGCCAAATAAAAAAATTTAAAAAAATGGAAGATTATAAGATTCCCAATGGACTGGACTATTCATCCATTTCAGAGATTAGAAAAGAAGCACGCCAAAAACTTTCCCATATCCGTCCCTTATCTTTAGGACAGGCTTCCCGGATTTCCGGTGTGTCACCGGCAGACATTTCCATTCTTATGATCTATATCGCAAAAAAAGGCGCGTTGAATGGACAAATTAATTCACCAAAGTGAAAAAATTTTTCAATTAATATTGACCGTCCTTTTGTCAATAATCTTTTTCGTAGTTATTGGCTATATATATTGGTTTAGCCAAATACGCTACTTTACCATCGATGAATATCAATATGGCTGCATGACACACCTTGTTTCACAGGGGAAATTGCCCTATGTAGATTTTTACGAACATCACCCCCCGCTGAGCCACTTTTTACACTCCATTATAATTAAGCTTAGTGACGGAAATTTCCTGGAAAAAGCCCTGCTCTTACGAAAAATCTCATTTTCTTATTTAATTCTGCTTTCTATTTCATTGTTTTTCTCTTTTTATTATCTGACAAGAAAGTACGCTTATGCCCTACTGGGCGCCATTGTGCCTCTTAGTGTGGGATTCGGCCTTATTTCTTCCATCGATTACAGGGCAGACTGTTTCGGCGCTGTTTTCTTAACGATCTCAATCCTTTGTATTGATGCAAACAGGCAACTGAAATTAAGATCACTGGCAGCTGTCTCGGGTATTTTATTTGGGATGGCAATCTTTATGTCTCAAAAGTTTGTTTACTATGGAGGTATTGCATTAATAATTCTTTTTATCAACGAACTTAATGCACGGTATCTCAGGAAAGAATATTCGCCGCGTCAATTGGCGCATCCTATATCGCTTATCATCGGATTCGTTGCAACTGTTGGAATCATGCTCATTCTATGCGCGTGTTTCGGGTTGTTGCCAAAAATGATACAATTAATTTTTTTTGATGCAGTAAAGCACGAACAGGTATACCCTGCGATACATTTCTCATCATATCTGCAAAATTACTTAAACCAGACAAAAATCTCAACGCTTGTTCTTATTTTTTTAGCAGTATATTTTTTAGTGGATCAACGGGACTTTGTCTGGTCTGCTGTTTGTTTCTCGACGATTATTTCTGCTTTTTTGATAAAAGCCCAATATCCTTATAATTTTGTTTTTCCCTGTTTCATTTTAGGAATTTGCAGCTCACGGGGCATATATGGTCTTGCCCAAAAACTTTCTTTGAACAAAAAAATAGTTGTTAACAGTATCTTTTTCCTGGTTATGGTGCTTGTGTTATATGACCAGATAATCTTCACTACCGGAAAATCAGATAATACTCATCAATTAAAATTATTAGATAAACTTGAGAAAATATCATTAGCCAATGATCGTTTTATTGATAATTCGGGCGGAGCTCTATTCTTAGAACCGGCAACCTATTATTTCCAAAATGGCCTGGCGCAGCTTCAGCTTTTTAAAAAATATTTTTCCGAGCAGATAATTTCTGATTATCGCAATTCTGGTGCTCGTTTTATGATATATGACGCACGTCAAAACAATTTGCCTGCACACGTACAGGAGTATTTAAGGAAACATTATCTCCACCTCGATGGAGATCTTTATACATATGGCTTAAAACTTGATACGAACCTGAAAGAAATAACAAATTATGAATTTGAAGTTATTCATCCAGGAGAATATTATCTCTTTGATAATATAGATATTCTCATTGCGCAAACACCAAGCAACATTGATACAAGTAAATTAATCACACCAATTATAGAAATATCTGATCGCTGCCAGACGAAAAAAGTATATGATGAATACAGTAAACTGAAATTCCCTTCAGAAATTACCGTTGAGTTAATGGTAAAAGTGGACAAAAACCCCCATAATGCCCCCGTAGTAAAAAGAGGGGATTGGTCGCTCTTGCATTGGGATGCAGAATTTGAACAAATGCAAGGCATGGGATTTCAGGTACATCTGCCTGAAACAAATTCTTACGTCGAATGCTCAGAGATAACATCGCTCGACGGTTGGTATCATGTTGTTTGGACAATTTACGGCAATACTTTGTCTTTTTATGTAAATGGCATCTTGAAAAAAATATCGTACGTGCCGCCAAAGGATGTGGCGTCTATAACAGGGAACTCTGGCGCATTTAAAATTATGGATGCGGAACGAGGACATTGTTTTAATGGAATAGCAGAAAATATTCGTATTTATCCTTACCCAATGCCTCGCCAAACGATATTTGAACGATTCAATATACTCAGAGAAAAATATGGGATTATTGAATCAACTGAAACAGGGAATTTTTATAAAAAAGTTGCAATTAATGGAAAATCTCTTGAAAACAATGTGTGTAAATTGGAAAAAGGTACGTATCAATTAAGTATTTTGCCATCCAGATTGCACGGTTATATTAGCTGTGTTGCCCCTCAGTTTTTTATAGAAAAAATCAAACGCGGGAAACGTCATGCAATGTATTTTGAATATTAACGGGAACTAATTACGTGCTTCATTTGGTTTGGAATGTATGTTCCATTATGTCTTCTATCGAATCAGGACGATGGCAAATTGCCAGAATTTGAAAGGCAAAAAGCCTTGGCCAGATTCTGGCCAAACGGCATGACAGCATATCGAGAAAGGCAACAAGTTTTGAACTGCCGCGCATATCGAGTAAAGGAATCCCAAATCCGACAATCTTTTCAACTTTAAATCCTGAATTTTCAAGCAACCGACGAAACGAATTGACCGTCATGAGCCGCTTGTGGGTTAAGTCTAGTATTCCTCTCCTTCCATAATTAAAACTCCCGTAACAAAGCATTAAACGAAGAATAAAGAATGCAACATTGCCTGTGCTTGCATACAGTCTGCCGCCGCTTTTTAGTAAATTGAAAATTTCTTTAGCTCCTTTCTCAGGACAATTCAAATGTTCGATAATATCCAAAGCAAATGCAACATCGTATTTTTCGGCCGGAAATTGCCCGCTCCAGGGCTCGTCAAGATTAACGACATAATGCCTGAGAACTTCACCCTGAGCAGCATATTGATCGAGAACCGTTACCTCAATCCCCCGTTCCGCATGTGCCAGAGAAACTGCACCTATTGCGCCTCCGCCAATATCTAACAACGTTTTGCCTCTTTCAATGGGGAGATTTCGAATATAATAGTGCAAGGAATTTTTTGCAGATTTGCTGGTATAGTGATACCCCTTATCCGTTCTTATATCAAATTTCGGATCATAAAAAATCTCGTAGTTCATCAACCTGTATTTAATAAGTGTCTTGATACAATTCCAAGCATAAGCAATGCCGTTCACATGGCATATTTCTTCTCCATAATACGTTGGAATAGGAATTTCTTTTATTTTGAAACCAGCGGCATGAAATTGCACAATAATGTCCGCATCGAAATCAAATCCCTGGCTATTATAATGAAAAGGAATCTGACGAAGCGACGATACCCGGTAAGAACGGTAACCGGAATGCATTTCCGACATCCGGCTTTTAAGCAGCGTATTTTGGATTTTCGTGAGAACCTGATTACCTATCCATTTATACAGAGGCATATGCCCCTTTAAGGCGCCACCTCTCTGCAAAAAGCGACTGCCAAAAACAGCATCCGCTTTTTCCGTATCCGTATAAGCGGCGAGTATATGGGGTAAGCTTTCAGGGGCATACTGGCCGTCTCCGTGAAGGAGCACAACAATATCAAATCCTTTTTGGATGGCATAATTATAACCAAGTTTTTGATTGCCACCGTAACCCTGATTGTAAGGTGTTTGAAAAATTCGCAGAGGGGTAATTTCACTTGACCACTGAATATTTTGCGCTTTCCTATAAGTATCGTCAGTAGATCGATCATCTATAATATAGATTTCCGTTAATTTCTCTAAAACCCATCTCGGTATACGATTCAGTACGTTTTCGATATGTTGCTCAGCGTTGTATGCAACAATAAATATCGCCACACGATTATTTTGAAGAACTTCTAATGCCCGCTGCTCAATATTATTCATTAATCTTTATAATTAATACCGGTACATAATTACTATGTTGCGAAATTATTTCGAGGTTCTAATGCACACTACTCTGATCATAATATTAAAAAGAAGATTTTCAACCCTTATATAGTATAATACTCTCTTTATAGTAGAAAACGCATTTTTTGCGGTTATCGTTGCAAGCTATTTTTTCAATTTAGAAATCCTTGTCTAATAATTAAGACTATCACAAAATCCTTACCATTGCCGTAAGCATTATTATATTAAACATTTAAAACATATTGTTTACTAGAAAAATTTATTCATCATACACAACACGCAAAATAATAAATTTTTTCAGGCACTACAATTGCTATTAAAAATATCAGAATTTGTAACAATAGTAAGATGTATACATAATCTGGTTAAATAAAGAGGAGCGAGTTGTTCATGAAGAAATATAGTAAAAAAGATTGCTCTGCCTGTATTGAATATCCATATGGTTGTGATGATTGTTACAGCGAAATAAAAACATATATGACTACAAAAAACAGGCAATTACTCAATGCTAAGAAAAACGAATCGGTTTTTAGTAACTAACATATTTTATATACTTAATAATGATTTTTTAGCGTACAGGGGTGTTCCAAAGCACATAAAGCCCCGCTAATTCCCCTATTAGATAATGTGTGCAACCTCTCCTCCTCTCTGTGAGAAAAAACGATAAAAAGGTTTTTTGTTGATTATAAACATTAAATAATATAAAGTGCGTTGTCGTATGTCGTATGAATAAAAGGAGGGAGAAGTGAAACAATTAAAGTTTATGTGTCCCCACTGCAAGGGGAGCGATTTTATTTTCTTTGGTATGCAAAGGCAAAAAGGATTATTTAAAGACCACGAATTGTGGAACTGCAAAAATTGCCACAGTACTTTTGCCAGAGAAGCTATCGATGTAAATAATTTAGACAAAAATACCTCTTTTAACAATAAGGCTCTTCCCTTCTATTGTAAGCCACGTTTTTCCTGCTGATGAAATCACCAGATATAATCTTTGAAACATTAGAAGTTGGCCCCTTAGCGGTAAATTGTTATATTATCGGTTCTAAAGCAGACAATACCGCCGTAGTAATAGATGCAGGTGGCAGTGCGGAAGAAATCGTTAAAATCCTCAAGAAACGAAATCTTACACTGAAGTATATTATTAATACCCATGCCCACTTTGACCATGTGGGCGGAGTAAGCGAACTTCAGGATTTAACAGGAGCGCCGTTTTTACTCCATAAAGAAGACGTCCCGCTTCTTGACTTTCTCGATGAACAGTCGCGTTTTTTTGGATTACCCCCGATTCCCAAACCAAAAATAAGTAAATACCTTATCGATAATGAAGAAATCCATTTCGGAAATGAAATTATACGTATAATCCATACTCCTGGCCATTCTCCCGGATGCGTCTGCTTCCTTCTTAATGGCGTAGTTTTTGTAGGAGATACCCTATTTGCCGGTTCCATAGGAAGGACAGACCTTTACGGTGGTTCACACGATACGCTGATCCATTCAGTAAAAACCCGCCTGTTCACATTAGAAGACAAAGTATTGGTATACCCCGGACACGGTCCCGTCACCACAATTGGTGAAGAAAAGAAACACAATCCCTTCTTCTGATTTATCCAAATCAATATCTTGCCTAAACGTGATACCGCTCCAAATTCGAAAATAATATATCCAGCCCTCTTATGTTTCCGTGTGTAACACGAATAGTTCTGCAAAAGATTTTAAAATACACTATTTTGAAGCCACTCATTGGGATGGCTTAAAAAAGGGGTAGTGTTTTTCACAAAGAAATATTTTATATTCCCGCTCATCTTCCAAAGAAAAAAATCATAAGTTGACCAAATAAATTTTTTCTGTCAAAGAAATATCCTCTTGCTTGTTGAAAATAATAAATATCCCGTCAATTGGCGAATCTAATAGCAGAAAACAAGACTGATAATAATGTGGCCGTTCATCAGTATCTGAATTATTGCGAATTATTAGTGGGTACTTGAACAGCAACAATATTAGAAAAATCATTTTTCAACTTAGAAGAACCAAAAATTAATTTTGTTATCTTTTTTGATTACCACCATAACAAAAGTTGAAAGGCTTTGAGCACTGCTTGTTATCACGTAGTGTTAAGCGTCGATTGGGGATAATGTTCCATGGCCTTGTATTCTGTAAAAAAAGACTAGCGATAGTCAAATAGAAATAACCGGAAAAAATATTTTAAAATATTTTATTCTTTTTATAACAAGGAGGATTACGGATTATGGTTACAAAATTTTATAATAGTGAAAAAATGCCTGGCATGTTTTGCAGCGTAGTAATAATTGGCCTCCCCCTATTAATTATTTTAAGTTTAAGTAAATTGTTGTTTGCAGTAACACCGCAAATATCAGGAGGTATTAGCCATACTCTGTCTTTGGCATCAGACGGAACAGTGTGGGCTTGGGAAGATAATAAATATGATCAACTGGGAGATGGCACAAACTCCAGTAGTAATGTACCAGTACAAGTAAGTGATCTTAGTGATGTAATCTCCATTGCCGCGGGAGATTACCACAATCTTGCTGTGAAATCGGACGGAACTGTGTGGGCCTGGGGAACAAATTGGACTGGCCAATTGGGAAATGGTACATATTCCAGCAGTAACATACCAGTACAGGTAACAGGCCTTAGTGATGTTATTGCCGTTGCTGCGGGATTGAGTCACAGTCTTGCTGTGAAGTCAAATGGAACTGTGTGGACGTGGGGAGATAATGAATATGGCCAATTGGGAAATGGCTTAAACTCCGGTAGCAATGTACCGGTGCAGGTAAGTGGCTTAAGTGATGCTATTGCTGTTGCCGCAGGCTTGGGACATAGCCTTACTGTGAAGTCAGATAGTACTGTTTTTGCGTGGGGGTACAATAGTTTTGGCCAGATAGGAGATGCGGTAAGCATGGATAAATCCTCTCCTGTTCAAGTACAAGACCTTAATCTGAAAAGCCTGCTATTGCGCTATCAGTTTGAAGAAGGAAGCGGAACAGTTGCAGGCGACTCATCTGGCAATGGGTATGATGGAACAATTAATGGGAATGCTGCATGGACTACCGGCGAGAATGGAAATGGCGGCGGCCTGAGTTTTGACGGTGTTGATGATTATGTGGATGTTGGCGATATGGACTTAACCGAAGTCTTTACCCTTGCGGCATGGATTAACATATCAAATTTAACCAAAGGCATGATCATAGGAAAAACGTATCAAACCTATCAGCTTTTCGTGACCGAGTCAGGAAACATCCTCTTTCAAAGAAATTCGGGCACTGCCCTGAATTACAATGCAGGCCTTGGCATAAATACCTGGCATCACGTGGCGGTTACCTTTGATACGGCAAACGGCATGTCTCTCTATCTCGATGGCAGTCTTGTGGATACGAATAGCGATACCTCAATAACTGCTGCAAACGACGTTAGCACAAAAATAGGCGCTACCGGGGCTACTGCAAAAAATTTCTTCAACGGCATTATTGATGAAGTTTGTATTTATAACCGGGCATTAAGCAGCCAGGAGGTGCAAAATTTGGTGAATAATAATGTATGGACTATAGAAATCAGTAATTCTGGATTTGAAGAAGGTACTGATGGATGGGTCCAGGGTTATACAGAAGGAACTGATTGTAGTTTTATTATTGATTCAGACGCATATGAAGGATTAAGCGCTGCCAAACTTATCATTACAAACAATGGTTACTGTGAAATACTAAACAATCCTTCTTGTCTAATTGAAAAAACAGGTATATATTCTTTAATAGTATACAGTAAAGTATCGGGCAATCCAGAAGCTTTAAGCATTTCTGTATGGAAGTCAAGTGAACCTGACGTTATTCCTAATGATTTTATAACAGGTATTCGTATAACTGAATATGATTCCATATACCAATTATACAAATTAGATAATATACCATTATCTGATGGTGAATACATTCGTTTATCACTGGGAATAGATAATGGTTTACAAGGCATGAGCGAGGTTTGGTTTGATCAAATTATGTTTACTACACTTAAAAATTTCCAGGCTTACTATTCCTTTGACGATTGCAGTGGTGATGATGTATCGGGCAACGGAAACCATGGCATAATAAACGGGGCGACATGCGTGACGGGAAAAAGTGGAAACGGGCTGAGTTTCGATGGTATTGATGATTATGTGGATATTGGAGACCTGGACTTAACCGAATCCTTCACCCTTGCCGCATGGATTAACATATCAAGTTTAACCAAAGGCATGATCATAGGAAAAACGTATCAAACCTATCAGGTATTTGTAGATGCCAATGGGAATATTCGCATGCAGAAAAATTCAGGCACCCCTATAAATTACAATGCAGGCCTTGTTACGGGCACATGGTATCACGTGGCGGTAACGTTTGATACGGCAAATGGAAATGGGATGACCCTGTATCTGGATGGTAATGTTGTGGATACAGACCCTGATACTGCAGTAACAAACACAAACAATTTTATATAATCAAACTTCCTCTCTTGTGGAAACTTCACGTGCTTTATCATTGACACAATATACAACAAGTAACGGTGATTACCTATCCAGGAAAAACCCGATAAGACACGTCCCGATGTTTCGAAAAGAAAGAAAACTACAGCTTCATCGTCGAACTTTAGAGCGGAAAGGACTATTTATTAAGAATCGTTGAGTTGATATGTAATTGATGCGTTCTTAAGGGATAATATTTAATAATGGATGTAATTATTCAGCGAAATAATCATCGACTGAATCTCCCTTAAACAAGGGGGACTCAGGGCATAGGTGTTAAGTTAAGAAGCCGAAAGCATAAGAATCCTCCAATAATTCG
>SOET01000079.1 GCA_021646465.1 Candidatus Kuenenia hertensis | reverse complement strand
GGATTTTAGTTTTGAGTTTGGTTGAATGTCCAGCAAAAAATTGTCCAACTGTAAGTGGTAATGCTCGCGTACATGATAATCAGAAGGCTGCGCAGTGCGTGGGATGATTTTGATCTGGCGGTAGAGGAAGGTCTCAAACAATTGGCGACTATTTGTTCGATGGAAGTGAAGGTGAAGGGTCAAAAGGCGCATTGTCAGAAAATACCACGCCCGAGACAACAATCACAGGAATTGTTAGAGGCATTGCGGATAAAACTGCCGGAGGCATTACCAAGCAGGAATATACGAGTAGTCACGAGAAAAAAACTTACCACTCGGCGTAGAAATCAATAAATATAAGACTTTCAAGGCACTTTTGCTTTTTGACTTGAGGTGAAGCTCCGCTTTAATATCAAGGGTTTCACGGCGATTTATGACAAAAAATAACCGTTTTTCGGCGCGAATTGCGAAAGTCGGGTTAATCCGTTTGTCTGTAAATAATTACGATTATTCTGATGCTCAGCAAAAAATTGTCCAACAGTAAGAACTCCTGTTTGGGAACAAGCTGGAAAACTGCTGGTGTTTCAAAAAACTAACGTGTTACAGAGAAAAAAGAGGGGATTCGCAAAATTATTTTGTGAATCCCCTGTTTAAATTTTTGCAATACCTATGCTTGAATTCTCTTTAATTCATCGTGCCTTCAAGAAATCCTTCCAGTTTTCTGCTGCGAACAGGATGTTGAAGTTTGCGAAGGGCAATTGCCTCAATCTGCCGGATGCGTTCGCGGGTTATATTAAACCTCTTTCCAATTTCTTCCAACGAGTGCGTGTATCCGTCTGTAATTCCAAATCGCAACTTAATAACCTCCCGTTCCCGGTAACTTAACGTTTCAAGCACCTTTTGTATCTGCTCCTTCAATAAAGACCGCTGGGCAAGAAATATCGGAGCCTCTATTTTTTTATCCTGAATAAAATCTTCAAACATTGTTTCCCCATCACTGCCTATTGGCGACTCTAAAGAAATAGGCTGCGTTGTGATCTGGAGCAAACGATATATCTCCGATAACGGGGTATTAGTATCCTTTGCTATGGCTTCCAGCTGTGATTTTTCCTCTGAAGCTCCCTGGACTGCCTTTGCCACATATGTAGACTTATTAATTACATCCATCATATGTACAGGAATTCGTATCGTTCTTACTTTTTCTTCCGTTGCCCTGATAATAGCCTGTTTTATCCACCATGTTGCATAAGTGCTGAATTTAAAGCCCATCCGATAGTCATATTTGTCCACTGCACGCATAAGGCCGGTATTCCCTTCCTGAATAAGGTCGTGAAAGGCCATACCCCGTTTTCTATATTTTTTTGCGATACTTACTACCAGCCGCAAATTCCCCTCTGAAAACCGCTTTCTTGCCGCCTCATATTCATTGTAAACTGAATTAATAGAAAAAATTGTTTGTTTCAATTCTTTAGCAGGTATTTCGAACAACGCCTGTATTTCATTAATATCACAAGAAAGATCTTTGCATAACTCCTTTTTAAAATTTCTCTGTACAGTACGTTTTCTATTATAATCACCGATTGTCGATAAAACCTCAAGCAATTCCCGCATCACCGGCAATATAGTTTCCGAACGTACACTAATAGACTCTAACTCTTTAATTGCCATCCTTTTTCTCGTCAGAATCTTCTTGTATATCCTTGACCTTTTATCCTTTGCAATATTTCCCTTTCGAATCTTTTCGTAATCTTTTAAATTACTTTCTATACTCTGTCTGATATTGTTCGTAACCGTATGAATCTGATCAATTACTTCATCCCTGTTTAGCTCCCTTGCCGCTGATAATTCAACAAACTGAACAAGCTCTGATTCACTTTCAACATTTTCCAACAACCGGACATACTGTTCCAGGGCATAATCAAATCCCAGCACCCTGCGATGGAGCAATCTGCTCATAACCCTTATCTTTTTCGCAAGGTAGATTTCCTCCGTTGGTGTAAGCAGCGGTATTTTTGACATCTCATTTAAATAAAGACGTATCGAATCATAATCCCGGCTCTTTTCTTCTTCCTGATTCCATTCAGTTATTTCTTCTTCAATCGGGTTATTCTCGTCGTCTATTTTCTCAAAACGTTCTGTTTTTTGTTTTAATATATTCATATAATTTAATTGAGTTAAGTGGAGAAAAATAAAGTAATCACTTTATATAACATAAATTATTAAAGAAATGTTCTCGCAAGATCATATTTTTAAAATTTTACGGGATTTCTTTTGATATCAATCATTAATTGTTTACCATTTCACACCCCACAATGTCAGGATCATGCACATTCATTTCCTCTACCAAAATCATTGGTAACTATTCAGCATGTAAATACACACCCCGTCAGCTACGCTGCCACCCCTCTTTTTAGAGGGGATTTAGGGGGGTGTTATAAATTACGCTGAATAATTACAGTCACTGTATCATTGTTCCTTCATAAATTTTAATACGTCTCCTTTTTGTTTGTTATAATTATGTGAAAAATACTTGATGTTTGAGAGAATTTACGATAGTTTTCGGTTGTAGTAAAGCATGTCGTACATAGTCTTGGGAACTCGAAAACCAATCTGTATATTTTATATTTTTCTTACTATTTTAGGACTTTTTTCTTAATTTGCTCTCTTCTGCCCAAATTCAATATAATTTATTTCAAAACTTCTTTTTACTTAGAACCATAAAAATAAACTAAAAATTATATCATATAACTCAAGAAATCGTTACAAAATTTTTTCAATTACCTTCATTTATATTTTCGAAATAATTTTAAGTATCTTATTTTATTTAATTTATATCATAAACAATGAAAATTTTAATCATTGAAGATGAAAGAAAAATTGTAAAATATTTGAAACAAGGACTTGAAGAACATTCCTATGCTGTGGACATCGCACATAATGGCATTGACGGCTTACATTTGGCAACACATGAAAATTATGATCTCCTGATATTAGATATAATGCTTCCCGGCATTAATGGAAAAGAAATACTGAAACAAATAAGAAACTTAGGAATCCACACTCCTGTAATATTTCTCACCGCAATTGATTCCGTAAATGACAAAGTAAATGGCTTAAACATCGGAGCAGACGATTATATAGTCAAACCTTTTTCTTTCTCAGAACTATTAGCCCGTATTCGTGCCTGCATGAGGAGAAGAACAGACAATTATGTGTCATTTTTAAAAATAGGCAATTTAACACTTGACCCAAAAACCAGAAAAGTATTTCGCGACAAACAAAGGATTGAATTAACCCCTGTCGAATTCTCTATCCTTGAATATTTGATGAGAAATCCCGGACAGATTTTAACGAGAACCATGATCTCCGAACACATATGGGATCATAATTATGAAAGTTTCAGCAATGTAATTGATGTTCACATCAGCCGTTTAAGGAATAAACTGGAGAAAGATTTTAATAAAAACCTTATACATACAGTGAGAAGAGTAGGCTATGTTCTCGAAGAAAGAGATTAAATTGTTCAGGACAATCAGTTCTAAAATTACCCTCTGGTACACCTTTTCGGTTTTGGTAATATTAGTTGTTTCTGGCCTCTACTTTTATTATCGATTGCAACATGTGTTAAATAAAGAAATTATGGATATCCTATTAGATGAAAGCGAAGATATTTTGCAGCATTTTCCGGAAATTAACTTAAATCTGGATTCTCTGAAAACTGAAATTGAAAAAGAAACTTCCAGCGGAAAATTTTTTAAAATAACAGCATTATTATATGACACAGAAAAAAAATCTATTATCACATCGGTAAATTCACTGGGTTTCCCTTTAAAAATTTCTGAAAAAACAATGAATAATGCAAAAAACGGAATTGAAACATTCGAAACAATCAAACGTGAAGATTCAGATTACAACTATCTTCTTTTAACAAGACCTGTGTTTCAAAATAATACGCCAAAATATCTTTTACAAATGGCAACGTCATTGAAACCGATTTACAAAACATTGGAAAATTTCAGGGATAACATACTATTGATAATGCCGGGGATTGCTGTTTTCACCATTATCGGGGGCTGGTTTATCGCCAAAAAGAGCCTTGCGCCTGTAGGGTATATAACAAATGCAACCAAAACTATCACCGCATTAAATTTACATACACGACTTAAACCAACATATACGGGAGATGAACTGGAAGAATTGACGAATACAATTAATCTCATGCTCGACCGTCTCGAAGATTCTTTCAAAAAAATTATTCAATTTACCTCTGATGTTTCTCACGAATTAAGAACACCGCTTGCTTCTCTAAAAGCCGGTACCGAAGTAATCCTTACAAAACCAAGAACTGCTGAAGAATATCGCGAATTGCTCGAAAATAATTTAATCGAGCATGAAAAAATAATTAACATGGTAAATGATTTACTGGTGTTACTGAAAACAGATGCTGCTAAACAAGATTTTAAAATTATTAATTTGGGAAAAATGCTTCACGAACTTTATAACTCTTTTAAATTAATTACAGAAACAAAAAAAATAGACTGCTCAGTAGTCAAAATGGAAGATATTGTAGTATATGGAGACCAAAAATTGCTCTACCGTTTATTTTCCAACCTTTTGGACAATGCTATTAAATATACTCCTTCGGGCGGTAATATTTACATTTCTCTAAAAGATTCAGGAAATGAAGCCCTCGTTTCAATCAAAGATACAGGAATAGGAATTTCCGAAAATGATCAGGATAAGATTTTTGACAGATTTTTTCGTGTGGATGCTTCCAGATCGAGGGAAACTGGCGGAGTAGGGCTTGGATTGAGTATTTGCAAAAATATCGTAGACCTTCACAAAGGGAAAATAAAAGTAAAAAGTACGCCAAGAAGAGGGAGTACTTTTTCAGTTACCCTTCCGAAAAATCATTTTAATTGCTAAACTGATTAGTCGATCAAACTTAGCATTCGTTAAAAACAGCTTTTCTTTGACCGATCAATTATATCGAACATTAAGAAATCTTAATGTTTTCTTCATCATCCCTTAATGTTTACCAGTTATAATTATAGTTTATATTAATAAATCCGCATTTTCAAAAACTAAAAAATGGAAAATCAATATACACCTGTTTTAAAAAAAGAATTTGATACTATTTTGCCGCGTAAACATTCCAAACGTTCAAATTTTCTGCGCCGTCTGAAATTAAGGTTACGCAGTACTTTTTTATATTTCATTGTACGTTTGTTGCGCAATGGCACTGAGCCCCTGCCTAACCTGTATACAATGAAAAAGATACTGCTTGTTTCGGTAAACCAACGTTTAGGAAATTCTATCCTGATAACACCCGCTGTTTCAGCGCTTACTAATGCACTGCCCAATGTGCAGTTTACTTTTGTGGGCGGAAGACACGCCAAATCAATCCTGAATGGTTATGCTATAAAACAAATACACACCCTCCAGCGAATAGATACGGTACTTCCGCAACGATTATGGAATCTTATCAAATTACTTCGAAAAGAAAAATACGATGCGGCTATCCATCTGAGTACAGCAACCAATTCACTGGGAGCCTATATCACATATGCTTCTGGCACCAGGCATCGCATAGGTTGTCAACGCAACGATGGCAATATATTATTTACCTCCGTTTTTACACATCCACACTCACGCCATAAAGTAGATCAAATCGTCGAATGTATGCATCAAATCGGAATACCGGCTTCTGATGAACGCAAAATTATTCTCAACCCTGAAGAGTTGCTCTGGGCAGAAAATTTCCTCAGACAACATATCGGAAATCTTTCTAAAAAGCCGATTGGTATATTTACCGGTGGCCGGCAAAAAAAAGGAAAAGCATGGAATCTGCAAAGTTTCGGTATTATTGCAAATAGCTTGAGGGAACGGAATATTCCCATTGTAATATTTATAGGACCTGAAGAGATAAAAAAAGAAAAATGCATACAATCTGCAATCGGACCTGCCTTATACATAAAAAACAACACTATCCGTGAAGTAGCCGCTTTAATATCAAAGTGTAAAGTAATATTAACTCCTGATTCAGGCCCAATGCATCTTTCAATCGCCGCAGGAACCAAGACTGTCGCTCTGTTTTCAAAACCAAACTTTGACAGATGGGGACCCAAAGAATCTCATGGAAAAGTAATATTTGACAAAAACAAAACAAATACGCATGATATAGTGAATGCACTACTCGAATACTATACACATTTTGAATCATTTTAATGGTAGTTTTTATAAAACAAAATTAAAACAATAGAATAGAAAATCTAATAATTGAAAGTTTTGAGAAAGAATCAAGAATGGAAACTGTTTTAGAATTGATGAAAGAATATGAAAATATACTCTGGTTAACAGGTATTGTATCCATGTTTACCTTTATGGGAACTTTAATAGTTCTCCCGATTATGGTCGCCCGTTTGCCAGTTGACTACCTGATAGTTCAGAAAGAGAAGCCTGACACGCTGCAAAAACGACATCCTGTTTTGCGCCTCATCATATTAGTTTTTAGAAACCTGATGGGTATTCTACTTATTCTTGCCGGGATTACCATGTTAGTATTACCGGGAGAAGGCATAATAACAATTTTAATAGGCTTTGCGTTACTTAGCTTTCCGCAAAAGGAATCTGCAATAAAGCGGATTGTTCAGCAAAAAAGGATATTGCGTACTGCCAATTGGATTCGAATAAAACTCAATAAACCTCCCTTATTATCGCCGGAAAACGATCAAAATGCAATTGTTGCCGATGATCTTGCAAGAATAATATGTCAGCAGGATTAAATTACAAATGCCTATTTATCTACTGCAGTGTTAAGTATTTTTTTCTTTTTATAGATAAGCATAATATTACGCAGATAGATAAAAAGTCCGAATGATTGCCCCATGATAAAAACAGGATCACGTCTATAGATAGCGTATATCAATAATATTGAACTGCCTGCCATACTTAAATACCAAAACATTTCCGGTATAAAACTTTCCCCACGCTTCTCAGAAACAATCCATTGAACAATAAAGCGTGATCCAAACATAAACTGCCCAATAAATCCCAAAATAATCCATATATTGATTTGTGTTACTAAATTACCCATTCTCAACCTCATAACAAAGCTTTCTCTTTTTCATCCACCTTATTACCAATAAATCAATAAATGCTCTTACTGCTCTATTTGATACTCCATATTTTGACCTTCCGTATTTTCTTGGATGGTGGCTGACGATAATTTCAGTAACAGAAAATCCTTCCATTTTGAAAAGGGTCGGTAAAAACCTGTGCATGCCGTTAAATAGTTTAATTTTACCAAGACATTCTCTTCGGTAAGCCTTAAGCGAACATCCTGTATCCTTAATATCTTCCCATGAAAGTTTGTTCCGGATATAATTTGCTACTTTTGAGGAAATGCGTTTTATCAGAGGATCGTTTCTTTTTAATCTCCAGCCACACGCCATATCATACCATTTTAACTGCTCCAACAGCTTTGGGATATCAGTGGGATCATTTTGCAAATCGGCATCCATAGAAACTACATATTTGCCTTTAGCACGTTTAAATCCCGCATCCATTGCAGCAGTCTGCCCTGCATTCCTTTTAAGTCGTATTGTACGAAAATTGGCATAATTAACACACAATTCTTTCAATTTTTCATTACTGCCATCGGTACTACCATCGTCCACGATAATAACTTCATACACATAGCCTTTTAAAGCATTTATGATGGCGTTCGCCAATGGTTCAATGTTTTCAACCTCGTTATATAGCGGAATGATTATCGATATATCAGGTTCCATCAGTCGGGTAATTATATATAAAGTTTTTAAAATTATAAAGTTAAATATGAAACAATGTTAACGTAATTACAACAGATAAAAGAGAAAAATAAATATTACGGGATGATGGATGAACGGATGACATCTTTTTGCTGAAGTGGCGGTAGGAGTTTCCTCCTGCCGCTCCGGTACGATTCGGCTACTGTCAGGAGGGAACTCCTGACAGTACAAAGAATACTTTGTATTCGTGGAATGCCACATGTGAGGGGAAAAACAACTCCGATCAATAAAAAAGGGCGCAATATTGCGCCCTTTTTTACTCAATAACTTAATCTACATCCTTTCGACCTTAACGGCGCATACCTTATACTCCGGCGTCAACGCAAGGG
>SOET01000078.1 GCA_021646465.1 Candidatus Kuenenia hertensis | reverse complement strand
AAGCCATTCTCAGGGACCAGTTGCCAGTTGCCAGATTTCAGTGAGATAAGTTTTTGCATTTCCCTGACATCTGGCCCCTGATCACTGGCCACTGTGTTCAATCCCTTCTATTACAGGTCTTCGTTCATACAACCTTGCGGGGTGTTTTTATGCTTGCACCACCATCTGTCGCAATCCCTTCTATTACAGGTCTTCGTTCATACGGGTTGGCTGTGGTGATTGTTATACTGACTTTGAGTCGCAATCCCTTCTATTACAGGTCTTCGTTCATACACGAATGCGGGAGTTATGTACATTTCGACAACTGTCGCAATCCCTTCTATTACAGGTCTTCGTTCATACAGAATGTCCGGTAACGGAACAGAGCCGGTAAAGATGTCGCAATCCCTTCTATTACAGGTCTTCGTTCATACTTTTTGGAAAGGAGAGTAGTAATGAAAATTGTCGCAATCCCTTCTATTACAGGTCTTCGTTCATACTGCACCCCTTTCCTTTCTCTTGTATTAACAAGTACTTACAAAACAGATTTTTTAACACATCGGGCGTTTTAAAAGTTAGCCAGGAAATATTTCTGAAATGTTTCATATATTAACTCCTCTCAGAACAATCCGTATTTTTTCTGCAAAATACTTTTGAAAACTTCTTGCTCTTTTGTTTTATAATAAAGCAACGGCTGGTCATCCTTCATTATTCCATTCCTCCTGCTGTATTTTCAAACCTGTAGGTCGGGTTTCTTACCCGACAATTTGTGCTACCGGAATAACAACCCTCTCTGCTCTCATGTTTTCTCTTGTTTCGTATACCTTCTTAAAATCAATGCAGAGAACAACATTTCCAGTCTGATCAAAGACCTCTCTCCTCCTAAAAGCGATTCCGAAAAACCACTGCAACTATATGCAATACACGCGGTTTTACCATATCAAATGTTTTAAAAGTTAGCCAGGAAATATTTTCGAAATATTTCATAAAAATATGTCCACACCTTCCGGTACCCTGTCTCCCTTGCCGAGCACCACGCATTTAATGGTTGACGGCAGAGGATAAATTCGTATGTCGTCTTTTTTATCATTAATTATGCCATTCAGCCTTTCTTTCAACTCTGTTAATTCCTGCCACGTAAGTTTGCAAAAGAACACGGAATACTGCATATGAGTGCCAATGCCCTTTAGCATTTTAAACACATGTCTCCACCTTTTCTGATTTGTGATATCATAACAGACGAGGTAATTGCTTTTCATTGCTATACACCATAATTAACACAATTTAGTATCGATTCTTTTTCTTCGTTTCCTTTGCCACCGAAGAAACAAATCCCAATATCAACCCAACTATTGCCGAAATTGCTACCACGACGCATATTTTGCCAACTCCAATTACGGCATTGCCAATTATATCCTTTATTTCAACTTCCCGCCTTTTTCTGACCGGTGTTTTTTTCATATTTTAATTGTATAGGAATTTTCATTTTATTTAAGCGGGTTTCGAGCTAATCGATGGCATAGTGTTAAAATAATTGGTGGAATACCACCCCTTTATCCCCTCCTTGCGAAGGAGGGGATGAAGGGGTGGTAAAGAAATAATATTTTTTCTGATTTACTGCTTGTTCCCAAACTCCTGTTTGGGGACACAATTCAGAGAAACAATGTAGAGACGCATTGCAATGCGTCTCTACTGTCCATTTACGATTCCAAACTGATACTTCACCATATTCAGTACAAGGTTTGGGAGCAAGCAAAACTTATCCCATTATTGCTTCTTATTCGCCTATGCCATTGCCAGACATTTCCACCTCTATCGTACATGTTGAAGAACTCTCATCTTTACCGTCGCTCACCGTCATTTTTACTATGTAGGTGCCTATTGCATCAGGCGTAAATGCGGGAGTCGCCGTCTCGCTATCGCTCAGACGAACCCTGCTGTCGGCAGGTTTTGATTCAAAAGTCCACGAGTACGATAGTTGGTCACCGTCAGGGTCTGTGCTTCTACTGCCATCCAGTTTGACAAGGTTGCCAGCTTTCACGGCCAGATTATCGCCGGCATCAGCCAGTGGAGGCAGGTTAACGCCTTCTATTTGTGTAGAAGGGTCGATTTTGATGTCAACATCATCATCCACGTATGCCTTAATTTCGTATCCCACAGGTAGTTCTCCGGTTTCTCCCTTTATTAAAAATCCGGTGGGGGCAATTAAAGGACATAGTAAAACGCCTGTTGTGGCTGCCAATGTAGTAGCGCCTCCTACGTGGCTTTTACCTTCTTTGGTCTGGACTGCATTTAACGGCACTTCCGTATCATCTACTGCCATAACGGAATCAACTCTGATGGAAAACGCACCTTTTCTCCCCCACGATCTGCCCTTTTTTATTTCATCTATCCTGCCGAAGGCGTCCGCCCCTTTATTTATTACTATTATCCCATCCACTCTGACAGGTCTTATTACCATTATCTTTATCAAATCACCCTCCTGTTTTTCTTTGGCAATTATTCTTTCTTTTAACGCCAAAAGCACAGGCTTCCCCGCATTTAATCTTACCATATTTGTTTCCGCCAAAAGATTTTGATGAAAAAAATAAAACACCATAATTATAAACATACTTTTTCTAATCATTTTTTCCTCCATTTTGTTTTAGGGACGAAACTAACAAGCCAGAGCCAAAACCAAATAACATACCAGTGGCAACGCGTAACAGATTGTTGCTTGTGTAATGAGTTGTCGTTGCGATAACACCATCTATTAACAAAGGGAATAATAAAAATACGCCGAATATGATAAATTTTCTGGAACAATGTAAGATTCTAAAAAAGGCGGCTATCATACAAATGAAAAATGACAAATAAATGCCAAAGCAACGGGTGCACAAACCCATATTTGAATCAAGAATCCATAAACACCTGGAAGGTATTTGATGGCATATATATCTCAGACAATAACAGATAATATTTGCCTGCGGCATCCTGAATGTTTCCAAAACCGGAGCGGCAATGGACGAAAGAAACAGCATTGCGGAAATACTGCATAACATTTTTATCAATAGTGAACGCATGCAGGAATATGAATGATTCATAGACAACATAACGCAGCAAAGCCGCAACCAAAATCAACCACCCCTCTTTCCCCTCCTTCACAAGGAGGGGATGAAGGGGAGGTCATAAATTAATGTTCCCGGCGTGGGTTCAGGTTTGTAACCCAATGTCATTAAGTTAAGATGTTTGCCATAAAATTCCCCCTTAGAAAAAGGGGTAAGGGGGTTGTAAAAATGTCAGGAAAACACACAACCACCATGATTCAAAATAAAAAGGCGAAACCGTATCCTCCTTTGTTAAAAGGGAACAGGTGTATGTAAACTCTGACAGGGTTTTGAAACCCTGTCAGAGTTGTTTCCTTAACTTCCCTGCTGAATAGCGACACTTTATAGTCAAACAAATCAGGGTTTCGAAATATTAAATAGGTTTTTACTCAGAAACATAAAGCCCTTCGACTCCGCTCAGATGACAGCTTCGTCATGCTAAACGGAATCCCTGTCTGCCGACAGGCAGGGAAGCATTGAAAGGCTAATACAATATAAATTTTCGAAAACCGGATTTGTTTGACTATATGTACAAAATACGCTTCTATATGCTACATTCCCCGCTCAGTTTTAATTCCCTGATAAGCTCGTATATGCCGTCAATTATGTGCTCCACCACAAAAACAAGAGACTCCTTTCTGTTTTCAAACCGCACTGCAATTGCCTTCATGTCTTCCGCAGAAATCTCTTTGCAGTCATGATGGACGCATTCCTTTTCGCTGCGGAGAAACTGTATGGACTGGATATCCGCCTCCGGGCCGAGGGCATGGCAAATATCCAGGGCAAGTCCTAAATCACGCCTTCTGTGCATTACCCCAATATGAGGATCCAGGCCCGAAGGTATTAATTTGCTGACAATCATTTCCATAAAGAGCGCTGAAACGATGCTGTGAATCTGCTGAAATTTATCACGCCTTGCCGATACAGCATTCTCTATTACCTGCCGGTAATCATCTTCTTTCAGTCCCACGGTAATGTACGCATCCGGCATGTGTTTTTTTAAAAGCCGTTTTAGCACGTTTATCTGAATCTCATACCGGTGCGCACGCAAAAACGTCATAAATCTTTTGATAGTGTACTCCGATTCAAGAAATATCTTTTGCTCCTTATAATATTCAGGCAAATGGCGGTTACAGGGTAAAACAACTGCAATCCGGTTGCCGCTTTTGTCAAACATTGTCACCGGGACGTTGTTATCGGTAAACATGGTAATCAAACCGGTATCCAGTTTGATATTTCCTGCAATCACCACTCTTCGAATCATACGTGCGGGCACGCGTCTGTCTGCCTTACCCTCCTCCTTTACCAGTACAGACGGCCCATCCCTTATAACCTTTAACGTCTTATTTTCGTGCAGGTATAGCGTCTTCTCCACCCACAATCCTCCCTGAAATATTTTTTACCCCTGCAATGATTTCCTTTCTTACCGGTTCCACCCACGCTTCATAAAAGGGATAAAACTCTTTTCTTGCATTTTTCTTCAAATAGACACCTTCGTTTTCTTTCACAAAATCCGCAGGCGAGCATTTTCCCTCTTCAAACAACTCCCACACAAACTTGTCTGCAACCGGGCGAAATGGTTCAATCAGGTCGCAGGCAAGTGATTCACGTCCGTAATCAAAACAGTGATAAAAACCAATCGTTGGATCAAGCCCTGCAACCTGTATCTCCCTTACCGCTTCATAATGGAGCAGTGTGTAACAGAGTGAAAGCATTGCATTTACCGGATCTCTCGGAGGACGTCTCGTGCGCGTTTTAAAACCCAGATGATCGGAAAACAGAGAAGTAAATGCTGAAAAATAAGCGTTTGAAGCGGCGCCCTCGTATCCCCTTAGACTTTCCTGTGAATCACATCGTCTGGCAATATTACTCATAATATTTTCAATGATGCCAAAGAAATTGCTGAATGTTACCTTCCGGTTTTCTGCTTCTGCAATCCTTGCCGCCTCTCCGAGAAACTCAAGCTGTTTCTCTGTCTTCTTCAGAACAAGTTCTTTCGATATCATTATTGAAAAATCCTTATCCAGGGATTTTTCATATTGTCTGACTCTCAGAATACCGTTGTTGTGTATGCGTCCGGTAAGGGTACCTCTGTACTGAAGCCCTCTGCCGGAAAGGAATACAATACTGCAATTGTTGTCTGCAAGTTTGTTGAGTACGCTTGTTTCAATAATAGTATTGCCCGCTATTATTACCCTGCTGAGAGGCCTTATGGGAACGATGCCTTCCCGTTTCCCCTCCAGATAAAAGGCGATTGATTCGCCGTCGAGTTTTATATGATAGCCTTTTCTGTCGATGTATAATGTGCCCATATCGCTACTGCGTACTCAAAAGATTTATCGTTCGTCCATTTAACTCTGACAGGGTTTGAAACCCTGTCAGAGTTGCCAACGTTTAAAAGTAACATTCAGCCGAAATAAAAAAACTCCGGGTCTTTTGGAGGTACTGCTGTGCCGATAGTATGAGACCTGCTTCTGCCGTCCAGTGAAAATATATGAATCCTGTCTGCGCTTTCGTCAATAATATGCGACATTCCGGAAATAACCTCCCTCAGTTCGCCTTGTGTAAGAAAGCACTCAAATACTGATTTCTGGCCTCCTGTGCTGAACCCCTTCAGGAAGTGCCGCGCACGTTGCAGCCGCTTCGGCTTGCAGATATCATATGCAATAATATAAAGATCTCTTTGCATGGAGATATTTTGCATATACCGGAGGTAGAATGCAAAAAAAGAAATGTTTCAGGAATATTTCCGTGTACATGAATGGTCGGGAAAGCAATAGTTCGCCGCAATAACGCCAAGGGTGCCAGGTTTTAAAGATTACTAACACGTATCTGTTTAGCGTAAATGTATCACACACCCCTAAATCCCCTCTTGATAGAGGGGACTTCCCATCTTCCCCTCTATCAAGAGGGGTGACAGCTTAGCTGACGGGGGTGTGTATTCACACACTGAATAGATACACTAATACTGTGTCTATGATTGCTAAAACGTTAATGAGTTGTAGAGACATGTTTTAAACCTGGCGCTACAACAACGTCCTTTATCGTGTTGGTATTTATCATGCTAAAAATCGCTGAAGTGTTATCATGTGAAGAACCCACCCCTTGCCCCTCTCGGGAGGGAACTTTATTTATTCACCTCCCGGGATGGAACTTTATTTATTCCCCTCTCGGGAGGGGCAAGGGGTGGGTAAATTATGGCTGCATGCTGAGACAAAAATCGCAACTTGGGGTAAGATTAGTCTGCCTATGGCGATAAGTTTACAAGAGGGAGAAAAAGGGGAGTTACAGCATAAGGTGACGGCAGGCGACTCAGCCTTCCTCTTTGTGAGAAGCGGTCCGTATTATTCGAAGTTTTGCTTCTGATGAACAGGAAGCAGAGCTTCTTTACAATTGTGTTCCCATGTAGAGACAGGTTTGAAACCTGTCTCTACATGGGAACAAAAACGGGGAATTTGCAAAAATTTGGAAATGCTCCTATTTCATGGCTTAATGGTATATTTTCCCAATCCAAAACTTGTACCCTTGCCGACGTGCAGTATTTCCCCGGCTTTTATAAAAGGGATAAAGAGGGATATGTCACCCGCATACACTATTTCTCCCACAAACCCACCAAGTTTCATCCTTGTATCCTGCCTTCGGGAATACCGTTCCCAGTCATTCCACCGGAGTTCTGATGTTTTTACCGTTATTGCAAATGCCTTATCAATGAGCATGCGATGGTAACCGTCATCAGGCAGTTTATTGTCCACTGGGCTATCGTTACAATAGTATTGCCTGAGCAGGAACAGCCGCCTCAGAAGTTGTCTGATAAAAACATGAAACTCCAGGTCGATAGTAAGTTTACCGCCGTATTTTAGACGAGTGGGTGTGAGAAATCTCAGGGAAATTTCTTTACAATCGTTTTTTGCACCGTTCATACAACCGTTTTCCAATACTGAAAGAATCGGCTGGCTCAGATCAATACATTCTTCGCCAAATGGAGCTACCTTACGGGTTGCCGAACTATAGATTAATGCGCTATCGCCCTGCGGATTTGCCGTGTAAACCTCTTTTAACCTGCACTTGCCCCTTCCCCTGCCAATACCGTTTTCCCCAAGCAGGTCAAAGGTGTAAACAAAATAGGGCAGATATTGTATCGCCACGCCAATAAGGATCAGACCAATGGAAAATGTTTGCCCTGCCGAATACACCTGTTTATCTTCCTCCGGCGGTTCAATGATGAAAGGGTGAGGGATGGCATTTACCCTGCCCATTATGCTGCTATCATCCGGTGTGTAGGACTCAAAGATATATGCATAGACGCATTTTTGTCTGAGCAGGCAGTTGCGGCAATCCACTTTCTTCAAAGCGCAGGCAACTTTCCTGAACTGCACACCAAACGCCCCTCTGAAGGTAGAGCCTTTATAGGAAGGAAGGTGTATTTCCTCTGCTGCTTCCAGGAGGAATGTGAATTTCTTATAAGGTATCCTCATGACTTTCATTTAATTTGCCAATAAAAGGCAAATACAAAACCCATTACCTTGTAAAAGGTAAGAAAAGTAAGTACAAGAAACGTTATTTTTTTACCTCTCCTTCCTCCCCTCCTTCACAAGGAGGGGAAAGAGGGGTGGTTTTTTCAATAATATCTTGTAAAACACCTTTTATGTTCTTAAGAACATCGATATTGGTATATCTTAGTACCTTGATCCCCAAAGCCTCTATATCTTTTTCGCGCTGAAAATCAGTTGCCATCCGAGAATCATAATAATGAACACCTCCATCAATTTCTATTGCCAATCTATGTTCTGGACAATAAAAATCAACCGTAAAATTATTAATCCCATATTGTCTCCTGAATTTCAAACCATTGATTTGCTTACCCTTCAACTTCGACCAAAGGTATATTTCCGCCTTTGTCATGTTCCTTCGCAAATATTGCCTTCTCTTTGTATATTCTTTCTTATTAAATATTTCTGTCATATTTTAATAACCACCCACTTAATTCTCTTCTTCTAAAAAAAGAAACAGGAGGAACATTATTCTATTATCACCACCACTTTTAATCCCCTCCTTCACAAGGAGGAAGCAGAATTGTCATAATTTACCACCACCCCTTTATCCCATAGGTGTTAAGTTAAGAAGCCGAAAGCATAAGAATCCTCCAATAATTC
>SOET01000031.1 GCA_021646465.1 Candidatus Kuenenia hertensis | reverse complement strand
CCGATGCAACCCTGGTAACACCCGGAATATTTCCTCCGATCATCAGGACAACCCCGAATTCACCCATGCAGTGCACAAAGGTGAGTATGCAGCCTGTTATAATACCTTGCCAGGAAAGCGGAAAAATAACGAAAAGGAAGGTATGTAATTTAGATCTGCCCAGGCTCCATGACGCCTCAAGCAATTTTTTATCCACCCCGGTAAAAGCCAATTGAAACGGACGTATTGCAAAGGGCAGATTATAGATGAATGAACCTACAACAATTCCTTGAAAAGAGAATGCAAGGGTCTTATTAGAAATGCCTTCGTACCAACGCCCGACAAAACTGTTTCCCCCAATAGCCATGAGGAGATAAAAACCCAGGACGGTCGGTGGAAGAACAAGGGGTAAGGATATTACAGACTCAACGAAGAACTTCCCGCGAAATCTTGAAAAAGCAAGCCAGTAGGCAAAAGGGATACCCAGGACAAATAATAAAAGTGTTGTTATGGTAGAAAGCTTTAAGGTTAAAAGGAAAGGAGCCGCAAAATTCATGTAAAAATACTCCTGTAGGTTAAAAATATTTAGCCTGTATACGCTGTACACACAGGTATCTTACATAATAACGATTAGCATGCAAGTAGTTAACGTAATATAACGTTTAAGGAATTTCAAGCTGTTTAATGTAGCAGCAAGGTGCGCCTTGCTGCTTACAACGTTATAGTTCAGCCTCCAACCTAACCTTAACATTATGGGAGGAAATGTTTCTCCGCCTCTTGAAGGAGGAGTTTCAAAAGAATTTGGGAGAAAGTCAGGAAGGAGGCCGGACTGTTATCAAATACAGCCACCACACAGGGTACGGTGGCTGTATTTGAATTGTACCTTTGCCTATGTTCAATATAACATCTTGCCTTTTCCTGGTTAGTCGACCATGATCATTACATTGGAAGCCTTGATAACCGCGTAAACCTCTTTGCCTTTTGGCCAGTTTCAGCGTTTCTGCAGATTGTTTGGTAATTATCGAACAAATCTCAGCCCCTCCCGGTAATTCTATATCCACTTCTGAGTCCACCATACCATGCTTCTCTTCTTTGACCTTGCCCTTTAAGATATTACGAGCGCTGATCTTCATGCCTTTCTCTTCACTTCTGGAGTCAGTTCCAGATCACTGATCCCTATAATAAATTCAGGATATCTGGGTCCTCAGGAAAAAAAACCGTTTTTCCCTTTTCAAGCAATTTCTTCTCTACATTGATAAATACTCTTCATCGATTACGGGAGTAAATAACCGTATTTGGTAAATACTTTTTCCCCCTTTTTCCCTTTCACGAATTCCAGGAATTCCCTGACACCCGGCTTATCCTTGCCCCTTTGCAGGACAACATAGGCTTGCCCAAGTTTGTTATATGCTTCGGCAGGGATGACCCAATAATCTCCAGCACTTTCCAGTTTTGGAGAAACTGCCTGAGACAGGGCAAGAATTCCCACGTCGGCTGCGCCCGACTGGACATATTGCGCCGTTTGCGAGATGTTTTCCCCAAAGACCAGTTTATTCTGCACCTGGTCCCACAATCCATAGTGGCGAAGCGCCTCCTCTGCCGCCATGCCATAAGGCGCATGTTTTTGGTTTGCAATGGCAATCTTTTTTACTTTCGGGTCTAAGACGATATGCAATCCCTTTCGGGGATTTAATGCAGAACTCTTCGGTACCCAGAGTACAATACTTCCAAAGGCATAAATTTTACACTTCCCTTTTACCCCTAAACCTTCCTCTTCCAGACGCGCAGGATAGGTTGTATTGGCAGCGAAAAAAATATCGAAAGGCGCCCCCTGTTTGATCTGTGCAAAAAAATTGCCGGAAGAACCGTACGACAACTCTACATCTATGGTTGGATTTGCCTTCTCAAATCCTTTGCAAATATCATTCATGGCAGGGTTCAGGTTAGCTGCCGCTGCAATAAGGATCTTTTCATCTGCTCGGGTAGTATTGTGAAAAGCTATGAATAAAAATAGGAACCAGGCTGCACAAACTATCGGCAGAGATCTCTTAACCCGTCTTTTCGGTATTTTCAAACGCATTATGTCCTCCTCTAAAAAAACATTTAATATTGTACTCTGAATCTGTTTTCGTTTTACTTTATCACACTAAAATGCAATTTCGTATTGTAATCTGAATTTGTTTTCGTTTTTATCCTGTTCACTGCCTTGTTCTGTGATAAAAGTGCCAAAATCGGCCTGTATCTTTGACCGATGACCACGGAAATAATAATTTACTCCCGCTGTATACTCCCTCTGGATATCGTCTGATACATCGTCATCAGGGTCAACCATGGAATAGCGGGCGGCTATCTCGAGTTTTTTGGGTATGACAAAGTAACCGGCCTGCGTAAAGAATCCGTCTGATTCTATTGAATCTCCTCCACTGTTAGACTCAGGATTTTCTGTCATCATATAGTATTCGCTATCCCATGAAAAGCCCCTGTACCTTAGCCCGAAATCAGCCACACCCACTATTACGTCTGCATCATCACTTTTTACATCTTTCTCCTTTCCATTAAAGGCAACAGATGCTCCCACAGTTGCCTTAAGAGTCTCGGAATATCCCAGATCAGTCCCGTCATAGTAATTAAATTTTCCTAACGGATTATATCTCAGACTCATTACATACATAAGTTCGTTATCGAGATTTTCGTCTTTACCTGTAATCCTTTTTGCCGGATTTTCTCCGGCGCCCTGAAAAATTGCGGCATGGTATTCAATGCGTCCGTCAAAAGGTTTTCCGTAAATATCCAGACCATAGTCACGGTCCTGATCAAAGGTTTCGCTGGCAATGGCTCTATCCTGAAACAACAGTCTTTGTGATGATGCAAGCCTTTCTCTGTTAAACGGTACCTTAAAATAACCAATTTTTGCATTCAATTCTTTAAGAGGCGTCCAGTAAATGTAAAAATCCCTCAAGCTGACATTAAAGCTATCCGCATCTATAGCCCAGTAGTAATGAAACATTTTGCTGTAAATGTTTCCCCCCATATAGACCCTTGCGCGGCGTACGTCAATATTTTGCGTATCCGCCCCTCCAAAGTCTTCATCCTTGTCGGTAAACTGATACCGCATCTGCAATCTGCCGCCGATATTTAATGAATACTTGTCATCCGATGTTCCTATGTGCAATGCATAACTGCTATCATCAGGGGTATAGGAAACGTCACAGATGTCAGCTTCTGTCCTGCGCCATTCCATGTGCGGAGCGCTGGGCAAGCCTAATCCCAGCATTTCCCTCGCCTCGTCCGATGCAAGGTAGTTCTCTACTTCTTGCTTTACATTTTCCTTGATTTCCTCTTTTGCAACTGTCACCGGTTTTTCACTCATAGTATCAATACGGTTTTTCAAGTCTTTGATTTGCTCCTGCTGGCTTAACGCTAATGTCTCCATCTGCTTCATCATTTTTTGCTGAGCCAGAAACGCCTCTTCCATCTGTTTTAACTGTCCATTTAATTCATCCAATTCACCCCCATATGCCATGCAATGCTGCATCGTGCCAACTACAAAGATACTGCAAACTGTTAATAAAGGCCAAAGAACATGCTTAAACTTCTTAATAAACACAAAAGACTCTCCTTTCTAAAAATAAAATGATAAAAAATAAATATGCAGCCACTTCTGAAAATCGATATATCAAATTAGACATAACGATGGTAAAAATTTATATTGATACTGTAGTCTTGAATAAAACCACATCTGAAGATTTTGCCCCGATAATGACATCTTCGCCAATCCTTAATCGTAATTTCTCCACTTCTTCAGCATCAATAAGGGTTTTAAAATATTGCTCTGCGTGCAAAACAGTCACTATTGCCATAATAGAATCGTATTCAATACCGACTACTTTACCAGCCAGTTGTATCCGTGTGCTAAGCCTCTTTCCTAAAAATACTTCTTCAGGTGTACCCTCTTTAACAATTTTCCCTGATTGCAATACTACGACCTTATCAGCCAGTTTATGCACCTCTGCAACATCATGCGTTACATAAAGAGTTGTCACCCCAAAACTCCTTATAATGTGCTTTAAATCTTCCTGTAGTTGTCTCCGCGTTTCCCAGTCTACTGCAGAAAGCGGCTCATCCATTAGCAGGAGATCGGGTTTTTTTGCGAGCGCCCTTATCAGGGCTACCCGCTGTTTTTGACCGCCGGACAATTGTGAAGGATAATAGTCTTCATATCCCGACAAACCGACAAGCGATAAAAGTTTATCAACCTCGTTTCTTTTATTCTTCTTTTCCTCTATTCCATACGACACGTTTTGTTCAATGGTCATATGGGGAAACAAAGCATAATCCTGAAAGACAAACCCTATCGCTCTCTGCTGAGGGGGGAGGTGAATATTTCGTTCTTTATCAAACCATGTCGCATGTTCATAACAAATCAATCCGTCATCGGGTCTTTCCAATCCTGAAATAAAACGCAATATGCTGGACTTGCCGGCGCCGGAGGGACCAAACAATATGGTGATCTTCCCTTTTGGAATCGTAAAATCCACATCCAGATGAAAGGTATTCCATGTTTTTTTCAATAAAATACTCAGCAATTATTGAACCTCCTGTTTCCTTTGTTCATTACTCCTCACCTTTCATCAGGATTAGCTCCGTTGATTTAACAATGGCTGTCACCTTATCTCCCTCTCCTATATCCATCTCTTTCAATGACATATTGGTAATAATTGCGTAAAGCAAATCCCCTTGGGATTCAAAGGCCACCTTTGACAATACATCACCATGAACAATGTGTTGTACCGTTCCTTCCACCCTGTTCCTTGCGCTCAGCTTTCCTGAAAAAGATTTTGCCAGCATAACATCAGTGCCTTTAACCAGTACATAGAGAAAATCTCCTTCTCTGAGACCCATTTCCTCGCAGGATGCTTTGGTAACAATCACACTGAGCGGTGTATTCTTCCACAATATCTGTATCTGGGCATGGACTTTGCTTGGAAGTATTTTGATTATTTTACCTTTAAGTTTGCTGGCCATTATTATTTACCAAAAATGCGCTTAAATTCCTTTTCTGCAATAGCATTCAGCCTGTCTCTATATTTATTAAAGTTCGCGACGAGTTTTTTTGCGTCAGCTGTTAGTTCCGCACCGCCGCCGCCTTTGCCCCCGGTGGTAACCTTTAACAATTTCGTTCCTAATACTTTTTCCGTTGCCTTGATTTTTCCCCATGCCGCACGATACGACATACCCAACTCCTTTGCGGCTGCATTCAAAGAGCCAAGACGGCCTACCGCCTCTAACAGCAATCTCCTGCCTTCGGCAAAAGCCACCCCATTCTCACCTTCCAACCATATTTTTATTTTTACTTTCATAAAATTATGCCAATCATTATGCCAAATATGACATAGCGATGTCAACTGAAATTCAATTATTTATAGCCCGTTGGTCTGACCATTGCGTGGGCGTGTGTATCTGTTACAAAATTCATTGAAAATTTATATTCTTATTTTGCTATAGAGGGATTTTTTTACAGCGTTCTAAAATGCAAAGAAAAAATATCTCCATAAAGAGCAAAAGAGACGAGCCCTCCGTTAGCTTTAATCCAGGTTGATTACTAATTACTCCTGCCGTATTTTTTCTGCAACAAGTAATACTTTTCATTACATTTATGGATTCTTTTTTGTCAAGAGGCGAACGGTGAGAAAAATAGCCTGCTTTAATCTTCTTTCGTTGTTCATTTCTTTTCTCAATTGATATTATTAAAAAGAATTTTATAATAGGTATTATGCAAACGGATGTAAAAAGTATCATCGAAACAGCTATTGCGGAAGAAAAAAAGGCGAACCGGTTTTATCTTAATCTTGCCTCGCAGATGAAAGAGAAGGGGGCACGGATGAAGTTCGAGATTATGGCCGATCTTGAACTTAAGCACTATGAAAGTCTTTTGACATATTATGAGGGAAAATTCGGGCAGCGACCTGCCATTAAAGAGGTGGAAGTGTTTACGATAGTACGACCGGAAACGCCTTCCAGGACTGCATCGTTTGAAGAGGCTATTAAAATAATTATGGATACGGAACAGCGGGCATATGAGTTCTACAAAAAGGCCAGCGAGCGTTCCACTGATCCGAAGGATAAAAAAATATTCAAAACGCTGGCAAAGATGGAACAAGCCCATTTTGAGCAGTTCCGGACAGAATATAATTATGCTACTGAGAATGTTATCCGTTTCTCCAGTGAGGATATACCGTGGATGATGGAAGTAGGCTAGTATTTTATTTCTTTTTTTTAAAGGGAGGAGATTATGATTTGCAGAGGTAAATATGTGTTGTCAGGATTTGTTATTGCAATGGTATTTCTTTTTTGTTTAGCAACGGATAGTTTTGCCGGACCGTCATGGAATATTGAAGGTGAGTATTTTGAGGGATGTACCTGCGACCCTGGTTGTCCATGTCTTTTTGGAAGCGAACCAACCTATAAAAAATGCAAGATTGCCGGAGTTTTCCATATTAAAAAGGGCAGATACGGCGAATATCCCCTGGCTGGACAAACTGTTATTGGAATGACTGATTTTACCGCAGACCCAAATAACAACTGGGTCGTTTTCTATCTGAGCGATAAAGTTTCCGGTATTCAGAAAAATGCCTTGCTGGAGATTTTTAAGAACCGCGTGTTTAACTTTGCCGAAGTGCCTTCCAACAGAATTATTGTAAAATCATTGCCCATTCAAATAGAATCTTCAGCGTGGTATAAAAAGGCGATGGCAGGTGACAACCTTGTATTGGAGGTTGAAATATTACGTGGCAAAGGGGATCCGACAAAGCCTCTCCAAATCATAAATAAAAAATTCGCTATATGGGCAAGCGAGTTCGATACTACTTTAAATATGGGCAAGGCAATTAAACACCGTTTTCACGAAGGCGACTACGAATGGAATTATGATGGAAGAAGCGGATTTGCCACTACATTTAAATTTACCAGCAGTGATTGAGAATGACATTTTACTATTTTTATTGTTTTATTCTACCGTAACACTCTTTGCCAGGTTCCTTGGTTTGTCCACATCGCAACCGCGCAGAACGGCCATGTAATATGCGAGCAATTGAAGGGGGATTACCGAAAGAATTGGTATCAGGACGTTTGAAGTTTCCGGGATATGAAATACATGATCGACCCTTTCGGTAATTTCTCTGTCTCCTTCCGTAGCGATTACAATGACTTTTCCTCCCCTTGATTTCACTTCCTCAATATTGTTCAGTATTTTCCCGTAAGTGCTGTCTTTTGTTGCAATAAATATTACCGGCATGTTTTTATCGATAAGTGCAATAGGGCCATGTTTCATTTCAGCAGCCGGATATCCTTCGGCATGAATGTAAGAGATTTCTTTTAATTTAAGTGCTCCCTCCAATGCCACCGGATAGTTGAACCCCCTGCCCAGATAGAGCGCGTGGTTCGTGTTCTTATATATTTCTGCAATTTCTGCAATTTCCTTTTCTTTATCGAGAATGGCTTGCATCTTATCCGGAATAGCCTTGATGGCGGCAGTCATGTCAGGCGCTACGGAAGATTGATTGTTTTTCAGTTGTAACAGGTAAAGGGAAAATAAATATAACGCGGTTATCTGTGCAGTGAAAGCCTTTGTGGATGCAACTCCTATTTCAGGGCCAATATGCAGGTAAATCCCCGATCCGGCTTCGCGGGCGATGCTGCTGCCGACGACATTGCAAATGGACAATATGATGGCGCCTTTTTCCTTTGCTTCGCGCATTGCTGCCAGTGTATCCGCAGTTTCCCCTGATTGACTGATGGCGATTACAATGGTGTCTTTGGTAATGATAGGGTTGCGATACCGGAATTCAGAGGCATATTCCACTTCAACCGGGATTCTGACTAACTCTTCCAGCATGTATTCCCCTACTAATCCCGCATGCCATGAGGTTCCGCATGCAACAATAATAATCCGCTTTGCTTCCAGAAGTTCTTTTTCCCGGTTAATGAGACCACCCAATTTTATCGGGCCCCGATGTCCGTCGACTCTCCCTCTCATCAGATTGTGAAGTGCCTGTGGCTGTTCGTGGATTTCCTTCAGCATGAAATGTTTGTAGCCGCCTTTTTCGATCATATCAATATTCCACAACACCTCTTCTGTTTTTTTATAGGTAGGGATATTTTGTATTGTCTTTGTTTTATAACCGTCGCGGGTAAGGATGGCAATCTCATTGTCATCGAGGTAAATTACCTCCCGTGTGTGTTCCAATGAAGCTGAGACATCGGAAGTAATGAAATATTCCTGATCACCTATCCCCAGTATTAACGGTGATCCGCTTCTTGCCGCTACGATTTTTTCTGGATCTTTTGAAGAAATAACCGCAATCCCATATGTTCCTTCCACTTTTTTCAATGCTTCCATAACGGCAGTCTCAAGATTGCCAAGATAATGCTCCTCAATCAGATGAGCCAGTATTTCGGTATCTGTTTGACTTCTAAAGGTGTGGCCATTTTGCTGTAATTTTGATTTTAAATAGTCATAATTTTCAATAATTCCGTTGTGCACTACCGCAATTTCATTATGACAATCAAAGTGGGGATGCGCATTTTCTAATGTTGGTGCTCCATGGGTTGCCCATCGTGTATGGACAATTCCAACGTGTGAATTATAGGTATGATTACTTAATTTCTCCTCCAGCATTACTATCTTCCCAACGGCCTTTTCTCCTCTCAATAAGCCTGCTTCAAAAAAGGCGATTCCGGAAGAATCATAACCGCGATATTCCAGCCTTTTGATGCCGTCCATCAAAACATTGATGGCATTTTTGTGTCCAATATAACCGACAATTCCACACATATACAATCTCCTGATTTACGATGTGTGCATGATTTTTTTTAGTGCCTGGTACATTTCGGGAAGTTTTCTCAATAATACCTGCATTCGTTTTTCTTCATTTATTGCCTTTGCCGGAGCGCCCCAGACAACAGATCCCGGTTTCAGGCTCTTATAAACCTTAGAACCTCCACCTATAACGCAATTGTCTCCAATCGTTGCATGGTCGGTAACGCCAACGTCTTCGGCTATCATAACATTTTTTCCGATTTTTGCACTACCGGCGATTTTTGCATATCCAACGAGCATCGTATTGTCTCCGATTTCCACATTATGCGCAACATGTGAATGATTGTCTATTTTTACACCGTTTCCAATTATTGTCTTATCAATTGCAGCGCGACAGATGGTTACCATTGATCCGATTTCCACATCATTCCCAATTTCTACCGTTCCTATTTGAGGAATCTTCACGTGTTTTTTTTCGATTTGAAGATAACCGAAACCATCGTCGCCAATAACACTATTGCAATGAATGATTACATTTTTACCAATACTGCATTTTTCCCTGATAGAAACGTTTGCGTAAATAAGAGCATTGTCACCGATCTTACAATCTTTTCCGATAAAAGTATGAGGGTAAATGACAACATCGTTTCCTATTACTACGTTATCTTCAATCACAACATACGCGCCAATAGAAGCACCTTTGCCAATAGTAGTGTTGTTGCTGATAATTGCTGAATGGTGAATATTTGCAGGGCGAGCAAATCTTTTTTTTGCTACATCTTCCATAAGAAGAGTGAATGCATAAAAAGGATTTTTTATTACAATGTAAGGTTTTTTTAGTTCAGGTATTTCCCGGTGTACTACTAATGCTGAAGCCAGAGATGATAATGCTTTTGGGATAAGAGCATCATTTTTAATAAAAGTAACATCGCCTTTTTCCGCATATTCAATGCTGGCAATCCCGGAAATAACAGTTTCCCCTTCGCCAAAGATTCTGCCGCCTATAATCGATTGAATTTGGTTTAAGGTGTATTCCATGGGTTCTTAAAATTTTCATTATACCCTGCCGAGAACGATGGTTGCATTATGACCGCCAAAGCCGAATGAATTAGAAAGGGCTTTGTCGATCTTTTTTTCGCGTGCTTCATTAGGAACGAAATCCAGTCCTGAGCACTGAGGATCAGGTGTTTCATAATTTATTGTTGGTGGAATAACTCCTTCATTCAGTGCATACGTGCAGATTATAATTTCAACGCTGCCGGAAGCTCCAAGCTGATGCCCTAACATAGATTTGGTAGAACTTACCGGAATTTTTGAAGCATGTTCTCCAAAAACCCTTTTAATGGCTCCAACCTCTATCTGATCGCCCAGCGGGGTAGACGTTGCATGTGCGTTTATATAATCTATGTTTTCAGCGCCACATTGGGCGTCATTAAGTGCGTGCGTCATACATCTTACTGCCCCATCGCCGCTGTTTTCCGGAGCAGCGATGTGGTACGCATCAGCGGTGATTCCATATCCTAATACCTCTGCATAGATATTGGCGCCTCTTTTTCTGGCGGCCTCCAGTTCTTCGATTACAACTATTCCCGCTCCTTCAGACATAACAAAACCGTCCCGGTCTTTATCAAAGGGCCGGCTTGCTTTTTGCGGCTCATTAGTGCGGGTAGACAATGCCTTCATTGCGCCAAATCCGCTCATAGCTAAAGGAGAAATAATAGCCTCAGAACTTCCTGTAATCATAATATCGGCATCGCCTCTCTGTATTATTCGTACCGCTTCCCCTATGGCAATTACACCGGTTGTGCAAGCTGCGACAACTGCAAAATTAGGTCCCCTTAAACCATATCGAATCGCTACCTGAGCAGATGCCGCATTCACCATTAACTTAGGAACCATGAAAGGGGAAACCCGTGATGGTCCTTTATTTAAAAGATTTTTATGTTGCGCCTCAAGTTCTATAAGCCCTCCCATACCAGAACCTATCAAGGCGCCAGTGCGCTCAGTATTTATTGATTCAAGGTTTAATGACGCATCTTTTACTGCCATATCGGTGGCTGCAACCGCGAATTGTGAAAATCGGTCCAGTCTCCTGGCCTCTTTAACATCAAACCATTCTGTTGGGTCAAAATCGCTTACTTCACCACCGAAATTTACTTCAAACAGAGAGGTATCAAAAGAAGTAATAGGTTTAATGCCACTTTTACCGTTGCATAAAGCAGCCCATATTTTCTTTTTTTCACTTCCCACAGAAGTTATTGCCCCGGTTCCTGTGATGACGACCCTTCTTCTCCCGAGCATTTATTTGTGATCCTCTATGTATTTAATCGCATCTCCTACCGTGCGAATTTTTTCCGCATCCTCATCAGGAATATTCATATCAAAGGCGTCTTCAAATTCCATAATTAATTCCACCGTATCCAGCGAATCTGCTCCCAGATCATTGATAAAAGATGTTTCTGGTGTTATCTGTTCTGCTTTTACTCCCATTTGTTTTGTGATAATTTCTTTTACTTTTTCCCCGACTGATGCCACGATTTTTACCTCCTTGTTAAAAACAATTCGAATTTATTGCGCAATTAAATATCAGCTATCGTGCTAATACTTTTGACGTGTTGAGCAGTATCAATTTTTTTCATAAGTCCCGACAATGTTTTTCCCGGCCCTATTTCATAAAATTGATTAATTCCATCCTGTATCAGTTTCAGTATAGATTGATACCATCTTACAGGACTGTTTAGTTGTTTTGCCAGTGAAATTCTTATTTCCTCCGGTTCGGTAACATAACCAGCGTGAATGTTTGCAACTACAGGAATTCCCGGCTTCGAGATAATAGTTGATTCCAGTTCGGAAGAAAGCTTGTCGCTGGCAGGAGTCATTAAATCAGAATGAAATGCGCCATGTACTTTTAAAGGGATTGCCATCCGGGCGCCTCTTTCTTTTGCCAATAATGCGGCCTTTTCTAACACGGTAGTTTCTCCTGATATTACTACCTGTCCAGGGCTATTATAATTTGCAGCACAAATCACACCAAGTGGTTTCAATTCATCGCAAATTTGTTCTATCTTTGCAACATCCAGGCCAATGACAGAAACCATTCCTCCGGGATTTAGCTCACAGGCTTCCTGCATATATATACCGCGCTTGTGCACTAATTTTACCGCATCCGTAAAAGCAATAGAACCAGCTGATACATGTGCGGTATATTCCCCCAAACTCAATCCGGCAACCGCATCACATGAACCGGGTTCAAAAAAAGAAATGTTCTTCAACACTTCAAGTATTGCAATAGAAGTTACCAGAATAGCCGGCTGGCAAAGGGATGTTTTGTTTAATTCTTCCTGATTTCCATCAAAACATAAAGATGCAAGGTCAAACCCCAAAGCGTCATTTGCCTGGTCGAAAACTTCGCGTGCTCCTTTATATTGATTGTAAAAATCTTTTCCCATGCCTACCAATTGAGTACCCTGGCCGGGAAAAAGAAACGCCGTTTTCTGCATAACTCTACCACTTAATGAGGGATGATCCCCATGTCAACCCTCCCCCAAAAGCTACCAGCATTACTAAATCACCCTTTTTTAACCTTCCTTCCTGCTGTGCCTCATCAATCGCTATGGGAACTGAAGCAGAGGAGGTATTTCCATATTTATCAATATTTACAAATGCCTTTTCCATTGGCAGTTTCAGTTTTTCCATGGTCGCTTCAATAATTCTAAGATTACTTTGGTGCGGAATAATTAAATCTATATCCTGAACATCAAAACCATTTTTTCGGGTAGTTTCAATAACCAGATTTGTAATATTATTAATTGCGAGTTTAAATAATTCTTTTCCTTTAAATTGAATATAGTGCAACCTTTTTTGTACAGATTCCATACTGGCAGAGTGCCTTGAACCTCCGCCGGGAATTATAAGTACGTCAGCATATGTTCCGTCAGAGGCTAAATTTGTATCTAATATTTGATGTTTTTCCTTATCATTTTGAATTACAACTGCACCTGCTCCGTCTCCGAATAAAATACAAGTTGATCTGTCTGTATAATCGGTAATCTTAGATAAACATTCCGAACCCACCACTAAAATGGTTTTTGCAGCCCCCGAATTTATGAAACTTTGTCCGATGGAAAGCGCATATACAAATCCGGAACAAGCAGCTGAAATATCAAAAGCACATGCGCGTGTAGCGCCAATTTGTTTTTGTAAACAACACGAACTGGACGGAAAAAGATAGTCTGGGGTTATGGTAGAAGTAATAATCATGTCGATTTCTTCTGCAGAAATCCCGGCATCTTCTATTGCCTTTAACGAAGCATGGGTAGCAAGATCTGACGTCGATACCCCATTCTCAACAATACGACGCTCCCTGATTCCAGTCCGCTGAAGAATCCATTCGTCCGTAGTGTCTACCATTTTTTCCAAATCGTGATTAGTTAATATCTTGCCAGGAAGGTAAGATCCTATACCTGTAATCGATGCCATTTGGTTTTGATGTGCGTTCAAATTCTAATTATCCAAAAAAGGTACTAAGCATTTAAAAAGTTAAGCAACTTCCGCAGTAAGTGTATTGGATTTCTCCAGTTCAGAAACAATATGCTCGTTAACCTTTGTTTTCGACAATTTTAATGCCGCTTTAATGGCATTCTGTATTGCCTTTGCGTCAGATCTGCCGTGGCAAATAATACAAATCCCGTTTACTCCCAATAATGGTACCCCACCGTATTCGGCAAAATCCATCTTTGCTTTTAACGATCGGAAAATCGGCTTACACAAAAACATACCAAATTTTGTCCAAAAGCTGCTCATTGATTCTGTCTTTATAGTTACAAATATGCTCTTTGCCATTCCTTCCGCAAATTTCAATATTACATTTCCCACAAAACCATCGCAAACAACAACGTTTGCTTTGTCATCAAATATTTCCCTGCTCTCAATGTTGCCAACAAAATTTAAATGTGAGTTGGAAAGAAGCGAAAAGGTCTCCCGGACAAGTTCGTTCCCCTTTGCCTCTTCCTCCCCTATATTAAGGAGTCCAACCTTTGGATTTTCTATATTAAAGAGATGTTTGGACACCGTTGATGCCATAACACCATATTGATACAGGTGCAATGGCTTGCAACTAATGTTGGCGCCTGCATCGATAACCATACATGTGCCATAACGGGTCGGAAGCGATATCGCAATGCCGGGACGGCGAACGCCTTTTAAGGTTCTTAAATGCAGTGTTGCCGCCGCTACCGTAGCCCCCGTATGTCCTGCACTGACGAGCGCATCAGCTTCTCCCTTTGCAAGCAACTCAACACTTCGTGTAATTGATGAGTTTATTTTTTTCCGTATGGAATGTGTCGCAGGGTCATCCATACCAACTATTTGAGGGGCATGGCGGATGGTTATATTTTTGGGTGTGGTTCTGATAAGGTTTAGCTCGTGTTTTATTCTGTTTTCGTCACCTACTAATATGATTTCAGCATCAGGAACCTGTTGAGCAGCCAAAACAGAGCCTTTAACGATTTCTTGCGGCGCCTTATCCCCGCCCATGGCATCTACCGCAATCCTCATAAAATTACCTTTCAACAGAAATTACTTGCCTGCCTCGGTAATATCCGCAGTTGTGACATACTGTATGCGGTTGATTTATTTGTTTACAGTGCGAACAAACGTATTTTTTAGAACGTATACGCCCTCCCCTCTCCAAATTTCTATCTAACGGAAAAACGGGAAGCGCAAGCTTATCATGCGTGCGTCTTTTACGTGTTCTGGAATTAGAATGTTTCCTCTTTGGATTTGCCATTTAAAACCTCATTGTTAAAAATTCATTTAATTTACAAAACTGACTCACGAACGCAGAAATCAGCATATATATTTTCACCGGATTTTACGGTTAATCCGGTAACACTCATTACCTAACGAACTATTTTTTTAAAAAATTATTATACACATTATTTTTTAAATTAACAATACTATTTATAGATACCTGTTACTGCTATGGCATCGAAAACTTAAATCTTTGAAATGCAAGATTATATGTGCCAGAAGGGTAAATTGCAAAAAAAAAAATTAATCAGGAAGATTTTTGCAGGATTTTTTCAGTGAGCAAAGCCGATGCGAAATCAAGTGCATCATCCAATTTATCAACCAGTTGTCCTCCCGCTTGTGCCATATCCGGCCTGCCACCACCACCGCCGCCAACTATTTTTGCAACTTCTTTCGATATACTTCCTGCATGCAAACCACGACCCGTTACGTTAGGACTTAAAGAAACAATCAATATCACACGTCCGTTTTGAGTGCTTCCTAGTACGACAGCAGCTTTCTTTTCTGATTTCATCAACATATCTGCAGTTTTTCTCATATCATCTGCCGATGCATCGTCTATTCTCTTTGTAATAATTTTAACGCCGGAAACTTCTTTCGCATTCAGGGAAAGCGAATCAATTTTCTCCAGCAATTCCTTTTGTTTTTGCTTATGAAGTTCTTTCTGGAGTTTTTTCACCTCATTCACAAGTTCTTGTGTTTTTGCAGAAATATCTTCTTCACGCGCATTTAATATGCCACACAATTCCTGCACCAGCATCTCCTTTTCCCTGTCCCGAGATAAAGCTGAAGTGCCTGTCATTGCCTCTATACGACGTATTCCTGATGCGACAGAGGATTCACCAACGATTCTGAAAAGCCCTATTTCTCCCGTATTATTTATGTGCGTGCCACCACAAAGTTCCTTGCTGAAATTTCCAATGGAAACCATTCTGACCTGTTCTTCGTATTTTTCTCCAAAAAGAGCTACAGCGCCAGCATTTCTTGCTTCCTGAAGCGTTAGCTCTTTTACTGATACAGGTGCGTTTTCCATGATTCTTTCGTTTACCAAATCCTCAATTCGGGTAATTTCCTCCTTAGCCAAAGAGGAAAAATGATGAAAGTCAAAACGTAAGCGATCGTGGGATACCAGTGAGCCAGCCTGTTCGGCATGCTGGCCGATGACATTTCTTAATACCGAATGAAGTACATGTGTTGCCGTGTGATTCCTTCTTATTAAATTTCTCCGGGGTATATCTATTTGCGCATCAATTGTATCACCTGTTTTCACTATGCCTTTTGTTATCTTTCCTATGTGAATAATAAATGAATTGTTCTTTTTCGTATCTGTTATACGAACATGACTCCCGTTCGACTCAAATATTCCCGTATCGCCAATTTGTCCTCCAGATTCCCCATAAAAGGGCGTCTGATCTAAAATTATTGATACTTCACATCCTTCCTGTGCATTTTCTGTAAGATTATCATTTTGGATAATGGCAATGACCTTCGCTTTGCACGAATTCTTCTCGTATCCCAAAAATGTTGTACCTTTCGATATTTCTTTAATCGTACTCAGAGGACCGGAATCAAATACCTGACCGGTCATAGAAGATGACGATCTTGCCTGCGTTCGCTGACGTTTAAATTCCTCTTCAACGCCTATGCTATCCATGGCAAAACCATGTTCATGGAGAATCGATTCGGTCATATCCAAAGGGAATCCATAAGTATCATATAACTTAAAGGCCTCTTTTCCGGAAAGAACCTTTATTTTATTTTTCTGCAGTGTATCCATTAATTCTTTTAACCGCACCGTCCCCAGTTCCAGAGTTTCAAGAAATTTTTCTTCCTCACTTTTTATAATCCTTGCTATATTTTCCCTGCGTTGTTTAATATCAGGGTAATATCCCTGCATCACATTACTGACAATTGGTACAAGTTTGTATAAAAAGCATTCCTTGATACCAAGCTGCGCACCATCACGAACGGCTCGTCTCAACAAACGCCTTTCCACATATCCACGCCCTTCATTGCCCGGCAAAACGCCATCCGAAACACAAAAAACACACGCCTTTACATGATCAGCAATCCGGCGCATAAACCTGGCGTTTTCTGCATTATCATGATACCGCAAGTGGGTAAATCCCTCGATAGATTTAATTATCGGGATAAAAATATCTATATCGAAATTTGTCGGCACACCTTGCATAACACGCGCCATTCTTTCGAGTCCCATGCCGGTATCTACATTTTTGTTGGGCAATGGTTCGAGCCGGCCATCTTCTTTACGGTCGAATTGCGTAAACACTAAATTCCAGATTTCGACAAAACGGTCACAATCGCATGCTGGTTCACATTCTTTTCGACCACAACCAACGTCAGCCCCCTGGTCGTAAAATATTTCAGAACATGGGCCGCAAGGTCCATTTGGGCCCTGTGCCGGGGCATTTGCCGGCCAAAAATTGTCATTCTCTCCGTAAGAATATATTTTTGATTTGGGAACGGGAATATGTTTTTCCCATATCTCATATGACTCATGATCATCTTTATAAACGCTAACGAAGAGTTTTTCTTCCGGCAATTTTAATTCCTGAACCAAAAACTCCCACGCCCACTCAATTGTTTCTTTTTTAAAGTAATCTCCAAAGGAAAAATTACCTAGCATTTCAAAGAAAGTATGGTGCGAGGCCGTTCTGCCAACATTCTCCAAGTCCCCCGTTCTGAGACATTTTTGACAGGTTGTTGCTCTTTTTATATTCAATTTTCCTTTGCCGAGAAACATATCCTTAAACTGATTCATCCCTGCCCCTGTAAAGAGAAGAGTAGGATCTTCCCGTGGAACCAATGAATCTCCCGGCCAAATTGTATGTGATTTCTTTTCGAAGAATTTTAAAAATTTATTCCGGATATCATCTGTCTTCATAAATTAATTGCTTTTAGTTTTTTTCAAAGGTGTGTTTTTTTCTGTACTTTCAGGTGGTTTTTGTTTTTCGGAGAGCTTTTCAGGTACCATAGCGGGCAACATTATTTTTATGATTGATTGTTCAATAGTTTTCATCATTTCGGGCTTTTCCATGAGAAACTGCCTGGAATTCTCCCGTCCCTGCCCCAGTCGGCTATCTCCGTATGAATACCATGTTCCTGATTTTTCTATAATATTATGTTCAACACCAAGGTCAAGGATGTCTCCTGCCAGTGATATGCCAGTATTATAAAGAATGTCAAATTCCGCTCTCTTAAAAGGAGCAGCAACCTTATTTTTTGCAATGGTGGCGCGAACTCTGCTGCCGATTATTGCATCACCGTCTTTTATGCTTCCAATCCTCCTGATATCAATGCGTACCGAAGCGTAAAATTTTAATGCTCTGCCTCCCGGAGTGGTTTCCGGGCTTCCTCCATACATAACACCAATCTTTTCACGAATCTGATTGATAAAAATTACGCTTGTTCTTGATTTTGAAATGCAAGCGGTGAGCTTACGTAATGCCTGTGACATCAGCCTTGCCTGTAATCCTATATGTGAGTCTCCCATTTCTCCTTCAATTTCAGCACGAGGTACAAGCGCTGCTACCGAGTCAATCACTATAACATCAACGGCATTGCTCCTGACAAGTAACTCTGCTATTTCCAGTGCTTGTTCTCCGGTGTCTGGTTGGTTTACCATCAAGTCATTTAAATTGACCCCCAATTTTTTTGCATATTCAGGGTCTAATGCGTGTTCTGCATCGATAAATGCAGCTACTCCACCCCCCTTCTGAGCATTTGCAATTATTTGAAGCGTTAGTGTTGTTTTACCTGATGATTCCTGTCCGAAAATTTCGATAACTCTCCCGCGCGGAATACCTCCTACGCCGAGCGCAATGTCTAACGAGAGCGCCCCGGTTGAAATTACGGGAACATCCAACTTTGTTTCGCCCCCTAATTTCATTATTGTTCCTTTTCCAAACTGCTTGTCTATGTGCGAAATTGCTCTTTCTAATGCCTGCTGCCGTTTTTCTTTATCGGGTATTTCTGTATTGGTTGTCATATTTGTATTTGTAATAGAAGGATAAGGATATAATATATAAAAATACTAATACGTCCGAGATATGATAAATAGTAATGGAAAAGTTACCCAAAACTAATAGTATTTAACCTCGTGTAGGTAGGACCCTCCCGTGAGAGATCGCTCTTCATTAACACGAGGTGATCAATATTTTCATTCCCAAAGGTAAAATCTCTGTATGAGTTTATACAATCCATAAGGTTATTTATATTTTTACGTGTTTTAACTCTCCCGACAGTGACGTGCGCTTCAAACTTGCGTTCATCATATGTTATCCCCATCACTGACAACTGGCTGTTTAATTTTTCGTAAATAGTAGTCAGAACGCCATTTGAATCCACCGCTTTGGCAAAAATTACCCGCGGGTTTTTGCCCGCCGGAAAAACACCTGCTCCCATGTAGCAAAGATCAAACGGTTTTATGTTAACGACAGATTGATTGATGACGGTAATAATATTGCCAATTTTATCATCATCAGTAGCGCCGATAAATTTTAAAGTAATATGGAGATTTTCAGGTGCTACCCATTTTATGTCAGCGGAAGTCTTTTTAAGGTCGTTTTGAAAAATTGATAAATTTTTTCGTATTGTGTCGGTAATCTCAATTGCAATGAAAAGCCTTACGTCCATTCAAAATTATCCGGAAATTAATAATACCCGAAAAAAATTATCGAGTTTTTATCTGATAAAAACGGTTTGCATGGATATTTACAACCCCACAGCATTTGTAATTCCACACCGGTTTTTTATGGTGTTTTCAAGTCTTTTCAGAGTAGTTTCTCTCCCCAGAAGTTCCATTGTTTCAAAAATTCCCGCACTTGCACTTCTGCCTGTTATAGCAACTCTTATGGGTTGAGCGATTTTAGAAAAACCGATACCCAATTTTGCGGTTAAATCCCTTAAACATCCCTCTAACCCTTCCCTGTCAAAACTGTTCAGTGAGGAAACTGCCGAATAAACCACCTTCAATATCTCAGAGACCCCTTCTTTTTTTAGAAATTTTTCCGTTGCCACCGGATCATACTCAATGGAATTAACAAAGAAAAATCTTGTCTGATCAACCAATTCCTGAAAATTTTTAAACCGTTCATGGTACAATTCTATCAATGTGGACAACCACTCCATAGAAATGTTCGTAATATCAATTCCCGATTTTTCAAAAAACAACTTACCAACCGCAGTAAGTTGGTCAATCGGCGTATTCTTAACATACTGTCCGCACATCCAATCCAATTTTGTATTATCGAATTGCGCACTCGTTTTATTTACGCGTTTTAAGGAAAATTTTTCAATCATTTCCCCGATCGATAATATTTCCTGATCGTTACCGGGAGACCACCCCAACAAAGCAAGGAAATTCACAAGTGCCTGAGGCAAATACCCTTTGTCTCTGTATTCAGTAACGGATGTCGCCCCGTGCCGTTTGCTCAAACGGGAACCATCTTCCCCCAAAATCATCGGAATATGCGCATATTCCGGCAGTTCAAACCCTAAGGCATTATAAAGCGCAATTTGCTTTGGGGTATTTGAGATATGATCATCACCGCGAATGACATGGGTAATTTTCATATCGGCGTCATCCACTACACAAGCAAAGTTGTAACTGGGAAAACCATCTGCCTTAAGAAGGACAAAGTCTTCTATGGCGGCAGCATCAAAAGTAATTGCGCCATGGACAAGGTCGTTTATCACGATAACGTTATTTTTCATCTTAAACCTGATTGCGGTACGCCCTTCAGCATCGGTATCATAATATGCCGTTCCCCCTTCTACAAGGTGTTCGGCGTATTGTTTATATTTTGGCAGCCGCTGGCTCTGGAAGTATGGCCCTTCATCCCAATCCAGACCAAGCCATTTCATACTATCTAAAATAGCCTGTGTTGCCTCTTTCGTAGAGCGTTGCTGATCAGTATCTTCGATTCGCAAAAGAAAAACACCGTTATTATGCCTTGCAAATAGCCAGTTAAAAAGAGCTGTTCTTGCACCTCCAATGTGTAAATAACCAGTAGGACTGGGGGCAAATCTGACCCTTACCGCTGAACTTAAATTATTTTCGTTCATTGTAAGTTAAATGGTATTAATATATTATGCTAATATAAGGAAAACTTCAGGATGAATACATAGTTCAGGATATGATAACGAATCGTGAATAAGGGTGTCAAGCGTTTTATTGACTGACAACCAGGGCTTTAAAGATCATCGCAATTATTTCTGGTTAAACAGGATATGTTAATTTTATATTTACCTTTTTTAGAAATTATGATAATCTTGAAAAGGAATTATATATGGAGATTTTACAGTGGAAAATTATATTTTAACCCAGGCATTAGATTACACAAGCAGGGGGATTATGATCCAGGACGTAAATCGCCGGGTTGTTTTTTTTAATCATGCTTGTGAAAAAATTACGAAAAGAACCAAAAATGAAGTTGTCGGCAAAGATTGTGGTGATATCTTTAAATGCCATACTTCTTCAGGGTTGTGCATAACGGATAAATGTTGTCCTGGTACGGAAATCCTGAATGGCAGCCTTTCCCATGGCTCACGAGAACTTTTGATTAACAGAGGAGACGATAGTGAATCATGGATTAGAGTAAATGTTTCGCCTATTAAGGACAGAGAAGGAAGGGTTACCCATATCATTTCTGTTATAGAGGACGTTAACGAAACAAAAAGGTTTTCTGACGAAGTCATCAAATCAAAAACATTATCATCTTTTGGCGCACTTGCATCTGAATTAGCTCATGAAATAAAAAATCCCCTCAACGCCATGAACGTTCAACTATTAGTTTTAAAGCATGAAATTAATGATAGTTACAATAATGGCAGTGACCAAAAAAATGAATTGTTAAAAATTGTGTCCATTGTTCAAAACGAAATAAATCGCTTAAGCAGTTTTGTAGAAGAATGTTTACAGTTTGCAAAAACAGGCGAGCTTAACAGAAGTCACGTAAAAATTCACGAAATGCTCACGGACATTGTTGCATTGCTTGAGCCGCAGGCACAACTGAATGGTATTCAGTTGAAGTTAGATGTCATGGACAACATTCCTGCTGCATATATTGACAAGGATAAGATAAAACAGGCCATTTTAAACATTCTTATCAATGGTATTGAAGCAATGCCGGACGGTGGAGAAATGTATATAAGCGCCGGTAATATAAAGGACGAAATCATTATTACCTGCCAGGATACAGGACCTGGCATACCGGAAGAATTCAGGAGTAAAATATTTAATTTATTCTATACTACCAAGGATGGAGGTACCGGTATAGGCCTTTCTTCCGCGCAAAACATTATTCAGATTCATGGAGGAACGATACGGTTGGCTCCCTCTACTGTTGGCAGCAAATTTCTTATTACTGTTCCTGTGAATCAGGATTAGAAAAAGGGTTTTAATAAAAGCATGACAAAACCAAAGTTATTACTGGTCGAAGACGATAAAAACACACTCGACGGATTGATCAAAATCTTAACGCGGAGCGGATATGCCGCCTCCGGTGTTTCTTCCGGCTACGAAGCCTTGAATCAACTTTCCAGGGAAAGTTTTGATATTGTTATAACAGACATGAAGCTTCCGGGGATGGGCGGGTTGTCATTGCTCCAGGAAATAAAGAAAAAAGACGAATCTATTGCCATTATAGTAATGACTGCATACAGTTCTATCAAATCGGCGGTAGATGCTGTGAAACACGGAGCAGATGAATATTTAACAAAACCGGTTAACGTCGAAGAGCTTGAATTGGTTTTGGAAAAACTGTGGAATAAACAACAACTCATTCTTCAAAATCGCCAGCTAAAAGAAGAATTAAAGGATAAATATAAATTTTCCGAACTGGTAGGCGGATCACCACAAATGCACCGGATTTTTAAAATGATTGAGGATGTTGCTCCCAGTACAGCCTCTGTTCTTATTCTGGGAGAGACGGGAACGGGAAAGGAACTCGTGGCACATGCCATACATTACCGAAGCGAAAGGGCAGGAAAGCCATTCGTGGCATTGCATTGTGCTGCACTATCGGAAGGTGTGCTGGAGAGCGAATTATTTGGTCATGAAAAGGGCGCTTTTACGGGGGCTATACAATCCCGAAAAGGGAGATTTGAACTGGCAGACGGTGGAACTCTTTTCCTGGATGAATTAGCGGAGATGAGCCTGAAAGTTCAGGTGAAATTATTGCGCGTTCTGGAAAAAGGAGAGTTTGAACGCGTTGGCGGAGAAAAAACAATAAAAGTGGATGTGCGATTTATTGCCGCAACAAATCGCAACCTCGAAAAGGAAGTTTCGGAAGGGAGATTCAGGGAAGATTTGTTTTACCGTCTCAACGTTATCAGCATCCATCTTCCCTCGTTGAGAGAAAGAAAAGAAGATATTCCCATTCTTTCAAATTATTTTGTTGTTAAATACGCAAAGAAATACAAGAAAGAGATAAAAGGACTTGACCCCGAGGCAATAAAAGTGCTGTGTTCTCACCATTGGCATGGCAATATCAGAGAATTGGAAAATACCATAGAACGGGCTGTTGTGCTGTGCAAAAGCGATACTATTTCAATTGATCAATTACCGGAGGGCATTATACCGGATAATGAATATGTACCGGTAATTAAAATACCCATAGGCACTACCCTCAAAGAAGCCGAAAAAGAGATTATTCAAAAAACACTTCAGGTAACCAATGGCAGCAAACAATCCGCTGCAAAAATATTGGGCATATCTACACGAAAAATTGAATACAAAACCAAAGAATGGAGTTAATGACGAAAAAATTTCTTTCGTTTTAACTTAATAAAGATACATATCAATATTAAACAAAAGGGATTTTCTGCTAAAAGTTCCCCGAAAGAAAATCCCTAATGCGAAAAATTTTCGCTCTTTTTTCCACCCCACTTCATTTCAGCGTAATTTTTTCGGAAAACCAATTAATTGTCTCTCCGCCTAAGACAAACCGCTTCACACATAAAGCACCAGCGATACAAATAAACGTTTACATATCAATCACTTACTGAGACGGCAAAAATAATTATTTTTTTGGGCACAACGATTGCATCCTGTTTATTCAGACGTTTGAATGTACCAAAAAACAAAAAAACACGTTTTCATAATCTAAGTGATGTATTGAATTTTTTATCTCTGAAAAAACAGAACATCAAAAAATTTTCATGATAATTTGTTTATTTATGAAAGGAGGCGGGTCAATTTAATTAAACAAAGATACGTTAAATTTAATAAGGAAGTTGTGCTTGTAAAGTATTGTTAGTATTGAGAAGTGTTTTAATAGATAGTTTGAAAATTTACATTATTTTTAGAAGGAGTTAAAAATTATGGCTATGTCAACGGGAGAATTTTTTGACAAATTAGAATCAGATATTTTAAAACATCCGGCGGTTAATAATCACACATATCTGCAAAAATTCAGAGCAAAAGCAGATATGAAGGCCGTAAAATTATATGCGGAGCAATATTATTGTTTTTCAAGGCATTTTTCGCGCTATTTGGCCGGAGCGGTTGCAATTTGTCCTGATGAGGCGGGCAGGGCTCCTTTAATTAAGAATTTATTTGAAGAATACGGCGGCAGAACTGAAGAGCAAAGAGGTATGGATGCAGAGCTCACCCACCCTGCTATTTTCCGCAGATTTTTAAAAGCTGCTGGAGTTAATACCGATCAGTCGGCATTGGACAGCATAGTAATGCTGCCGGAGACAAAACTGTTTGTCGAAAAATACCTAAACATTCATTATATGGATTACGTTGAAGCGCTAGGTGCATTGGGACCAGGAACCGAATTTATAGTGCCCACAATGTATCAGCCGATTCGTGAAGGCTGTAAACGTGCCGGCTTAAATGATGATGCCGTACTCTTCTTTTCTGCTCATATTGAACTCGATGTTGAGCATGCCGCAAACATAAGGCACTCTTTGGCATTTTGCTCTAAAACCGAAGAGCAACAGAGAAAAATAAGAAAGGGCGCTTTTGATTTCCTTGATGCAAGAACTGTTTTGTGGGATGGATTAGAGAAGGCAACCAAATTTTAATCAAAAAAAACTGTTGGCGCGCTAGACGTATTCTAGCGGTTCAATTTGTTAACAACAAGGAAAGGAGTATTTTATGGGATCCTTGTTTATCCCAAACAGATCAAGGGCTACCGGCACATGGACCCGTTTAGGTGATGAAGTATTGCCCCAAAGTGGTATGTGTGTTACGTGCCTGGATGGATGCCCCGGATATTGTGAAATTGGTAAATCCGCCTACAGGGGGCCTGAAGCAATTTATCCGGTACCTTTTGGCGAGATTACTGCCGGGGCACAAAAGGATTTTCCTGTTGATTTTTCACATTTCAACATAACGGGTTCAATCACCGGTCACCACCAAAGGGAATATGACCTGTTTACCAACGCCAGCATCGAAACGAAAATGGGGAGAGACGGTGGCCTTAAATTGCGGGTTCCTATAATTTGTACCGGACTTGGTTCGACAAAAATTGCCCAAACCCACTTCGAATCTTTAGGTACAGGTGCGGCTATTTGTGGTTCAGGCATTGTTCTTGGAGAAAATGTGGCTGCGATGGATGACAATTCAACCATAACGGACGGCAAAGTCACTAACAGCCCGGAATTAATAAGGCGTTTCAAGTCTTTTAAAGATTATCAAACAGATGGTTATGGTTTTATTGCAATTCAGGCAAACCAGGAAGACTGGCGTCTTGGTGTATTACCGTACTGTCTGGAAAAATTAGGAGCGGACGCCCTCGAATTGAAATGGGGCCAGGGCGCTAAAAATATTGGCGGCGAGGTTAAATTGACCTCCTTAGAAAAAGCCATCCGGTTAAAAAAACTTGGCTATGTTGTTATCCCCGACCCTGAAGATCCCATTACGCAGCAGGCATTTCAGAACGGTACAATTAAGGGATTTGAAAGGCATACCAGAATTTGTGCAATACCCGACGCAGTATCGCGTGCATTTGATGGTTTCATGGATAATGTACAACATTTAAGAGATGCTGGCGCTAAATATATCTTTTTGAAAACGGGATCTTACCGTCCTTCTGATTTAGCGCGTGCAATTAAGTTTGCCTCATGGGCGAGGATAGACGTTTTGACGATCGATGGTTCCGGCGGCGGAACGGGCATGAGCCCCTGGCGTATGATGAATGAATGGGGATTACCAACCGTCTATATTGCCGCACTAACGTATCAATATTGTAAAAAACTTGCGGATCGCGGAGAATATGTGCCGGATATTGTCCTGGCAGGAGGGCTCGTTTCAGAAGATCATATTTATAAATCTTTTGCTCTTTTATCTCCATTTATTAAGGCGGTTGGAATGTCCCGGTCTACCATTTGCGCTGCCATGGTTGGCAACACAATCGGCAAGGCGGTTGCCGAAGGAAAGGTTCCAAAGCCTGTTTCGGAATATGGCTCTTCTACTGATCAAATCTTCTATTACTCACAAAAGGTAAAAGATCAATTTGGCAATATTCCCATCGGCGCCATTGGAATGTATTCTTATTATCAGCGATTGGCAACGGGGCTGAGACAGCTAATGGCCGGGTCGAGGAGATGGTCGATTATGGACATCACAAGGGATGATATTTTCACTTTAACGAGAGAAGCAACAGATGCCACAGGAATCACCTATATCATGGATTATGACAAAGAACAGGCAGAAAGGGTTCTGGATGCATGATTCCCTTTGTTTCTTCGCATTATAAGAGGAATTTTCACAAGAGCTTCCTCCGGAAAAGAGGGGATGAGAAGGTGGCGCAAATATGCATAAATATTCCACCCTCTACCCCCCTCTTTCTATAATCAGGCAAAAGAGGTGCAACAGTGGGTTGTACCTTACGGGAATATTTTTTACATTATTAACGAAATGAATAGAGGAAAGTAATGGCAAATTTAACTTTAGCGGATTTGGATGCGATGTCTGTTGATAAAGCACAGCAGTTGTCGTTTGAAGAAAGAGATAAATTATTAGACCTGATACTAAAGGATTCATTAAAAAATGTCGGGAAACAGCCGGAACGGCAAATCGGGCTGATGAGCGATTATTTTGAAGAGGACATGGTAAGGCTTGCAAAAGTGCGGGCGATTAAAATACGTTGCGGAGGTTTTATCCCTGTCGACTCAACGGGAGAAGTGCCAAGTCTCGTACCAAAAGAACAATTCAAATTGGTTTTTTCAAACGTGAAAACTGCATTGGAAAGTATGGGTTCAAAACTTGATAGAATTGTGAACATGATTATTTTTCTTAAGAATATGGATTACTGGGGTGAGATGAATGCCGTATACAAAGAGTTTGTGAAATCATGCCCCACCCGAGCCGCGATTGGAATACAAGATCTGAACAAAACGTACCAGATTGAACTGGTAAATATTATTGCCTATAAAGTGGCAAGATAGTCCTGAAAAATCAAAAGTATTACTTCTCTATATAAGAGAAGTAAATAAACAGCAATTGGCAGATTTATCAGGGAATGGAACAATGTTGAATAAAGTGGAAACGTAACATTCTGCATTGCAATGGCAAGGCGCTCCTTGCCATTGCCAGAAGGACCTGAGAAGTGAGCGGAATCCCATACAAACATGAAAACAGCAAGAAATCCACATCCTTTTATTAAGAATCCTCCCGGCGAAAATTGTTTTTGCAGAAAATCGGGAATGCTCCCGATAGCATGAACATACCGCTTGAAATTGATTATTACTTTAGAGAAGTAATAAATCATCATTTCCTCTCATCAATGTTTCCTTGAGCTTTAGCAGAAATAATATTAAAATAAATCAGTAAATAATTCCGTTTCACTCACTACATGCTTTTAAATTCCTAAACGTTCTCATGAACTCATCCCATTTGATCAGAAGCAGAAAAATCAAAAACCCTCTGTTAAAAAATGTTCACAAACGACTTGACGAGGCGATTGAAGTCATCCGGGAGAAAGACCCTGTTTTTTATAAGAATTGTCATAAATTATTTCCCATTCTTAAAATTCCGCAAAATGTCTGGAAAATGCCTTTGGAATTTTACACTGATGGTGGTAGAAAATTAATTCTGCTTATAACAGTTGTTTTTCACAATTTCGCTCTCGGTCCTCCCAAAGGAGGAATGCTATTTATCCTTCCGCATATTCTTGGAGATGACTTTTTTGAACATTTTGACAGATTGCGAGATCAGAAAGCTTCTCTTGACGAAATCAGAGAATTCTGTTTCGAATGGATATCTGAAGAAATCGAAGCCCTTTCCATTGTAACCACTTTAAAACTTGCATTGTATTCTTTACCTCTCGGGGGAGGAATGTGTGGAATTTTCCTTGGCGAGCCGGAATATATCAATGGAGAAATATTTCTTAAATCCATAGAACTGACAAATGAGGAGAAAAAACGATTAGCACGGGAAATAGGTTATTCACTTACCAAGGAAGGGATTATGGGGCACGATGCCTATTCTCCGGGGCCGGACGTCGGAACTGACGGCACAATGATGGATTCTATGGCAGACGGTCATTTCAGAGCATTGACTGAAATGGAAAAAATCGGAGAAAAAGAGCTTTTAGAAAAATTGAAAAGCATTCGCGATGCTGAAATTGTATGGACAGCGGGATTGCCTTATATAAAAACAGCGGCTGCATTTGCGAAGGAAATAAGAAACAATGGGGACATAAAACGAAGCGTTCCCGAGTTAGGATCTGTTACATTTAAAACATATGGTGGATTAGCAGGCCGGGGAGAAGCCACGGCATTTGCAGCGGTAGAAATTACGAATTTTCTGGTTTGGTATAACGAAAACCCAAAAGATTATTTAAAAGTACGGATTGGAAGAGAAAGAAAGAACTTTTTAGATGGCAAGACAGTTGTCATTAATGGATTCGGCGGTATCGGGTTAAGTGCGGCACAATTCTTTTCTTTAAAAGGAACAAAAGTAATTGCTATAAGCGAGTATGACAAGATAGAAAAGAAAGTAGTAGCAATTTATAATTATCAGGGATTAAACATTGAAGCGTTAATTAAATATAAAGAAGTACATGGAAGAATTTATGGATTCCAGGAGGCAAATGTTTATGCTGAACCATACCAATTATTGAAAGAGAAGGCAGACATTCTTTTGTTGGCTGCTATAGAGAACCAGATACGTGCCCATAATGCAGAAAGTATTCAGGCGCGTTATGTTGTTTCTGCTGCAAACGCAGGAATTTCACAGGAAGGTTATCATGTTCTTGTAAAAAACGGAAAAATCGTTGGCAGGGATTCCATTGTAAAATCCGGCGGCATTATTGCCTCTTACCTGGAAAAAATACAAAATTCTCAAAACGACCAATGGGAGAGGGAATACGTCTTTGAAGATATTGTTTCGAGAGTCGAAAACGTTTTAAAAAACAATGTGATTAAAAAGCTGGTGGAAAAATACTCTGTTGATTTATCAATTGCAGGTGATGTGGTTGCTATTAAAAGAATTATCAGTACCATTGAGGCAAAAAATATACAAATTGGGAAAAAAAGTGAAAAAAAACCTATAATAATAGGAATATTTGATTCCGGGCAGGGAGGTATTATCACAACGGAAAAACTTAACAGAATGCTGCCCGAAGGGAATATAAAACTTCTGCTTTTTACGGACAAAGCCAATTTTCCTTTTGGACAAAAATCGAAAGAGGAAATAAACGAAATCACGTTCCAGGCGGTTCATGAAATAAACGAACGTTGCAGAATTATGAATAAATCAAGTGAGTTTTTCTTTAGGTTTATTGACAAGTCCCCGTATTTTATTAAGGTTTTATTTATCTGGTTGGGAATTATTTCTAAAGACATCATTGTCTGTTTTGCCTGCAATACGGTTGATACCTTAGTTAATCATAAAAAATTACGAACCCGTTTTCCGTATATACAGTTTGTGGGCCCTGTTAAAAAAACTATAGCAAAGATTAAAAATCTGCCAAAAGACGCCAGGATTGGCGTCATAGGCACGGTAGGTACCATAAAAAGTGGTATTTACGAAAAGATTATCAGAGATGCAGGATACAGCGTGTTGGTAAAATCGACTCCATTATTGGCTGTTTTATCGGAAATGCTGTACAAAAAAAGCTTTGATACTGAGGAAAAACAAAAGGAATTTTATAAAATTGCAAGAGACATAATTTACGTAAATCTAAAAGAATTTATTAAAAATAATAATATTTCTCACATGTGCCTTGCCTGCACACATTATGATTATTTAAAAACTACTCTAAAAGACCTTTTTGGAGAACTGGAATTTTTGAGTACCGTGGAAACCGTGATCGAAGATGTTCAGGATATCATAAAACAGTTGCCGCTGCAAATGGGAGAGCGGAAATTAGAATTTATAAAAAGGGCAAAAAAGGGGAAAGATTTCGATCGATTGATCCTTGAAGAAATTATTTCATCCCGGAACCTTTCTCCTGCAGAAAAAGTCAAATTAGGTGACATAGAAGATCAAATTAAAAACACCCTGCAAAATAAATTAGGGGAAATTACGGTGGATGAAATTGAAGAAATAAAGTTTTTTGACAGCAACAGTGTTAAAGTAAAATTTAACAGAAAGGAAAGGGTTATTAGTCTTTTTTATTTAAATTAAACATACGCTGCAAAGAAATATGAAGAGTTACAACTACTCACAATAAAACCATGTACAATGAACAGCCACTCCTCGAATTTAGAGACGTATCATTTAGATATAACAATGGTGAAGATGTTCTTCATAAATTATCTCTTGCCGTTAGAGAAAAAGAGAGTGTTGTTATTCTTGGCCAATCAGGATACGGGAAATCAACCCTTTTAAAGCTTGGCAGCCGATTACTGGAGGCATCAGACGGTACGATATTATACAAAGGCATAAATATTCACGCTATTTCACCTCTCGTATTAAGAAAGGAAATCGCATATCTATCACAAACTCCCTGTCTCCTTGAAGGATCTGTGGAAAGTAACTTATTGCTGCCTTTTCGCAAAAACGAATTCCCACATGATTTGAGAGAACGGATTTCTAACATCCTCATGCTGGTGGGGCTTAACGAATCGTTTTTATTGCGGCGTTCCCATGAACTATCTGTTGGTGAAAAACAAAGAATTGCACTGGCAAGAACATTAATCAATCGTCCTTCTGTTCTTCTATTAGATGAACCAAATACGGCATTAGACGAAGAAAATATCCGAATACTCATCCATAGTCTGAAACACATCATTCAGAGAGACGCCATTTCCATGCTTGTTGTTACGCATCAACTTGACTTCGCGAAAAAATTAGGGAATCGGTTTCTGGTTCTTAAAAAAGGAAGAGTGAAGGAAATTGAATGCCCCGAATCGGCATTTGCAAAGGATGGGTTATGAACAATGCAATAGACATTCCCTGGTTTCAGCTTGGTTTATGCAGTGTGTTTGTCATGATGCTTATCGTCATCTCTCTGTATGAATCATTACGGCTGGAAAAAACAATACTCATTGGGAGTTTTCGTGCTGCTGTGCAGTTAATTCTCGTTGGATTTTTAATAAAGATAATATTTGATTATAAACAATGGTACGTTGTAATGCCCATTCTCTTTGTTATGATCGTTGTAGCATCACAAACCTTGATCAAGTGGCTCAAAAATCCCGTGAAAGGGATGTATCGTTATGCATTAATTTCCGTATCACTGGCTTCAACATTTTCACTCTTCTTTGTTTTTTCATTAGTTGTCCGAATTCCTGTCTGGTATGACCCACAGTATTTAATACCTGTCGCGGGTATGATTATTGCCAATGGAATGAACGGCGCTGCGTTAGCGGGGGAACGCTACAAAAGCGAAATAGAAATTAGACTGCCGGAAATAGAAATGCTGCTTTCTCTTGGCCATGATTCAAGGACGGCTTCCCGGAAACCCCGCCAGCAGGCGCTCAACGCCTCGTTAATCCCGACGTTAAACAGCATGATGGTGATGGGAATTGTTCATCTTCCCGGAATGATGACGGGGCAAATAATTGCGGGTTCCACTCCTGTTACGGCGGTCAAGTATCAAATTGTAATCATTCTTAGCATTGCCGCAACTGTTGCAATTGCCTCATGGGTATTTCTTTCATTACTGGAAAAGAAATATTTTACCCCGCATCATCAAATACGATATGAATTAATTACGTCGGGCAAACGAGGAGAATAATCCTGTTTTTTTATACAAAATTAGTAACACTTTAGATGCGGAATGCTCCCAATTTAAAATGCGCGGACTACGGTAGCGGTTTTCTGGCTTACCCGTTCATAGTCTTCGGCCACCTTTTGTGCACACTCAAAGTACTCTTCGTTCAATATTACAATCCTGATGTCTTCCCTGATGCCATTGCCAAAAAGGCCCGAAGGTTTGTCCTCTGAAGAAGGAGAGTATATATAAAGTTTACGATCGTACCTGGAAAACCAGCTTTTTTTGTGATAAAAAAACAATGTTTTAATATCGTCCTCAACCTTCAGGTTTGTACAATATTTATTAACTAAAGCAATCAACTGGTTGATAAGTGAAATACGTGTCTCCTCAATTTTCATGGACACTCCTTTATTCAAATTGTCTATGGTATCATTCGTAAACGGATATTTTCTGCAGTTTAAAAGCAAAAAATTCTTTCATAATTTGTCGCTGTGTAGAGTCCGGCATTTTATTTATGCTTGCGTAATTTGTTGAGAATGTTATAGTATTAAAAAGCATTAAAAAATATGTTGTCTGCCTTCTTTCAAAGAGAAGCGCTCAAATTAATAAAGAATTATACCTTAACGATCTTTACTTTTCAAAAAACATAAAATCTGTTTATCATTGTTGGTTGCGTATTTGCTTGATTTTTAATTCTACGCAGCATACCCCTTATTCACCTGAAACGTTGTACCCTTTCATAAGTTTATTTTTCAATAATTAAATCCCGCTTCCTATTCAGACGGAGGTTTTCCATGATCATAAATAGTAATACTTCAACCTTAAAAAAAAACGCATTATGCGGTATCTGCCCGGCAGGTTGCTGGGTTATTGTTAGCTATGACGAGAATGGAAAAATGATCGACGTACAGCCTGACGAAAGCTCCGAGTTTGGAATACTATGCACTCTCGGAGAACATTCTGCAGATATTGTCTATTCCAAAGACCGGTTGCTTTTCCCCATGCGCAGAAAAGGTCCAAAAGGAACATACAACTTTGAAAGGATTTCATGGGACGATGCCTATGATATTATGACAACAAAACTGAATGAGATAAAAAAACAGTTCGGTCCGGAGGCAACATCTATATATACCGGCAGAGGCAGCTTTGATTTGGCCATGTGTGATATCTTTCAGCCAAAAGGAGTTGCTGTTTCTTCCGCGTCAAGCGTGCTTTTCCCCTTCGGTTCACCAAACACAATGGGGGTTGGTTCTCTCTGTTATGTTTCGTTCGCAATGATTGCACCCCATGTAACACTGGGCGGCATGCTTATCAATATGTTTTCTGATTTGGAGAGGTCGGAACTGATTGTTGTCTGGGGTGCAAATCCCGCTACCGATTGCCCCCCGTTAGACCTTAAAAGAATAATAAAAGCAAAAGAACGCGGGGCGGAAGTGATAGTTATTGACCCGCGCAGAACCATGACGGCGAAACTTACTGATGCAGAATGGATGCCTGTTCGTTCCGGAACAGATGGGGCGTTGGCGCTTGGATTATGTAATGTGATTATTGAAGAAGAGCTTTATGATGAATCGTTTGTAACTAACTGGACTCAAGGGTTTGAGGAATTTTCAGCATATGTGCAACATTTTAGACCCGAAGTGGTAGAAAATATAACCGGAATTTCCGCTGAAAAGATTAAGCATCTCGGTCGCCGCATAGCAACGGCAAATGGCGCTTCCTTCGTGATGTATAGCGGTCTCGAATACAGCGACAGCGGCGTGCAGGCAATCAGAGCAACACACGTGTTGTGGGCGCTTGCCGGTCAGCTTGATGTTCCCGGAGGCCGTTGTTTTACCATGAGGGAAAATACGTTTCCCATAAACAGAGCAAGCAATCTTGACAATCCGAATCCTTATAAAACTATAGGCCGTGACCGGTTTCCCGTTTATAATCTTTATCGGAAAGAATCTCACCCTATGGCGTTGCCTGATGCAGTATTACGCGGCTCTCCCTATTCCATAAAGTCACTTATCATTTTGGGCGCCTCCATTACTACTTCGTGGCCGCAGCCAAAAATCTGGCAGGAATCATTACAGGCTTTAGATTTTCTTGTTTGCATTGACAGGCAACTCACGGCAGATTCGGCATACGCCGATATTGTGCTGCCGGGAACTACACAGTATGAGATTGAATCATACATGACATATGGCCCGGTATTCCGCATAAGAGAAAAGGTGGTCGATCCGGTAGGGGAAGCACGAAACGATTTTTTTATCCTGGCAGAACTTGCTCAACGACTGGGATACGGGCATATGTACCCGCAAAATGAAGAAGAGCTTCTTCGGCAGGTATTGGCAAATTCAGGATATTCGCTGGAAGATGTTCGTTCCAAAGGCGGAACAGTACAGGTACCCACAGTAATGATGCAATATAAAAAATGGGAGAAAGGCTTATTGCGTCCCGATGGAAAACCGGGATTTGACACGCCGACAGGAAAACTCGAAATTGCTTCCACCGTACTGGAAGAATATGGATACGATCCACTGCCTGTTTATACAGAACCGCAGGAAGGGCCTTATTCTCAGTCGGAGCTGGCAAAGCAATATCCCCTTATATTTAATTCCGGGTCAAGAGTTACCACAGACTTTCGTACCCAGCATCACGGCATACCGGCATTATATAATAAAAGACCGGAGCCTACCGTTACCATCAACACGAATGACGCTAAAGAGAGAGGCATTAACGACGGCGACTCTGTCTCTTTGGAAACACTTCGGGGAGGCGTAACAATGAGGGCGCTTGTTACCGATGATATTATGAAGGGAACTATTGATGCAAACATGGGAGGCGGCGGCCCTGTTGGCCCAAAGGCATGGCAGGAATGTAATATTAACGAACTGACAGACCTCAATCGCTATGACCCTATATCTGGTTTCCCTGTGTACAAAACTCTTTTATGTGACGTAAAAAAGATATGCAGTCAAAAAAAATCCGTAAAAATAGATTCCGGAGAAAACAGTTCATACGCGAAAAAGGCAGAGACAAAAGGCGAGTACAAGATGAATGGAAGGCGCATATATCTTGACCATAATGCGACAACACCGCTTTCGCCGGAAGTATATGAGGTAATGACAAAAACCATGAGCGAATATTTCGGTAATCCCTCCAGTATATATAAGGAAGGAAAAGACGCTCACCTTTTATTGGAAAACGCCCGCAGGAGCATTTCCCGGTTGCTGAATTGCACTGCACGCCGCATTCTCTTTACCGGAGGAGGTTCTGAGTCCAATAATTTAGCATTGAAAGGTGCAGCATTCGCACACTGGAACATGAAAAATCATATTATTACCACGAAGGTAGAACATCCTTCAGTAATCGCAACATGTGAATGGTTGAAAAAGTATGGTTTCGATATTACCTATTTAGATGTTGATAGATACGGGATAGTTGATCCGGATGCGCTTGCCAATGCTATGAACGGCCAGACATTTCTTGTCAGTATAATGACGGCAAATAATGAAACAGGAACCATGCAGCCGATTAAGGAACTCGCGCGAATTGCGAAGAACAAAGGAGTGCTCTTCCATACCGATGGAGTGCAGGGAGTAGGTAAATTGCCTGTCAATATTGACTCATTGGGAGTAGATATGATGTCTCTCTCTGCTCACAAGATATACGGCCCGAAAGGAATCGGGGCGTTATATATCAGAAAGGGAATTGAAATTGAAGCGCTCATTCACGGAGGAAAACAGGAAAACAATTTACGCGCAGGAACAGAGAACTTAACAGGAATAGCAGGATTCGGGAAGGCTGCGGAAGTTGCGCTGCAAAACCTTTTCCGAATGAATCAGGTTGGTGAAATGCGTAACAGCCTTGAAGAAGGCATAATGAAGATTATTCCTGACGCCAGATTAAACGGACACGCACAGGAAAGGCTGCCGAACACCCTGAATATAAGATTACCTAAAATGCGCGGAGAATCAATTGTTCTTGCACTGGATCAAAAAGGAGTTTCCATTTCTTCAGGATCAGCATGCCGCAGCGGTTCGCCGAAGCCATCGCATGCCCTTTTAGCATTGGGGTTATCTGAAGAAGAAGCGCACTGTTCAATTCGGTTTTCACTGGGCATTGAAAACACCCTGGAAGAAATTGAAAAAACCGTATCTTTTATGAAAGAAATAATTACCGATTCGAAGAATACCGTTCGTTTTGTTTCATGCCGTTAAGTTAAGTATTCGGCAACTTATAATTGCATATTTTCACGATATAGGTCCACCCCCTTCACCCCCGCCAGCGGGGGATAGTTGTTGTCCCCCTCAATGAGGGGGATTAAGGGGGAGGAGAAAAGTTTGAAAGTCTTAAACATTAAATTAAACATTACGGTATGTAACTTTATTACTTTTACTTAAAAAAGGAGATTGTCAAACTACTTTGTATACAATATCTGACAGCAGAAAGGATTCTTAAACATGCATTATACCGCCTATCCTGACCGATTAGAAATTATCAGTTACACAATCGATACGTATTCATGTGATTTGAAGGAACACATCCGGGAAGGATTAACAGCACCACAGAAATACATATCAAGCAAATATTTTTACGACGCCTATGGCTCCACTCTGTTTGAAAAGATCTGCAAACTGCCGGAATATTATTTGACACGTACCGAATTGTCGATCCTGAAGGAATCTGCACCTGAAATTATGGAAGAATTTCAAAAGGGGGATATAATAGAACTTGGGTCGGGTGCTAACTGGAAGATAAAAATACTGCTGAACGCCACCGATGAGGCAAATCTTTCGGACATCCGCTATATGCCAGTTGATGTCAGTGAATCGGCATTAATTGACGCCTCTGAAGAATTATTGGAGGTATACCCCGATCTGAAGGTAACGGGCATCGTTGCTGATTTTACAAAGCACCTCGAAAAACTTCCCACGTTGGACAATAGATTTTTTACTTTTTTAGGCAGCACCATTGGTAATTTAACTGAAAAGGAAGGCATTCATTTCATGAAAAACATATCTTCCTTAATGGAAAAAAACGACCGTTTTCTGCTTGGTTTTGACATGCTGAAGGCAAAAGAAATGATTGAACGCGCCTATAATGACACGCAGGGGGTAACGAGTGAATTTAACAAAAACAGTCTCAATGTCGTAAACCGTGAACTTAACGCCGATTTTAATCCTGACCATTTTGACCATATCGCCTTTTTAAATGCTGAAAAAGAACAGATAGAAATGCACTTAAAGGCAAACCGCGATGTTTCCGTGGAAATAAGAGATCTGGATTTAACGATTGAAATGGAAAAGGGGGAAACTATTCATACAGAGGTCTCCCGAAAGTTTACACAAAAAAGTATAGAAACACTGGCGGAAGGGGCCAGCCTGAAAATCAACAGATGGTTCACCGATCCCAGGAAATGGTTTTCTCTGGTAGAATTCATACCAAAATAATCAATATCAAAGATATTGAGTTTTTATATAAGTGCCGCTGCTAAAGAAAAAGTACCATGGGGTTAAATAATTGTTCGATGTTGCATGATGCGTAATGCTTGAGACCAATGCCTATCGCTGTCATAAAGTTATTCTGCGTTGTATATCATGCATCATATATTCACCACCCGAAATTATATGCCCCACTTTTTCCCGATTTCATTGAGAATATTTTGTGAGGTAAATCCAAAATATTCTGCTAAAGTCTTTGCAGGGGCAGATGCTCCAAATTGGTCAATTCCGATGATAAGGCCGTCGAGACCCACAAATTCGTACCAACTCCCCTTTGCCGCGGCTTCAATGGCGACACGTTTGGTACACGATGAGGGTAAAATATTGTTTTTGTATGAATCTGAATTTGCCCTGAATAATTCAAAACAAGGGAAGCTTACGAGTCGGGAGGCGATGCCCTTTTCCTGCAATTTTAAAGTGGCTTCAAGTGCTATCGATACCTCAGACCCCGATGCCATAAGAATTATGTCAGGAGTGCCCGAGGAATCTTTTAATATGTATGCACCATGTTTTAACCCTTCCGAAGAAGCATATAAAGAACGATTAATTACCGGAAGGTTTTGCCGCGTAAGTATTAGTGCTGTAGGTCCGTTTTTATGGTTGAGTGCTGCCACCCATGCCGATGCAGTTTCGGTCGCGTCCGATGGCCGTATTACCAGCAGATTTGGTATCAGCCGCAACGAGGGTACATGTTCAATTGGCTGATGAGTAGGGCCGTCTTCGCCGAGAAATATGCTGTCATGCGTAAATACGTAAATTACCTGAAGTTTCATTAATGTGGCAAGCCGGATGGATGGCCTCATGTAATCTGAGAAGGTAAGAAATGTGGAACCATGGGGAATAATGCCTCCATAAAGGGCCATTCCGTTGAGTATGGCGCCCATGGCGTGCTCTCTTATTCCGAAATGAATATTTTTCCCTTCGAAGGAGTTTTTGCTGAGGGCAGGTGATCCCTTAATGAATGTTTTGGTGGAAGGATGAAGATCAGCAGAGCCTCCGATGAGAGAGGGCAAGTGCTGTGCGATTACCTGCATCATTTCTCCGGAGGCAGCCCTGGTAGCTATGGAATCTTTTTTGATAGTTTCGAGTAGTTTCGATTCAAGGCCGCCAGGAATTTCTTTTTTCATGTAAGCATTCCACTCGTTGGAAAAATTCTGATCTTCTTTTACGCGGGCATGAAAGGTATTTTGCCAATTCTCATAAACTTCTTTTAGCTCTTTTACCCGGTCTGCACATAATTGTTTTACTTCATCCGGAATGTAAAAAGCAGGTGTTTTTGGCCAGCCGATATTTTCTTTTGTCAATTCAAGTTCTTTATTCCCCAAAGGTTCTCCGTGAACACCCGCAGTATCCTGTTTATTCGGGCTCCCTTTTCCAATATGTGTTGTTGCAATAATAAGCGATGGTTTTTCTTTCTCATTCTGTGCGGCTTGTATGGCCTCTGCAATTTCATTATGATTGTGTCCGTCAATTTTAAAAACCTTCCAGGAATACGCTTCAAAACGTTTCGCCACGTCTTCAGTGAAAGCGAGGGAGGTGTTTCCTTCTATTGTAATGTGATTATTGTCGTAAATATAGATGATGTTGGAAAGTCCAAGATGGCCTGCAATGGAAGCCGCTTCAGAGGAAATCCCCTCCATCAGATCGCCGTCGCTTACCACTCCGTAAATGGTATGATCAATAATTTTGTTGCCATTTTGATTAAACCGTTCCGCAAATAGCCGCTCGGCGATTGCCATTCCAACACCATTCGCAAAACCTTGTCCCAAAGGGCCTGTAGTAACTTCCACACCGGGTGTGTGGCCGTATTCCGGGTGTCCCGGGGTTTTGCTGTTCAGTTGTCGAAATTGTTTTATCTCATCCAGGGATAGATCATATTCAAAAAGATGCAATAAAGAATAAAGCAGCATAGAACCGTGACCTGCGGAAAGGATAAACCTGTCCCGGTTAGGCCAGTTCGGGTCCTTTGGGTTAAACTTCAAAAACTGCATCCAGAGAACAAAAGCAATGTCTGAGAATCCCATTGGTAATCCGGGGTGTCCTGATTGAGCCTTTTCAACAGCATCAGCAGAAAGCATTTTTAATGTATTGACCGCAAGTTCAGTTTTTTCTTTTCGTATAGCGCTTATTTCCATTTATAAAAGTTCTCCCAATTTTTTAGATTTTAAAGCGGCGGATTCTACTGCATTTATAACGGTGGCGCGTAATCCGCCATCTTCTAATTTGCTTATTCCGTCAATAGTTGTTCCTGCGGGTGAAGTAACGGCATCTTTTAGTTGTGCGGGGTGTTGCCCGGTTTCCAGCACCATTTTCGCTGCGCCCAGTACTGTCTGCGCTGCAAGGGTAGTTGCTATTTCTCTTGGAAGCCCCATTTTTACGCCTCCATCTGACAATGCTTCAATAAACATATACACATAGGCAGGCCCGCTCCCGCTTACTCCCGTTACGGCGTCCAGATATTTTTCTTCAAGCTGGAAAACTTTTCCGACAGCATTAAATATGTTGTATGCCAGTGTTCCGTCACTTTCTGTTGCGTGTGTTCCCAATGCAAAGGCAGTTGCAGAAGAAGCGATCAGACATGGTGTATTAGGCATAACCCTTATAACACGGACGTTTTCCCGGAGTTTTGATTCAATAAAATGTATGGGAATGCCAGCGGCAATTGATATGATTAAATGGCGGGGAGTTATATCATTTTTAATATCTGTAAGAGCTTTTCCGATAATTTGCGGCTTTACCGCGAGAATAATAACGTCTGCAAAAGCAGCAATATCGTGATTGTTTTGGGTGGTTTGTATGCCAGTTTCTTTATTTAAGAGACGGCATCGTTCAGCAATGACATCGCTTACCATCATATTATTGCTATTACTAAGGCCGGCATTAATAATGCCTTTGCAAAGCGCCTCTGCCATCTTGCCGCCGCCAATAAAACCTATCTTTTCATTTAACATTATGCGTTTCCTGACGTAATTTGTTTTCATTAATATCTTCTGCTGGATTATATCTCAGAATAAAAAAAGATCAAGGATGGATTATTGTATAACGAATAAAGAGGGCCGGTTTTTAAAAGGTTTCTTTTTAATTTTCTGTAACTTGCATCATTATGAATTTTTTTCCCGGAAAGATACTAATTAGCAAAAGCATATTGAATTTATCTATGATAACGAAATTATTTCGTTCCATTTTTTGCGTTTTAAAGACATCTCCGAAAAATTTTCTGTTAACCTATTTTTTTCTATGTATTGAAATATAATCAATGTACTTCATCAAAAGCAACCACAACCATAACCCTTTGCATAATAATTAGTTACAAAAACAATAAAATATGAGATTTTTTTGGCACAACGCTTGCTAACTACAAAAGGGTAAAATTAGGGAGAACGTGAAAATTTTGTGATAAGAAGGAGGCATGAAGGAAAAAGAATAGAAAAGAGTTTTTTAGTGTTTTGCATTATTTTGGAATATTTATTTTGTGAACTTAGTTGTAAGGAGCGTAATATAAATGGCAACAGCAATGGCAGAGGCGTGGATGAAAACTTTTCCGATGGAAGCGAAAAATAAGAAATCAACGGGCAAATCTATTCCTATTTTAGATGTTCCGGCATTCAACAAACCCTGGAACATTTATAGGGATACAAGCATGGACATAATGAAACGTTTTGAGTATATGTCGAATTGCTTGAATTTTACCGACAAAGATACAGAGGCAATTAAGCAATCAGTTGAGGAATTTGTAGCGCCACACCTGGAAAAAATTCTTGATCATATCTACTGGGAAAAACTAATCAATGATCCATGGCTATCACAATGGTTTATGGATGAGACAGGCAAGATATCCGATGAGTATGTAAAGGTTCGAAGGGCAAGGCAGAAAATCTTTATCCTGAAGATTGTTGAATGCAAATGGGACGAAGAGTTCTGGAATTATGTGAGATGGGTTGGTGCAGTACACGTGCCGATTTTTGGAAATGAGGATTTGTATATACCAATGAGGTTAAACCTGGCTCTCTGGGGTTATATCCATCAATATTTGTTTAACCTTTTAGCGGAAGCGTATAAAAACGAACCTGAAAAGCTGCAAAAATTTACGAGCGCCTGGACAAAGCTGTTTTGGTTGATAATCGATGTGTATCATATTGATTATTTAGCGCCATGGATGTAATGTACTTCAGTGCAATAAAGATAAACTCTGACAGGGTTTTAAACCCTGTCAGAGTTGGTTCCTTAACTTAATGACATTAGGTTGCAAGTGATATGTCCATTTTTGTATATACAGCTATTTGGTAATTCTATTTTACCGTAAAAATGTTAGGGCATATCTTTCTCCACATTCACGCCATAATTGCACTATAAAGGCTTCCGTTCCACAAATCAAATATTTTGGTGAGCGCTAAAAGTGCCAGAGAATGCCTGAAGTTGCCTTTTTGAATTTCCTGACGTATTTCTTCCAGAGTAAGCGTTGCAACCACAATATCCTCTTCCTCATCCGGATGCATCTCATCAGTTTGGATTGCGTTTTTCGCATGCCATGAATGGCACACATTGTTTAAAAAGGCGGGATTTGGCTCGACCGAACCAAGATACTGCCATTCTGCGCTGGTGTACCCTGTTTCTTCTCTCAATTCACGCATTGCCGCTGTTTTGGAATTTTCTCCATGATCAACCATGCCGCCAGGTATTTCGGTAGTAATCCGTTCAACACCGAATCGAAATTGCCGAACAACTACGATTTCATTTTCAGGAGTGGTTGCGACAACATTCACCCAGTCATTTGCTTCTATGATTAATCTTTTCAGTTCTTTCATGCTTTTGGGATGTTTAAGCCAATCATACCGGACCTGTACAATATGCAAATCAGGTCCTTTCTCGCTTCGTTGTTTTTCCCAAAATTCCGGCTGATTATTTTTACTCATGATGTGAATATCAACGTATCATCCCGTTACCGTTACGGAACTCGCCTGCGGCCCTTTTTCTCCTGTTTCTTCAACAAAACGCACTTCCATTCCCTTCTCCAAACGTGTAAAATCATGGTTCAATACGCTATTCCTGTGAAAGTAAATCTCCCGCCCATCGGATGAGGTAATAAAACCATACCCCTCTTCGGGAAATAAATTGCTGATACGGGCAAGAGGAATTTCATCATGGTGTTTTACCTTGCCACGCCGCTGCTCAACAAAATCTTCCAGTTTTCTGCGCATTGCATTAAAAGAATCTTTTACCGCAAGGTGGAAATCTTCGTTTGGCTTGCGTTTTACTATAAGTTCTGAACCAGGGATTGTCACAACAATCTTTACATTATACAAAAGCCCTCTGTATTCCCGGTGCCGGAGGGCTTCCACCACCACTTTGCAACGAATAATCCGGTCATAAGCGGTCTCGAGCTTTTCCGCATACTTATTTATGTCTGCTTTGTTTGCATCGGTCAAATCAAAATCACGTGCAGCAATTTCCAATAAGAAATTCATCACATTCCTCCCCAAAAAAATTCTTTACCATTCTAATGAATAAAAACCCTTTCGCTATCGTCAAATACTTTCAGACAGCCTCTTTTGTAATCAATAACGTTGTAAGTACTGCTTCTACTCCCAAAGATTCATCAAAAAGTCCTTCATAACCTCTACCTGTTCTTCGGGTGAACCAGGAATATATTTCTGAAATTCTCCTTCTCTGAAAAATTTCGGCATTTTTGTCCCCGGTTGTATTGATTGCGGATCTAAAAGCCATCTCTTGATCCATTCCGGCTTAAGTCTTGTTTTTGCAAGCATAAGATCCGGCGCCCAATCGGCAGGTTCTCCTTCAGGCATTTTATTGCCTCTTATATGGCATTGCAAACAATGCACATCTTCCGACTCAAAAAGGTTCTTTGCCATTTCAAGATAGCCAGGAAATGCTTTTTCCTTCTCTTCTATATAACCCTTTTTTGTTTCTTCTATGAAATCATAAGGGTATCGTTCATCATCTTTTGCCGCAAGAAATATGGCAAGATTAGTTGCTTCTTCGATTGATATGCCAAACGATGGCATTTTTACATCAAGCCATGGTCTGAGATCAAACGGTTCTTTTAAAAATTCGAACGCCCATTTACACTGTACTTTCTTGCCTTCACCGTATAACAATGGCGGAGTAAAGACCCTTGCCTCTTCAGGCATTATACCTTTTTCCTCTACATGATATTCGATAATCAAATTTGCCAATTCAATTTCCGTTGTTTTGTCCAGCTTTTCAATATCCTCTTCTGCTACGAACACTATCTCTCCTGCTTTATGTCCATAACGTTCGTTGTCCACCATTAACTGGAAATAAATACCGTCCTCTTCCTGTATTTTTACAATACCAGAAAGTTCTGTTCCATTGCTAAGATATACTCTGTCCAAATCAAACTGATGGCACCCGGTACAATTGTATTTTCCTATTAGCCCCTTGCCTTCAGCGATTGCTTTTTGCCTCTCAGATAATGTTGCAACATATTTCTCAGGCAATTTTTCTTCCTTCAATCCGGTAAGCAATACGACCAAAGCCTCTATTTGTTCCCCGGACAATTCAAAGTCAGGCATTTTCAGACGGTCTTCCGGCTTTTTATACTTTCCTTTATCAAACTGCCTTGGATTCTCCAGCTTCGCCTGCAACCATGCCCTTCTTGCCGCACCTACGTTTTCCGTATAATGCTTTAGCCCAAATTCCCCCAATATCTTTTTTTCCAAAAGACCAAAATCAAATAATTGTATGTGTTTTGACCCAATGTCAGACAATTCGGTGCCTATTTTTCCAATCCCTTCCATGCCTTTAATTTCATGGCAGCCGAAACAGCCGTATCTCTTGATTAATGCGTCCCCTGTACGCGCCTTTTCTTTGTCTGTTAGCCATTCAACATTTTTTAATTCATCCTCGACAGAAGGCTGTTTTGTTTTGTTCATCAAATAACCGGCAATAAGGCGGGCATTCATTTCTTCAATTCTGAAATTAGGCATTCTTGTAAGCGGTTCTTTTGCTTTTGGGTTAAGAATCCACTCAACCAGATACATATCGAGCATTTTTTCACCAATCCTTGCCAAATTAGGAGCAAACATTCTTTCAGCGTCTTCCTCGTAACTATGGCATGCTAAACAACCTATTTGTTCAAAAAGAAAATCGCCCTGTTCGTATTCATCTTCAGTAAGCTGTATAGTTTCACCATAATTTTCCTTTGTGTCATCTGCATGCTGCCACAAATATGCTGCTATCGCACGAGATTCTTCCTCTGACAACATGAAATTTGGCATTCGGGTAGTAGGCCGAAATCCCTTTGGATCTTTTATCCAGTCCGTTATCCATTCCGGTTTTACCTTATTTTTAATATTGCGCAAACTTGGCCCGATAATTCTGTCTTTATATTCTCCGAAACCCTTTGTATCATGACAACCATAACAACCAAGTTCCTCAAATAACTTTTTCCCTCTCCAAAGCACATCTGCCCCTTTTACCTCTCTTCCCTCATTATGGCATTTAATGCATGAAGCTTGTGCAATCTTACCGTGCTGTAACGGAGTAAGCCAGTATTCAACCTCACCGTGTGCCTTTTTCACACCCGATGTTGCGCTTGATTGTCCTTCATGGCATAAAACACAGCCAAATTTCTCCGGGGGGTGATTCCCAAGATATAATTGCATGTCAGGATGTCTTGCGTATGGCTCTTCTTCGGAAACACTTTCTGATTTGTTTATGCCGACATGACACGACATGCATCGGTCAACTACGTTTATATCCTCCAAATATGTTTGATATACCTGAAGGCCTGGCTTTGCGGTTTCGAGCTTTTTAAGCCAGTTTTTACTATTCTCCAGACCAGCAGTGTATGAATCTATTTCATTCGTATATTTCACGACATCGGCTTTCAGTTCCCCAAGCCTTGCCTTGATTAACACAAGTTGGTTTTCAGCCGCTTTCAGTTTTACGGTATATTCTTCGTTTTCTTTTTCCAGCGCTTCTATTTCTTCCTTAATTTGCTCGTTCTGCGTTTTTCCATAGAGATACTCTTTCTCCATAATTTCATTTCTCGCAACAACCGACAGGAATCGCAATGATTCAACATTTTGTTCCACACGCTTTTCTTCTGCGGACAATTTTTTGTATTCTGCCTGTACCGCAGGAGCAAGAAAAGCGTCGTTGGCTTGCTTTAACGCATCTGTTGTTTCCCTATATTTTTCCTGAACTTCCGGACTTTCAAAAAGGGCGAGTGACTTTTCGTACTCTTCCTTTACTTTTTCATATTCCAACTGATAAAATTTTCTTTGATACTTTTTCCAGGGACGTCTGTCAACCACCTCATTTACAACCGCCCATAAGGTAACTGCGACAAGGATAAAACTTACAGCAGCAAAGACAGCCGAATAGGATTTTTCCTCTTCTCTTTTTTCTTTTTTTTGCTTTATTCCGGTTTCCATAATGGTACGTGAATAATAGAAAATTATATGTTAAACCAGGGCGTCACCCAGATATATTTTATGTGAAGCGCTAACCGTAAAAAGACCTTTATCGGAAGCGCCATCATGCAGAGAAAAAGAAAGGCAACGATTGTGTATTTAACAAAACCCAGCTTCTCTATTGCCATATTTTTCCCGCGTTTTAAAAATCGATAGGGAAGAGATATCCCCGCATAAAAATAGCCGAATACAACTGCGCCGCCAAGCATAAAACCCAAAAAAGAATCTGATTTTACGCCTGCAAAACTGGTTAAGTCATAATTTGTTTCTGCAACAACCCGATGGGGATCCCACTCCTGCCATGGCCAAAACCATAACCAGCCAGGCCCCCGCATAAACACACCGACGATGATCAATAGTATCCACAAGATGTGAAATCCGAAACAAAATGTCAGCATCGCAAATTTTGTTTCCTTAAAGGTAAAATAACCATTTCCCTTTGGGTTAAAATCCACATAAGGAATAATCATTAAACCAGCTATTATCAGCATTGGAAAAACAACACCGGCAATCCATGGATCAAAATAAACAAGCATTTCCTGCAACCCCAGAAAGTACCACGGGGCCTTTGCAGGATTTGGAGTCATTGTAGGATCGGAAAGTTCTTCAAGAGGGGCGTTAAACAGAATCGACCAAACTATGAGCACTATTGTGCAAATAATTGCCGCCAGGAGTTCTTTTCTCATTAAGTAAGGCCATGTGGCTATTTCACCCTCTGAAATATCAAGGTCTTTTTCCTTGGCATACGTCTTGCCTTTTATAAAGACAAGGGTGCGGTATCTGCCTTTCTTTTCTTTATTTTCTTCGCTATTACCCATATTCTTTCACGAAAAGGTATTCATTATATATTTTACATCAGCTACAATTTTTAAAGTGTTATCCGCTACTCCTCAGAATAGGCAAAGCGTTTCATAGTAATGGCGTTCACAGGACAACGCTTTACGCACAAGCCGCATCGGATGCACTTTTCTTCATCAATTACCATCGCAGCATCCCACTCTTCAGAGATGTCCTCTTCATCATGGAACGAGTCCGGCACAGAAACATTTTCACGAGAAACCATCGATATGCAGTCATACGGACAAACATCGATACAACCACCGCATAAGACGCATTTCTCATCGATAAAGATATTAAAATGGCAAAGCAGGCAACGATTTGCCTCCTTCAAGGCGTTCTCCCTGGAAAACCCCAGTTCTGATTCGGCTTCCAAACATCCTCTTTTGTCAAGCGGGAGCGATTCCTGCTCTTGTCTTGGTGTAGCATCATAATCAAGGACTCTTTTTGAAGGACTTTGTTGTTTATAATAAAACAGAAATTCTTCTTTTTTCTGCCCTGTCAGGTAAGTATGCAGAGACCTGGCAGCCTTTCTTCCGTCAGCAATAACCTCTATCACGTTCCTTGGCCCCGTTACACAGTCGCCTCCCGCAAAGACTCCCTCCCGTGATGTCATGCCTGTTTCTGCGTCAATTAACGGCATCCCCCATTTATTGATTTTTATGCCAAATTGGTCTGAAAGGAAAGTAATATCCGGCGCCTGCCCAATGGCAGGAATAACCATATCTACATCCATTGTAAAATTGCTTCCTTCAATGGCCTCCGGTCTGCGGCGACCAAATTCGTCAGGTTCTCCAAGTTTGTTCTTTACACATTCCATATGTGTCACTTTTCCATCTTTCCCTATCAATCTGACAGGAGTAGTCAGGTAAAGCATTTCAATACCCTCTTCCTCCGCCATGCGAACTTCAATCTCGCCTGCAGGCATTTCTTCCCTGCTTCGCCGGTATACAATCGATACCTCACCGGCTCCCAACCTCAGAGATGAACGTGCGCAATCAATCGCAGTAAAACCTCCGCCAATCACCACCACTTTTTTTGGAACGCTTTTCAGTATTCCAAGATTAGTATCTTTCATAAAAGCAACGCCATGCATTATCCCTTCCAGTTCTTCTCCGGCAATATCCATACGGGAAGATTTGTGCGCACCGCTTGCAATGTATACGGCGTCAAATGCATTTAAGAGTTCTTCAAACTTTTCCGGGGTATGTATAGGTGTGCTTAACAGAATTTCAACGCCAAAATTCTTTATCCAGTTTATAGAATCTTCTATTATGCCGCGCGGCAGACGATACGGCGGAATTCCCACGCTGAGCATGCCTCCCGCAACCGGCAGCGCTTCATATATAATAACATCGTGTCCCTTTACCGCTAAATCATGGGCTGCTGCAAGGCCGCATGGGCCTGAGCCAATAATCGCAATGCGTTTACCGGTTTTTTTGACGGCGACTTTTTTTTGAGGAAATTGATTAACGGCAAAATCCGCTGCGCTTCTTTTCAGTGAACAGATGGCAATTGGGGCGTCAATTGCACCCCTCCTGCATGCGGTTTCACAAGGATGGGTACATACCCGCCCAAGAATATGGGGAAAGAGATTTGCCATGAAATTAAGGGACAACGATGAGTCAAAATTTTCATAAACAATCCGTTCTATATAATTCATTGCGGGGGTGTTCACAGGACATGCAAACTGGCAATTTATGTTCTGCCGGAACCAATGATCATCTGCCTTGACAATCGTATACTCCATGGATCATTATTCTCCTTTTTGACGTTCTTCCTGTTTCGGCCTGCTGTCGTTCCTGAATGCCTGCTGGAAGGTGATAAAAGAAAAGAAGAACAGCATAAAAATCAATGCCACAATAGGAATGTTGTCCGGTTTAGTTATAATAGCCCATATATTTTCCATGGTTTAAAATCTATAAACAAAAACATCAAAGTGGCCCTGATATGCCCCCGTCTTTACGAATTCGCCAGAAATGCACCATCATAAATACACTGATAATTATTGGAAGCCCGATACAATGCCATACATACGCCCTTAATAATGCATTGCCGCCAACAAGTGAACCGCCCAAAAGGGCGAAACGGATATCATTGTGGGAAGTCATTCCCAGTTGTTCCCCAAAAGGCCCTTCATGGCCAAGTAATGGTGTGGAACGCGCCATGTTCGTTCCAACCGTAACCGCCCAAAATCCCAACTGATCCCATGTAAGCAAATACCCGGTAAAACTAAGAAGAAGAGTAACTACAAGCAGAACAACGCCAACACACCAATTAAATTCCCTTGGATGTTTATACGAACCCGTTGCAAAAACACGGAACATATGCAGCCATACCGTAATTACCATTAAATGTGCCGCCCAGCGATGAAGATTTCTCAACAATGCCCCAAATGGCACCTGATATTCAAGGTCTTTTACATCCCAATATGCATCATGAACAGTGGGACGATAATAAAACATCAATAATATGCCGGTAACCGTAAGCACTAAAAACAGGAAAAAGCTGATCCCTCCCATACACCAGGTAAATTTAAATTGCGGGGCGTGCCTTTTAACCTTTGCGGGGTGCAAATGGAGAAACACATTGGAAACAATCTTTAACATCCTGTTTTTAGGTGTATCGGAAAAACCATGCCTGAAAACAGAACCCCACACCTTTGATTGAAGCACTAAAGTGAAATATGCGCCAAAGAATCCTTTTTCTTTTACAAGTTTTTTGTATTTGCTGATAAATGTATCTTTTTGCTGGTTTTCCATTTTATACCTTTAAAAAAGCCCCCGGTTTGTCCCATTCTCCCCGTTCTCCCCTGAATCTGCTACTTTCATCGACAATAATTTGACCATCATCAGCCAATGTTACTTTAAATCGTTCCAAAGGCCGCGGTGCGGGACCCTCTATGTTAATGCCTTCCGGAGTAAAACCGCTGCCGTGGCATGGACATTTGAATTTTCCCTCGGACGCAAGCCAGTTGGGGGTGCAGCCAAGATGGGTGCACTTTGCCTCAAGAACGTACAATTTATCCGCTTCCCTGACAACCCAGACCCTGAATTGTTTTTTAAATTTTTCACTTACGCCTAAAGTATATTGGGAAGGAAATCCGATTGAATAACGAGTGGGAGGTTCAAAGATAGTTCTGGGGAAAAAAAACCTGATAATTGAGCCGGCTATTATTGTTACAAATGCACCAATAAAACCCCAGCCTGTAAAGTAGAGGACCTTCCTGCGATTTACCGGAATTTGAGATTTTTCAACCGCTTCTAACATAACCTCTCCGGGACCATTTAGCAATACATTCACATTAGGGACATAAGAGAAATCATCAATAAGCCATGATTTATGCCACCGGCACTGTCTTTAATGAATGATAAATGAGAAAATATGAAAGTCAACTTAATTTTTGAATAAGGAAATAATCAAAGAATATCAGAGCATTGAGACTGAAGATATTTGGGAATCGATTTATTATGTTCTTGGCAAAACAAATAGAGGACGAATAAAACAAAAAAGACAACAAAAGACAGCCGAAAATCTGTACAGAGATGAATGGGAATGCTCCCACTCACGATTAAAAGGAATTCTTGCTATACGATTCATGATAAGCCGCTTTTAACATCTTTGTTGGCAAAATAGAATAATGTACTTAACCAAATCAATCTCCACCTTGACAAAAATAATCCATAAATGTACAGTAAGAACGCATTTAGTCGTAATTTGGAATAATTAGAATGTTGACATTTTTAAAAATGAAAATTTATTTGGATGTTTGCTGCTTAAATTTGATACTCACATTGAAAGACGTGCAATAGAACTTGAACAAATGAATTTTACAAGCCTTGATGCCTGCACGGAAAGAGGTTAAGTAGTTATTTTATTAACGGCCGATGACAACCTCATTCGTAAGGCTTTACGGTATAAACAAAAATGTTAAGACTATAGTAGGGGAAATAAAAAAGAAACGAAAAACAAAATGGAAAATGTTTCAACAAGAATGCCTGCATCAAATTATAAAATCTCTTTATTCCAACAAAAAGTGCTTGCTCACGAACTTACCCTCAAACGCCCATCCCACGAATTGAAAAAATTAAATGTTAATAAGAAAAATTGGTACCAAAAAACAAATGATTCATAAAAAAAATTTGTCGGAAAGAGATATATGCACGCAGTTTATCCTGCCTGCACTTGTTCAAGCCGGATGGGATGTTGAGAAACAAGTCCGGGAAGAGGTATTTTTTACTGACGGACGAATCTTTGTAAAAGGCAAAATGTCTGTCCGGGGTAAAAGAAAGCGTGCGGATATTATTCTTTACTTTAAGCCGAATATCCCTATCGCTGTTATCGAAGCGAAGGACAACAATCACTCTGTGGGAGCCGGATTACAGCAGGCATTAAACTATGCGGAGATACTTGATGTTCCGGTTGCGTTCAGTTCAAACGGTGACGGCTTTGTTCAACATGACCGCTCCGGTTTCTCCGGACAAATTGAGAAGGAATTGTCTTTGATGGCTTTCCCTTCTCCCGATGAGCTTTGGAATATGTACAAAAGATATAAAAAGATAGAAACTCCCGAACAGGAGGAGATCGCATTTTTTGACTATTTCTTTGACGGATCAGGACGCTCGCCCCGCTATTATCAGCAGATAGCCATTAACCGAACCGTGGAAGCCATCGCCCGCGGACAGAATAGAATCCTTCTCGTGATGGCTACCGGAACAGGAAAGACCTATACCGCTTTTCAGATTATATACCGCCTTTGGAAAAACGGACGAAGAAAACGGATTCTATTCTTAGCAGACCGCAATGTGCTTATTGATCAGACCAAACGTGGTGATTTCAAACATTTCAAAGACCGCATGACCGTCATAAAAAAGAAAAGGATTGATAAGGCGTTTGAGATATACCTTGCCCTCTATCAGGGGTTAACGAACTACAATGAAGACAAGGATGCGTACAAAGAATTCAGTAGGGACTTTTTTGATCTTGTGGTTGTTGATGAGTGCCATCGTGGAAGCGCGGCCGCTGATAGCGCATGGAGAGCAATACTTGACTATTTTCGTTCCGCAACTCATATCGGCCTTACTGCAACACCGAGGGAAACAAAAGAAATATCAAACATCGAATACTTTGGTGATCCGGTGTATACCTACACACTCAAACAAGGTATTGAGGATGGGTTTCTCGCCCCTTACAAAGTCATTCGGGTTGGACTTAATACCGATCTTGAAGGTTGGCGGCCTGAAGCAGGCAAAAAAGACATGGATGGCAATGAAATTGAGGATAGGATTTATAACATCAAAGACTTTGATAGAAATTTAGTGATTGATGAGAGAACGAAGATAGTTGCCAGAAAAGTATCAGAGTATTTGAGGAAAACGAATCGTTTCGATAAAACAATAATTTTTTGTGTGGATATTGAACATGCCGAGCGCGTGAGGCAGGCCATTGCTATTGAAAACCCTGACCTGGCGCTTGAAAACCACAGGTATGTCATGCGTATTACCGGTGATGATGAACAAGGCAAGCGCGAAGTGGATAATTTCATAAATCCTGAGGAACGTTATCCGGTTATTGCTACCACGTCAAAATTGATGACCACCGGCGTTGACACGCAGACCTGCAAACTGATCGTGCTTGATTCAAATATCAGGTCTATGACAGAATTCAAGCAAATCATAGGACGCGGAACTCGTATTAACGAAGAGTACGATAAGATGTTCTTCGCAATTATGGATTTTCGCAATGTGACAGATCTTTTTGCGGATCCGGCTTTTGACGGCGATCCGGTTATGATCAGGGAGGTTACGGGTGAAGACGAATTAACGGATCAGGATATTCATCCTGAAGAAGACCAGGAGATTATTGATCCGGAGACTGGACAGCCCGTGGATTTGGAAGAAGAAACACCGGACGAATACTCCCCACCGGACATTATTCAGGGAGGTGAAATTGTGTCTGAGCCCCGACAGAAGATATATGTGGCAGGGGTGGATGTTTCTGTGTTAAACGAGCGGGTTCAACATCTGGACGCAAACGGAAATCTTATCACCGAAAGCCTCAAAGATTATACTAAGAAAAGCATCTTACAGGAGTTTCAATCCCTCGATAATTTTCTTGCCCGCTGGAACAGCGCTCATAAGAAGAAAGCAGTTATAGAAGAATTGGAATCACATGGGATTATTCCGGAAAACTTAATGGCAGAGGTAAAAAAAGATTTAGACGTCTTTGACCTTATCTGCCACATTGCATGGGACATGCCTGCGCTTACCCGGCGGGAACGAGTCGAAAAGGTAAAGAAGCGCAATTATTTCACAAAATACGGGGAGAAGGCGCGGAAGGTTATTGAGGCACTCCTGGATAAATATGCCGATGAAGGCATTGAAAATATCGAAGACCTTGCAGTTTTGAGAATAGAACCGTTTAATCAAATCGGAACGCCCACGGAAATCGTGCAGATTTTCGGCGGGAGAGACCAGTATCTTCGCATTATTGAAGAACTGGAAAACGAGCTTTATGCCGTGGCTTAAAAAGCATCTCACAGAGAACACAAAGCTCACAAAAAAACCATATAAAACTTTGTGTACTCTGTGTACTTTGTGAGAGGAAAACATTTAGAATTTTATGCTGTGGCTTAAAAAGTATCTCTCACGGAGGGCACAAAGCTCACGGAGAAAAAATGAATGAAAATGAATTAAGTGAAAAAATTATTGGATTGGCTATTAAGGTTCATTCTGCCTTGGGTCCGGGTCTTTTAGAATCCGCATATGAAAAAGCCCTTGTTTTTGAGCTGAACAAAAATGGTTATAAAACGGAGGCTCAAAAAAGTATTTCTATAAATTATGAGGGAATAATCATAGATGAAGGATATCGTGTAGATATTGTTGTAAATGATATTGTTTTGGTAGAGTTAAAATCGGTTAAACAAATTGAGGATATTCATTTGAAACAACTTTTAACTTATTTACGCTTATCGGGCAAGAAGTTAGGATTACTCATCAATTTCAATGAGCTTTTACTAAAGAATGGTATTCGGCGAGTTATCAACGGAAAAATTTAATTTCTCAGTGTTCTTTGTGTACTTTGTTTGTGCCGTGAAGTTAAGAAATGCCGAAGTTTCTTAACCTGCTGTAATA
>SOET01000077.1 GCA_021646465.1 Candidatus Kuenenia hertensis | reverse complement strand
CCAGCGCTACTGCTGCTCCTAGCATCAACGCTCCTATCATTCCCTTTCGTATCATCTTATTCATTTCCCTCCTAATCACCACATAAAAATGATCATAAACTTATCACTAGACTATCTTTCCACATGTGGACATGTACCGGACTTCTCACAAATCATTTCAAGTTCAACACTACAAGTCTCACATTCTCCACCTGTTTCTAACTGTGTAGGGTGTAAACCTTCTTTTGCCTTGAAATTCTTGCCCGGCTCTTCATGTTCTGCACCACATTTAGGGCATTTAAATGTCACTCTGGACCATACCTTTGTACTGGTAATATCGTCCATACACACTTCACAAATCCCTGGATGAGGTATGCACTTACCGTATGCTTCACACTCAGTGTTTATGCAACTATACGCAATTTTCTGACATCCCCACGCTGCCGGTAAATTAGTGTGTTTCGTATCACCTGCCTCTTTGTGTGCTTTGAAATCCCAAATGTAGCCGATCTCAGAACATTCATCAAATTCGCGGATTTCTTTGCAGTCCTTGCAATAGTAAGCCTCCATAATTTGTCTCTTACCACAAGGTTTATCCCACAATGCATAGCTGGAAGAAACAATGGTAAACAACATGCCAAAAAACCCCAACAAAACTATAACACTTTTCTTCATTTCGCTTCACCCCCTCTCATTATTTAAAATAAAAATTACCACAAGTTTTTAAAAATGCATAAGACATCAATAAAGCATAATCTATACCAACAACTGCGCAATTTGAACATAATTTGTAAATATCATCTTGCTAAGAACTTGTTGTTAATAACACGTAACTGAAAATGTAACTTTGAAAGTATTTTCTGGCAGTTATCAGCCATGTTGAATTGTTTCATATTGCAAATTTGACATACTAGTCACTGGGGAATGTCTTTTTAATTTGAAAGACCATATTTCTGCAATCGGTACCGAAAAGTCCCACGAGTTAATCCAAGAAGTTTTGCAGCTTTTGTAATGTTATTTTTGCTCTTTTCCAAAGCTTTTGCAACTAGTTGTTTTTCGAGAGCATCTAACGATAAGCCGTTAGGCGGTATTTCAAAATTTATGGAATTATTTTGAGAAATGTTTTCGTTTAGTTCCGAAGGAGTGTATCCTCGCGCGATAGATATAGGGAGATGTTCCGTTTTAATGATACCATTTTTACACAAAATAACTGCACGTTCTATGACGTTCTGCAGCTCTCGGATGTTTCCCTCCCATTTGTGCCTTATTAACATCTTTTCAACCTCCGGACTCAACACAATTGGTGTTTTGCCCATTTTTGCCGAAAAGTGATTAATAAAATGCTTGCTCAGGGGAATAATATCTTCACTTCTATCTCTTAATGCTGGTAATGTTATGGGAAAGACACTGATACGATAATAGAGATCTTCCCTAAACTTTCCCTCTTTTACCATTTGTATGAGATCTCTATTTGTCGCACATATAATTCTTACATCAACCTTTATGGTATCCGTTCCACCAAGACGCTCAAGCTCCTTCGATTCAATAATTCTAAGCACTTTTGCCTGGACAGCAGATGTCATTTCAGAAATTTCATCGAGAAAAAAAGTTCCACCGGCTGCCAACTCAAATCGTCCTTTTTTTGTCTTCTCTGCCCCTGTAAATGCCCCTTTCTCGTAACCAAACAACTCACTTTCTAGCAAATTTTCTGGAATTGCCGCGCAATTTAAAGCTACAAAAGGCCCGCACTTTCTATCACTGTTGTAATGTATCGCACGAGCAACCAACTCCTTTCCTGTACCGCTTTCACCGGTTACCAAAACAGTAGAATCGGTTTGAGTGACTTCTCCAACCAATCGCAATGTTTCCACAACATTAGGAGAATTGCCGATTATATTCCCAAAATTATACTGCATCTCTAATGCTTTGCGTAAGTTCTTGTTTTCTATTGTCAAAGAACTTACCTTCAAAGCTCTTCTCACTGCCAATTCCAGGATATCGTTTTCAAAAGGGGCAACCAGATAATCAAAAACCCCTTCCTTCATTACATCAATGGCAAAACCAACAGATCCATAGGCGGTTAGTACTATGATGGGAATGTCTGATACTCTGCTTTTGACAGCTCTAAGAAACTCAATACTACTATTATCCGGGACTTTTAAATCAGTAATTAAAAGGTGGAATCGTTCTTTGTCTAAATAGTTAAGCACATCTTCACAACTATTCCCCGTAACAACCTTAACATCCTTCATCTCGTCAAATATCATAGTCAGCACACGCCGCATGCGTTCTTCATCATCAGCTATTAATACCCTGTAAGTCATACATACACCTTGAAAATTTTCAAGAATTTTTCAAATTCGGACTTAACAGTATGGTTTGCCTACTACGAAAAACTACCAACTATAACGCCCACACAACAAGTGCTGAAACCATTAGGCTAACCAATATCAAACCGGTAATTAAAAGAGGCACCGCAATCAGCCTTGATAAAAACTTTGCAAAAAGGGACGGGGGGGCAACTTTATAACTATCCAACTGCTTTTGATTCTTCAGCCTTTCATATTCTCCAAGCCGCTCATGCTTAAACTCGGCTTCAGTTATTCTCCCAGTAAATATTGATTCATCTACCGGCATTTTCTCAGGCAACAAGTGAGTGTGAATAAAGTGGATTGTAAAGATGAAAACAGCCGCCAGGATCGCTTCGTATCTATGGATGATCAATGCTATACTGGGAAGATCAATAATACTAGCAACTGAAACAGGAATGACTTTTGTAAACTGCACAGGGAACCACAATATTAAACCGGTAACGGCCATCACAATCGTTCCCCACATCAGGGATAAATATTCAAATTTTTCCCAATAAATCCATCTATCAAAATTGGGCCTTTTCCCAATACCGAGGAACCATTTTATATCTCCTATAACATCAAAGAGATCCCTTGGTTGCAAAAGCATTGAATTTGGCCCCCAAAAGAACCCTTTTTTCTTTTTTATGGTTATACTGAAGAACAGCCATGAAAAATGCAAAAAACCGGCAAAAAAAGTTATTAAGGCACTCACTCTATGAATATAACCGGCCGTAGGATAGCCACCAAATAACTCGTACAACCATCTCGCCCAATCATAGCCACGGAAGGCGAGTGGTAACCCTGTTAAAACGAGCCCGAAAAAACTAATGATGGTCAAAAAATGACAAAATCTATGGAATAGTGAAAATCTTAAATAATTAGTGTTGCTCTTCATCAGAATGCCCCTTTCTCCTATACTCGTCACGAACAGTCGCAAACCATCCTAATAATGAATGGAGCCCAAACTTGGTAAATGTTATGGCAAGAATACCAATATATGCTACAAATACAATACATAATATCGTTTGGGGATTTTTAACTGCCTTTTTCAACGTTTCAGGGTCTTTGCGATAATTCTTTATAGCAACAAGCAATGTTTTGTAGTAATTGAGATTTTTTATCTGCGGATGTTCTACATGCTTAACAAAACTTGCATTTGCATTTGCGTGACAACTACCGCATGTTTCAATTATGTTGTCTTGTCCCACCTTGGATTCCGGCTCCGAGGAGTTGAGAATAGTATGCTTTCCGTGACAATCAAAGCAAACCGGCACATCCGTTGTTGTATGCCCAAGCGCAGTAACCTGACCATGCGCATTATTTCTGTAACTGGCAAGATAATCCTCATGACAGGAACCACAAGCATCTATTGTGAGCTTTCTGTGCAAAGGGTCAGTTGCCTTAAGGACATACATAGGAGCAGCTTCACCATATTCAGAAAAGTGAAAGGTCAGCCCGCCATGGCATTCCTTGCACGTGGGTACGTCCTTATTATTTTCTTTCATTAACTTAACATGCTTGCTCTCATAAAACTCAGCAGCAGGGTCATCATGACAAAACGTTATACAGTCCACAGGTGTAAGATTGGGCTTATGCCCATTTTCTTCCAGTTCCTCATCTTCAGCATCTTCTAGTGACGAATGACAATCGGTACATGCAAAATCTTCAGCACCATGCGCGGTCTTACTGAAAGCTTCCCTATCGATCATTAACGAAACAACCTCAATTTCACCTGTAACCGGATCAATTCTAGCCTTTTCGGTCTTTTCTATTTTTTCAGGATCTGTATGACAACCATAACAGGTTTCGTTCTCGGCTGCGGTGAGCACCGCAGCACGAGAACATACAAACAATACAGAAACAAGAACAATATAGAAAAAATATCCCGGTTTAACCAAATGTAGTAATTGTTTTAATTTCATAATTTTTCTCTTCCTGTTCGTTTCCCGCATCAGGGGAAGCCCCCAGCTATAATAACTCAATTAACAACCCAAACCAATTAATGTTTCCTATAAGGCAAATAAAGCATATCATCCTTAGGCAATATATCCGCCCACTTTTTCTTATCTGCATCAGAAAGCTTCTTAATGACAAGGTCTATATCATCTTCGTCACGATGATCGTCCTTTTTAAAATATTCTTTGTAATCCATCACCTTATCAGTTTTTGGACATTTATTCTCTGCATCAGCGCTTTCCCAGTGGCACTCCAGACACTGCTCTTTTACCGTGTTAGAAGTGATCCCCGCAACAAGTAACCCTGCATCATACTGCTCTTTTCTGGCAAGGAGAGGATCCTCTTTTAATAATTTCTTGAAAGCGTCTTTACCTTTTCCTTTGTAATTTTTCTTTAATTTAACATATTCATCCCCAGCTCCATGACATGCCTCACACTGGACGTTAGGCAAATACTTTTTATCTTTAAACTTTTTACTGATTTTCTTATCCACCGCTGTCGCATGACACTTCAAACATTCCGGATTATCTTCATCTGCCGTACCCTGCAATCTTTTTTCCCAAGTATTTGAATGCAATCTTTCCTTGTATTCTTCACCTTCAAAGCAACCTTTTGACATGTGGCATTTACAGCCGGCATTACTTACAAATTTTGCCTCACCCGCCTTAGCAGATGCAACAAATGCAATTGAGCAAAATGAAATTGCTAAACCGCCAAATAATAACTTATAAATCCTTCCTCTCAACATCTAAAATACTCCTTTCACATAATCAAAAAATTAATGTTAAAATCTAGAAATTTAAAACACGCAACTTTTACAACTTTATTCAAACAATACTTTTACTTCATCTATCACGTAACAACTACACCTGCTCATATTAACTAATGCAAAGCACATATTCCAAGCGCCTCATTAAATTTTCAATTTTGAAAAACTAAATAGAAATGTAAGGTATATCGAAATTTAAAGAAGTTTGCGAATAGCGGCACTTGTAGAAAGACTCTCTTCGCTATTATTTCAAATCATTTCACCCCTTATACTTAAGTAAGCCATTATTACAGTTATATTTTTGAAATGAATTATTAAACGTAGATGCATACAGTAGCATGGTTTTTTAGTTGTGTCAACAAAAAATTGTTTTCACAATTAATAAATTATATTTAGTTTTTTGTCATAAGATTGTCGACAAAGTTTGTATTTATATTGCCATTTGCAAACTGTGGATGGGTTATTAAATCCAGGTTCAAAGGTATTGTCGTTTTAATTCCTTCAATAACATATTCGTTCAATGCCCTGCGCATACAAGCAATTGCTTCTTCCCGTGTATTCTGATGTACGATTAATTTCGAAATCAACGAATCATAATATGGGGGTATTTCATATCCAGAGTGAACGTGTGAATCGACCCTTACCCCTCTTCCGCCTGGGGGGTTATACTTTGTGATTTTTCCCGGCTGCGGGCGAAAGTCATTATAAGGGTCTTCAGCATTTATCCTGCATTCTATTGCAACACCCTGACTACGGATTTTTTTTTGTTTTATATTCAACCGCTCTCCGCTGGCAATCTTTATTTGTAACTTTACTAAATCTATCCCCGTCACCATTTCTGTAACCGGATGCTCAACCTGCAAACGTGTATTTACTTCTATAAAATAATAATTACCTTCTTTATCCACTAAAAATTCGACAGTTCCTGCATTTGTATAATTAACTGATTTTACTATTTTTATCGCGGCTTTGCATATATCTTCACGTATACGATCAGTTATATGCGGAGAGGGAGACTCTTCGATTAATTTTTGGTGTCTACGTTGCATAGTGCAGTCTCTTTCACCTAAATGTATGATATTGCCATAATTATCTCCAAATACTTGCACCTCAACGTGACATGCATCTTCAATATATTTTTCTATATAAATTGACGAATCTTTGAATGCGGCCTTTGCCTCTCTTTGAGCAACAGTTAAAGAATTAATAAGGCTTATATCGTTGTGAGCAGTACGCATCCCCCGACCGCCGCCGCCCAAAGAGGCTTTGATGATTACGGGATAACCAATTTCATGTGCAACACTCAGCGCTTGCTGCTGACTTGTTATCACAGACTGACTTCCGGGAACAACAGGCACCTTGTTTTCTATGGCAATCTTCCTTGCTTCAGTCTTATTACCAAGTTTCATTAACGAATCAGATTTCGGACCGATAAAGACGATATTAGAAGACTCGCACACTTCCGCAAAATGAGCCACTTCTGATAAAAATCCATACCCGGGATGGATTGCTTCTATATCAGTAATTTCAGCAGCGCTAATAATACTTGGAATATTTAGATAACTACCTTCAGACTCGGCAGGGCCGATACACACCACAATATCCGCCTGTTTCAGATAAGAAGCATTTGCATCCGATTTCGAACAGATCGCAACGGTCTCTATCCCCATTTCCCGACAAGCTCTAATAATTCTTAACGCGATCTCGCCTCTGTTTGCCACCATTATCCGTGAAAACATATTTTCGTATTCCTTCTTTTTCTACGTCACTTAGGTCAATTTATTTTGCCTTATTTGTCTGTTTAATACGAAAGAGCGGCTGACCATACTCGACCGCTTCTCCGTCTTGCACATATATTTCAACGACTTCCCCTACCATTTCTGCTTTTACTTCATTCATAATCTTCATAGCTTCTATGATACAAACCACAGTTTCTTCATTCACAAAATCACCAACTCCAACACAAGGACTCTCGCCCGGGGCATTAGCCCTGTAAAATGTTCCCACCATAGGCGAATAAATCTCTGAAAAACCCTCCATTTCACTAGAAATTGCAAACGGTTGTTCTATGTGCTGGGTTTTTGCAGGGTATAAAGGTGGAATTACAGGGGAAGAAATAGTTTGTGAATATCCCGCATTCCCCTTTTTTATTTTTATTTTTGTGGCCTCCTCTTGTATTTCAATTTCAGACAACTCACTCTCGTCCATAATTTTTATCAATTGCTTTACTTTATCTATAATGTTCATTATTTTTCCTTCTATAAAATTTAGTAATTGTCAAATAGTAAAGCGAATAATAGATTCTATTAATTACGAATATTTCTCGTGTAAAAAATAAGTCCGGATTTGTGAAAAGTTAAAGGATTGATAGCAAGATGGGTTATTATTGAATAGTTTTTCTATGTATTAAGTATTAATTAATATACTCTCATTACAATAGCCTTTTGCAGGATTCCTGCAAGTTACGCATTTAATTTATATTAATATCCGATAATTTCTTTGGCAGTTTACTCAACACCTCACATCCAGTTTGAGTAACCAATACCAAATCTTCTATACGAACGCCTCCCCATTCCGGAATATAAATCCCAGGTTCAACGGTAAAAACCATACCTTCTTTTAATATTTCGTTGTTTTTCTTATTAATATAAGGCCCTTCATGAACTTCTTGTCCGATACCATGTCCCAAACCATGACCAAAAAACTCCCCAAACCCTTTTTTCTTAATATAATTCCTTGCAACAGCATCTATTTTCTTTGCCTTTATACCTGGTCTGATACAATCAATCGCAAGAGATTGCGCATCCAATACTATCTGATATATTTTCCGAAATTTCGAAGATATTTTATCCATGGTCTTAAGTCTTGTCAAGTCGGAATTATAATACTGAAACCTGGAACCCCAATCAATTAAAACAGTATCTCCTCTCTGAACCCTGGTTGTTGCGGGGTGAGCGTGTGGCTTTGATGCATGTTTACCAACAGCACATATGATATCAAATGAACTTTTTTCTGCCCCTAGTATTCGTAATTCATACTCTAAAATATCCGCTATATCTTTTTCTGTAACACCATATTTTATTTTGTTTTGAATACTTGCATACGCTTTTTCCGCTATTTCTATAGCCTTTTGTATTTTTTTTAATTCATCTTTTGTTTTTTGCTTTCTATAATTCTCAATAATTCCCTTTGTAGCAATCATATGAATATTATTTACTTTTTGCTTAATCTCATTAAACTGATCTATTGAAATATAGAAAGACTCAACCAAAAGTTTTTTTATTTTAAGTTTTTTTATTTTTTCACATATTGAGTTTAGCAACGATGTCTTTTTTTCTACTATTTTTATTTTGGGATTGTCCTGTTGTGCTTGTTCAACGTACCTAAAGTCTGTAAATAAATAGTCATTTCCCGGTGTTAGCAAAAGGACACTATCAGAACCAGTAAAACCCGAAATGTATCTGATGTTTATTTCATTTGTAACCAAAAAACCCTCAGCACCTTCTCTTTCTAAATTTTTCTTTATCTCGCCTAAATTATCCATAAATACTATAATATTGCAGAAATAATTCCACTTTTTATTACATTTACAATAATTTTTCGTATCAATTTTATGATATCAATATCGATATTTATTTTAGACTCTTTTTAATTTTTTCCGTAAGCATACCAAGAAACGATTTAAACTGGTCATCGTTTTTTAATTCTTCGTTTATTTTTTTTATCGCAAATATTACCGTCG